>CALUVE010000006.1 GCA_944324135.1 Candidatus Gastranaerophilales bacterium | reverse complement strand
CGGAGGGGTAAAATTTTACCCCTCCGCCTTTTTGTTCATTCTGTATTTTGCAGAATTATTCCTTAACAGGAGCTTCTGCCGGTGCTTGTGCAGGCTGAGCGCCGGCAGGTGCACCTTCTTTAATTTGTTTTTGGATATCTGATCTGATTGATGCAGGATCGTATTCTTTATTTACAAATTCGACTTTAGCATTTTTCTTCATAGATTCAACGAGGTTATCAACAAGCTGAAGCTGTTTCTGGTTTGAGAGATATCCTTTGATTTCATTTTTAACTTTTTCAAACGGTTCTTGACCGGCTGCCATTCTGTCGGTTACGAAAATGATATGGTAACCGAACTGTGTCTGGACAACACCGGAAACTGAATTCGGTCTGAGCGCGAATGCTGCTTTTGAGAATTCCGGAACCATTTCTTGTGCGGCAAAGAAACCTAAATCTCCGCCTTTGACTGCTGTTGTTGTATCGTCAGAATTTTCTTTTGCTAATTTGGCAAACTGTGTTGTATCAGCTTTAGCCTGAGCTAAAATCTTTTCTGCTTTTGCTTTTTTAGCATTCATTTCTTCGTTAACTTTATCATTCAACTGAGATTCTGTCAGCTCTTTATTTTTAGGGTCAGATTTCACAATTTCTGCGATTTCTGCAGGGTTAGCAGAAATCAGGATGTGAGATGCACGAACTCTATCCGGATATTTGAATTTTGCGGCGTTATCGTTATAAAATTTTTGGGCTTCCGCATCTGAAACATCTGAGCTGCCGAGTTCTTTTGCAAGTTTTTTCATTTTGATTTCTTCTTTCAAGTCAGCTTTGAACTGGTTTGCAGAGATTCCGTTTTTCTTCAAAATAGTATTAAGCTGGTCTTTTGAACCTACTTTATCAACTATTTCTTTAATTGCATCTTCTACATCATTATTAGAAACTGTTATACCGCGTTTTGCAATTTCTTCATCGAGTAAAGCTTTCACAATTAATTCATTGACAACACGTTCTTTTATCAAGTTATACAGGAAAGTATTTTTGCCGTCTTTAATATTAATACCGAGTTGAGAAAGCATAGAATTGCTTATTTGTTTTTCAAACATTTTATCATATTGAGCCTGAGTAATTTTTGTGTCATTAACTTTTATGATGGTTTCGCCTGATTTGAGACCGCAGCCTGCAAATAATACAGCTGATGCAGCAAGAGTAATCAGTAATTTTTTTCCTTTCATATTGTCTCTCTTTCTTTATTAATAAGTGAATTCATGACTAACTTTATACATATAATAAAACAAATCAGTCAAAATGTTAAATACTTCATCAAAGTTCATATAAGCATTATTTAAAAGCAGTATGGATTTGCCCTCCTGACAAGAAGACGGAGCTATTGTAAATTTCAATTTTTTGAGCATCTCACCCGGCAGCGCGGCACGGATTATATTCCACTCCGGTTGTGAAAACGGAGTATAAATTCTTATATTCTCTTTTGTTTCGCGAATTAGAGAGATATTTACTTCGCATGCCGCAAGACGGATTTTTATTAATTTAATAAGATTTTCAACGCTCTCCGGCGGTTTAGAGAATCTATCTTTCCACTCATCGACTATACAATCCAGTTCAATATCCGATTTGACATCGGCAAGACGTTTATATTCAATCATTTTCTGTTCGGAAGAGCCGACCCAGTCATCAGGGATATAAGCTGTAACATTTATATCAACAATTGTTGGAACTGATTTTTCTACCTTTTCGCCCTGAAGTTCCTGAACAGTTTCTTCCAGAAGCTGGCAGTATGTGTCAAAGCCGACATTAATCATATGACCGTGCTGCTTTGTACCTAGAATATTACCTATACCGCGGATTTCCACATCTCTCAGGGCAATCTGGTAGCCGCTGCCGAGGGTGGTAAATTCTTTTATGGCTTTCAGTCGCTGGATAGCTTCTTTTGTAATCTCTTTGCTCTTTTTGTAGAAACAATAGCAGTATGCCTGTCTTTGTGAACGACCTACACGCCCGCGGAGCTGGTAGAGCTGTGCCAGCCCGAATCTGTCGGCATTATGAATTATCATTGTATTTGCGTTAGGTATATCTATGCCGTTTTCAATAATCGTTGTGGCAAGCAGAACATCATATTCGCGGTTTGCAAAATCTATAATAACCTGCTCGAGAGTTTTTTCATCCATCTGACCGTGGCCGATACCGATACGGGCATTCGGGACAAGTTTTTGCAGCTGAAGTCTGAATTCTTCTATTGTTTCAACCCTGTTATACAGGTAGAAAACCTGCCCCTCACGATCAAGCTCGTGGACAATGGCATTTTTCACCATAGTTTCATTCCACTCCCCGACATAAGTCTTTATCGGAAGCCTGTTTTTCGGCGGAGTGTTGATAACCGACATATCTTTAATTCCGGATAAAGACATATAAAGCGTCCGAGGAATCGGAGTTGCCGACATTGTGATTATATCAATATTTTCTCGCAGCTGTTTCAATTTTTCTTTGTGACGGACGCCGAAACGGTGCTCTTCGTCAATTACGAGAAGTCCCAAATCCTTGAATACAATTCCGTCTTGAAGAAGTCTGTGGGTAGCAATTACAACATCACATTTGCCTGTTGCAAGATTTTTAATGGTTTCTTTTTGCTCCTTGTGGCTTCTGAAACGAGACATCAATTCGACTTCGACCCCGAACGGTTTGAAACGTTCTGACATTGTTTGGAAATGCTGGAGTGCAAGAATAGTAGTCGGAACAATCACTGCTACCTGTTTGCCTGAGGTTACGGCTTTAAATATTGCGCGCATTGCAACTTCTGTTTTGCCAAACCCGACGTCCCCGCAGATGAGTCTATCCATAGGCTTATCGCTTTCCATATCAGCTTTAACTTCGACAATAGCACGCATCTGGTCAGGAGTTTCCACGTATTCAAAAGCCTCTTCCATCTCGACCTGCCAGGTTGTGTCCGGTAAAAATTGGATACCGTGCTGCATCTTACGCCTTGCATAAAGACGGAGCAAGTCATAGGCAATTTGTTCAACCTCTTTTTTAACACGTGTTTTTGTGTTTTCCCAATCTTTTCCGCCCATTCTGGAAAGTTTGGGTTTGACCGAACCCGAGCCGCGGTAGCGGCAGAGCATGTTTATTTGTTCTGCAGGAATATGCAGCCGGTCTTTTGCTGCATATTCAATTGTAAGATAATCCTTTAACTGCCCGTCAATTTCCTGCTTGCTCAGACCTTTGTATATCCCGACTCCGTGAACCGCGTGGACAACGTATTCGCCCTCCTGAATGTCATTTATATTTTCAATATATTCCGGTTTTTCTTTGAAGTATGAGCGTTTTGTTGCGGTAATTTCTTTTGTGCGTTTGTTAAAAAGCTCTCTATCTGTCAGAATTACGGTTTTACAATCCTCTAAAATTGCGCCGTGCGAGGATAGCAATTCGGTATATTCAACATCAAAAATTTCGCGCTCACCCAAAATTTCTTTCACACGCTCCGGATAATCCGTTGCAATAATTATTTTGTAACCGTGTTTTGAGCGGATAAAATTTGCAATGTCGTCAAGGTTTGCCGCAAAATTTTTGACAGGCTGGGAATCAAATTCAACAATCTCTTCCATCTCGCTGTCAAGAAAATTGTTAAATCCTATTTTAAAAAATCCTGCGGTCTTTTTTATAAATTCATCGAATGTAAAATGATTGCGTCCTCTGAGTTCTTTGTTCAGTCCGGATTTTAAGTTTTCTTCCGCGAGTTTGTCATACTCTTCGTCCATAAACTGATACTTCGCATAGATTTCCGGAGCTTCATCGTAGACAATTATATAATCTTTAAAATAATCCAGCACGCTCACCAGATTTGTGTTGAAATAATTCTGGTAAACCCCAATCCCCTCAAAATAGCCCTCTTCTTCGCTCAAGCCGGTGTTCATATCATCAAGAACAAATTTATACACAGGAAGAATTTCAACTTCTTTTGTTTTCTTTACAGATTTTTGGGTTTCATTATTAAAATATCTGATATCAACAATTTCATCCCCCCAGAGCTCTATTCTGACAGGCATATCATCAATCCCGTAGATATCAATAATATCACCGCGGATACTGAATTCTGAAATATCGCTTACCATAGTTGCGCGTTTGTAGCCGAGTTTCACAACATTTTGCGCAAATTCTTTCATGTCGATTTCATCGCCGACTTTGAGCACGATTTTGTTTAGCTCAAAAAATCCCTCGTGCGGAAATTTTTCCAGAAGAGTTTTAACAGGCGCAATAACCAAATCCGGCTTTTGGCGCAGGATTTCTATCTGCTCCGCGTAATCGTAAACATTAGGCATCACGCTCTCGTACATAGAAATATTCTGAAAGGGCAGAAGTTTTCCCTCAACATCAAAGGCTTTTTTCAGGTCATTCTGGTATCTCAGAGCATTTTGCTCGGAAGATGTTACAAAGAGAACCTTTTTCTTTGTAATCTCACGGATTTTGGTAAGCAAAACAAGCCGCAGCACAGAGGTAAGCCCTGTTGCAGCAAAAGAAAAAGAATGCAGCAGGTTATATCTGAACTGACTGAAACTCTCGTTGTGTTCCGTGAATTTAACTTCAAACATACAACATATTTTAGCATATAAAAATATCGTTGGATAGTTGATTAATGGGTTTGGAGGATATTCATAAAAAAGGCTTTTCCGATTTAGAAAAGCCTTTTTTAAACTTATTTATTTTCTTTATTAGGGCTTTCGTATTCAATGCCCATTTCTTTGAGCGTTTTGATAAAGTTTTGAGCGCAGATTTTTTGAGCTTCCGGAGGCACTATTCTCAAAATTTCAACTGTTTTTGATATCACAGGATCTTTATCATACCAGCGGTTGTTTGCATTAACCGGTTTTACCATTGCGTAGAATTTATCTACTGTCTCTTTTGATACCTTTTCTTCAATCTTTTGTAAAAATATCTCAGCCTGTGCACGCAATTCAGTCTGGTAATTTCTTAAAAGCTCAATTACCTCTAATAGCAGTGGATCGTGATCATACCATCGTTTATAAGTAGGATTCATTCCTAGTACCCTCCGTTAGGTCAACAGGAGAAATTAGTTCATCATCTTTTCTCTCTATCTTCGCTCCTAACAATCTTAGCTTAACTTCGAAATTTTCGTATCCTCTATCTATATGATGTAATTTTTCAATGACAGAATTGCCCTCTGCCATCAATGCAGCAACAACCAGAGATGCTCCGGCTCTCAGGTCACTTGCGGTAAGTGTTGCACCTGTAAGTTTTTTGACGCCTTTTATTATTGCGTGGTTTCTGTCCTGATGAATATCAGCGCCCATTCTTCTCAAGTCAGGAACCTGCATAAATCTGTTTTCGTACAAACTTTCAGTAATAATTCCGACACCGTTTGCTGTCGTCAACAATGCCATTGCCATTGACTGCAAGTCTGTAGGAAATCCCGGATATGGCTGGGTCACAAAATTGATTGAATTTAATCTGTTTTTGCAGCTCACCTCAAGTGTTGTCGGATCAACAAGCTTGATATTTGCACCCATCTTCAGCAATTTGTCGGTGAAAAATGTCAAATGAGCAGGAAAAACATTCTTTATAATAGCCTTGCCTTTTGTTGCAATAATTGCAGCCATAAATGTTCCTGCCTCAATTCTATCCGGAATTGTTGTGTATTCTATCGGATGCAAATCACTCTGTTTAACTCCGTTTATCACAAGTTCAGATGTTCCTGCCCCGATAACATCAGCACCCATTGCATTTAAAAAGTTTGCTAAATCAACAATTTCAGGTTCTTGCGCCGCATTCTGAATTCTTGTAGACCCCTCTGCAAGAACCGCAGCCAGCATAAGGTTTTCTGTTGCACCAACAGACGGCAAATCTAAATATATGTCAGTCCCGACAAGTTTGTTTGCTTTTGCATGGACATAACCGTTTTCTATTTTAATTTTGGCGCCGAGTGCTTCCAGTCCCTTGATGTGAAAATCTACACGGCGTTCACCAATGGCGCAGCCGCCAGGAAGAGCTACTATAGCCTCTTTGCATCTTGTAACAAGTGCACCCAAAATTATAAAAGATGCACGCATTTTGCTCACAAGCTCATACTTTGCCGTTACACTCGTAATATCTGTCGCATCTATAGTTAAAGATTTTTCTGTTTTATTATAGTTAGTCTTTGCACCAAGCTGCTCTATAACGCTCAGCATTATCTCTACATCAGTCAAATCCGGAACATTATAAATCTTTGTCTCACCTTTAGCCAATATAGCAGCTGCCATCAGTTTTAAAACTGAATTTTTTGCTCCGCCTATTGATACTTCACCTTTTAAAGGGGTTCCGCCTTTTATATAATATTTTTCAGACACCTGTCCTCCTGAAAAAATCCATTATTCTCAATCATCTCTCTTATATAATAATACAACCAGCAAATCATGATGTAAATAAATTAAAAATTGTAACAAATTCCGGTTTGTTTGAAAGTTGAAAATGTATTGACAAAATCAAAATAAAGAGTTATAATTATATTATGAAAGAAAAAAAGGAGGCGATAAAAATGTTTGATGAAAAAGAAAACTGTCACGGAGGCTGCCACGGACACGGAGAGGGCTGCCAGCACAACGGTGAACATCATTGCCATGGAGAAGGGCACTGCCACCACGGAGGAGACGGACACGGAGGATGCCATGGGAAAGGCGGCTGGGGCGGACGACGTGAAAACGCCGGCAGAAAATGTGAAAATCCGCGTATACCGTTTAACAGACGCTTGAGTGAAGAGTCAATAAATAAACTAAAAGAATACGCAGCTAACAATGGTATCACTGAAACTGAAGCTCTCGAAAGAGCAATCCAGTCACTCTAATTGCTTTCAGGTTCACCAAGATAGAAAACAAAAAAGTCAGGTCAAATGACCTGACTTTTTGTAATCTGCGTTCAGTTTTGAACTAGTTGTTCAAAGCACCTGCAACAGCAACTGCAACAGCAACGGTAGCACCTACCATCGGGTTGTTACCCATACCGATGATACCCATCATTTCAACGTGAGCAGGAACTGATGAAGAACCTGCAAATTGAGCGTCACCGTGCATTCTGCCCATAGTATCCGTCATACCGTAAGAAGCAGGACCTGCTGCTACGTTATCTGGGTGAAGTGTACGACCAGTACCGCCGCCTGATGCTACTGAGAAGTATTTACGTCCGTTTTCCCAGCACCATTTTTTGTAAGTACCGGCTACAGGGTGTTGGAATCTTGTCGGGTTAGTTGAGTTACCTGTGATAGAAACATCAACACCTTCGTGAATCATAATAGCTACACCCTCTGATACATCATCAGCACCGTAGCATTTAACTTTTGCTCTTTCTCCATCTGAGAACGGTTGTTCTTTAACGATTTTTAATTCGCCTGTTTTGTAATCATATTTTGTTTCAACAGAAGTAAAACCGTTAATTCTTGAGATGATATAAGCAGCGTCTTTACCAAGACCGTTCAAGATAACTCTCAAAGGAGTTTTTCTAACTTTGTTAGCGTTTCTTGCAATACCGATAGCGCCCTCAGCAGCCGCGAAAGATTCGTGACCTGCAAGGAAGCAGAAACACTGAGTTTCTTCTCTCAAAAGCATAGCAGCAAGGTTACCGTGACCGAGACCTACTTTTCTTGTGTCACCGACTGAACCCGGTACACAAAAAGCTTGTAAGCCTTCGCCGATTAAACTTGCAGCTTCTGCTGCGTCTTTAGCGCCTTTTTTAATTGCGATTGCTGCGCCGAGTGTGTAAGCCCATACTGCATTTTCAAATGCAATCGGCTGAATTCCTTTAACAATTGCGTCTACGTCAATGCCTTTGGAATCGCACAATGCTTTTGCGTCTTCCAGAGACTTGAAACCGTATTCAGGCAAGATTTTGTTTAATTTTGCCTGACGTCTGTCTTGTCCTTCAAATTTAATACTCATTTTTATTTCCTCTTAACTTAAAATTACTCTTTTCTTGGGTCAATTTTCTTAACAGCTTCGTCAAATCTACCGTATGTGTTAGTGAATTTTTCCAAAGCTTCTTTCGGATCAACGCCTTTCTTAACGGCATCCATGAATTTTCCGAGGTGTACGAACTTGTAGCCGATAATTTCATCATTTTTATCAAGGCCGAGTTCAAGAACGTAACCTTCAGCAACTTCAAGATATCTTGGTCCTTTTTGTTTAGTAGAGAAAATTGTACCTACTTGAGAACGAAGACCTTTACCCAAATCTTCAAGTCCGGCACCAACAGGCAATCCGTTATCTGAGAAAGCTGTTTGTGTACGTCCGTAAACGATTTGCAAGAATAATTCTCTCATTGCAACGTTGATAGCATCACAAACAAGGTCAGTATTCAAAGCTTCAAGGATAGTTTTGCCAGGAAGAATTTCTGCAGCCATAGCAGCAGAGTGAGTCATGCCTGAGCATCCGAGAGTTTCAACCAACGCTTCTTGAATTATACCGTCTTTTACGTTCAAAGTTAATTTGCAGGTACCTTGTTGAGGAGCACAGCAGCCGCAGCCGTGTGTCAAACCTGAAATTTCTTCAATTTTTTTAACCTTTGTCCATTCTCCCTCTTGAGGAATCGGAGCAGGTTCGCCTTTTACGCCGCGTTTTACGCAGCACATTTCTTCTACTTCGTGTGTAAGTTGTATACGATCCATCATCTTTTTAGTACTCCCTTCACGTTATATACAACTAAATTTTACTTTGGTAAAAATTTCAAGTCAAGAAACATAGGGCAGGCAAGCGTGAGGAGTTTATTCTTTGACAGGGAGATATATAAATAAATTTTTATAATTTCAAAAAAAACAAAAAAGTTATTTTCGGAACACGCTCACGCCATCTTCTTCAAATAACTTTTCTGTTTAGTCCTAACGACTCTGCAGTTTACTTCTTAATCTCATAATCTTCAATCATATATACCTGAATTTCCGCAGGATAGAGAGTTGTTTTGAACTTATTTTTCTCAACATGCGGCACATTGATAAGTTTAAGCGGCATAAGCATTTTGGATTCAGCATCAAATTTAGGGAGTTTAAATTCCACTTCCTGCTGAACACGGCTGTTCAAATTACCAACAACCAGCACAGTTTGTTTTGAATAACTGATTGCATAAGCAAATACGGAAGATGATGATGTTTTGAAAATATGGATATCACCGTTATTCAGAACAGGAGCCATATAAAGTTTAAAGCGGTTTGCAGCATCATATTGCTCAGAAAGATTCATACTGCGTCCGCCCGGACGTCTTGAAAAATTGAAAATATCCATCTTGCCGCGGTGTGCAAAATAATATTCATCATCTGTGAAAGTTTTGTCAGCCTTTTTGTTAGCCCAGAAATAGATGTAATTATCGCCAGTCGGGAATCCGTCAATTGCGTAAGAATTAATCGGCATAGTTGCATTTAACCAGATAATCATTTCGCTGAACGGTTCCCCGTTTATCAATATAGGGCTGAGTTCATCGTGGGTTGAAAAGCTGCCTATAGCAGTTTTTCTGTCAGGATATTTGTTGTAAAGAGATTTGATAAACAAGAGGTGGTCCGTTAATTCTTTACCGTTTTTCCAATCTTTCAGATTAAAGAAACTGCCGTAAAAACCGTCAAATCCTGCCTCCAGCAATTTGTCATACGGAGTATACACAGCCTCTTCATGAACAGGTTTTGTCCAGGAGTCAGAAGCTTCTGCCAGCCAGAGGAACTGATTATCTTTTTTGCGTGAATAGTCAATAAGTTCTTTCCAGAACTTAGCCGGTTTGCAGGAGGCAACATCGGCTCTGATACCGTCAGCGCCAAGCCCTATGACCATATCAACAAACCCTTTATACTCCATAAATACATTATGATTTATTTCTGATTCTGTTCCTGCATCCAGAAGTCTTGTATCTGTCCAGTCAACAGGAATAACCGGCTGGCCGCTTTTATCTTTTACAAAGAGTTCCGGACGGGTCATATAAAGGTTATAAGACCCCATTGACGGCAGGTCAACAATTACGCTGATACCGCGTTTATGAGCCTCTGTTATAAATTTTCTTGCCTGATACTCAATAGAAAGAGCTGTTTTGTCGCTGCCAAGCTGAGGGTTAAGGCTTTTGAAATCAGATGCGGCATACAATGAACCGGCTGTTCCGAGAGCTTTTGTAGTGCCTACAGGAGTAATCGGAAGTAAATGGATTGTATTTATCCCTCGGTTTTTAAGTTCATCCAGCCGGTCAATAGCATTCAAAAAAGTACCGCTTTCTTCATTCTCATCAAAATCAATCAGACCGTTTTTATTAGCATCCTGTGCATTGAAAGTTCTTAAATTTATACCGTAAATTATAGCGGAATTGTTCAGAAAAATTGAACGCAGATTATTTACCCATACATTTTTATCTTCGGCTAAGGAACAACCCGCCGTATATATAAACAAAGCCGCTACAAAAAACAATCTCAAAATTTTTTTCATATAAACATACCCTCTCTAATCAGCTTACTCTTTATATACAACATGCTATCAGATATTCTTTATTTGTGCAAGCGAATATACAGGTGACTTATATACATAGTTCTGAAGAGAATTTTCTGATGAATTGATTCAGGGGAAAAGCGGGGAAAAATCCCCGCTTCACAAAATTAAAAGCGTGTTTTCAAAAATGCCTGTCCGAGGGTAGAAAGCAGATTTGCAAAATCCACAGATAACCCGCTGCCGCTATTACCTGAACCGTTATAGCTTGCCTGATTGTAGGCATTTCCCGCAGAGCTGTTCTGCATTGCAGCCCCGAGATAACTCATTATATTATTTATCATCTGCTGCTGTGTTCCGCTCAGCAAATTCAAATAGTCATAGCGTCTTGCAAGTTCATCGTTAATCAAATTTGACTGCTGTGCAAGAATATCCTGTGTTAACGCGTTCATAGAATCTGCCCTGCTGCTTTCAATTGAATTTAAATTATCCATAAATACAGAGTTATCAAAATTTCCGAATCTTGATGCAATATCATTTTTCAAATCGTTTATCATAGGTGTATAAGTTTCCTTTATCAAATCCAGCCCCTTGTTTGTATAGGCATCAACCTGAGACTGCAGATTTTCTTTTGTAGCATCATCAAACACGTTTACATTCTTCAAAGAATCCATAAATGAATTCTGAACATAATCATAAAGCTGCTTTTCCGAATCAGACATATTATAATTTGAGGTAACAGTATTGCCGTTTTTATTTGTAGTTGCAACAGTCTGTCCGTTCACGGAAACCGCGCCGTTTGAGAATGCCGGATATTTAGTTTTCTTTCCCATTTTAGTTCCTTTCTTTTTAGGAACAGGGGAGGGTTCTTTGCATCTGTGTGTCAAACAATTATACCATGTTTTCTGAAAATCTGTCCACCCGCGCTTTGTACAAAATATTTTTTTACGCTATAATCAGAGGTATGAAAAAGATGACTTTAGAAAAAATAAACGAACTTATATCCGACAAAAAATTTGAAGAAGCACAAAATTCACTGAAAAAATTTTTAAACGACGATGAAAAAAATATAGAAGCCCTGAAACTTTCCGGACTGTGTAATGTTAATCTCGGAAACTTCAACGAGGGCAGAAAAGATTTTGAAACCGTT
This sequence comes from Candidatus Gastranaerophilales bacterium, assembly GCA_944324135.1. Taxonomy (GTDB): domain Bacteria; phylum Cyanobacteriota; class Vampirovibrionia; order Gastranaerophilales; family Gastranaerophilaceae; genus CALUVN01. The sequence continues at coordinate 71,916 of CALUVE010000006.1, read as the reverse complement.
GTAAAATACAAACCGGATGATGCTTCAAGCTGGTTTTATCTGGCAAACTGCTATGATAATCTTGAAGATTTTCTGCACGCAAAATCTGCCTACAAAGAAGTAATCAAATTACGTGAAAATTATCTTGATGCTTATAAAAACTTATGCGTGGTTTATGTAAAATCCGGAGAATCCGAAAAAGCTATTGAACTGGGTAAAAAAGCTCTGGAATTTACACAGGATGACTACACCCTTTATTATATTGTGGGGACAGCCTGCATGTCTTTGAAAAGATATGAAGAAAGCATTGAATTTTTAGAAAAAGCGCTTGAACTAAATCCTGACCATTCACAGCTGTACAACAACCTCGGAACTTCCTATGTAACTATGGGAAACCTTGAAAAAGCTTACGAAAATTTCTTGAAAGCCAGTGAACTTGAACCGGAAAATTCTATAACTTATTACAACATAGGTTCAATACTCCAGATTAAAGAAAAACATAAAGAAGCAATTGAATATTTCCAAAAAGCCTATGATATTGAACCGCAGGAAAGTTATGTTATTGCAATGGCACTTTCAGAGTTTAAAGGCGGAATGTACGAAGATGCAATAAAACATTATAAAAAACTTGCAACTGCGCATCCGGAAAAAACAAATTTTCAATACAATCTTGCCTGCGCCTATGAACAAACAGGCGAGCTTAACTATGCAATCGGAATTATGACACGCCTCGTGACTCTTAATCCAAAATCAGTTAATATGTCACTGAAGCTCGCAAACCTCCATTTGAAAGTTAATCAGCCTCTGCACGCAAAAGAAATTTACGAAAAACTCATTAGACAGGGCAGTGTTTCACAGGAAATTTACTATGACTTTGCTCATATATGTGTTCTTACAAACGATATGGACAAAGCAGAAAAAATCCTGAAAAAAGTTATTGAGCTTAACCCTGAATTTGCTCCTGCACACAAAGATTTGGGGGTAATTTATCTCGGGCGCAGACTATTTGATTACGCAAAAGATGAGTTCGAAACAGCACTCAAAAGCGCACCTGATGATGCTGATATTATGTTTGAATATGCAAACTACCTGCATGCAACAAGCAGCTTTAAAGAATCCGATGAATATTATCAAAAAGTCCTTGAAAAACAACCAGACAACTACAAGGCAATGGCTTTTTCAGCTCTGAACAAAATTCAATTTAAAGATTTTGATAAAGCACTGGAAGAAATTAATATTGCAATGGCGCATCTGCCGCAAGACCCGTTCCTGCTGTACATTGCAGGACGCATAAGATTTTTGCGCAAAGAGTACGAGGACGCTAAAATATTCCTAGTCAAATCCTACGAAATGGAACCTGACAGCGATACCAAAAATCTTCTTGCACTGTGCTACTTTGAGCTGGAAGATTACAAACAGGCTGTTACAATATTCAGGAGCATCCTTGATAAAAGCCCGATGAATGTGAATGTGCTTGTAAGCTGTGCCAAATGCTACGAAAAACTCGGTGATGTTGAAATGGCATTACAAAATCTGGAAAAAGCTGTAGAAATTTTTCCGGAATGCGAAGAGGCACACGAAATGATTCGGGCGTTGTCTTAGAAAATTTTTCATGATAAATTAAACTTGTATAAAACTAAAAAAGAAAAAGAGGAAAACCATGCAAGCGCGCAGAGCAGCAAGAGAATTAGCATTTATACTGTTTTCACAGTTTGATAAAAAGATTACAACTTACTCCAAAGAAGATTTAGAAAATATAATCCTTAAATCAGTCAGAATTTTGACAAGCAACGCAAGTGACGAATTAAAGCTCACCCTCGGTTCTCTGATTGATTTGAAAGACAAAATTGACACCTATGAAGCAGAACACGAAACAAACCTGAATAGACCAATAGGTGTAGCCAATGTACCTGTACCGCTTCCTATGACATCAGATTTGTCAGGCAAAATTGAAGAGATGCTGGACATTGCGGAAAAAGCACTTATGGCACTGGAAATTGCAGAATTTGCAACATTAGAATCCCAAAATGAAGTTAAAAATTATGCCGTAACCATCGCTGAATTTTTCCAGAAAAATCACGAAGAAGTTGACGGACTTATCAAAAAATATTCAAAAGGCTGGGATTTTGACCGTCTTGTAAAAATGGACAAAGACATTTTGCGTATAGCAATTGTTGAACTTTTGTACATCAAAGATGCCCCTATGAAAGTTGTCGTTGATGAGGCGCTTGAACTGGCTAAAAAATACTCCACTGATGACAGCGCATCCTTTATCAACGGAATTCTTGCAAAAGTTATTGTCGAAAACGGGTTAAAATAATTAATAATAAAAGACACAACAAATGGAGAGACAAGTTATTTTCGGAACACGCTTACGCTCCGCTCTCGCTATCGTCCTCAAATAACTTGTCTCTCCATTTGTAAAATATATATTTTAAGAGGTACAGCCCCAACTGTACCTCTTAAAAATTTTGTCAATTTTTGTCAGACATTTTAATTTTTTGGCAACTGAAGTTCAAAACTTCCGGTATTACCGTTCTTGTCCTCAAATTCCGCGAAGAACAAACCGTATTCAGTGGCATCTGCAACAAACCCTTTGCCGTCATAATTAGGATTGCGTGATACCTTATAATTAGATCCGTATTTTTGCAGTTTTTCAGTTACGTCAAACCCGTATGCTGCGCCTGTGCTGTCATACATATCAATAATTTTATATTCATTACCGCCAAAACGATCACCTTCAGCGGCCGCCTCCATTGCGGCAATCTGGTATTTAGCCATTTTAATCTCTGTATCGACATTAAACGTTGCCTCTACCGTGTTTCCTTTGAATGTTGTTCCTTTCGGCACGTAAAATACTTTGATGTTCTTAGGATTTTCGGTATCCCTGACTTTAACCTTGACCAAATGTTCATCACGTGCGTAAGCAGGCGGTAGGTTACGTTCGATTTTGTCTCCTGACATAATTCATTCTCCTTCTTTGTTGTGTGTTTACCTCAACATTACGTATATATCTTATAAATATTTCTGATATAAATAATTGCCTGCATATTGAATATCGTTACAAATTTTAATAAAGCAGCGGGATGAGAACATAATATATGTTTGTAGTAAAATAAGGAAAAAAGAGGGATGTCTTATGATAAAATTACACAACTCCTACACAAACCAAACAGAGGAATTTAAACCTATTGAAGATAATAAAGTAAAAATGTATGTCTGCGGTCCGACAGTATACGATTATGCACATTTAGGACATGCAAGATGTTACATAACCTGGGATGTATTATACAGATATTTAAAATTCCGCGGGTTTGATGTGACCTACTGCCGTAATGTCACCGATGTGGATGATAAAATTTTGAAAAAGGCAGAAAATGAACACAAAACACCGGAAGAAGTTTCACAGTACTGGTACAAACAGTTTGAAAACTCAATGAAAGCACTTAACACATTGAAACCGGACATCGAACCGTTTGCGACCAAAACACTCGGGGAAATGATTTCGATTGTAAAAGATTTAATCAAAAACGGTTATGCTTACGAAGCTGACGGGGATGTATATTTCAGAGTTAAAAAATTCCCGAAATACGGCTACCTTTCCAAACAGCCGATAGACCAGCTGGAAAGCGGAGCAAGAATTGAAGTCGGTGAACACAAAGAAGACCCTCTGGATTTTGCGCTGTGGAAACGGGATGAAAAATTCGGATACAATTCTCCGTGGGGCAAAGGTAGACCCGGCTGGCATATAGAATGTTCAGCAATGAGCAGAAAATACCTCGGCAAAACCATAGATATCCATGCCGGCGGAGCTGATTTAATATTTCCGCACCACGAAAACGAAATTGCACAGTCAGAGTGTGCAAACGGCTGCAAATTTGTAAATTACTGGCTGCACAACGGATTTGTGACTATCAATAAAGAAAAAATGTCAAAATCTTTAGGAAACTTCCTGACAATAGATGATTTGCTGAAAAAATATGATGCAAACACCATCAGATTTTTCATTCTGACAAACCACTACAGAATGCCGGTTGAATTTTCAGATGAGGCGTTGTCATCAGCTGCTGCCGGAGTAAAGAGACTTCTCAACGCAAAACGCACACCTGTTGATGAAACTCTGGATATTACAAAAACTGATGAATACAAAAATTTTGTTGAAGCAATGGATGATGATTTAAACACATCAAAAGCACTGGCTGTACTTTTTGAACTTGCGAACAAAGCAAACAAAGATGAAAAAGACTCCTTTACAATTTTGTTCAAACTCGCAGGGGTTCTCGGGTTCAGTTTTGAAAAAGCTTCACTTTCAGAAGAAGAACTTCAAAATGCTGTAAAATACGTATCAGAAAAACTCGGAGAAAATTTTGCGGGAATGGAGGATATCATCTCATTCCGTAAAAAAGCCAGAGAAGAAAAAAACTGGGATGTTGCAGATAAAATAAGAATAGCACTTGATGAAAAAGGCATTGTTCTGAAAGATTCAAAGGAAGGGACAACTTGGGAAGTCAAGTAGCGGTAAAGACCTGTTTAATACTGACCTGCCTTGCTTTAGGATTGTGGACACCCAAAGGAATATACGCAGCTCCTCAAATCCCTGAAAATACTATGCAGGCAGCTTACAGCGGAGGGTATCAGGAAATCAAAAAGCCGCTTGAATCTGAAATTATCAGAGTCGGCATTGGTGACAATTCTTTTTCAAAATATTTTTACACCAGAACGACCATTTACGGAACGTCTGAAATAAAAATTTACGAAAACGGAATTTTTATCGGCTCACTTCCTGCGAACCAGAACCTGAACGTAAAAACTGAATCAGGGATGATTACCCTTTACAAAGATGACGGAACTGTGCTGGAAGAATCCACAGGGCCTTATACAATCACCTGTGACAGCGGATTATTGGGGGTCAGAGGGCTGAGACGAGCCGGCGGTAATGCTCTCTACCGCGGGGCACTTGAAATCGTACAATACAATCAAAATACATTTCATATAGTAAATGTAATTGAACTGGAAGAATATTTAAAAGGGGTAGTCCCGAACGAGATGCCAGTAAGGTTTGGTCTGGAAGCGTTAAAAGCACAGAGCGTTGCCGCCAGAAACTACGTACTTTCACCGCGGACAAAAGCCTACACCGCCTTTGACGTAGTAGACAGTGTAGCCAGTCAGGTTTATTTCGGTGCTAATTCCGAAAAGCAGCTCGGGACACAGGCCGTAGAAGAAACTGAGGGGATTGTAGCATTGTACGATTGGGATTTAATTCTTGCACAATATTCCTCAACAGCGGGTGGGTATACGGAAAGTTTTGCCTACGCATTTTCAGACCCGAATACAAAAGCTTTTCCGTCCGATGATAAGCCATACCTGCACGCAAAACCGGACATATTGAGCCAGACACCTTTAAATACGGAAGAAGATGCAGCAGCTTACTATAAATCAAGACCCGACTCATTTGATGTGCGCTCACCATATTTTCGATGGACAAAAAACTGGACAAGAGAGGAACTTCAAAAAACACTTGAAAGAACTCTTATAGAACAATCAACCACCGGATTTGTCCATCCTCGTTTTAACAGAGGTGAAAAGCTCGGTGAGATAACGGAATTAAAAGTCTTAAGACGCGGGGATTCCGGCAAAATCATAGAAATGGAAGTCGTCACAAAAGATAAAACTTACAAAATATGGAAAGAACTTGTCATCAGACGACTGCTTGTAAATCAAGGGAAAGCTCTTCCCAGTGCAAATGTAGTCTTTGAACACCAATGGGATGCTGACGGCAACCTGCTTACAGTCACGGCATACGGCGGCGGTTACGGGCACGGTGTCGGGATGAGCCAGTACGGAGCAGGGTTTATGGGGTCTGAAATGTACCAGAGCTACGATAAAATTTTGAAACATTATTACTCCGGTATAACCCTCGGCACAAAACCTTTCATCCTGTCATTTGAAAACAAAAATGTCACCCAGAATTTTTATTTAAACAAAAGGAAAGCTAACTTGATTGTCGATAATAAATATCAGCTTTCAGAACTGCCTGTAGTTATAAACGGGAAAGAAAAAATTATATCTCTCGACAAGAGTGTACTCCCTAGTAAAAGAGTGAACCGTATAGATATATCAAGATTTGTAAAATTCGGGCACAACTCCGTTACTTTCTATTATCCTGAAAATGAGGGTGAGAACAAAGCCTTAAGAATTTTTATAGAAGCGGAGGAACGTGATGACAGCTGATGACAAAGCAACAGGAATATTAAAAGCTGCGTGGCTGATTGCAATTATTACAATATTTTCAAAACTCATAGGATTTGTGAGAGATGTTGTCATCGCTAATTATTACGGCACATCGCTGGTATCAGATGCCTATTTTTATGCCTACCAGATTCCTGCACTGTCAATTATACTCTTAGGCGGGGTAGGCGGGCCTTTCCACAGCGCAACTGTAGCTATTTTTTCAAAACTTATCCCGTCATTAAAGGATAAACCGACTGATGAATTAAACAAACTCTACAGCACATTTATGACAACAACCATAATATTTTTCACGGTGCTGGCAGTTTTGTGTTACTTTTTCGCGCCGCAGATAATGGGAGTTATTGCCTCCGGCGGAAACCCTGAATTAATTCAACTGGCGGCAGAACACTTAAAAATTATGTCACCTGTGCTTGTCATAGGCGGTATCGTCGGGATATATTACGGACTTCTTGTGACATACAGATATTTTATGCTCCCGAATGTCTCCCCGATAATAATGTCCATTGTAATAATTGCAATGGTAATGACTTCCGGCGGGAACGACAAAGGAGGGTTCACACTTGCGCTTGCAACTACAATAGGTGCCATATTACAGTGGGTTGTACAATTTCCGAAAATCAGACAGCTCGGATACAGACTCAAACCAAACCTTGATATTGTAAATAACCGGAATTTCACTAACATTTGTGAACTTCTGTTCCCTGCAATTTTAAGTTCTACAGTCGGGCAAATACATATTTACGTTGATATGTTTTTCGCCTCTTCACTGAGAGAGGGTGCGTGGACAGCTATAGGATATGCAAACAGAGTTTTTCAGTTTCCTGTAGGCATTCTGGTGACGGCATTTCTGGTTCCGCTATTCCCTATATTTTCAAGGCTTGTAATGGAAAAAGACTACGAGGGAATAAAAAATTATTTTAACAAAGGTGTCGGGGTTTTATTTTTCGGCGCCATACCGATTATCATAGGGATAATTGTTCTCGGACTTGACGGAGTCGGACTGGTTTTTGAACGCGGAGCGTTTGACAGCAAGGCAACATTTATGGTGACAGAAGCACTTTGGTTTTTATCTGTGTCAATACTGCCTTATGTTTTCCGTGATTCAATTACAAGAGTGTACTACTCCTTTAATGATTCCAAAACTCCTTTTGTTGTGGCATTTACATCAATAATTTTAAAAGTATTTTTGAACATACTTTTCATAAACATTCTCGGTATGAGTATCGGCGGAATAACACTTTCAACTTCACTTGTAACATTGTTCAACGCCGTGGTGCTCGGGGTGTTAATAAACAAAAAAATCAATCTTAATTACGGCGAACTTTTCAAAAATTTACTCAAGATGATAACAGCCGGAGGTATAACCCTTGTTGTCTGTGCTGGTATGGGTTTATTGATGGATAAATTTACACCTGATATGCCAAAAGTTATTTATCAAATCATCAAAATCTGTGTAATCGGCACTCTCTGCCTAGGAATTTACACAACATTAAATCTTGCCCTGAAAATGGATTACGCAAAAGAATTATACAACAGACTGATGAGTCGTTTTACAAAGTAAAAAAGCAGGCTTAAATTATTTTAGTGCTATAATCATCGTACGGAGAAGAAAAAAAATGATTAAGAATGCTGAAGAGATAAAAAAAGTTTTGGAAAATGACGGAGTAATTGCTTATGTCACAGATACTGTATGGGGATTAGGCTGCCTGCCGTCAAGCGAAAAAGGGGTTAAGAAAATTTACGAAATAAAAAACAGAGAAGCCCAAAAACCGCTTATCCTAATGTCAAACGACATTTATCATCTTTTGAGCTATGTCAAAATAATCCCTAAAAAAGGTCAGCAGCTTGTAAAAAAATATTTTCCTGGCGCACTCACACTGGTTGTGAAAAAAAATCCTGAGATGACTCCTGATTATATGACTTCAGGGATGGATACAGTGGGAATCAGAGTTCCTCACAACGAAGTGTTCAAAGAAATTTGCGAAATTGCACCGGGACATGTGCTTGCGACAACAAGTGCAAATCTTTCCCACCAGCCGTCTGCAAAAACTTATGAGCAGGCTCTTGAAAACATGTCAGGACTTGCTGATTTAATCATAGAAGACTACGGGCAAAGCTGCAAAGGTCTTGAATCCACCGTAGCAGGAGTATTTGACGATGGAGATATAAAAATTTTCCGTCAGGGCGCAATTCAATTAGACATTTAAACTCAATACAAGAACAGCTTAGCAGTTAACAATAGAAAACGGCATATTTTGCGTTTTTACATTTTTTAATCTTTCTAGTCTTGTTTTTACAAACTGAGCCTGATGCGAATTTGGCTTTTTGAGGAGAAATTTTCTGTAATAGCGCTGGGCATCAGCACGTTTGCCGAGTTTGTCAAAACACAGCCCGATATTCATATAAGCACGGTAGTAATCCGGATTAATTTTTAATATCTGATGCAACAGAACAGAAGCGTCTTTGTAGCGGTTCAATTTAATCAATAACGAGGCTTTATTTTCATAGCCTTTGATATATCTCGGGGAATTTTCAATCAATTTTTGATAAATCATAAGCGCCAAATCATATTCTTCACAGGATTCATGCGCCATCCCCAGATGCAAAATAGCCTCCGGATTGTCGGGATTAATCTGAACAGCGCGGACGAAATTTTTTATAGCGCCGCAGGAAATTCCCTCAGCCAGATGGCACTGTCCGAGTTCAAAATACGCCTGATAAAAATCTTCTCTGAGTTCAGTCGCCTTTTCAAGGTATTTAACAGCTTTCGGATACATTTTTAAATTTTTATAACAAACCCCGAGCCCGAAATAAGAATCTGCGTTATTTCTGTCAATAAGCATTGAATTTAAATATTTAGTAACAGCCTCTTTATAAGAGCAGCTTTTTCTGAGAGCATCAGCAAGCAGGCACAGTTCTCGGGATTTACCCAGAGGGGTGCTATCGACTGTGCCGGTCAACGAATTCAAATTTACATTTTCAGTAACCAAAGCTCTACCTCTTCTCATATAAATTCTACTTTTTTTTCTTAATAGCCTGAACAATCCAAGGATGTATAACTTTGTCAATCATTGGATTTATTATTATGCTTGTGCTATAAATATAGTATGAGAAAGCTTATAATTTCACTGCTTATACTGGGGAGTATGTTGAATGCCATGCCGCTTACATCAGCGGAAGAAGTCAAGCTGGAAAACGTACAATCTGATAAAATCGAACTTAAAAAACCGGAAATCCGCCCGAAAGAATCACTTCTGATTGATGACAAAGCTATCGTTGACGAGCTCATAAAACTGCAGAAAGAAAAAGACATTGAAGATATAGAAAACCTCTGGGACGGAACGGTTGCAAATAACAAAGTTATAGAATTTGCTCTTAAAAAACTTGCGACCCCGGAAAGTGCGAGGAGAATTCATTCTTCCTTAATGGCAAAAACGCTTTCTGCTGTAGCGGCAGGCGCATCGTTTATACCTTATATGGCAGGGTCTGACTATCTGGTATCATCATCAGCATTTGCAGCCGGCAGATTGGCGCAAAGTCTTATCAACAGAAAAAATATCCCGCAGGAAATCCCGCTCACTGATACGGAGATGATTGAACTTGCAGGGCTTGTGGAAGAACTTCAGGATAAAATAATCAATGCCTACTACAATTACAAAAGCACCTTATCACAGCTGAAAGAAACACGCGCAAAGCTGCTTTTGTATAATAAAAATTACTCAAAAGCACTGGCAGAAGATGATTTGCTGGAGATATCAATTTCCTCCTCACTATATGATGAAATGCTGATAGAAGAATTCTACTACCTGCAAAATGCAAAAAAATATCACCTTGAGCTCCAGCGTCTTGCCGGGAAAAAAGTCGTAGACAATCTTAACCTTTACCAGTACAACTACAATGCGACACTGGTCGGAGAAAAGGCGGTGAAAAAATGAAAAGACTAACCGCAATAATAATTTTCACAATGTTAATGGCACAGACAGCCAGTTATGCAATAGATTACGCTGACTTGAATGCTCCAAAGCCGCCTGCATTCAGAGTCGGGCTTACTGATACCCCTGAAAAAATGTACGTAGAAGCCGTGCAGGATATTCAAGAGGTTCAAAAAACTCATGTGGAAAAGGAAAGAATTGATGAGAACAATGCAGAAAGCTACAACATAGAAGATGTAACCTACGCTGATTTAAGCATAAAAAAAATGTCAAAAGAAATCGCAGCGGATTTAGAACTCCAGCAGAACGATATGATGGAGGATTTGACTTTGCTCTGGCAGGGCGCAGCCGCAAAAAGTGATGTAATTAACTTTGCGCTCTATAAACTTGCAAACCCTGACGAAAACAAACCAAACGAAAAATCCGTTAAAAAAGTCCTCACAACAATTGCCGGTATGTCAACCCTTGTCGGCGCCGGTATGGGGAATCCGTTACTTGCAAGCGGAGCTTTGATTGGCGGCAATATGCTCGGGATTATGACTCAAGACACAAAAGCCCTCAACTACAAATACACAAGAGTAACAGACGCAGACATGATTATCCTCGTGAGAAAAATTGAAGACCTCCAGCAAAAAACAGTTAATTTGTACTATGACTACATGACCGCACGGGAAAAACTTCAGCTTGTAACCAAAATGACGGAACAGAGAAAGAAAAATTACGATATCTCACAGGACATGCCGCGTGAAGTAATCCTTATAACAGATGCCTACTACAGAACAGCTCTTGATACCCAGAGAAAAGCAAACTCCGAATTTTATTCCAAAAGAGCTGCCCTTGAACAATTTGTCGGGAACGATGTTTTCAAACAATTTGAGACTAATTTAAGCAAACGGGAAAAGAAGAACTGATATGAAATTTATTCCTTATGAAGTAAATACCGGCAGCCGGAATATGGAACTGGACAACAAACTGTTGGAATTTGCCATACAAAAACAATTGAGGGAGCCTATTTTTAGACTATACGGCTGGTCGCCCGCCTGCGTTTCTTTAGGTCGAAACCAGCAAGATGACTTTATGGATTTTGCGCTCCTGCTCAAAAAAAATATAAACTCTGTTCGACGGATAACCGGAGGTCGCGCAATTTTGCACGATGATGAAATAACATACAGCTACATAACTCCGGTAGATTTGCTTCCCCACGGTGAAAATATTAACGAATCCTACAAAGATATCTCCAAATTTCTTATAAACAGATTTGCAAAACTCGGTATAGAACTTGAATTTGGCGGGACAAAAAAATCCGTCCACAATATTGATTACTGTATGCTGGTATCAACCGGAGCAGACCTGTGCTACAAAGGCAAAAAACTCATTGGCTCGGCCCAATTCCGCAAAAACGGCTATATCCTCCAGCACGGCTCCATTCTATACGACTACAACAAAGAACTCCTCTTTGAAATTTTTCACGAAGAAATAAACCCGGATTTAATCACCTCAATAAAAGAAATTAATCCGAAAATCTCTCGCGAAGATATTATAAATATCCTTGACCCTCGTAACATTTCTTAACACATGCGCAATTTCAACAAATAAAATATCTTTATATAATTACGAGGAATAAATCAAGGAGATTTTGTCATGGGAAGCCAAAGTGACAGCACAAATGTAGCAATAACCGGATTTAACTTTTTATTGAATCAGCTTGGTGCGCCATATGCCTGGACTTCAAACTGGGGCAATGGAGTTCAATTCAATATGAATTCAATAATGCAAATGACACCATGGCAAGCATACAATTTTCAGGCAATAAACGGCATGGTGAACTTTGGTATTCCTATTAACCCGTTTTCAGCCTGCACAATGGATTTTGCAGGGATAGACTCATCAGTAAACTTGTCAATGAATCAACGCGTATATTCAAAAGCTGAAACAGCATTGAAAACCCTTGATTCAACAGTAGAAAACCTTGAAAAAATGTTAACACAGGAAGGTGTTACAGAAGCACAGAAAACAACTATCAAAGAACAAATCAAAAAGATACACGAACTTCAAGCAAAAATTGAAGCAATGAAACCTGAACTGAAAACAGATAAAGATTGGCTGGAAAATTTCGACGCATTTGAAGCATTGATGGGCGAAAAGACAGAAATTGACACCAAAATCAAAGAATTGATAGAAGAAGTAGCAGAACAGAATGAAGCTGACGATGATGACGCTGTAGACGGCGACGGTGCAGTAGATGATGATGCCGTAGATGGCGACAGCGATTCTGATTCAGACACAGACCCTGATTCTGCAGCAGCAACATCAGCAGTTGCAACCACTAAATCAGATGCACAATCAAATCTTGCAACAGTTTATGGTGAAAATGCACCGGCATCAGTCACAGTAGGTGACGACGGAAAACTTTCACGTGAAGTAACTGTCGTAAAAGACGGCAAATCCGTAAAAGAAACCAAAACTTACGAATCAATTGAAGCTATGCAGACTGACACTAAAAAATTAACAGCAACAACAAAAGCCGATGCGGAAGAAAACCTCAAAATCGTTTACGGAGAAAATATTCCGGAAGGAATGACCGCAGCTGATAATGGTAAGATTACAATAGCATACAAAGATGTTGAAAATGGACAGGCTGTTGATAAAAACACAACCACAGACAATATTGAAGCAGCCGAAAAAATCTTGAGTGAAGCGCAAGCAAGAATGGAAGCATTATCAACCGCACAGGCTGAAGCTCAAAAACAAGAGATGGTTGATGCAAGAAGCGTAGAAGTTTACAACGCAGTAAAAGAATATGATAAAAATGTTGAAAACATCAGCAATACATTTGCAGATGCTATTAACGGAGAAGACACATTCTGGGGCGGAACACATGACAAAAACCTTAAAGCTGCCATTTCACAACTTAATGAAAATAACATAATAGAAGTTATGGATCATTTCTACACAAGTGAAAAGAATAAAAACAGATATAATCCTGTAACAAATAACGATGATGCAGAAGATTTTATTGAAGCATTTGAAGATGATGCAGATTCATCACAACAATACGAATTAGGCAACTACATCTACAAAGCATTGTTACTCCGTGCATACAAACTTGGACTTGTAGGAGCAAAAAATATACCTCAATTACCAGAAGATTCCGATGAATTTGACAGAATCAAAAAAGACGATTTAGAACAATATACAGTTACAGCCAAGACAGGACAAGACCAATATCTCGTAAGCGACGGCAGCAATGTTAGCCTGGCAGCACAGTTCAATACATTACTTGCTGAATTGAATGCACCATACTGGACAAACAGCGGCAAAGTTAATACTGCGGTAAGAAATATCGTAGAAATTATTAAAAGTAAAGAAGCCCAAAGCCAACAATAAACCGAATAATACCATTGAGAATAAAAGGAGAATAATCATGTAAAGCCATGACATAAAACGATTTCGATTTCTTTTTTATAATTCCTCAACGTGTAAGCAGGAGAGCAAGTAGGTAGGTGAATGTGTAACGCCGGTGAGAATAATCCGCTCGCCGGCGATATTTTATAGTTGGCTGTTAGTATTGATGGAAACATCATTTTTCCTGTCATTCTGAACCCGATAACCATTCAGGGGTGAAGAATCTCTGTAAATTAGGAGATTCTTCGCTGCGCTCAGAATGACGGCATAGCAAACATAATGTTTGCATCAGAATAAGGAAGTTTCAGAAACATAGTTTCTGATTACTCGTATCATTCGGTCGCGTTTTTCTCTTTCTTTGGTTTCGTTTCTTGATTCTACAGTTAATTAGAAATTCTTGCCGTTTGCTTTATACCTATTGATGCAAACGTTTCGTTTGCTCTTTTACTCGCAATAAAAGAGAAAGAAATGAACATGATAAAAGAGATTCTTCGCTAACGCTCAGAATGACAGCAATGTAAACATTATGTTTGCCCACCTGTTCTATCGTCTTTAAGCTAAAAATGTCTTTTTAATTTGCTGATATCCTCCAGCACACTGTCAAACATCCAGTGAATATTCCCTAAACTAACCGCTTCGTGCATATGTTTTTCTGTGTAATCGTATATTACGTGCAAATAGGTATGCAGGTTTTGCACTAAAAAATCCATTTCATTATATTCTTCTTCCGTTAGAATTTCATCAGGCAACATAATAACTAAACATTATAGCAACTTTATTACTATTTTATAGTAATAAAGTGGTAATAAAATGTCAACCATAAATGTTATACTTAATAGTAATTAAGTTATAATATGGAGCAAAAATGGTAAGGAAATCTCTCAGAGCAATTGGCGGCAGTTGGTGCGTAATTATCCCGAAGATTTATCTTGAAGAACTCGGGATTAACCCTGTATTGCACGATGTCAACTTAGAGATTACCGACGGCGCGTTAAAGATTACTAAAGCGGAAAAAGCAGAGTAGTCCGATTAGTTAGAAAAGACTTTAGCTTTTACACGGCAATCAATTCGCGGACGTCTTTGCGTTTAACTTTTCTGGTTGTTGTTTTTGGCAGAGGTTCTCTGATAACAACAATATTATTCGGACGTTTGTAGGCAGTGAGACGGGTCGAGAGATTCTTAACCTCAGTGCGGATAAAATTATTCAATTCTTCAGGGGAGAATTTTTCCAGCAAATCTTCTTTCGGATAAATTACTGCCGTGACTTCTTCCGTTCCGTCTTTTGCGCCAAAAGTTTTGGAGGTGCCAAGCACACAAACTTCATTTATATACGGACTTTTTTCTAGAACGGATTCCACCTCTTCCGGAAAAACCTTTTTGCCGCCGGAAAGAACTATCATATTCTTAATCCTGCCGGTAATGAAAATATGCCCGTCCTTATCAATTTTTGCGATATCACCTGTATGCAGCCAGCCGTCTGAATCCAGCACCTGAGAGGTTACTTCCGGCTGATTGTGATAGCCTTTCATAACAGACGGGCCTCTTAGGAGAAGTTCTCCGGAGTCCGCGTCAATTTTTGCCTCATAAGTTTTGAGCGGGCGACCGACAGAGGCGAGATTGTTGCGTTTATCTGTATTAACAGAAACGACAGGGCTGGTTTCTGATAACCCGTACCCCTGATAAACCTGTAAACCTATCCGCTCAAAAAAAGCGCCGACTTCTACATCCAATGGTGCTCCTCCTGATATACAGCCGATAAAATGCCCGCCAAACTTGTCGTGGATAGGCTTGAACATCATTTTCTTTATACTGTAGCAGGGAATGAATTTTGCCAGCTTGTACATAAAATCAAATAGAGTGCGCTTTTGAGCAGATAAATTATTCAATTCATTTTCAATAGAAGTTTTCAAAAGTTTCAGAAAAGCAGGAACAACTATCATAAAATCTACTTTTTTATCACGCATAATCCCTAAGATATCTTTTGGTTTCAGGCTCTGTGTGTAATACACGGAGAACCCGAAATTCAAAAATGTTGCAAACCCGACAGTCAGTTCAAACAAATGATTCATAGGCAAAATAGAAAGCACCGTAATCTGACGGTTAGGCAAAATAGCATTGAGCGCTTCCTCCAAATCCTCAAGCTGGGTCAGCATATTGTTAAAAGTAATTTCAACACCTTTAGGCGCTCCGGTTGTGCCGGAAGTATAAATAATCAGCGCGGTAGACTTGGAGCTTCTCGGTCTCCACCTTGCCTCATAGCGGTTAGGCAGGTTATATATACTAGGAAGTTCCTGATTGTAGCCCGGTTCATCCATTACAATAATATGTTTGAGAGAGTGGATTTCTTTCTGCAGTTCAAGTGCTGTTCCGGCATAGGTTTGAGAGACAAGCATAACAGTCGGTTCACAATCTAAAAGTATAGATGTAAGTTCATATTTTGTAAGTTTAACATCAAGCGGCACGGTTGTCATACCGGCAAGAATAGAGGCAAATACGCACGCCCCGAATTCAGGTTTTGACTCCGACAAAATCGCAAGCCGCTCGCCTTTTTTTACTTCCAAATCAAGAATCAAATGACTTGCAAGCCGTCTTGACATAAGCCCGAGACCCTTGTATGAAAACTCTTTCCAGCCGACAGGAGTTCTCATCCCCAGCGCAATTCTATCTCCGTAAAGATTTGTCTTTTCCTCCAGCAAAGTGAGAATGTTCTTTTTTCTGTAACCCATTTCCTAATCCCTAAATAAATAAACACTTGATACATAAAAGAATATTATTTTTACCGAAAAAAGTCAAGGTTTACGCTTGTTTGTTATACAATTAAGTTAACGACAAAATTTACACAAGAGGAAATATGAAAAAAGTTTACATAGAAACAATGGGCTGCCAGATGAACAAATCCGATACTGAAAGAATGCTCGGAATGCTCGCACATTTTGATTACACAGAAACCAAAACTCCGGAGGAAGCTGATTTATTAATGGTTAACACCTGTTCTATACGTCAATTGAGCGAGGACAAAGCGTTTAGCCTAATCGGCACATGGGGAATGTGGAAAAAACGTAACAACCCAAAGTTAAAAATAGGATTCTGCGGCTGTGTTGCACAACAGAAAGCAGAAGAAATTTTCAAACGTGCACCCTATGTTGATTTTGTCCTTGGAACCCACAAAATATATTCACTCCCTGATATTTTAAAAAAAGTCGAAGCAGGAGAAAAGGTTTGTGAATGTACAGAAACACATCAAACAGAAGCCGAAAGAGAACAACTTTACGAAATCAAACGTGTAAAATCAACCAACGCCTGGATTCCGATAACAGAGGGGTGCAACAATTTTTGCACATACTGTATAGTACCTTACACAAGAGGGAGAGAACGCTCCAGACTTCCGGAAACTATAATCAAAGAAGCGCAGGACGCCCTGAATGACGGATTTAAAGAAATTACTCTCCTCGGACAAAATGTTGACAGCTACGGCAAAGATTTTAAAGACAAAAACTACAGACTTGCAGACCTGCTGAAAGATTTAAACGCGCTCGAGGGCAAATTCAGAATCCGCTTTGTAACCTCGTACCCGACAGACATAACTGATGAACTTATAGAAACTGTTGTAAAACTGGACAAGGTATGTGAATATTTCCACATCCCTATGCAATCAGGTTCATCCGAGGTGTTGAAGAAAATGAACCGCCGCTATGATAGAGAAACATACGCCAAGATTGTGGCAAAAATTCGGGAAATGGTGCCTGATGTAACTATCACAAGCGACTTTATAGCCGGGTTTCCGGGTGAGACAGAAGAACAGTTTGAAGAAACTCTCACAGCAATTGATGAATTTGAACTGGATTACTCAAATGTAGCAGCGTACTCCCCGCGTGAAAAAACAGTTGCCGCAAAATGGGTTGACAAATACATTCCGGAAGAAGTGAAAGACGAAAGGTTTCAGCGTTTAAACAAAAAAATTCAAGAAAACTGTCTGAAATCTAACCTGAAATTTGTCGGACGCGAAATGGAGGTGCTTGTTGAAAGCTTTTACGAGCGCAAAGGGATGTTCATAAATACCGGCAAAACCCGAAATAACAAGACTGTCCACATACCTTACGACAAAGATTTGACCGGACAATTTGTGCCGGTTAAGATTACCGGTGCTAAAACCTGGTACATAAAAGGCGAACTTGTTACCGGAAAATAAGCGGAACGTGAAAAGTGAAGTGCGATAAGGAATCTCTGTAAACTTTGAAATTCTTCGCTTCGCTCAGAATGACAGGAAACCCCTAACTCATATTGATGCAATCATCATGCCCGCCTAACCAAAGAGTCAGAAATGTTATTTGAGGACGATAGCGGGAGCTGGGCGGGAGCGTGTTCCGAAAATAATATTTCTGACTCTTTCTAAAAAAAATATGAGATTCTTCGCTTCGCTCAGAATGACAACATAACAAATATCATGCTTGTCCCCTCATCCCTTACGGTAGAGGGGAGAATGTTGAAGAACTCTTACGGGCGGTGTAAAAGCCGACTTTTAAAAGACATTTAAAGTCGATTGAACATCTTTAAAAAGGCGGTTTTTCAGTCTGCGGAAATAGGACTGATGCAAACATTATGTTTGCCTGTTTATTTGTTCTTTCAGTTCTTGAACTTCATATTTCAAGCGGTTAAGCTCACATTTAACAGGGTCAGGAATTCTATTGTGCATCAGCACACCGTTTTTATCAAGGATTTTGCGGTGGACAACCCGCCCCGGCACCCCGACAACCGTAGAATATTCCGGAACATCTTCCACAACAACAGAGCCTGCGCCTATTCTGACATAATCCCCTATATTAATATTCCCGAGCACCTTAGCGCCTGCACCTACAATAACATTATTACCAAGAGTCGGGTGGCGTTTTCCCTGTTCTTTGCCTGTACCGCCGAGCGTTACCTGCTGATAAATCAATACGTCATCCCCGATTATTGTAGTAGCACCGATTACAACTCCCTCGCCGTGGTCAATGAAAAATCTTCTGCCAATCCGTGCCGCCGGATGAATCTCTATACCTGTGATAATCCTTGTGATATAAGAAATTATACGAGGAATGAGCGGTATATGCCATTTGTAAAGTCTGTGGGCAAACCTGTATGCAATCAAAGCGTGCAGCCCGGGATAACAGAGAATCACCTCCAAAAGGTTGTTTGCAGCAGGGTCTTTGTCGTAAATAACCTTAATATCCTCTTTTACTTTTGTAATACCGCGTCGTAGTATTTTAAACATTTGTTGTTGCCTTACTTAATTAATTTGGCGAATTTGCGTTTGCCTGCCTGCAATACTACACTGTCTGTAAAGCTGACGGTATAAGCCATATCGGCAATTTTTTCACCGTCAATTTTTACACCGCCGCCCTGAATCAAACGTTTTGCCTCGCCTTTGCTTGCCACAAATTCAAGTTCTACAAGCAAATCGAGAATTCCTTTTCCCTGTTCAACTTTCACTTCAGGAATGTCATCCGGAATACCTTTATTGGAAACTACATTGATAAAATCAGCCTGAGCCTTGTCAGCGCCGTCTTTTCCGTGGTATTCTTCCGTGATGGTATAAGCAAGTTTGAGCTTGATATCGCGAGGATTAACTGTTGAATCTTTCAGCTTTTCTTCAATTTCTTTCAATTCTTCATCAGAAACATCAGTAAGCAATGTAAAATATTTGAGAATCAAAGTATCAGGAATGCTCATCAATTTCCCAAACATATCTTTTGCACTGTCTGTAAGTGAAATACAATGTTCAGGATAAGTTTTAGACATTTTGACAAGCCCGTCAGTTCCCTCGATAAGCGGAAGCAGCATAACCATTTGCGGGTATTTTTTCCCGTAAGCTGCCTGAATATCACGTCCGAGAAGTGTATTGAATCTCTGGTCAGTACCGCCGAGTTCTATATCAGCATCAATTACGTGAGAATCATAAGCCTGCATAAGCGGGTAGAAAAATTCGTGGATAGAAATAGGACGCCCCTCTGCATAACGCTTTGCGAAATCATCACGGGTCATCATCTGCGCAACTGTAACCTGTGCTGCCAGTTTCAAAAGTTCCGTAAATCCCATTTTATGCAGCCAGTCAGCATTGTTTACGACTTCTGCATTTGTAACATCAACAACTTTTGACATCTGTTCAAAATAAGACTTGGCATTTTCTTCAACCTGTTCTTTCGTTAAAGAGGGTCTGGTTTCTGATTTGCCCGACGGATCACCTATCATAGCTGTTGCACCGCCGACAATAAGAACTATTTTATGACCTAATTTTTGGAACTCCCGGAGTTTTCTCATAACAACCGTATGCCCAAGGTGCAGGTCAGGACGTGTTGGATCCATACCTAATTTAACTCTGAGCGGAGTATTTGTATCGTGTGCGTGCTGCAATTTTACCGCTAATTCTTCAATTCCGCCCGGCAAAACTTCTGCGCCGCGGGATAATTTTACTGCCTGATTAATAAATTCTTGTCTTATTTCTACCATTTCTATTCTCTCCTGTTTAGCTTTAATTATATAATAAAAACAGAAAAAAAAGACCGGTTAAATTACCGGTCTTTAAAAAACTTATTGTAGCTCCGCGAGCTGACTGCGGAGTTCCAAAACTTTGAAATTGTAATATTCAAGCCACGTAACTCCCTCTTCCTCATCTTTAAATTCCGGCTCGCAAACAGCCCTGATACGTTTCTGGTCAAGTTCAAGAAGCTGCTGTTTAATTTGAGCAATCTGTTCTTCCGTGCTTATTTTGCCAAAATCAGGGTTTAAAGTGCCGTCAGTTTCATTTGTACTTCCGGTACAAAGATAATACCCCGGCTCATTAATTTCCAGCTCTCCGTTAACCACATAAAGCTGCTTGCCGGTTTCGTTGGCCTGAACAGCCATATTGGCATACATTTCATCAGTATATGACATAATTTATTTCTCCTTTCAGATTAATTTACATATCCGGCTGCGTACCATCTGAGGTTATTAAATGCACCGCGTCTCCAGATATTAATGCTTGCAGCACTAACACTTGTAGAAGCACCTAATTCAGCTTTTGCATAAAACGTATACGTACCCGTAGCACCGGTATTGGCCGCATAATCAAAATAATATGAAGTGTTTTTAAATGCTTTTGGGAACGTAAGAGTGTACGCCGCATCATTACTATTACTAAAAGTAATGATGCCGCCCTGTTCTATCCATTTATCCGAATATAAACGATACCAGGTAGTTCCTGATAAATATGTGGCCACCACAACTGCAGGACGGGTAGAGGAAACATTCCCCGTACCTGTGCCAAACCAGGTAAGCCCTTTGGCAGATGAAGAGGCTAATTTTGTCACATTAGACAAATTTTTATCTGCCTTTGTCTCCAGAGACTCTTCTACATCACCGATTTGTGCGGCTATATCAGAATTAATTTCAGCAACTTTCTGGTTAACAAAATCGCTGTTGCTTTGAATACTGTCAGCTATAGAGCTGAAATTAGCGTTAATTTCCTGAGCCTTTGCCTTTGTTCCGGGCACAAAGGTATAAGGTATAATAGGATTTGTACTCATTTTGCCTGAAATTCCTTTCCGGCAATTCTTTGTTGGGGTGTGTGATATCTTATTTTACCACGTGTTTAAAAAATCCGTCAAGCCGCCGGATTAATCTTCGCGTTCATAAGAGCCTAAAAATCTAAAGAATATCGCGCGTTCTTTTACTGCCTGTATTGTTTTCATAATTTTTTTATCGCGCATATGCCCGTCAAAATTCACGATAAAAATATATTCTCCGAATTTTTCTTTAGACGGACGGGAAGAAATATGCGAAAGATTTATATTGTAATCCATAAACACCTGCAAAACATCCAGCAGGGCACCGGGTTTATTTTTCGTTGAAAAAGCAAGAGTTGTCTTGTCTTTTCCGGTTTCTTCAGTTTCGAAATCACCTATCAAAATAAACCTTGTCTGGTTTGATTTATCGTCATTAATATTTTCTTTCAAAACATTCAAATAGTAGGTATCTGCAGTTTTTTTACTGCCGATTGCCGCGTAGGTCAGGTTGTAATTTTGGAGACTGCGGGCGGCTTCTGCTGTACTCGCAGCTTCAATTATATTGATGTTTCGCGGAAGTTCGTGGTTTATAAATCCCTGACACTGTGCAAGCGCCTGAGGGTGAGAAATTATATTTTCAATACTGTAAATTTCTGTTGTTCTGGCAAGCAGACAATGTCTAATCGGCATTGCAATTTCTGATAAAATTCTTATATTAGGATTTTTCGTCATCATAAGATTATCAAGAGTTTCTCTTACCGTGCCTTCGATAGAATTTTCGACCGGCAGAACTCCCAGCATATTCGGGTTTGAATCAAGATATTCAATAGCCTGACGAATAGTCTGCATCGGGCGGTTATAGGCAACGATATTATATTTATTGCAGAATAAATCTTTTGCCATTTCAGTAAAAGACGCAGCCGGCCCGAGATAAACTATTTCGTCAATATTATCAAATTTCATTATTTACTTAACTCCGTATTTCCTATATGATGATTATAACGTAAAAGAAGAGATTCAGGCAAATGGGAAATATAAAATTCGGAACAGACGGCTGGAGAGCAGTTGTAGGAAAAGATTTTAATACAGAAAATGTAATAAAGGTTACAAATTCCATCGGGAAATACATTCTTGATAATTTCGGGATAGATAAACCTGTCATAATAGGCTATGACCCGCGGAATATGGCAGATGTATTTTCAAAAAAATGTGCTGAAATTTTAGCGGAAACAGGATTTTGTGTAAAATACAGCAAACGAGTTGTTCCGACACCTGTACTTGCGTACAGTGCAAAAAATCTTAACGCTTGCGCGGTTATGTTCACAGCCTCCCACAACCCGCCGGAATATCTCGGGATGAAATTTATTCCTGACTATGCAGGCCCTGCTACAACCGAAATCACGGATGAACTCACCGGAAACCTCGGGCAAAAGCCGGCAAAACAACGGGATGGGCGCATTGAAGAGGTTGATTTTTTTGAACCGTATTATGCGCATCTGAAAACACTTATAGATTTTGACAGAATAAGAAACCTCAAAACAAATCTGATATTTGACGGACTTTATTCAGCAAGTATCGGTTATTTTGACAGAATTTTAGAACTTGAAAAAATTCCATATAAAAGTCTGCACATGCTGCACGACTCAAACTTCGGCGGAGGAATGCCGGAACCTAAACCTAAATTCTTAAAAGAATTAATAGACAAAGTCAAATCAGAACCAAATTCAATAGGCTGCGCAAACGATGGAGATGCTGACAGATTCGGAGTCATCAACGAAAACGGGGAATACGTTTCTCCAAACGAAATAATCGCGATACTTCTAATCCACCTTACAAAACATAAAAACATGAAAGGCGCACTTGTAAAAACTGTCGGTGCAAGCCTTTTGTTAGACAAAGTTGCAGAAAAACTCAATGTAGACGTGATTGAAACAGCAGTAGGTTTTAAACACGTAGGTGCTGCGATGCGGGAATTCAATCCCGTTATAGGGGGAGAAGAATCCGGCGGGCTGAGTATTCAGGGACACATACCGGAAAAAGACGGTCTGCTTGCAAATTTACTAATCCTTGAAGCTATGGCTTACGAAAATAAAACCCTCACCGAACTACAAAAAGATTTGTACACCCTTGCCGGCTGCAGATTCTATAACGACCGTATTGACCTTAAACTAAACAGCATTGACGAAATTAAACCTTTCCTTGAAAAATTTAACAGACTTGAAGAAATCGGCAGTGATAAAATAATTAAAAAAGACACAAAAGACGGTGTGAAACTCTATCTTTCAGACAACACCAGCTGGATTCTCGTGCGCCCGAGCGGCACAGAACCGCTTTTGAGAATTTATTTTGAAAGCAGCAGCCCTGAAAAAATAGACTCTTTAAAACAGCTTGTTAATCCGTAAATCTAAACCTTACAAGCGCAATAATTGCATGGATTCCGTCTCTCCAGGTAATCTTCTTACCCTCTGCGAATTCTCGTCCGTAATAGGATATCGGCAATTCATAAAGCCTGGCGCCTTTTTTGAGAACTTTTGCAGTAATTTCAGGTTCAAAATCAAATCTGTCAGATTTGATAGTAATATCCTTGATAAATTCCCGTCTGAAAGCCTTGTAGCAGGTCTCCATATCGGTCAAGGTAGAACCGTATAGGATATTTGTGAGGAGTGACAAGAATTTGTTTCCGAGCAAATGATGGAACATAAAGGAACGGCTCGGCTTGCCGCCACATAGTCTTGAGCCGTAGCATACATCAGCTTTCCCGTCCAGAATAAGTTTTACTAAAGGTTCATAATCAACCGGATCATACTCCAAATCCGCATCCTGAATAACAACTATATCACCTGTTGCTGCAGCAAATCCTGTTCTTAAGGCTGCGCCTTTTCCCTGATTTTTTTCGTGGTAGAGAATTTTATATTTATCCCCGAACTTTGGATACAAATCCTTTGTACCGTCTGTAGAACAGTCGTCTATAAGTATAATTTCTTTATTCAAACCGCAGAATGATGCTTTTTCAACTTTTTCAAGGATTTGTTCGAGTGTATTCACTTCATTATATACAGGAATCAATACGGTAATTTTTTCCATCTTTTTCGCTCCCAAAAACATTGTAATATTATAAAAAATATTGTACAATAGAAATATATAAAAGTAAATTAGTGATTACAAGAAGAGTTGGTGTTAAAGGTCGGTTATGAAACAGGTAACAAAAACAGATAAAAAATTACTGCAGGATGGTAAAAACTTGGTAAAATCAGCACTTCTGCAGCTGGAAGATAAAAATTACGAAGAGGCAAAAAACAACTTTGTCAATGCACAGGTAATCTTCACAGGGCTTAATGCAAGTGAATATATCTCAGTTTGCCTCAGTATGATTGGCTTGATAGAGTATTCGCTGGACAGAAAAAATTATACAAAAGCCCTCTCCCTAATAAATGACGGTGCATACATGGCAAAATTTTCCAAAAACGTAACAGCAAATTTGTTCAACGAATTTGCACTCGGAAGTCTGGACTTTGGCGAAAAAAACAACTCTCTTGCAATTATACATTATAACAACTCAAAGAATTTTGCACAGGAGGAAGACGAATTTTCAATGCTTGGTTACATCCTGACACGCCTCAAACAGGTAAAAAACGGAATGGATTTTACAATGCCGCTGAAAAGTGACCCCCTTGTTTCACTGGTAAAAATCGGGCAGTCAATCTCAGCACTGACTGATATAAACGTACTTTTGAAAGTAATCGCAGAGGAAACAAAAACAGCTATTCAGGCAGACAGATGTACTGTTTTTCTGTGGGATAAAGAGAAAAACGAACTCTGGTCAAAAATTGCTCTCGGTATGGAAAATCAGGAGATACGTTTTCCTGCAGACAAGGGACTTGCCGGGTATGTTGTACAAACAGGAGAAACTCTTAACATAGCAGATGCTTATAATGATGCAAGATTTAATAAAGAAGTCGATTCCAAAAGCGGCTACAAAACACGTACAATACTTTGTATGCCGATAAAAAACAACAATCAGGAAATTATAGGCGCTTTTCAGGTCTTGAACAAACACAACGGACTGTTCACCAAAAGTGATGAAGATTTACTGACAGCAATCGGCGGCAGTGCAAGCATTGCACTCGAAAACGCCCAGCTTTTCCAACAGCAGCAAGAACTCTACAAAGAACAAAAAGAACTCTTTGACAGCTTTATTAACACACTTGCAGCTTCTATAGATGCCCGCGACAAAATCACCGCCGGCCACTCACTCAGAGTTAAACTCTACTCTATGCTTATTGCAAACCAGCTTAATCTTGACGACAGCTACAAAGAAATTATAGAAAAAGCTGCTGCCCTCCACGATATAGGTAAAATCGGCATCAGAGATTCCGTTCTCCAAAAAGAGGGGAAACTTACACCGGAAGAATATAAACATATTCAGGAACACGTGAGAATTACCCACAATATATTAGACAAAATTTATATGTCTGATGATTTCAAAATGATAACGGAAATTGCGTGCTCTCACCACGAAAAATACGATGGCACAGGCTACTACAGACAATTGAAAGGCGAAGATATCCCGTACGGAGGAAGAATCCTTGCCGTATCTGATGTTTTTGATGCGATAACTTCCCGCCGTCACTATCGTGACAAAATGCCTATTGCAAATGTAATAAATATCCTTATAAAAGACTCAGGCACACATTTTGATAAAAGTATTGTCGATGAATTCTTAAAAATCTCCACCGACAAAATCGTCAAAGTATTCCTCACCGAAAATCATAACAATCTGACGGATGCAGACAGTGAAACTTTGAGTCATTATAACCTGAGAGATATTTATAATTTTATCAATGATGAAAACTCATCAGAAGAACAAAAAAATATTGTAAACTTGTTTAATTATTACTATCAGGGTAAACCTGATAATACTGAGGATTAATTTTGAAGTCTAAAAATCTAATCATAACAGCAATAATATCACTTATGATATGTCAGCCGGCAAGGGCGGCTGACGGTTTCAGCCTGATAAAATTTGCAAACCCATTGGACTTCGGGAATGATACCCCTGTAAACACAACCGTTGACATCCCTAAAAAAGTAACCCTCACACATAACGATGTCCATAATCAATACGTCATTGCTCTGGATAGATTTATGCAGAGCAACGTCAAATCCTCCTATGCAGATTTCAAAGTTCTGCTGGAAACAATGTCTCCGAGTGACACAGCCTACATCCTGATTTCTGAAAAACTTGCCTACATAGGATTTTTCACCCTGTCGGATTATGCAATGACAAAAGCCGCCGACAAAGATTTGACCGATGTTATGGCTGCCGATATCAAACACTACTACTTCCCGTCAAAAAAACTATCTCCTGAAGATGAAATCTACCTCGGGGAACTCTATTCCAATATAAACTACAACGCACAGAGCAGGGAAGCTACAGAAGAACTTTTGAAAAATACAAACCTTATGGCAAGCTCGGATTACGCAAATTATATAGCGGCACTCGGCTACTTTCGTTCAAATAACCTGACAGAAGCTGAAATTTATATAAACAATGCGATTTCTATGAATCCGCAGAACCTGAACTATAAAAGACTCAAAGCCGAAATCCTTGCCCAGAATAAGCAGGGCGGAGAAGCTTTAAAAATAGTTGATTTCATTAAATCTCAAAACCTTGCCTCCAGTGAATTTGTAAGAAAAATCAATTCGCTGGAAATGTATGTTAATTATCTGACCCAGAAAAATGAAATTAATAAAAAATACTATCTGGGCTACTATTACTATTACGAAAACGAACCTGTAAAAGCAATCCGGACTCTCCAGAGCGCCATTACAACCAAGAAAAAATATAACAAAGAAGTCTTTGCACTCCTCTCAAGAGTATATTTTGACAACCACGATTTTGAAAAAGCACTTGATATGGCAACAAAAGCCAACAAACTCGATGGCGGAAACTGCCTTGCCTTATCTGTACTGGGTGATTTGAGTTTTAAAAACGCAGACTACAAAAGCGCTCTGAAATATTACAAACACGCAGAATCAAAAGATAAAAACGGTTTTACAAACGCTGAAAAAGTAGCCCTCACCTACCAGAAACTGGGTGATAATAAAAAAGCAGGAGAACTCTATGCAAGAATTCTAAAAGCAACCTCTTCCTCTTATATGTCTTATTATCACATAGGTTTGTTTGACAAAAACAAAGAGCTTTCCTACCTCAAAAAAGCCGTCGCAGTTAATCCTTATTTTATAGACGGCTGGATTGACCTGGCTCGCTGCGAAATCGAAAGACAAAACTTTAAAACCGCACGCCAGTACCTTGCTGTAGCTAACTATATTGACGAAAACAATTTTAGATATTATTATTATCAAGGATTACTCTCTAAACATCAGGGAAATATAAACGATGCCGTTTATAATTTCAAAAAAAGTTTAATTCTTAATCCTGATTTTACACCTGCAAAAGAGGAATTAAGCATATGAAAAAAATAAACATAATGATAGTAGAAGACCACGAACTGACAAGATTCGGACTTAAAACAACATTTGAAGGCGTAGATTATGTTGAAGATATCTACGAAGCAGAGTCTGCGGAAACAGCAATAAACCTGTTCAGCAATTACCAGATAGATGTAGTAATTATGGATTTGGGTCTGCCCAAAATGAACGGGATAGAAGCTACTAAAAAAATTCACGAAATGAATAACAATGTAAAAGTTGTTATTTTAACCTCCCACAATGACGAACACGAAGTCCTTGACAGCTTAAAAGCCGGCGCAAATGCTTATTGCTCAAAAGAAATCAATCCGCAAAGACTTGTACAGGTTGTACAATCAGTCGCAGACGGTGCAGCATGGTTTGACCCGAATATCGCACATATAGTTCTGAAAGCCACCACTAAATCTCCGGCTGAAATCTACGCAGAAAACCATAAAGCATACGACTTAACAGCAAGAGAAGCTCAAATTCTTAAATTGATGACAGAGGGTTACAGCAATATGGAAATTGCACAAATCCTTGTTATAAGTATTAATACAACAAAAGCACACGTTGCAAATATTCTCCAGAAACTGGAAGTAGATGACCGTTTACAGGCAGCTATTAAGGCCTTAAAATACAATATTGTATAAACTAAATCCGCAAAGGAAATTTTAAAATGTCTGAATCAAAGAATATTCTGCTGGTAGATGACAATCCTAAATATCTTAATGATGTGCTGCCATACTACGGCTACAACGTTACAGCAGTAACCGACGGAGTCCAAGCGTTAAGATATTTGAAAAAAAATTCCAAAAGTGTTGATTTAATTTTACTTGATGTTATGATGCCTAATATGAACGGGTGGGAAACTCTCAAAGCTATCCGTCATGACAGAGCAACGGAACACACTCCTGTAATAATGATTACAGCAGTAAATGAAGACCAAAAAATGATTTCAGGTTTGCGAAACGGAGCAGACGATTATATAGTAAAACCGTTCATCTTACCCAATCTTCTAGCAAGAATTGAAGCTGTATTGAGACGCTGTGAATGGCAGTCCCAATCAAAAAATAAAACACCGGCAGAAAATACAGAGGAACCTGAAATCCCATTAACCTCCAGAGAAACAGAGATTCTCAAACTAGTCTTGAAAGGCGCAAGCAACAAAGAAATAGCCGATACTCTGGTAGTAAAAGAAGTAACTGTAAAAACACATCTCAACAGTGTTTTCAAAAAGTTGAAAGTAACAAGCAGAACTCAAGCTGTACTGAAAGCTATGCAAATGGATATATAAAAATTTTATTGGAATAAAAAAAAGAATAAAGGAGAAATTAAAAAATGATAGATTATACCCGAGAAGAACTGATAAATTTGTTGAAAAAAAATCCGGAACGTTTTAACGAATGGAAAGTTGAACAGGAAGAAATTGACCTCAGCGAAGTTGATTTTTCCGGTATAAATCTGAATGAAATAGACTTTAGCGGAGTTGATTTAAATTCAAGCTCTTTTGCAGATTGCAGCTTATCATTTGTCAATTTTTCCAACGCCGATTTGACATCAGTAGACTTCACCCGCTCAAGAGTTCTGGAATGTGATTTCACAGAAAGCCTTTTGACCGGTGCTGACTGCAGTTATGCAGAGATGACCTACTGCAATTTTACAGATGCAGATATGGCAGGATGCGTATTATGCGAATGTGACCTGAGTAATTCCGACTTGAGTGCATCATACAATCTCCATGCCAGCAGATACGACAGCGACACAATCTGGCCGGATAACGATATGCTGCCGGAAGATTTCGAAGCCAATTACTCAGATGACCTTTCTTCATTAAAAGATGAAGAAGATAATACAGTAAGCGATTATTAATCGTTAATAAATTTTAAATAATAAAAATCCCTATCCTGAGAGGATAGGGATTTTTATTTATATTATCTGCCTTGTCTGCCGTATTGAGAAGAACCTTTTCTTCTGTTGATAGCCTTGATAACTCTTGCTGTTCTCTTTCTGTTAGTGAGGTGCAATTCTCTTTTTTGTTTTTCTTCTTCGCCTGTTGACGGTTTGCTGAGCATAGCACCTGCAGCACCGACTGCCATTGAACCGACTGTTTCCATAGCACCTTTAGTAACGGCACCGAATGCGGCTTTTGTAAGAGCTTTTTTAGTAGCGCCGGCCATTGCCTGTTTAGCTGCTGTACCAAATGCAGCTTTTGTAGCTTCTTCAGTTGTCATAACAGTCATTTGTTGAGCAGTAGCACGCAAGATTTCACTCGAGCTGTTAGCTAACATAGATTGTGTAGTCTGCTGCATAGCGTTTCCGGCAATCTGCATTTGAGCTTGTGCAACGAGGTTGTTACCTAATTGCTGGCCTGCTTGAGCTGCAGCGTCAACAGCTTTTGCTGCATCTTCAACACCAGGAAGTCCGCCCATACAGCTCATACCGAGAGCTGCAGCGTTTGTTAATACTCCCATCAAGTTGCCCTGGCAAGCTGCTATTGTAATTTTTGTAAGTTTAACAGCCATGCCTGTATATGTACCAACCATATTCAAGACATTACCAACACCGATATTAGAAGTACCGGTTGTTTCTAATGTAGTACCGGATGCTACAAGAGCAGCACCTGCTGCAGCAGTCCAAGGAATAGGAATCATCGGAGTACCGACTGCAATCATTGCAGTACCTGCTGTAACCTGAGCAGCACCAACACCGTTAAATATCTGACCTGTAATTTTTGTAGCTGTTGCTGCGTAATCAACGTAGGTTAAAGCCTTATCAAGTTTTTCATTTTGTTTTTGTTCTTTTTCTGCAGCTTTTTGAGCTTTTTCTGAGCGTTTTTGTTGAGTTTTGATATTTTTCTGTAATCTTTTTGCACTTTTTGTGCCTCTTGATTGTAAGCCGGCAATTTGAGCAACGTTAGCTGTAATTTTTTCAGACAATTTCTGAATTTTACCGCCGCTTACATCAAATGCAGCAGATGAATTTGTAGCTGCAGGAGCGGAAGCATTCATATTAGACGGAACAGATGAAACTGATGCTGCACCGCCGGTTGGAGCACCTGCTGACATAGAAGCATTAGCAGCTGCTGGCTGAACACCGGCTACAGCAGGCTGACCTGCAGGAGCTGCTTGTGACTGAGCTTGTGATTGTTCACCTTCAGCTTCGATTTCTTCGACGATAGCCAGAGATTCATCAGAAAGTTTTAAGATTTTTTCTTCAATAGCTTTGATTTCTTTTTGTGATGCTTTGATTTCTTTTTGAAGTTGTTTATCTGATTTTTCTAAATCTTTGCCTTCTTTTTTAGCGTCTTTGCTTGCTTTGTTTTTATCTTTGTTTTCTTTTTCGACGTTTTCGCCTTCTTTTTTGTTTTCGTCAGCAGTTCTTTTACCTTCAGCAGTATTAACGCTGTCTTCAGTAACTTCTTCTTCTTTCTTGTTGCCGTCTGATTTTGAACCTTCGCCGGTGCTGGCAGGAGAATCAGCAGCGCTTTCTTTGTTAATTGTATTAGCAGCAGCCATTCTAGCCTGGAATGATGCAAAGCTGCCTGCAGGTTTGCCGTCGTTGGTAGTAGTTTCAGTAACTTCTTCAACGCCGTCAACTACATTCTGAGCGGCAGCAGGAACTGAATTACCTGCGTTGTTTGCAGGAGCAAGTGTTTTATTTTGTGAGTTTTGAGCAGGTGCTGCTGTAGGTACTGCGGTTGCAGATTGATTTGCTGGAGCAGGAGTTGCGGCAGCAGCATCAGCTGTATTTTCTTCTTGAGCAGGTGCTTCGGATTCGGCAGAAGCATTATTTTCTGCGCCTGTAGCTTCGCTGCCCGGAGCTGCTTTTGCTTCTGCAAATGTAGCTTCCTGAACTTTTGCTTTGCTTGCATTTGTGCTGTTAAGGCTTGATGCAACTGCATTTTGAGCAACTTCAAGAGCTTCAGCTGATTTTTCACCGGCTGCAACTGTAGATGCACCCTGATTAATAGTTCTGACTGCAATAAAGCCGTCAATACCGTGTTTGAACAATGCGCGAATCGGGCTGCCTGATACATTTTCAGCTTCACCTGAAGATTGAACACCTAACAAATCGTAACCGCTGAGGATAGTTTCTTCGCCCCAGATATTAGCATCTTCTGCTATTTGAGAGAATGCTGCTGATTTTGCTTGAAGAGCATAAAGTTTAGCATCATAGTCAGCTAATTTATCTTGAGCTTTTGAACCTTTGCTCTGAATTTTGTCTTTCAAATCTTCCATTTTTTCGATATCAGACGGATCTGCAGTTTCTTTATCTTTTTCAACTTTATCAGAGAGTTCATCATATTCATTTCTCATTGATTTAGTCATTGCAACAGCAAGTTCTGCAACGCCGTTAGCAGATTCACTGATAGATTTAGCTTTAGAAGAAGTTAGAGCAGAAGCTATAATAGAAGGTTTTGTTTGAGATTCAAGCTGTTTGCTCTGTTTAAACATAGCTTTTGCGATGTCACGTTTGCTTGCGCCGGAATCCTGCATATCAGCACGAGCCTGTTGAGCAGCGTTCAATTCTGTTTCTTGTTCTTCTTCGCCTGCAACTTCGTTATTTTCAGTTGTTTCCTCTGTTTCTTCTGTTTCTTCCTGAGAAGCTGCTTGAGCAGAAGCTTGTTGAGCCGGAGCAGCCTGAGCAACTACCGGTTGAGCTGTTGCTGCTGCAACCTGATTAGCAGGTTGAGTAGTTTGAACTGCAGGAGCTGATTGAGAAGTTTGAGTTGAAGCGGTTTCTGTTGAAGCTTCTTCATCAAGTTTCTGAGCAACTCTTGCTTTGATACCGGCATTTTTATCAGATTTGAGGTTGTCATTAGACAAATTCATATTAGCAGCGCCGCCGATAACATCAAACGGAAGAGCAGCTGCCTGAGATGCAATTGCTGTACCGACAGGGCCGGCAACGCCCATTGTAGCAGCACCGACAGCCATTGTTGCTGCGCAGCTTGCTACTGAAGTTGCGCAAACTGTTGCGAATGCGCCGAGGTTTTTGAATACACCTTTCAAATCGCCGTTGCAGGCTGCAATTGTCATTTTTGTAACTTTAGTAGCAGCAAGTGTATAGAAGCTTGCTGTTGATAAAATACTGCCGACATTGATTGCGCCTAAACCGATATTAGCAGTTGTAGTACCTGCTGTAATCAAAGCTGCACCGGCTGCCGCAGTCCAAGGAGTTGCGAGTAATGCAGAACCTGTGCTGACCATAACCTGACCTTGAGCAGTCATTACAACACCTGTACCGATAGTGCTCATACCTTTTTGTAAGCCGACAGCTGCGATTTGGTCGATTACAGAAATTGCTTTTTCAACTTTGCTATTATTTTTCTGTGATTTTTCGTTTTGTTTTTGTGATTTTTCAGCGTCTTCTTCAAGTTCAGAAGTTTCTTCGGTGAATTCAGTTGCTTTTTTGCCGCTTTCAAGACCGAGAGCTGTAATTTTACCGCCTGTGATTGCGATAGATTCTGCTCTGGCTTGAGCTTCATCAGGATTTGCTGTGATTGATTCAACCATTGCATCTGTATCTGCAGTTAATTCATCGTTCAAAGTTGCGCTTTGTGCATTGTTATGTTTCAGGTCTGCGTTAACCTGTTTAGATTTTTTATCAACTTCTTTTTGTTCAGCAACAACTTCTTTATTTTCTTTTTTAGCTGCTTTTTGAGTTTTTTCGGCATCTTTAGTTTCAGTTTCAGCTTCAACGCCTCTGCTTTCAACTTTCGGGCTTGTGCTTCTTGCATCTTCTGTTGCGCTTTCGCCTTGTTCGTCAAGAGTTTCTTCCGGTTTAGAAGAACCTTTAGACGGAGCGCTTGAAGATTTTGATTTGCCGTTTGAAGATTCTTTAACTTCTACAGGAGCTGCTTGAGCTGTTTTAGTCTGTGTAGCGGCATCTTCAACTGATGTTGCAGGAGCCATATTTCCGGAAGCTTTGTCGTTTACGTTCTTATCAGGAGTTCCTGTAGTAACTTCTGTTTCCGGTTCGGCAGGAAGTGCATTTTCTACAGCTTCATTTGCTGTTGCCATAGCGTTGTCTTCTGCTTGTTCGCCGGCTTTGTTTTCTGCTTTTGTTAATACTGTACGATCATCTTTGTTTGGATTTTCGCCTAAAAGTCTTTCTACTTCACTCAATTGATCATTTAAAGTTGAGCCGTATTCCAAAGCGAAATCATAAAGAGAAGTTTCTTTATTGATTTTTACTTGAGAGTCATTTGCAAGTTCTTGCAAATCAATACCGGCATCAACAGTATCGCGTGCTATTGATTTACCTTTTGCGCCGTAAATCATATTTGCGACTTCGCCGATTGCCATAAATGACATTTTGTTTGGGATGCTTGTAGGATTATAGCCTTTTTGAACTCCGGCAAGAGTATTTGCCAATTCAATTGTTTCATTACTTAAATCAATATCAGACTCAATATCTTTTGCGATATTATCCATTGATACAACCATTGCATCAAGGTTATCAGCAGTTTCAGTCATTTTGTTGCGCAAATCTGCACTTGCGCCGTTAAGATTTTTGTTTAACTGAGCATATTCTTTCTTTTCAAGTTCTGTAAGATTTTCACCGTTTTGAATTTTTTTATCAAGTTCGTTCCAGCGTTTTGCCATATCGGTAAGCTTCTGCATACCGTCTTTCTGTTCATTTTTCATCTGGTTCTGGATTTCTTGAACTTTTTCTTTTTTCGGTTCTAAATCAACCAGTGCGTTATTGAGATTTGATTCTTGTTGAGCGCATTTTTTAGAGTAAGCAACAGCTTTTTTAGCAATTGCATCTTGAGGATCTTCTGTTGCCTGATCAACTTCTTCAAGAGATGAAGAGTTGTTCAATTCGCTCTCATCAATAACATAATTTGTAGCATCTGCATCCTGCATAGAGTGTGCCCAATCGGTGAATTCTTTAGGAATATTTACACCGTTTTGTTCCATTGCAAGAATTTCTTCGTAGCTGTACTCACTCCACTTTGTACCTGTTGGAAGACCATTATTCGGGATATGTTTTGAAAAATCGCCATTGAGCATTAAACCGTTTAAAGTGCTCAATTTAGCTTTTGCAATACCTTCAAGTTGTTCATCGGTATAACCTGCATACTTAGAATCAGCCTTTAATTCATTAATCATATCCGGGATTACACTTTGTATAGCATAATCCGGATTGTCTCTGTATTCAGTTCTTAATTCTGATATACTTTTGAATTCCATTATGGCCTTTCCTTTTTGTAGCTTATCCCAATTACTATATCGGTCAAAATCCTCAAAAACTTTAGGATTTTGTTAAATTTGTTTACATAAGTACACAAAAAATCCGCACATAATTTGTGCGGATTTTCAATATTCTAAAATTAAACTATAAATGTTTTTCAATATTTGAAATAATTGATGATTTTGGCATAAGACCTACCAGCCGTTCAACAGCTTTGCCGTTTTTGAATACCAGAACGCTCGGCAAACCGCTTATAGAATAATCTTTAGCAGTTTTAAGATTTTCATCTGTATTAACTTTTACAACTTTAATTTTATCACCGAGTTCTGCAGTCACTTCATCAAGAATAGGTCCGAGTTTTCTGCAAGGACCGCACCAAGGTGCCCAAAAATCTACAACTACAGGTTTTTCGCAAGAAAGTACTTCCTGTTCAAAACTTGCATCATTAATATCAATCGCGTTTGACATGTCTACTCCTTTTTTGTACTTCATTGACATCTTACCACAGAATATTTTTTTGTGCTATTATCTTTATAGAATACGACAGGATAAGAAAATGGCAAGAAAAAAAATAATTGAAATAGTACTGGATACAGAAACTACAGGACTTGATTATACAAAAGAAAAAATGGTGGAATTTGCAGCTGTGAGGCTGGAAAACGGCAAAATAAAAGACGAATTTCAAACTCTTATTAACCCCGAACAGCACATTAGAAAATCAAGCATTGCAATTCACGGGATTACACCGGATATGGTTGCAGACGCTCCGACAGAACAGGAAATTATGCCTAAAATCCTTGAATTTATAGGTGATTACCCGATTGTCGCACACAATGCCATTTTTGATTATACTTTTTTAAATGAAGCAAGCCTTAGAACCACCGGCAAAGAACTCTCTAACCCGAGAATTGATTCACAGCAAATGTTCAAAGAAGTCTATCCGGAGCTGGAATCCCACGGGCTGGAAGCTCTTACAAAAAAATTTAATGTAGAATTAAACAACCACCACAGAGCTATGGCTGATACTATGGGGCTTGCGCTTGCTTATCCTGCACTTAAAAAACTCTACCTCCAAAAATACGACTGGGAAGTTAAACAGCTTGATAACGTAGAATATCTGTTTGAAAGATTTTTACGGATTCAACAGACTATAAACACCCTCCAGTCAGAACTGCAGGATTTGAAATCAGTATTCAAACTATACTTTGAACAGGGCGGCAAACCGATTACATCCAATAACGGCGATATGCTGGTTTACAACTCAAAACAATCTTTCGGATACGATTTATGTAAAATAAAAGAAGTCCTTGAAGAAGTCGGCGCTCTGGAAAAAGCAGTAAAACTCAATACGGGATTTGTTGACAGACTTGTCGGCGGACACAGTCTGGAAGAAGAACAACGCGAATTAATTAAAGAAGCCCGTCAGGAATTAACGGAAACCAGAAATATACAAATTATTAAAGCAGGGAAGTAAGCACTTTTATGTTTCAATCATTTTTTAATTCTTTTAAAGAACCTCCTGTACAGCCGGTTATAGAGGATGAAAACAAAGTTAAATCAATGTATTCGCACTGGAGATTGCGAATATTCTATGCATGTTTTATAGGATACACCGTATTTTACCTTTGCAAAAAAAATATAGCAGTAGCACTGCCCGGACTAAGTCAGGAATACGGATATTCAAATACGGAACTCGGACTTCTTGGCAGTTCGCTTTATCTCACATACGGCATCGGGAAATTTGTAAACGGCGTGCTTGCTGACCGCTCGGATGTCCGTAAATTTCTGCCGACAGCACTCATTATGACAGCTATTGCAAACCTCTGTTTCGGTTTATCAGCTGTTTTCATTACGCCCGGTGAAGTTTCATTTTTCGGATTACCGACAAATACAATACTTTTGTGGTTGTTTGTATTTTTCTGGGGTGCAAGCGGATGGTTTCAGTCTGCAGGGTTTCCGGCTGTTGCCAAAAGCCTCACCTACTGGTATTCTAACAGCGAACGCGGGACCAAATGGTCTTTGTGGTCTTGTTCCCATCAGGTAGGTACGTTTTTGAGCGTAATTATTTCAGGATTTCTGGTAGGTAAATTCGGCTGGAAGATGGCTTTCTTTGCACCGGCAACAATTGCAATTATCGTTGCTATCTGGTTATTCGACCGTCTGCGCGACAGACCGCAGTCACTTGGACTCCCTGATGTTGAAAAATACAGAAATGAACCGGCTGCTGCCGCTAATAAAAATGATGATGACAAAAGAAATTACGTTCAAGTTTTCAGAGACAATATTCTGTTCAACAAAACAATATGGATGCTCGCCATCGCATATATCTTTGTTTACATAATCAGATTCGGAGCTGAGGATTGGATGATTAAGTACCTGCACGAGTCAAAGGGTAATGAGCTTGAGCTCGCGGCTATGAAATTGAGTTCTCTCCCGCTTGTCGGAATTGCCGGTACTATCCTCGCAGGTCTTATATCTGACAAAATCTTCAAAGGGCAACGTGCTCCGGTTAATATTATATACCTGGTCGGTGTTATATGCTGCCTGTTTTTACTTAAATTTAACACCATAAGCGAGCTGGATTTTGTATTTATCGGGCTTTTGGGTGCTTTTACATACGGTCCGCAGATGATGATTGGCGGATTGTGTGCAGTTGAAAGCAGTTCTAAAAAAGTTGCCTCCGCAGCAACCGGATTTACAGGAACTTTCGGGTACGTCGGAGCTGTTCTTTCTTCGACCGGAACCGGATTTATGGTTGATAAATTCGGATGGAACGGTGCTTTAGGATTCTGGATTGCATCTGCAGTAATTTGTGTTATTATTTGTACAATACTGTTTTTAAACGAACGTAAAAAGAAAGCATAAATTATGAATAAAAAACTGTTTGTAATATCAGGCTCATCAGGCGTGGGCAAGGGTACGGTCATAAAAAAATTTCTTGAAAAAAATCCGTCCTTTATGCTCTCAATTTCCTGCACAACCCGCACTCCAAGACCGGGGGAAACTGATGGGGTTAACTATTTTTTTCTTTCCAAAGATGAGTTTCAAAATTGTATTGATAATGATAAATTCCTTGAATGGGCTGAATTTGCAGGGAATTTCTACGGCACAAAACAGAAATATATAAAACAATGCCTCGCCGAGGGGAAAGATATTATTCTGGAAATTGATACACAGGGCGCATTACAGGTAAAAAAACGCATGCCCGAAGCAGTATTGATATTTATTTGCCCGCCGTCTTTTGAAGAACTTGAACACCGCCTGAGAGGACGAAACACTGAAGACGAAACAACTATCCAAAAAAGACTTGATGCTGTCAAAATAGAACTCGAACGAGCTGAACAGTTTGACTATAAAGTTATTAATGACAATCTTGAAAGAGCCGTCAGTGAACTTGAACAAATTATTACCGGAGAACAGAAAAAATGCTGAGCGGGAAAACTGTATTAATAGGAATAACCGGCGGGATTGCCGCATATAAAATTTGCGAACTCATAAGGATGTTCAAACGACAGAATGCAAATGTCCGCGTCATTTGTACTCCAAACGCGCTGAATTTTGTAACAAAACTTACCCTCCAAAATTTAAGCCAGAATGAAGTCGGGGTGGAAGAATTTGAAATTCCTGATTTCAAACCGGAACATATTTCATACGCTGATGAAGCAGATATTATGCTTATTGCACCGGCAACTGCAAATACTATAGGAAAAATTGCAAACGGGATTTGCGATAACCTTTTGACATCAATTGTCTGCGCATTCAAAAAGCCCATAATCCTTGCACCGGCAATGAACTGCAATATGTGGGAAAATCCGATTGTACAGGAAAATATTAAAAAATTACAAAACAACGGATTTGAAATAGTGGAACCTGAAACAGGTTTTCTTGCCTGCGGTTATAACGGTACCGGCAGACTTGCGGCTTTGGAGAAAATTTTTGATAAAACCGTAGAAGTCCTCCAATCAAAAAAAAAATTAACCGGTAAAAAAATAATAATTACTGCCGGCGGAACGATTGAGGATATTGACCCTGTAAGATACATCTCAAATTATTCCTCAGGCAAAATGGGGCTTGCCCTCGCTGATGAAGCTTTTCAGCAGGGGGCGGAAACTATACTCATCACAACAAAAGACGTTACAAGACCTTATAAAACAGTAAAAGTCAAATCAGCAGCCGATATGCAAAAAGCTGTGGAAGCTGATTTTGAAAAAGCAGACTGCGTTATTATGGCTGCGGCAGTCGCGGATTACCGTGTCAAAAACAGGGCTGAACATAAAATGAAAAAAACGGATGCCGATACACTTACTCTGGAACTTGTCAAAAATCCGGACATTCTCAAAGAATTATGCGCTAAAAAAACAACCCAGAAAGTTGTCGGCTTCTGCGCAGAAAGCGAAAACCTAATAGAAAACGCAAAAGAAAAAATCATTAAAAAAGGCTGTGATTATTTGATTGCAAATGATATATCCAGAAAAGACATCGGATTTTCCAGCGATTATAATGAAGTTGTAATATTTGACAAAACCGGCAGGCAAAAACGCATTGAAAGAGCCGCAAAGGCTCAAATAGCACGCAGAATTTTAGAGGAAATTTATGGATAAACAAAAAATAATCTCCGCCATAGAAAATTACGCGCC
Source organism: Candidatus Gastranaerophilales bacterium (assembly GCA_944324135.1). GTDB lineage: Bacteria > Cyanobacteriota > Vampirovibrionia > Gastranaerophilales > Gastranaerophilaceae > CALUVN01. The sequence continues at coordinate 32,514 of CALUVE010000006.1, read as the reverse complement.
GCCGGAATTGGCCGAAAGTTGGGACTGCTCCGGCATTGTTGTGGAAACCACAAAACAGGAGATAAAAAAAGTTCTGCTCGCCCTCACTGTGACTGAGGACATAATACATCAGGCAAAAACTCACAACTGTGATATGATAATTTCGCATCACCCGTTATTTTGTGTACCTGTTGAATGGCGCGAGATTGACATATATTGCGCGCATACAAATATGGACAGAACCCAGGGCGGAACAACCGATGAATTAATAAAAACTCTCGGGTTGACAGTAACTGAAAGTGATGACTTTGTAAGGTTTGTACAAATTGAAACTACAGTTGAAGATTTTGCAGCTCGACTTGCCATGCTCTCTCCAAACCTGCGTTATGTCAACAACAAAAACACATCAGCTTTGCATAAAATCGCATTTTGTGCAGGAAGCGGTACTGAATTTATAAAAGCAGCAGAAGAAAAAGGAGCAGATGCTTTTGTGAGCGGCGATTTGAAATTCCATACAGCACTTGATAGTGGCATCGTTGTCTTTGACATAGGTCATTTTGAAAGCGAAGTGCTGATTTTGCAAGTATTCGCTGATATTATCGGAGACGGAGTAGAAAAGATTTTTGCAGGAGAAAAAAGCCCGTTCATATACTACGGCAAAAACAAGCACTGCTAAAATAAATATTGACAATAGAGATTTATCGAATAGAATATTAAATGTAGCCGAACGCAATGGGGCGTCGCCAAGCGGTAAGGCAGCGGGTTTTGGTCCCGCCATTCAGAGGTTCGAATCCTTTCGCCCCAGCCATTATAAAAAGACCTGCAAAATGCAGGTCTTTTTGTTTATGTAAAATTTATCTTTTAAGTCGGCAGTGAAAATTGATATTATAATATATTAAAAACTTTAAGGGGAATTAATTATTTCTTGAGATTTGGTTATATCCTTAAATAGCAGTTTTTAGTATATTTAATTTTGCTTTAGTGTCATTCATAATATTTTTCATATAGTTTTCCATGTAGTCCCAAGCCGGTTCACCATTTCCGTTTATAGGAAGTGTAATCTTATCATTACACATATCTTCAAGCTTCCACTTATCTACGAATTTGTATTTTTGACCAATTTTACGGATTAATGGAATTAAGAACATTGCAATTTCAAAACTTTGTTTGAAATTAGGATAAAAAACATTAACATCATCAGATGCCCAAAAGGGTTTTTCTTGATAAAAAGCTTCACCAATAGAACCATTATAACTCACAGTAATTAAGTTTGCTGGATGAATATGTTCTAAATTGGATATGTGATTTGTTATACCATTATTAACAGATGACGAACCAATAAAATTTATATTACCATCTTTCATATTTGCTTTTGTTAAACGAGTTCCTTTAACAATTCTAAATAATCCATTATCACCACCCAAAGAAAACTCTCGCCATCCCAAAATATCGATTGTTTTTTTACTATTATGAATATTGTTTAATTTTTCAATATTTTTCTCAGATTCTTGCATAATGTTTTTCATGTAAGATTCTATATATTCATAATCTGGAGTATTGTCTGATTTTGATGGTAAAATAACCGTTAATGCATCTGCTTGTTGTTGTCTAAATTGAGATTTGAAGTTGTATAAAATAGAATTTTGCTTATTTATTATACTTGAAATAAAAATTTTTATTACATCATTTAGATCTTTATTTATAAAAAAATAGATATTATCATCACCAGAATATATACCTTTATGAAAAAAACAATTTCCAAACATATCAACAGTAACAGGATCTTGGTATTGGCATAATGGATTTCCAATATATGCTGCAACTCCTTGATTTTCCTTACCTGCGGTCAATAAAGGTACATTTCCTGCCTCTCTTTCTGCTTGTTTTTGTCTGGAACCATGAAAAATGGAAAAACCAATATCTTTTAATTTATATTCTTTCCATGATTCTATATTAATTCTCTTCATCTGTATTACCCTTATTTAATGAAATACAAATTTGATTATTGTTTTCTTTTACATCACTAGAATACATAGCTGAATTTAAAAGTTTTTCACCAAATTCTTTTACATCAATACCTTTTTTGAACATCAAATAATCCATAGCTGCTTTTCTAAAATCTTCTTCAAAAATTTCAAAAGGTTTTTCCGGCATTTGGTATGATAAATGTTCACCAGGTTTTATCCACTGCGCAGTATTATATTGTTCATCTCTCAACTTGCGAATGCTATCTATCCAATAATCTTCAATATCTTGCCATCTATTTTTTACATCATGTCGCCCTTGATTTTTAACAGTTTCAAGTCCGTCATCTTCTATATAACAACCAAAAATTTCTTCATTATTTTGCGGTTCACCAGCCTTGAAAACAAATATACTTGTAGTGACGCCCACACCAAAAAATAATGGTTCAGGTAATTTTATAATTTTTGTCAATCTGTGTTTTTCAAGAATTTTTGTAACTTTTGTTTTCGGTACTTTTTCTAATTTTTTATCAGGTAATATAAATGCACAATCAGTGCCTTTTTCAACATTATCTAATACATTTTTTACTATATCTATACAACCGTATTTATTTTCATAAGGTGGATTCATCAAAACCTTTGTTATAGGTTTTGACTTAATCCAGTCACAGGCCTCTTTGCTGCGAGTATCGAGATGTTCTAAATTTGTTTTACCATCTTTATGAATAAGCATGTTCGCACAGGCAAGAGCATAAATTTCTCTGTCAAATTCAATACCATATAATTGTTTTGCTTTTATATCTTTAGCCTTTCTTGTATTTACACCGCCTGCTTCTTCAATCATATTGCTCATTGATTTAACAAGGAAAGCCCCGCTACCACATGTAAAATCTCCGACATTATCGTATTGTGAAACATTTATTAAACGATACATAAAAGATGTTATATGATCGGGTGTAAATATTTGTCCCGAATCTGTTTTCTTTTTATAACGGTTAAATTCATTAAAGAAAATACCCATAACATCTTCACCACGCCATTTATTGCTGTTCAAACAATCGGATATTTCGCTTACCCATTTTATAAAATTATCAATAGCTGCTTGATTTTCCGTAGAATTCATTTTAATTTCATCGTTTACTTGCCATAATAATTCTATTTTTTGATTTTCTTTTTGGCTGTCTTTTAATTCTCTTTTAAGTGTTGATTTTATGCAAGTTTTAAAGGTTTCATAATCCATACCTGCTGTTAAAGGGGCTTGAAACCTTTTCGCAACCAGTGCACACGCTGTAAATATCATACGATGATACAAATTCTTAATACCAAATTCACTATGTAAACAGTTATTAATACGTGCTGTTAAAGTGTAAATACGTTCTTTATCAATACATTCTTCCGTGAAAAATTTAAAATAATCTTCTTTATCTTGAAGCTCATTAGGAACGTCAATAGGAATATTATTTTTAAACCCTAAAGTTTTATAACCATTGTGAAGCAAGCCGATGACATGAGTATACCCGGCATCCATCACAATTTGACAATTCTGTTTTATTTCATTAATCCATTTTTTCTTACCAATATCCTCGTTACTGTTTTTTGTTTCAAGGATAATAGCAATAGCACCTTTGTCTTTAGGTAAATACCAGCCGTCCGGCTTCTTATCCTTACCCTCTCCCTTTATACCTAATTGATTAAAAGTTGTTATTTGTCCAACACCGCATTTTACATTTTCAACCTTTGTAAAACCTAATATTTTACCGGCTGTTTCTCTAACTTCATCTTCTGTCAGATATTCGCCCATCATCTACCATCCTTTAATATTTCCTCAAACTTACTTGTCATATACAACGGAATATTATAAAGTCCATTGTTTATTTCAAAATCAGCAAGTGAAGTTCTTATACTTATCTCGGGTTCAAATTTTTCACGATAAACCTTAAGACTTTTTGCTTGTAGATTTGTATTCGCTTTCACTTCAACAGGAATTACATAACCATCTGTTTGAATTACAAAATCAATTTCTGCATTACCGGATTTACTTATCCAATATGCAACTTCCATATCTTCAAAAACTTTTAGTTGTTGTAAAACATATTGTTCTGCCAAGGCACCATTGAATTCTGTAAAAATTTTATCACCATCTATTAAAGTTCTTGCAGGCAGTTTACTCAATGCACAAAGTAAACCTACATCCAGAATAAAAAGTTTAAAAGCTTTCGTATCTTCATAAGCCTTAATTGGCAAAGCAGGTTTTGTTATTCGATTAATCTTATAAACAAGCCCGCAATTTATAAGCCAGGATAAAGCTTCTTCAAACTCATCCGCCCTTGCTCCCGATTTCATTTTTTTATAAACAAACTTTTTGCTTTCTTGAGTAAGCTGGCTTGGAATGGACTCCCAAAGCAAATCAATTTTTAATTTACCTGTAGAAGATATGTGTTTTGAAAAATCCCTAGTATACGCATCTAAAATATTTTCCTGAACCTTTCGAACTTTTTGAAAATCGTTTGTTTCAATAAATGTACTAACCGCTTCCGGCATTCCGCCTATGTAATAATATTTCTTCAACCATTCAATATATTTTTCTTTAAAAATTTTTATATTTGGTGATTTTGGATTATTTAGTAATTCTATAAAATTACTCTCTCCTAGTGCATCAATAAATTCCATAAATGATAAAGGATACAAATCAAGAAAATCTACTTTCCCCACCGGAAAAGAAATATTTTCATGAAGAGCAACACCTAATAAACTTCCGGCTGCAACGATATGATATTCCGGAGCATTTTCATAAAAATATTTAAGAGCTGTTAATGCTTTCGGGCATTCTTGAATTTCATCAAGTATTATTAGGGTATTCGTGGTATTAATTTTAGAATGAGTTAACTCTAAACCTTCAATAATTCTTTTTGTATTGAAGTCTATCGAAAATAAATCACACATGAACTTATCTAACTCAAAATTTATATAAATAACCTTTTTGTATTCTGTTTTTCCAAACTCTTTCATTAACCAGGTTTTTCCGACTTGACGTGCACCTCTGATTATCAAAGGTTTTCGATTAGAACCATTTTTCCATTCTATAAGTTTGTTTAAAGCATATCGTTTCATATAATTTCTCTCATATTATATCTTAACAAAACTTAATATTAAACAAACCCTACATTTATATGACATTTTTTCAATGGACTTTTTAGATTAATATTACATTTAATCAAACAACTTTTATGACAATTACTACATTATTTCGAGCCACTTTTTATAAAAAATTAAGTCAATTAAAATAACTTTGTCCAAAATTTTCAAACTAGATGGGGTTTTACAATAAATTTGTGAACATAATATTTGTCCTTGTCTTTACAACAAAAACACTTCGTAGTATATTTTGGGTGTACATATTACACTAATAGAAGAGGAAACTTGTTATGAAAATTAATTTTAAACCCCAAAATCTTCTTAACAATCTGGCTATAGAAACAAAAACCAGTACAGGAGTAAGAAGAATCCTTTCCACCCCGAAAAGAACTATCGATATGAACCTTAGTCCTTTAAACAACAGCTATCCGAAAGAATATTACGTGTCATCTTACAATGTCTATGACAGAAAAAGCAACCTTATAAAATCAATGCAAAGAACTGTTGACAGTAATAATAATATTTCAACGGAAATTACAACGCCGAAGCCGCAAAATCCGTTGATGTAGTTTAAAAATATATAATAAAGATATCTCCTTTGCTAGCAAAATTTATTTTGAGCAGGTTTAATACAACAGTAAGGAGATATTTTTATGGCAATTAAATTTAATCCACAGAAATTAAATAACAACGCAAAAGCCTCTTTTGACATATTTGCTCAAAAAGTAACCAGAAGTATAAAGAAAAAAGAAGATATAAATTTATCAGCTTTTTCAAATGAATTACACACCCTTGGCGATGTGTTTGAAAAGCAGAACAATAAGGACGGGATGAATAAAGCTTCGAAAAATTTTGCACAGCAGCTGGTCGGGCTCAAAGAAAACAACCTTGCAGGTATAGTATACAGCTTTCTTATAAAATTTAATCAGGGCAATAATAAGCTGGTAAAAGAACTTGCAACAAATGCGCTTGCTATCGCAAAAAGATTTCACGACCCTGTCCATATTATGGCAAGAACACGCAACCTCGCGGATATATACCACCAGACAGAACCCGGCAGCCCAAATCATTTAAAAATACTTTACGAAGAAAAAAGAGCCATTCGCGATGTCATAAAAAATTATGACAAACTCGGCGAACGCCATAAAACTGTCAAAACAGGACTTAAACCTGTAGAAAATTATGAACAAATGCTCAGCATGGTGCTTGTTTCTATTGCTAAAATTATAAAAAAGACCAACCCGAAACAGGCAATAGAAGAATTAACTCTGGCAAAAGATATTATGGCTAAACATGAAAAAGGAAATATATCTTACCAGATTGATCGTTTACTCAGTGAACTAACCGACAATATCAAAAAGAAATAATCTGATATGAAAATAAACGCCATTACAACATCCAAATTGAATTACACCCCTGCATTCAAGAGTAATAACCGAACTGTCAGAGACAAGAACGGACAATTCTTGTATAGAAATACAACAAGTTTTTTCAGAGAAGATTTAATATGGGACAAATTTGTTGAACTTATAAAAGAAAAATACAAAAATACAGACAAAGTAAATATTATGTGCTACGCCTGCTCTGACGGTTCAGAACCTATGTCGCTTGCTATGCTGCTGAGAGAAAATTTCGGGGAGGAGGCTGAAAAATTTTTCCCGATAATTGCAAAAGACATTGATTCCACAGTAATTTATACGGCAAAAGGCGACTATGTCAATATGGATTATGCGGATTTTGAAACAATAAACAAATACACAGGCGGAAACTTTGAAAAATATTTCAAAAGACCGCTTGGCGGTATTGGTATTGAATATGATTATCTCATTAGAATGAACCCTCTGTTTAAAAAAATGATTAACTATTCTATTGCTGATATCACAAAAGATGTAAGCAATATTCCGCCGGAAAACACTATAATTTTTTGCAGAAATTTCTGGCCGTATATTGAATCAGCACAAGAAAGAACTCAACTTGTCAATAATCTTGCACAACAACTGAAAACAAACTGCACAATTGTCATAGGAAATTTTGATGACACGGTAGAAACACACAGATTACTAAGGGCAAACGGTTTTAGAAATCATAAGATGACAAACGTATTTGAAACTATGGACGGGTGGAAACACTATTATACTGGGGCTCACAACCTGAATATAAATGATATTAATGAGTAATTAATTTCAACCCTGTAATTCCGCTCAGGATGAGCAAAATACAAAGCAATCTCACTGCCGTAACCGGCTCCTTGAAAAGTATTATCCCGAAAATAACAGTTCCGAGAGTGCCTATCCCTGTCCATATAGCATAAGCCGTACCAAGAGGAAGACTTTTTAGAGCGAGTGCAAGAAAGTAAAAACTTGCTATCATACAAACAATCGTTATGACAGATGGGATAAGCTGCGTAAAACCGTGAGAATATTTCAACCCGACAGCCCAGCTGATTTCAAATAAGCCTGCAATTAACAGTATTATCCAGTGCATCTTTAATCTCCTTTCCTCGCTTAGTTCTTCCGGCTAAATCTGAATGTTTTTAATATCATATCATAAATATTTAGACTTTAATATGCCTGAAAAGCATATTTGTTATCCAATATAGGTATTTGCAATATTAAACAAAATATTAAATAATTAAATATAAGATATCCGACACAATCATTAAAATAGACAACATAGGAGAGTAAACTATTATGATAAAAAAAATTTTTGCTGCAATAGTATCATTATGCACATTTAGTTCAAATTACGCACTTGCATCAACAGTAAATCAACAGGCGGAATCAAAACTTACAAGAACAGACATCTGCAAAAATAATTACCGTGAGCTTTTTGGCGGTGAAGCATTGACAAATACCGGAAATGATCCAGAATTTATGATAATTTTACAAAAATATATTTTTGGAGAAATATTTACAGTCGGAGAACTGGATATAAAAACAAGAGAAATGATAACTGTGACATCTCTTGCCGTTCAGCAGACTTTGCCGCAGCTAAAAGCACATATTAATGCTGCTCTTAATGTCGGAGTTACCCCTATAGAACTCAGGGAAACAATTTACCAGCTTGCACCGTTTATCGGTTTTCCAAAGACTTTAAATGCATTAAGTGTATTAAATGAAGTATTTAAAGAAAGAGGCATTAAAACTCCATTGAAATCGACAGCTACAATCAAAGAGGAAGAACGGTTTGAAAAAGGTTTGACAATACAAAATCCTTTATATGGAGATGAAATAAAACAAGCCATGAAAGGACTTCCTGATGACATGGGAACAGATGTAGCAAAATTTTTAACAGAAGTCTGCTTTGGTGATTTTTATACAAGAGAAGGGCTGGATATAAAAACAAGAGAGTTATTATTTATAGCAGCTCTTGTGACAACAGGGAACACCGTAACTTTAAAAAGTCATATCAAAGGAAATTTAAAAGCAGGCAACTCAAAAGAAATAATAACTGCAACAATCATTCAATGCTTGCCTTATGTAGGTTTTCCCAACACTTTAGCATCACTTAAGATCTTGAAAGAAGTTTTAGTAGATGAACAAAAAAACTAACCGAACTATAAATATTATAAAAAAATAAGAGACACCTTAAAAAGGTGTCTCTTATTTTATAAACTTTTCCCCAGATTGTAAGCCTGTTCCGGATATTTTGTAGTTTTTACAGAATCCGCAACCCAAACCCCGGAGGCAATAACTTTTCCGGCATCAGTCCAGCTGAGATATCTTATCATTGTTTCATAATGACTGATAATAGGTTCAGCCTCCTTTGAGGAAGTATCAGCGTAAGACATGAGCAATACCGCCTTTTTCGGATGGGTAATTTGTCCGTTTATTGAATAAAATCTGTCTATAACTGTCTTTATCTGGGCTGAAATTCCAAAATAATACATCGGGGTTGCAAATACAACAGCATCGGCATCCACAATATTATTTTTTACAAATTCAAAATCATCTTTAAAAACGCATTCACCACTTGAACCGCATTTGTCGCAGGCAATACAAGGATGAACATTCTTAAATGCAGAATCAAATCTAATTACATTGTGTCCGGCTTCCTCTGCACCTTTTATAAAATAATCAGCAAGAGTATTTGAATTTCCGTTTCTCCGCGGGCTTCCAGTAATAACAAGTATTTTCATCTTTTTGCCTCCTTTTATAATATTCCTGATTTTAACTCCGAATAATATCTTATATAAAGTTTAAATCATAGAATGCACTTCAGGTCAATTTGTTAAGTTTCTGCATAAAAAATGAGGCGGAAGAAATCCTCCGTCTCAATTCAACTATTAAGAAAACTTGCACTTAGTCCAGATTAGCAGACAGACAAGTTTTTTCGTAATGCATTCTGCCGGTCAAAGTATTTATTCTGGTGATAATATCTTTGAACATCGGTATAGAAAGGCTTTGTTTACCGTCGGAGAGAGCATTTTCAGGGTCATGGTGAACTTCTATCATAATACCGTCAGCACCTGCAATCAAAGCCGCCTTAGACAACGGTTCAATCAGGTATCTTTGACCTGTACCGTGGCTCGGGTCAGCAATTATAGGAAGGTGAGAATATTTTTTAATAACCGGAATAGACGCGATATCCATAGTGTTGCGGGTATAAGTACTATCAAAAGTTCTGATACCGCGTTCACATAGGATAACATTTTCATTTCCCTGATACATAATATGTTCAGCTGACATTAAGAATTCACGAATAGTATTTGCCGGCCCGCGTTTGAGTATAACAGGCTTGTTAGTTCTGCCGACAGCCTGCAGGAGTTTAAAATTTTGGGAGTTTCTTGCACCAATCTGAATAACATCAGCATACTCACATACTAAATCCAAATCAGTTGAATCCATAAGTTCTGTAACAATCAACAGACCTGTTTCTTCTTTTGCTTTTTGAAGATATTTGAGCGCCTTTTCGCCCAGCCCCTGAAACTCGTACGGAGAAGTTCTCGGTTTAAATGCACCGCCGCGTAAAAATTCACAGCCCATTTCTTTTCCTGCTCTTGCAACAGCAAGGAGTCCGTCCAAATCTTCATCAACAGAACACGGACCTATAATAGAAACCGGTTTGTTATTCCCGCCGATTTTAACACCGTTAGGAAATGTTATGACTGTATCTTCTTCCTTACGGTCACGAGATGCAAGTCTGAACGGCTCGCGGATGATTTTAACTTCCTTAACTCCCTCTAAAGCGGCCAGTCTGCCCGGCGTCAAAGAGGTCTTATCACCGAGAGCATCAATAACTGTATGTATATCGCCTGAGTGTTCAATTACCTTAAAACCGTGCTCTGCCAGCATGGTTGTTACTTTTTTTATATTTTCAGGGGTAGCGTTACGCTCCATTACTATAATCATTTTTCTTCTCCTTAAACGCTATTTTATTCTCAGCTGAATAATTTATATAATTTAAACTACACTTATAGTATATTTAAAAACTACAACACTTCAATAGTTTATTAACAAATCTATACCGCATCGGCAATTTTTTCCAACATTTTTTTTGCCGGGAAATACTCGGGCAGTACCTCCAGACAGGTTTGAGCATACTTTTTAGCTTCTTTGAAATCTTTTTTATTAAAGAAAAACTCTGCCAAAAGGTAATGCAGCTCAGGATCATTATAGAAATAATCCTTTGCCCTCATAAGGAAAAAATAACCGTACTGCTCCAAATCATTATTCAAAAATACCCTGCCTAAATATTTATATACTTCGGGATTTATCGTATAAAAGAAATCTGCATAACTAATCAATTTTTCGACAAATTCGCCTTTTCCTGCCTGAATTAAAATGTTCAAATCAATTTCCAAAAAGTTTCTTAATTCAAAATAACTAGGATAATCAGCAGGCAGATTTAAAAACAAATTGGTCATAAACAAAGCCCAGTTTGCACGTTTATCAAACTCTCTTGCCTGAATAAATGCCGCCCTGGCATCTTTAAGATTGTCACTCAACAGAAAGCAATACCCCAGTTCAAGAAGACAACCGTTTTCCGCAAAAAAGCGTTGACATCCGTCAATATCGAATGTCAACAGCTTTTGTTTAGCATTGTTATAATCTAAAACCATAATTAGTAAGTGTCTTTATTAGTATTGAAGTTAATATCAGGCAGCATAGACTGCATCATCATTGTCTGAATCATTTGAGGATCAATATTTTTCCCGCCGTTTTGTGCAAGGAGCATCGGGAGCATATTCATCATCATATTATTATTGTTGTTGTTATTGTTATTATTACCGAGGAGCATACTTATTTCATTGAACTGTTGAGCCTGAGGGCTGTTCATCATTTGAGCCATAAGTTTCATATTTTTCTGTTCCTCAGTTTCCGGCTGGTTCACACTCAAAGTAATCCCGGCATTTTTTAGAACCTCAAGAGCTGCGAGCACCTCCTCTTTGGTAGGATTTTTAGACTCCAAATCCGCAGGCGCATCAGGAGATTCCAATTCTTTTATTCTTCTGAATTGTCCCTTTTCCAGTTCAGAATTATTATTGATATTTTGTTGGATACGGTTCAACTCTTTTTGTTTCATTTCCTCATTCAATTCATCAGAAAAACCATTGCCGTATGGCGCAGCAATAAATGCATCCAATTCATCAACGACTTCACCGGTATTAGAGACACTGACTTCCGGATGGCAGAGAGTTGCATCACCTGAAATGCATGCTTTCCCTCTTGTTGCATAAGAAGATAAAACATCATTTGAACTCAAGGCAATAACCCTATCATAAGAGGCAATAGCTGCAGTCTTATCACCAATTTGAGAATAAGCCATAGCCATATAATAGTAAGCAATAGGATTGGACGGATCTTTTTTTACAAAGGAAAATAATTCCTGCAAACATCCGGTATAATTGCCGTTTTTATATTTTCTTATAGCACTTGGCATATTTGCATTCGGATAATATTTTGGGGAAGAATCAAGCTTTTTGGAGACAACAGGTTGCAAAGCATTTTCGCCTGTTGTTTTTTGCGAAGCGTTATCCGCAACGGGCTGCTGAACTGTTTCTCCACGGGCTTCGGCTTCTTTCGCCTCCTTAGCTGCTCTTTTTTCTGCGAGTTTTTTGTCGCGGGTGCGGTACATGTCTTTTTGCAAATCATAATTGAATGGATTTGCAGCATATACAGCATTACTTCCAAACGCCATTAATAAAGCCAAGGTTAATATTATCTTCTTATTCATTGCTATTTTTCCTTTATAAATTTATTAATGATAAAAATTAACAAATCAATATTTTTTTTAATTATATAACATAACGCAAAATATTTACTAATCTAAATATACGATTATTTTTCATCATCGGAAATATTTGAAGTTGTAAAAGCGTGTCTTTTTTTGTAAAGGATAACAAAGAACAGGATTATCACTACCGTGACGGCAAGAATAACCCATTCAATATACTGTTTAATAGTTTCGCCAAACAACATTAAAACAGCGCTCACGATAAAAAATCTTAATCCTCTGCCAAAGAAACTTGCAACCATAAATTTTAAAAAGTTCATATTCAAAATTCCGCTTGCAATAGTAAACACCTTATACGGGATTGGTGTAAAAGCAGAGAAAAATACCGCAAGAGAGCCGTATTTATTATACAATTTTTCAACCCCTTCAAACTGTTCTTTTTTGTTGCGGAAAAGAAAGTTAAAAACAGGACGCCCGCCGAAAAATCCGATTAGATAACCGAAAGCACCGCCGAGAGCTGACGCTATTGTACAAACAGTAGCGTACCACATAGCTTTTTCCGGCTTTGCCAAATCCATCGTAATCAGCAAAAAGTCAGGAGGCGGCACAAGGAAAAAACTTTCTATAAACGAATTGAGTGCAAGTCCCTGCAGCCCCATACTCTGAAAAAGGTCATTTAATCGTACTAATATCTCGTGCATAATTTTAAAATACTCTCCCTAATTCTCAACAATCAAAATTATAACACAAAATATTACTTCATATAGAGCCAGAGAATAATTTTAAGGTATCTGGCAACAAACATAGCCGCAAAGCTGAGTGCAAAATCATACAAAACTTTAATCCCGCTCTGGTAAAGAATCCAGCTGCTGATAAAATTCCAGCCCTCATGCCTGATAGCCGCAATAAATATCATATAAAATATTCCGATTATATGGATTGTAAACACACCGACAAGCACTGCCTGCGCAATGTTTCGGCAGGAAAAACCGCTCTTGATAATTGACCCTGCAAAAAATACAGCAGGAATGTACCCGATAAGATACCCGAATCCGTATTCCAAAAGATACCCCGGTCCGCCGCCCAGCGCAAACACCGGAATGCAAAACAGTCCCAATATGAGATAAAGTATAACACTTGCAAGCCCGTATCTTTTCCCTAAAAATGCCGCTGTAAACATCACTGCAGGTATTTGCGGAATTATTTTATAAGTATAGACAAAATCTTTAGGGAAATGTGCGGTTCCTTTAAAAACTTCCGCAGGCAGAATAAAATGAGAAAGGCTGAACTCGTAAAAAGTAGAAATTATCATCAAAAAAGTACATAAAACAACAAGCAAAGCCCCGCCCCAAAAAGTCAACCTGAAGTCATCGTACTTGCGTTTTGGAACTTTTATATCATCACCTTTTACACCTGACATTTTATCTCAACCTTTTCAGAAAGTAATTTTATATTTTTGTCATACAACAACTTAAATTTATCGTAAAATATATTTTCTGTCCACATTATTAAGGCATCTTCATTATTATCCTGATAATACCCTTTTCTTGTACCCAGCGATTTAAAACCGTATTTTTCGTAAAGGTTTATAGCCGGTACATTGCTCACTCTGACTTCGAGTGTAATATATTTAATCATATTTTTGTAACAGTCATCCAGGATAGTTTTTAGCAGAGCCTCACCTATTTTATTGCGTCTGAATTGAGGAGAAACAGCTATTGTTGTAATATGCGCTTCCTCAAGAATTTGCCAGCAGCCGGCATAACCTGTAAGACTTCCGGTATTATCAAACGCACACCAGTAATGAGCAAGTTCGTTATTAATTTCATTCAAAAAAGATTCCTTTGACCAGTGGTGGCTTCCGTAGGCGGCTTCCTCAAGACGAACTATATCGTCTATATGGTCTTTTGTCATTGGAACTATTTTAATTTCAGAAATTTTTGATATCATATAATTATAATATCACATAAATTACATTAAACCCCATTAAGAATTGTTACCATTTACGAAAATTAAAGCAATTTTTATTTTCACACGACTTGAAAAAAATATGATAGTAAATTTTACCCCGAAAATACAATCCCATAATATGTTCCCCCCGCATACTCCGGCCTTTTGCGGCTACAGGAGCCAATTTACACGCGAACTTGACAAATTTATTGCATCAACGACAAAAGATACCGCTGAAGAAAAGTCTCTGATTGCTCAACTAAAAGCAATGCTGCCGCAGATTACAAAACCTGAAAATGAAATGGGTGCAGGACAATACGGAAAGGTTTACAGAATAGATGATGAATATGCACTAAAACTCCCTCACAAATCTAAAGAAATCTCAGAAGAACAAGTAGTCCTGAATAACAATACAGTTATTCAAAAATTGAAAACATACTACGGCGGATTTGTGGCAATGATAGGGGATGCCAAGATTTTGAGAAATGCACGCCAATCCGCAAACCACATGCCGGCAGGAATAACAGACGAAATCACAGAAAACTGGCAAAAAGCAGGTTACTACCGCAATAAATACCTGAACAGATTTTCCATGCTCCCGCAACAAGCTTTTGACAAAGTAGCTTCTGATTTCAAAACCTTGAGCCGCGAGCGCAAAAGCTTTGATACAATCAATCCGAATAATTTTCTTGCAGACGGTGATGAATTAAAAATTATCGACGATTTGGAAAACCCTGACGATAAATTCTTTAACAGTCTTGCCGGTATGTTCAAAGTATTTTTAACCTCATTTGACCGCAATACACCTGCAGAATATGATGTTCTGGCCGTCGGTTCAAGAAGAATTCTTTTGAGAAAAATTATACTTGCCGGCGAAAAGAATGAGCTGGATTTCGGGTCAACCATGCCTGAAATTAACGAATTGAATGAGGGGTTAAGACTGTCTGATATCCAAGAACCATGGAGCGAAATCAGACACAACCTCATTAATATAAGACGCAGATACCCGAATATGCCTGAACGCCTGAATAAAATTAATGAATATCTGGACGAAATTGAAGAGACTCAATACAATCCGTATATGGATTAAAACCTTTGTCAATAGTGCGTTTGCATTAAATATTATGTTGACAACATCAGAAAAATAGTATAATATACACTTATGGAATTAACAGTTTTAGTGGATAATAATACGCATTCTGGGAATTGTTTGCTTCCTGAACACGGTTTGTCTTTTTATATAGAGGAAGAGAACCAGAAATTGTTATTTGACTGCGGCTCCACAGACGCTTTTATAAAAAATGCACACAAAATGCAGATAGATTTGGAGCAGGTAACTGATGTAGTTCTTTCACACAGCCATGAAGACCATATTGGCGGTTTTATGAGACTGCAGTCACTTTATCAGAATTTTGAACAGATAGGAATAAAATTCAATTCAAAAACTGTGATTGCACATCCGGATGTTTTCAAAAAAACAGATGATTTTGAAGATGCTTCTGCTGACGAAAGCATAAAGCTTTCTAAGGAAGATTTAGACAAATGCTTTAATCTAAGGCTTACTGCAAAACCTTTCCACATAACATCAAAATTGATTTACCTCGGAGAAATTCCGATTACAAGAGAGATAAAAAAAGATTATGCACCGGATGAAATTGCGCTTGCTTACAAAGCAAAAGACGGGCTTGTGATAATTTCCGGCTGCTCACACAGCGGTGTTGAAAATATTCTCGACCACGCAAAACACGTGACCGGAGTTAACAAGATTAATACAATTATAGGCGGATTATACTTAATCAACCGCAGCGAAGATGAAATTCACGCACTTGGCGAATATCTTCAAGAGCAAAATATTACAAGAATTTTCCCGTGCCACTGCACTGATCTGGAAGCAAAAATCATACTTTCCAAATATGTAAAAATAGAAGACGTAAGTACCGGTCAAAGATACAATTGGCAATAATTTCTTGCATTTAAAGATTGTTTATTATACAACACTAGGTATGAAAGTCACAAATATTCAAAATACCCCGTGCAAAAGCATAAATTTTTGTGCGAAAAAAAATAATCACCCGACATTTGAAAGACGCTCTCCCGTATATCAAGGTATGAACACTGCAGGAGCGTGGTTTGGTTTTGGGGTTGCTTTTGATTTTATACTAAAAAAATGCCCGGCTTTTTTCAACTCACCTGTAAAAAATTCTCTTTTTATAAACGGGGTGATAGGAGCAATAGCAGGCACTTGCTCTCTTGTCAAAACTAATATAGATAACCGCAAACATAATTTATAATCACTCTAAGGAAGTAAAAAAAATGAAAATTTCACCGCTTATGACCGGCTGCCGCAATAATATCAATTTTAAAAACTCTGCCGGCGGAACTATCAATCCTCAATACCGACCGAATTACGACAATAATGAACAAGATCCGCATCCAAGCCACGGCTGCCTGCGTTCTCTGGGGAACGGTATTTACTGGGGACTGGTGCTTAACGCAATCGTCATAACCCCGATTGTAAAACATAACTTAGACAAAACCTGGCAGCAGAAAATGGAATATGAACATTCAATAAATCAGGATTTCTATAACTTAAGCGACAGATTGTATAAAAAAGACGGAAAAGCAACAGCATATTTTCATCTGAATAAACTCCACGATGTGGATGGTGCTATGATTACAAAAGCCTCTCAGGACGATTATTTCGCGACTTTTGAACTGGATGAAAAAGCAATCACAATGCACATGAATATTTCAGACAGAAACAAAGACAGCATCTCCGGAGTTATGACAATAAAAGATCCCCTTGATAATGACAGCCTGATGTGGATAAATGATTATTCAATAAAATTTTCTGACAAAAACATCAATGACTTTACACTGAAACTAAAAAGCCGTGAAGATAATTCCAAAGAAAAAACACTTACGTTGTCACGCCAGGGGAACACTCTTTACCTTGTAGAAAACGGCAAAAAAACACTCCTTAACAGTAAGAATATTACTGACTATGAAGAAAATCAAAAATTACAGGAAGAAAGCAATGAAATGTACCGCCAAAGCACTGAAAGAAATCGTGTAACATTACTTTTCTTAGCTCTGCTGACTTTAATCAAATTGCGTGCCGCACAAATAAGACAAGCAAAAGAAAATAACTCTCAAAACCAATAATAAAGTATCTGAATGATTGCTCCTAAAAAAACAATGTGCTATAATTCTTTTAGTTAATTTTATAGGATAAGTCTGAGTTATGAAAAAATTAGTATTAATAGCGTTAAGCGGCTTGTTGTTATCAGGAGCTTGCGCTTATTCAAAAGATTTCATTGTTCCGTACCAGCTCAAAGAGCAGGATTCCGGCGGATATCATTTTGTTAACCTTGCAAGTGAAAAGGTATTCAAAAACCTGATACCGAGAATCAGAATTGATACCAAAAAAATTTCGGATACATACAACAAAAATCTTGTTCCGAATAAACAAACAAAATACAGAAATCCGAATTATCACTATGTTCAATATGAATATGCTGAGCTGATGTATAACAAAAAAACAGGTACTCTGGAATCTGTTAGTGTTGAAAAACTCCGCACCCCGAAAAGTGATGCTATCTATGATTATCCGACAGGCAGACTCAAATATATTCAAGTCTATGACGGCGCAGCCAATGAATTTGTAAAATTCATGCCATTTGGAAGCCTCTATACTCCAAAAGCCTATATGGCCGACATAAGCTTGAAATTGATACGGGCATTGAATAAAAACCTCTCTACAAAACCGGAAAATCCTGTAGGATTATATCTTGATATAAGTTCTGACGGAGAAATTATAAAAAGCGGATTCCGTCAGGCATCAGGAAATGAGGAAATTGATAAAGAAATTCTGGAAATAGTAAACGAAACAGCTCCTTTTGACAAATTCCCGACAAAATTTCCAAAACATCTTGAAATGATTATAGAATATAGAACAAATAATCAATAACAACAAAAGCCGGAATTAAAAATTCCGGCTTTTTAATTATTTAAAACTGATTTCATAATATCCGTTATTTATATAAAAATGCAGCCGTATAGTCTCGCCTTTGTATGCCTTTGGCGGGATTTGATAAACCGGAACACTCATTAGCATATAATATACAGCATCATTCAGAGATTTGTTATCAGATTGTTTAGCAAACTTACGGTTTATCAACTTGCCGTTCGGGTCAATTGCAAACTCAATATCACAGCTTCCCTCGCCGATAATGCTTTTAACATTTAATTTTGATAACAAAACCATTCTGAGGTTATTTCGATATAAATTTAATGCCGCAAGTTCTTCTGCCGTAGGCTTGGGCGGCTGCGGCTTTGTTTCAGTTTTAGAAACTGCAGGTTTGGCCTGCTGTTTTTTCTGTTCATCATTTTTGGCTGAAAGCTTTTGCTCTATCCTATTTATAACCTCCGGTTTATTCTGCGTTTGAGGCTTATTTTGCGTCTGCGTTTTCGGTTTGGCAGTAGTTTTTACATCTTCTTTTTTAGGCTGGGTAACTTTAGGCGCCGGAGTAACAACTTTTGGCGCAGGACGTTGCACCTGAACAATTTGAGTAACATACTCAATAATTGTTTGAGGTTCTTCCTGCTGTTCAACCGGTTCCGGAACCTCCGCAGCCGGAGCGGTAACAGGGGTATCATCCCATAAAGTTTCAAAATCGGGGATATCTTTTTTAACCTCAACCGGCTTTATGGCGTGTTTATTTTCATTTTCCGGTGTCTGCCTCAGAACGAAGAACCACGGGATAACAGAAAAAATTAAACATAATACAAATATTGTCACTGATAATCTGTCAAACTCTTGAGGGAGTGTAAATTTTGCAGACGTTTTGCCCGCGGAAGAAACCGGCTTCACTGCCGCATTATCTGCCTGCGAATCAACTTCTACAAAAATATTATTTCCGCAGTCGCAATATTGAGGTTTTTCTTTAGTAATTTTTCCGCAATCAGAACATTTATACATCAGTGTCAGCCTTTATAAATTTCAAAATCTGTATCTCAAAGGTTTTGTGCAGCTCAGGTCTTGTATAAACAGCTGCTGCTGTCACACCAATTAATGCTAAAATTATCAAAATTGCGAAAATTTTATTTTTGCTCATTTATTTTATCCTTTCATAATCGGAGTAATCCGCAGGAGTAGAGAACCTGTCAGTAAATGCCATCGTAAAAGAACCGTTCACGTTAGTAATAGTCCGCTGAGTCCGCTCAGGGAATTTCAAAATCGGCTGATTCTGATAGCTGCTCAGGACAGGTTTTATAACACGTTTTGCCATCGGTGTGTAATAGTCGTTGTCAGACCAGGTATTTATATTAGAAATATTACCGAATTTATCAACCGTACAGGAAAAATAAAAAGTAGTTCCGACAGGAGCGCTTATTCTGGAATCTCTCATGACTTTATTTTGCAAATCACTACGCCACTTGTTCCAGGCAATAATCTCTTCCTTTTCTGTCAAAGGAGCTGTATTTACAGGTGTTGTCACAACCTTAACGGGTTCTTCAATCTCTAGTTTAACAGGTTTTTCAATTTCCACAGGCTCATTTGCTGCCTGCACGGTTTTCACGGGAAGAGACGGCGTTTCTTGTTTAACTGTTTTTACCGGCTGTGTCTTTTGCTGGACAGGCTGTTCTTTTACCGTGACGGTTTGAACAGGCGCCGGAACCTCCTGTTTTACAATTCTTACAATTCTTTTGACTACAGGAGCCGGTTTTTCAACAACTGTTTTTTGCGCTGGCGGCAATGGTGCTGAAAAATCTGTCTGAACTTTCTTCACCGGAACTTTCTTTTCCAGAGATGCAAGCGTAAAAGCAGCATCTTCCAGCACCGCAGGTTTGTGCATAACCGGTTTTGTAAGAACAACTGCGGCTGTTATTATCAAAATTAACGTTGTTAATGAAATAAATTTAAAAATATTCATGATTAATCTTTATCTATTTTAGAAATCAATTCATCACAAGCAAAGATTTCAAACCGTGTCTGGCTGAGCATCAATGTTTCCGCAATCAAAAGCGCAGTAGGTACAAGAGCGGCAATCAAACTCAAGAAAATTCCCTGCAAATCGCCGCCGATTTCAGTCATAAAGTAAGAAACATTCATTGCAAATTCTATAAATATGATTGAACATGCGATAGAAAGTGCACGTATTTTGTCTGAATTAATTTTTCTGACGCCCTCCAGCCCGTAAATATCAACACCGTGGTGCATAAAATCACTAAAACCGTCCTGCTTGATTACTTCAGACGCTTGAATTTTCTTTGTGCAGGTAAAAGCACTCACAAATGAGAAAAATGCAAAAATAATCAAAAATGTTGCAAGTACAAGGAATACCGGACTAAATCTTAAACCTGAAATTCTAATCCACCCCGCAGCCTCAGGAAAACACATTGCAAGAGTGTTTGATACACCGTAAGCAAGAAACGGAGCTGTCAACATACCTATAACTATTTCAAATACGGATTTTATCTGCAGGTTGAATAATTTATCTTTAATATATTGAATTTTTGTTTTGCCGAGATTATTGATATATCTTTCAATCCATTGTCTGTAAGCCTTTAAAACAGCCTCAAAATCTTCTCTGTATTCAAATTTGTTCAAATTGAGAGAAAGAGCATTTCCGTTGAATTTAAAATATCCGCATCCGACAGCAAGGCCTGCTGTCAAACCCACAAAGAACAATGAGATAAATATTGCAAACACAACAAAATCTTTTACATTCATAAAGTAAACAAGATTTATAGCATACACCCCGAGCATCAGGATAGTAGCAAAACCGATAAAGAAAGTTTCTGCAAACTTTGATGTCGGCGGAACACCTTTTGCTGATTTGTTAAGCAGTGATTGATAAACACCCTGTTTCATCAACAGACAAAGTCCGTAAACAAGGATAGAATAAACAAACCAGATTTTAATATTAGTCGGAAGGTGCATATAATTTGCAGAATCTGCAATAGAAAGCCCCATCAGATAATTTGAAAGCCCGAATGCACACATTACAGCACCGAAAAACATTGCTATATGCAGAAACAAACTTGTTTTGAAATTTGAAGATAATTTATGTTTTAAATCGGAAATCGTATATCCTGACTGTTTGATAATTGCGACACGAGCGCTTTCAATATCTTCTTTTTGTTTTTCTATTTTGACGCGTGTAATAGGGTTTGAATCACTGCCGTAGAGGCGCTTGATATCATTTTCGGTAAAATCTTCTTCACCGATAGCTTTAATAGTTTTTCTTGCGGTATCGGTCTCATCGGTTAGAACTCTAATACTGATAAATTCGGAAGAATCAGCTGTCAAAAGTTTACAGATATTTCCTACCTCAATTTTGCCGAACGTTTCGCCTTTAAAAAATATTTTGTCGCTGTGGAATGTATTCATAACAATACATTTATTTTCTGATTTGATATACTGAACCGTAATCAGCAAATCAAAATCCAAATCGAGCTGAAAATCACAGTTTGGGTTTGTACCGATATTTATCATATCTTTATCAATAAAAATTTTTTCATTTTTAGAAGACGAAATTACGATTGTCATTTTATATTACCTCTTTCTATTATCTTCCGATAGCGTGAAGAAATTTTCTTACAGATTTATCAATAGTTTGTTCCGGAGAAATAACGAGTTTTGTTTCACCGAGAACAGGAGAGAGAATTTCTTTAACCTTATCTAACTTTTCAGGATGAGCATACAAGAACATCATAGCAAGCTCAGGCGCCTGAGCTTTGATATTGGCAACATTCTGCGCCAGAGTATCCCAGTTAATCTGTTTGTCAACAGCGCCCTCATTTTCCAAATCACCAATCACGACAACAGCAGGAATATATCCCTCTCCGTACATAGTGAGAGCATGATTCATAGCTTTTTTCAACCCGACGCCATACGCCGTTCCGTAATCATTAGGGTCAAATTCAGTAAAGGCGTCCATCGCTTTGGTAATTCCGCTGCCGTTATGCGGCGTACCCTCATATATAAGATAAGAATCTTCTGAAACTTTGATAATTTTAATCTGATCTTCAGGATCGAGAGTATTACATATCTGGCGGAGAGTTTTCTTCTGTTCCGGAAGTTTTGACTGGTTTGAGGCGGAAGAATCCACAACAAAAATTACAGCAGCAGGTCTGAACTCATCAATTTTGATTTTCTTTGCCAGTGATACAACAAACGCCAGCACCAGTGAGACTGCCAGAATTATCAACCCTAAAGTAATTAACCTTTTATTCATAAAAAACATCCTTTATTTGCATAAATTTTAACATATTAAAACTGATTAGGCAATTGTGTATCAGCATTCTGCGGAACAACTTCCAGCGGTTCAAGGAGTTTTAATTGCAGGATAGTATCCGGAGCAATCGAAACATCTTCTCCGCGGGAGGCAACACCTTTTATCCCGCCGCCTGCAGCACCCGCTGCGCCGTAGATAAGCATTGCCTGAGCATAATCATTATCCCCGCCGTAAAAATTAGCACCCAGCGCTGTCATCAACAAACCTGCCAAAAGACCGATACCGGCACCGACAAGCACATCTCTTGTCATATTTTTACCTCTGCTGCTTTCAGCTTCCAGCCTGATTTTTTCGGCATTGATATTATACACCTGACCATCGGGAGTCATAATTTTATCGAAAATAAGTTCCAT
This sequence comes from Candidatus Gastranaerophilales bacterium, assembly GCA_944324135.1. GTDB lineage: Bacteria > Cyanobacteriota > Vampirovibrionia > Gastranaerophilales > Gastranaerophilaceae > CALUVN01. The sequence goes on along the minus strand of CALUVE010000006.1, from coordinate 9,654 downwards.
AGCACCGCTGCCATAGGCATATCCGGCAGGAGTTGCATCTATCGCAGTACCGTAAACAAGACTGCCGGCAGGAGCAATCAAATTCCCGTTATAAATCCAATTTTCGGGTAATACGGCAGTCAGCCTGTCATTTTCATCCAAACTGCCTGAACTTATGCCGGATTGCAGCTGCACATTAATGACTGTCCCTTCAGGAACATAAACAACTTTCCCTAAAAGTTTAGCTTTAGGGTCATATTTGGGAACTTCTATTTTGGGGAGTTCAGCAGGAGTTTCAAGATGTATTTCTTCAAGATGCTCTTTCTTTTTTTCTTTTACACGCTTGAATTTATGTTCCTCAGCGGGCGGGGTATTCACTCCCGTATTGGTATTAATCGGCTTATAAATATCGGCATTCTGGTTGAACTTAATCTGTGCTTCATCACTGAAATCATACTGCACCTCTTCCGCAAGGGTCAAAGGTGCCGCAATCAATGTAAAAGTTATAACTAAAGACAATATTTTTTTTATCAAATTGTTTAACCTTTTATAGTTGCCGATAAATACATTTTAGCATTAAACAAATTGCCTGTATAGTGGCTTTGTGTTATAATCATGAAACGAAAACCGATACAATTTGTTCATTTTAAAATCAAAGAGGAAGAGATGGAAACCATTATTATAGAAATTGCACTTGTAATCATCGCAGCATATCTGATAGGTTCAATCCCGACAGGATATATTATTGTAAAACTGTTCACAGGACAGGACATTAGAACTATAGGCTCAGGCTCAACCGGGGCTACAAACGTTAAACGTGTTATGGGTAAAAAATGGTTCTTTATCGTCATGATACTTGATGCAATCAAAGGGGCGCTGCCTGTTGTTTTGGCAAAACTTTTAACAACCTCTTTTACGGAAATCGGATTGCTTCCTGTTTTAGCTGCTGTTGCTGTAATTTTAGGGCACAGCAAATCAATATTTTTAAAATTCACAGGCGGTAAATCAGTTGCCTCCGGCGTCGGTACTATCCTTGCACTGAACTGGATAGCCGGATTAATAATTGCAGTTGTATGGGGTATCATCACATATACATCTAAATATGTTTCACTCGGTTCAATCATAGCGCTCGCACTTTCGCCGTTTATTATGTGGGGATTGAAAGCACCATCTGCATATATCTGGTATTGCGCACTCGGCGCGGTTTATATTATATATCTCCACCGTGAGAACATAAAACGACTCCTCAAAGGTGAAGAAAACAAAGTCCGTTAAAAAGTCTAAAAAACAGAATGCCAAAAACTATTCACTCACAATAAACGGAGACATCGTGAGCGGTTTTTGCGGATTATCTTTTGAATAAACAACCATTACATAAGACCCGGGCTGATTTAGTACAACATAATCGTCATAATAATACATCTGCTCTTCTTTCAATCTGGCATTCCTCGTCCAGAAAAGCTCATATCCTAGTCTGCCTGCAGAACCTTTTTTGATAACCTGAATATATATGTTGTGAGTCTGTACTTTTTTAGGGAGTAAAATCAGGTAGTATATCCGCTCTCCGGGTTGGAAAACAGTATCATTTGACATAACTGTTTCTACAGTTATTTGATTTTTGTTAAACAAAATCATCGGCTTTGTATCAGAACATGCCGTTGCCGTTGAAATCACAACCATTGAAATTATGTATAAAAATAATCTTTTCATCAGCTTAACTTTTTAATCTTATCAAGTACCGGCGCCACCTGCGTTTCATCGGTATTGTATTCAAGGAATTTTTGATAATTTTTGACTGCCTCTTCCTTATTATTTTCGGTTTCGAAAGCTAATGCAAGAGCAAAATACGCATAAGCATATTTTGAATTTATAGAAATTACCCGTTTGAAACATTCTTTGCTGCCGGCAATGTCATCGTTGTTGGCATAAACCAACCCCAGATTAAACCAGCCGTCTGCGTAAGACGGATTAACAAATATAGATTTTTTATAAAAATCTACAGCTTTTTCCATATCATTTTGAGCCTTGTAAATATTTCCTAGTTTCAGAAGAGTGACCTCATCACTCGGATTAATTTTCAAAGCTGCCTGATAATTCCTTACAGCATCATCAAATTTTTTGGACTTAAAATTCTCGTCTGCAATTGCAATGAACTCTTTATTACGCTGCGCGTCAAGTTCTGCCTGCTCTTTATCTGCTTTTGAAGTATTATCCTGAACAACAACTGCAGGGATTTCCATATCCTCGGTCACTTCAACTTCTACATCAGAAGCAACTTCTTTGTCCTGGGTTGATGCGATAAAATCAGCGTATTCCTCACTATAGAGCTGATTTTCCGGAGACATATTTATTGCTTCTTCATAAAATTCAGCGGCTTTTTCGTTCATCTTGGAGCCTCTGTATGCACGCGCCAAACCAAAATATGCAGTGCTGTCTTTTGTTCCGGCTTCTACAGCTTTTTCAAAGTATTCTGCTGCTTTTGAAAAATTAGAGGCATCAAGTTCAATATTGCCCTGAGCCATTAAAGCTGTCAAAAGATTATCTTTTATAAGCTTGCTGTCATTCCAGTTCAGAATATCTTCGTAAAGCACAATCGCCTCTTCATAACGATTGAGAGCGTGAAGTGCAATAGCTTTATCCGTTTTTACCTGCAAATCTTTGCTGTCTTTCGCCAGAATTTCATCATAATATTTAAGTGCATTTTCGTAATCTTTTTGGATATGGTAGCATTTTGCAATTTCTTTTTTCAAAGAAATATCGTCTTTATCTTTTTCAATAGCTTTTGCAAACTCCGCTATGGCAAGATTATAGTTTTTATCACGTTCATAAAGTATGGCAAGATTTTTATAACCTTTAGCATCATCAGGGAAGTTTGCCGTATAAATTTTGTACTGCTCAATAGCGGCAGCATTATTACCGATATCAGCCAGCAGGTTTGCATAATCCAATCTCAAAGAATGCAGCTGCGGAGCCTGTTTGAACACAACATCATACTGAGCAAGCGCCTGATTATTACGCTCCAGCTCCTGATAAGCAAGAGCTAAAGAAACATGTGCCGCGGTATTTTCGTAATCTGCACTTACAGCTTTTTCAAGCATTTCTGCAGCCTGCTCGTAATTTTTCATCTTGAACAGAGCCTGCCCGTAGTTGGAATAATATTTAAAATCGTTAGGATTTTTAGCGAGAAGTTCTGCGTAGACATTAACTGCATTTTGAGAATCACCGGCTGCAAAAAGTGAATTTGCCAGATTTTCGCGAGCCTCTTTATGATTCGGGTATGCTGTCAGGAATTTTTTATAATTTTCAATGCAGGCTTTGTATTCTCCGAGCTGATACTGAACATTTGCAATATTCAGATAATTGTATTTGTACTCGGGGAAAATTTTCAAAGCGTTCTCGTAGGCCGCCAGAGCCTGTTTGTAATCACCTTTTGTCTGATAAATATTACCGATACTGATGAAAATAAAAGCATCATTCGGACGCAGTTTAGCAACTTTAGAATAAGCCGCAAGCGCCTCATCATATTTATCAAGTTCTGTATACAATCCTGCAAGTTTGGTATACAAAAGCGCATCGTCACCGGTCAGCTGAATTGCCTGCAAAACTTTTTCTGCAGCTGCCTCGTAATTATGCTGATATTCCAGCGCACATGCCTGCTGGTAAAATGATGTTGCCTCAGGCGACATATAAGCGTCTGCAGAAACACCGCCCGCAAGAGCTAAGACCGTCATTGTTGATATAATTAAATGCTTATTAATTGTTGCTCTCCTAAGTTTTTCCCTGACAATATTTTATCACAAAATCTAGATTAGTGTAAAGCTGTGAGAATAGATTTTCCTGTTAAAAATTATCTCCGCCGCCTTGATAATTTTAGCCTGCTCATCATCCCCGCTATCATATTCCGGGGCTATAAAATCCGGAAACTCCGCCATATTTTTTGAAAGCGTCAGATACAAATTATCTGTATTTTTTTCAGGGTTGTTTTTCTCTAACATTTTAAAAATTCTGACAAGTTCCTCATCCCCCGCATCCATTATCACAGCATCAAGCCCTGCACCGTATGCCAGAACCCCGAACACTCTGTTTAGCAGAGGACGCAATTCTGCCGGCGAGCCGTTTGAAATATTCGAAAGTCCTATAACAGTCTTAACCGGCGGGTCAAAACTCTCCTTTATCATTTTTATTGTTCCGAGAACTTCAATACCCTGCGACTGCTCAACCCCGATTGGAAGAACCAGAGGGTCAAAAAATATTTTGTCGGAATTAACCCCTTTAGCTATGGAATTTTCATACATTTCAAACGCAATTTCCAACCTGCCGTCTGCAGTTTTCGGGATTCCCCTTTCTTTACACAGAGTAAGCTCTATCAGATTACTGCCAAACTCTAAAGCCATATCCGTCATCTTTTCAAATCTGACTTCATCATTACTGGTACTATTGATAAATGCTCTTTCTGCATTTTTAATTTTGCAAAGTCCGGCAGCCATCTCATCAACGTTTGTAGTATCTATAGATATCCCAAGCGATGATTTTTCTTCTACAATACCGCAGAGCCACGGGATTACACCTTTCAAGTCACCTTTGGCAGGGCCGGCATTCAAGTCCGCAAAATCCATATTTTTTTGCTTGTCAAGTACGGACAAGATAACTTCCTCATTACGGGATAAAAGTGCCTCCCTAATTTTAGGAGAAATAATATGTATATTTTCACCAATTAAAATCATAGCCTTATTTTAGCACAAATAGACAATATGAAAATACCCGTTATGATATATAATATTTATAAAAATAAATTACTGACATAAAAATTTACATTGTGCATGTATTTGTCAATATTCTATTCTTGAGAATTAATCACTACAAACCTAGTAAAAGTCTGAAAAACATGGTATAATGATATCATCGGATAAGTAAGTGTATTCAATATAAAATATGAAACAAAATAATTTTTGGGGCTATCAAAACAAAAAGGAAAAGGAGTACTTGTATGGCAACATTAGTAACACCGGCAACGGACAAAACTATTAAATCGAAATTTAACGATGAATTTGAAAATTATCTAAAAAACCAATGCTTAAAAACAACATTCAACGGCTTGGAATTAGAAACATTCTCTTGGTATAAGAAAGTATTAGGTCTTGTATAATCAGAATTTGAAACGAAAGGGTAGAATACTCAAAAGTGCCAATCGAAACCGCAGGTTGGTATTTTTGTATGTTCATTTTTTGAAGATGCTTATGGCTCTCGGCAAAATACCCAGACAGTAAGAAATAACAACACCATAATTAGTAATAGGAATACCGGCGGAATTTGCAAGAAGTATTCTTGAAAGGACTTCCCGCCTGTTTGTCATACACGCTCCACAATGGATAATCAGCTTGTAGTCCGCTATGTCAGGGAAATCATGACCTGAATAATGTTCTATTACTAACTCTTTGCCGGTTTTCTTACGGAGCAAAGCCGGAATTTTAACTTTGCCGATATCATCTTCTATCGCGTGGTGTGTACAGCTTTCCAAAATCAGCACCCTGTCGCCGTCATTCAGGGATTCTACAGCATCAGCGCCTTGAATAAACGCGTTCAAATCACCTTTTAATCTCGCAAAAAGAATTGAAAAAGAGGTGAGCGGAATAGTCTCTGGTACAATTTCGCTAACCGTCTTGAAAGCCTGCGAATCCGTAACAACAAGCGCCGGCGGAGCTTTAAGATTTCCTAAAGCTGCCTCAAGCTCTGTTTCTTTAACCACATAACTCATACAGTTGGTGTCAAGCAAATCTCTGATAGTCTGAACCTGAGGCAAAATTATTCTGCCCTTGGGCGCTTCTTTATCAACAGGTATAACAAGAACAACAGTATCGCCTGCTTGAACCAAATCCCCGACTATTTTCGGAGAATTCACAAAATCTTCCGGCAGCATTTTTACTAACAAATCTTTAAACTTAAAAACTATCTTTTCGTCATTCGCCGCGGATGTGATAAGAACCTTATCTGTATAGTTTACAATCTCGCTTAATTTTTCGCCTGAAATCTGTTCGATATCACTCTTGTTAATAACAACCATAAAAGGAATCTTTAATTCGTTGAATTTTTCGAACAGTTCTTTTTCATAATCATCAATTCCGTGGAAATCACATAGAATAACTGCAATATCAATACGGTTAATAACCTTAAGAGTTTTTTCAACCCGCTGTGCACTCAAATCGGTTTTATCATTAATCCCCGCTGTATCAAGAAACGTAACAGGTCCTACAGGCAAAAGCTCCATGGATTTTTCCACGACATCGGTGGTAGTTCCTGCAATATCCGAGACTATTGACATATCCTGACCCGTAATTTTGTTCAAAAAAGAAGATTTGCCAACATTCGTCTTACCAAAAATTCCAATATGCAGTCTCATAGATTTTAACGTTTTCATAAAGCTCCTTTTTTTAAGTGAAGAGTGAGGGTTGATGTGCAGAATGCAAAATAAAAATATATCCTGATTACTAAAAAAGGCACTCCGTAGAGTGCCTTTTCTTGTTCTAGAATTAACCTCTGATTCCTAACTTTTTAACCAATTCTCTGTACTCGTCAAGGTTTTGATCTTTCAGGTAAGAAAGTAATCTCTTTCTTTTACCAACCATCATCAACAGACCTCTTTTAGTAGCAAAGTCTTTTTTATTGTTTTTCAAGTGTTCGGTAAGTTCAGAAATTTTCTTGCTCATCAAAGCGATTTGAACAGCAGGAGAACCTGTATCTTTTTCGTTCGCACCGTATTCTTTGATGATGTCTTGTTTGTTTTTCAAATTAATTGACATGATATATTTTCCTTTTTTTAGTGTGAGTTGCTATTTGGCGTAAGCACTCTACAAGGATATCATAATATATCAATCCCAAAAATCAAGCCCGTGAAAGATACATGTTACAAATAATTAACCGTTAAAATAAAGCCCGTGTCTTTGCATATCAACAGCTGCAAAACGGTGTCCCAATTCAATATCTGCTAATGTCTCCGTTTCATTTGTGTTATGAATTAACTCTGCAGTCAAATCTGCATCGCTTTTTAAGCTGCTTTTAACACCGGAGGCCACATGGCTGCTGTTTGTAATATTATTCTTTTTCATATATGCAGCAAGACTGGTATCATAATCACTCTGTGCCTTATCAAGCTTTGTTTTTAATTTTGAAAATAAAGACATATAGTAATTATATTTTTCAGTTGAAACCTCATACCAGGCTTTCCCTTGAGACCAGAGCGGTGTACTTTTCAATTCCGCCATCATTTTGGTTCTGTAATTCTCATAGGTACCGTACTGATTTTTCAGTTCAGGACTTGAATTAAAGTAAAATTCTGATTTAATTCCGTCTGTTGGTGCCATAAATCTCCCTTTTTCTTGTTACATATATAAATAAAGTATTTTTTCATCAAAAAATTGCCTTTTTGATTAAGTTTTGTAAAGCTCAATTATTCATACCGTTTTTTTTCTGCTAACATAGTAGGACAAAAAAGAGGAGTGATTGTTTATGATAAAAGTTGCAGTATGCGGAAGTCAGGGGAAAATGGGCAAAGAAGTCGTTCAGGCAGTCCTTGCTGATTCTGAAACAGAACTTGCCGCAAAAATTGATATTGCAGGAGATGATACCTATAAAACAATAGAAGAAGCGTCTGCTGCCGTACAAATTGATGTATTAATTGACTTTACACAGCCAAAATCAATTTTTGAAAACGCAAAATTCTGTCTGACACACGGGATAAAAATTGTAATCGGAACAACCGGATTAAAAGACGACCAGATTGAAGAACTCAAAAAACTTTCAAAAGAGAACAATACCGGCTGTTTCATAGCGCCGAACTTTTCTACCGGAGCAGTCTTAATGATGATGTTCGCAAAGCAGGCTGCAAAATATTTTGACAACGCGGAGATAATTGAACTCCATCACAACCAGAAAAAAGATGCGCCGTCAGGTACAGCAATAAAAACAGCGCTGATGATGTCAGAAGCAAACGAAAACTTTAAAAAAGGAAACTGTCCTGAGACTGAAACTATACAAGGGGCAAGAGGGGGAGAATCTTACGCCGGAATACAAATACATTCTGTAAGAATGCCCGGTTATATTGCCTCTCAGGAGGTCCTGTTCGGTTCCAGCGGACAGCTGTTTAAAATTCGCCACGACACCATGGACAGAAAATGTTACATGCCTGGAGTATTACTTGCAACAAAGCACGTTTTTGACAAAAATGATTTTGTCTACGGGCTGGAAAATATTTTATAAGGAGCAGATATGAGAAAACCAAACATAGCAATTTTAGGGGCAACAGGGGTTGTCGGACGTGAAATTACCAAAATTATTGATGAATTAAATATAGAATTTAACGAAATTAAATTTCTCTCAAGCGCCAAAAGTGCAGGGACACAACTTGAATTTCAAGGGAAAAAATACACTGTAGAAGAAGCCAAACCCGAAAGCTTTGACGGCGTAAATATTGTACTTGCCTCAGCAGGTGCCTCAACCTCAAAACTATTTGCTCCGGAAATTGTTAAACGCGGCGGCGTCCTCATTGACAATTCCAGCGCTTTCCGAATGGAAAAAGATGTACCGCTTGTTATCGCATACGTGAACGATGAAGATTTAAGAAAACACAAAGGTATAATCGCAAATCCTAACTGCTCAACTTCACAGTTGATGCTTGTCCTCAAACCTCTGCATGAAAAAGCAAAAATTAAACGTCTGATAGTATCCACCTATCAGGCTGTATCAGGTGCAGGACTCGCTGCAATCAACGAACTCACCGCTGACACAAAAGCAAACCTTGCAGGCGAAAAGTTTGAAAACAAATGTTTCAAAAAGCCAATTTCGTTTAACGTAATTCCGCAAATTGACGTGTTCTGCGAAAACGGCTACACAAAAGAAGAAATGAAAGTTGCAAACGAAACTAAAAAAATTCTTCACCTGCCGGAAGAAACTCCTATCTCATGCACTGCGGCAAGAGTACCTGTTTATAACGGACACTCTGAGGCTGTTGACATAGAATTTGAAGAAAAAATTACACCGGAGGAAGCAAGAGAAATCCTCAAAAATTCTTTCGGAGTAACTGTAATTGATAACCCGGAAAATTATGAATACCCGACCACACGGGATGCCTCCGGAGTTGATCCTGTTTTTGTCGGCAGAATCAGAAAAAATCTCGCTTTTGATAACGGAATTTCTCTCTGGTGCGTTGCCGATAACCTCAGAATAGGAGCTGCTTTGAACACTGTCAGACTCTGCAAAAAAGTTATTGAAATGGATTTATTTTAATTTTTAATAATTTTGACTTTTCCCGTAAAATTATTAAAAATTTTACGGGAAAATCTCAAAAAATTTTATTACATTTTTTTGAAAAATTTCTAAACATTTAAGCAAAAAATTTTTTGTTTGTGCTTTAATCAAAATACAGAAAATATAAAGGCTCTAATTATGAAAACAGAAGAAAAAAAAGTAAACTTAATGGACAAAAAACATGTCATCACTAACGTTGATACCCACATTGATTCAAAAGAAAACGATTCAATTTACGAATACCGTTCAAATATAGAAATGCTTGAACAGACATTGCAGATTGCTTAAAAGTTTATTGTCAGGCAGTGCCTGACCTACTCTTTATCTGTCATGCTGAACTTGTTTCAGCATCTTATCATCGTAAAAGCTTACGTA
>CALUVE010000005.1 GCA_944324135.1 Candidatus Gastranaerophilales bacterium | reverse complement strand
TAGATATAGAACTTACTTTTGAACAAGAAGTATTACATTTTTTTTCCCGATCTGGTAACTTAGATAGCAGTTATGCACCTTATTATGAACGTTATGAATATTTTAAAAATGTAAGAAAACAGAAGAACCAATCCGGACATATCACAAACAAAAGAACAAAATATGTGGTTGGTAAAGATGGTAAAGTAGAAATTTTGAATTTAGATTAATTCCGTATTATTCCCTTATAAACTTTTTATCATATAATTATTTTATGTTTGAAACTTATACAGAAACGCTTGAAGATTTAAAATCACATTCTCACCTGCGGACACTTAAAGATTACGAAGGCAAAGACGAAAAGTATATTTATTTTAAAGGGCAAAAGCTTTTGAATCTTTCGTCTAACAATTATCTCGGTCTGGCTGATAACAGAGCGGTGACTAAAGAATTTTTAGAGTATGTCGGTGCTGATTATTCTTTCGGGAGTGCGTCTGCAAGACTTCTCACAGGTACTCTTCCTGTGTATAAGGATTTGGAAAATCTTATAACAAGTTTGTTTAAAAGCGGCGGAACACTTTTGTTCAACAGCGGCTACCACGCAAATGTCGGGGTAAATTCATCACTTGCCGGCAAGGGGGATGTTATTTTTTCAGACAAATTAAACCACGCAAGTATTATTGACGGGATGCGGCTTTCTGAGGGAAAGTTTTTCCGCTATCCGCATAACGATATGGAGGCGCTGGAAAAACTTCTGGTGCGCGAACGTCATAATTTTAACAACGCAATAATAGTTTCTGAAAGCGTTTTCAGTATGGATGGCGATATAGCTGATATCAGACGGCTTGTTGAACTTAAGAAAAAATACAATTGTATTCTGGTTCTGGATGAAGCTCATGCGTTCGGTGTGTTTGGTGAAAAAGGACTCGGGGTTACGGAAACTCTCGGGCTTACCGGTGATGTTGATTTGATTGTCGGAACTTTTGGCAAAGCAATCGGCTCTATGGGGGCTTTTGCGACCGGCAGAAAAGTTTTGATTGATTATCTTATAAATAAGGCGCGGTCTTTTATATTTTCGACAGCCCTCCCGCCTGTTACAATCGCTTTTTCAAAATGGATAATTGAGAATAAGCTCCCCGAAACATTTGAAAAACGTCAAAGAATGTTGAAGCTTTGCCGAAAATTTGGGAGTGACAGCCATATTATACCGGTGATTATCGGAGAAAACGACAGGACTGTTGAAGTTTGTGATATTCTGTTTAAGGACGGGTATTTTACGCTGCCCATCAGACCGCCGACCGTTCCTCTGGGAACTTCCCGTATCAGGTTGTCGCTTACTACGGAAATTCAGGAAAAGGATTTGGAAAAATTATGCAGTGTTATTGGTTCAATAAACAAAACAATAAAAAGTTAATAGTATTTTTCTGCGGCTGGAGTTTTGACTACAATCCGTTCAAATTCCTCGACTGCGGAAATTATGATGTTGTGACATTGTATGACTATGCGGATTTGAATTTTGATATAGATTTTTCATGGTATGAGGAAATTCATCTTATCAGCTGGTCAATGGGGGTATTTATAGCATCATATCTCAGAGAAAAACTGCCGGTGTTAACATCTGTCACTGCGGTTTGCGGTACACCTTTCCCGGTGGATGACGAACTTGGAATTCCACACAAACCTTTTGAACTTTCGCTTTTGCATGCAGAAACCGGTCTGCAGGGCAAGTTTACCAGAAATGTTTTTGTGTATGAGGATTTGCTCAAACGATACAACGAAACTCCTGTCGCACGTTCTATTGAAAACCGCGTTCAGGAGCTTGTCGAGCTTGATAAACTAATTAAGTCTTACAAATTTGATTATTCGCCATTCTATACAAAGGCTCTTGTCGGAGTAAATGACAAGATTATCCCTGCAAAAAATCAGCTTAATTTCTGGGGAAAATTTGATGTGCCTGTTGTTAAACTTGATTGCGGACATTTTCCTTTTTATAATTATAAAAGCTGGGAAGAAATTTTGTTATGCAAGTAGATGCAAGAACCGTTAAAAAACATTTTGAAAAAAGTATGGAAGATTATGACGATAATGCCGTTGTCCAACGTCTTATCGCAGATAATCTTGTCGAAGAATTGTCAAAAATAAAAAAATATTTCCCCTCGGTTCTGGAACTTGGCTCCGGCACAGGGCTTTTGACGAGGGTATTTTCTTCTAAATGCAAATTTGATTCATATACGGCGAATGACTTGACAGAGCGGGCAAAATTTTATCTTGATAAAATTTTGCCACGGTATGATTTTATCTGCGGCAACGCCGAAAAAATTAAAACAAATTCCTCATTTGATTTGATAATATCTAATGCTATGTTCCAGTGGTTTTCGGATTTAGAAAATGCAGTTTGTAAACATTTTTATTCTATGCTGAAAGCTGGCGGCGTTCTGGCTTTTACTACTTTTTCTAATGACAATTTTGAAGAAGTTCGAAGTATTACGGGGCTTTCTCTTGAATATAAATCATTTGATGAAATTTCAAAAATTATTTCTAAAAAATACGAAATTCTCTATTCAAAAAATTTTGACTATGTGATGAAGTTTAAGACTCCTCTTGAGCTTCTGGCACATATGAAACATACCGGTGTGAATTCTCTCGGTGTGAAAAAATGGTCTATAGTTCAGGTAAAAGATTTTTGTGAAAAATATAGAAATTTATATCCGGAGATTTCTCTTACTTATTCGCCTGTAATTTTTATCGTACAAAAAAAGTAAAAATTTATTCAAACACTAGCAAAAAATTTTTTTCTGATGTATTATTTCATACATATTCATTTATGGAACATAACGGATGATTGACGATAAAATGCAGCTGTTAATAGAAAAAGAATTAAATTCTACGGATAAAATTCTTAAACCTGATTTTAATCTGAAAACAGGACGTGAACTTCTGGCGTTTTATCTGCAGACTAAACTAAAGCAAATTCTTGCGTACGATAAAAAATGCCCGTCTCCGATTATAAATTATATGAATCCGGATTTTATAAACAGATTTTCCCGACGGTTGATAAATACACCGACCAAAAGACTGCTTATAGGGATTACAGGTGAATCTGCCTCCGGAAAGTCTACAATTTGCAAAGCTATCAAACATATCATAGAACAGTTTGATATGCCGGTCACTGTATTAAGTACTGATAATTATTTCAATGATATATCTTCATTAATTTCAGAGTACGGCAGTTTTGATAATCTGCGGGATAATGGTTATGATATTGATGCACCTACAAGTTTTCAGCTGGAAGTTTTGAAAAGTGATTTGCAGGATTTAGCAGATGGTATGGATATAAAAGCTCCGATGTATCTTCCAAACGGAACTGGAGTTTCTGTTCCTGCGGCTCTGGAGGTTTTGTCTCAAAAAATTATTGTGGTCGAGGGCATTGCTACAATGTATGAAGATGTTAAAGATGTCTTTGATGTGAAACTTTATGTTGAGGCGGATAACGATATAAGAAAAGAAAGATTTATTACACGCGCAAGAGAAGAGAGAAACCAGAGCGAAGATAACGCTCTTAAACACTGGGAATATATCAGAAACGCCGGTGAAAGATATGTAAAACCTTTCAGAAATCAGGCTGATTTTGTATTAAACGGATGTGCGGATTTAGATTATTTTTCAAAAATTTTAGAATATATTTATGCAGTGACAAATAATTTTCAATAGAATTATTTATCAATTGTAAAAACTTGTTTCTTTTTTGCCAGAATTTTATAAATATGTTAAGCTAACAAAGACTTATAGTATATCCAAAATTTGAACTAAATACACTAAATAATTGATACTAATATTTTCAAATTTTGATATAGTCAATATGTAACGTATACGATAAATATTATATGGAATTGAAATGAGAGAGTTTAGACTAGAGAAAGATTTTCTAAATATAATAAGAAAAATAAGTGTATTTGCCTTATTTTTATGTGTGATTTCATTCGTTACAAGCGGGTGTGGAGGCGATAATACATTAAACGAGTCAGATTTACAGCCGATAAATTCATCGCAGGAGTCTGTATTTGATGAAAAAGCGGCTGACATGATGGCAAAAGACGGAGGTGCTACTGCAGTTATAGATATTGATTCGGAGACTCCGGATGCCACTGATAAAATGGCTCAACTTGCGATAGAAGATTACGGACGCGCAAACCCGTTTTTGCCTCCGAATGAGGCTATTGAGTTGACAAGAAGTGCTTCAACACTGCCTTATGAACTTGTGAACCCTCCGTCTGATCCTACGGTGGATTCTGATGCCAGCCGTATTGTGCAGACAAAGGTTTCCGGTATTTTGTTTGATGAACACAATCCGGCAGCCATATTAAATATGGAGGGTACGGATTATCTTGTAAGAACAGGTGATGTAATTAATAATTATAAAGTTCTTGCTATATACAAAAATAATGTAGCAGTACAGTTAGGTGAGAATATTTACAAAGCCGGAGTCGGCGAACTTCTCGCTACAAATAAAATTAATCAAAACATTGTCCCGAATCTTGAAAACAGATTTGGCGGCTCAAAAGTAAAAATGGATATTGAAAAATAACAAAAAATAAGAGGAATAAATCAGGAGCAGATATGAACAACGGAATTTCAAAAAGAATTATTGCAGGTATAATGCTGTCAATATTTGTTTCGACAAATATGATATCATACGCATTTGCAAAGGAAGATTATGACTTCATAAATAATTACGGCTCACAAAAGCCTGTAATTCGCGGCGGAACTAATAAAGAAGATGTTTTGAAATTGAAAGCGGATATTTCAATTACAAAAAGCAGAGAGCCGATATCCCTCAGTTTGAGAAATTCTGATGTTACTCAAGTCTTGCGTATGTTTGCCGACAAGGCAGGTCTCAATATTATTTTCGAAGACGGTGTCGGCGGCAATGTAACAATGGATTTGGTTGATGTTCCTCTCAATTCCGCATTTGATTTAGTTCTTGAAGTTACCGGTCTGAATTATACAATAGACGGTAAAACTCTTATAATATCCAAAGCCGGCTCTGCTTCCAATATCGCAAAGCAGGAAATGACTGTTATTCCTATCAAATATGTTGACGCAACTGCTCTTGCAACTTTCCTCAACAAGAACATCTACGGTATGAAAAAGCCCGGGATGTCCGGTACTGAAATTGCAGTTACCAACCCGTCAACAAACGAACTTCTTATATTCGGAACAAAAAATGATGTTTCTATAGCAAAAAAAGTTGTAGAAAAATTTGATAAAAAACCACAAATAACATCATTCAAAGTAAATCATACAACTCCGTCAGAAATGGCAAATATGATTTGTAACCTGTTGCTTCCGACAACCGGCGCAACAGGCGGCGGTGCAACCGGCGGTGCTGCAGGTATAATGACAGGTGCAGCTGCTGACAGCGGTTCTGATACAGGTTTGACCCTCGGCGGTGCAACAGTTGCTTGTTCTTTGAATACAAAAGTTGATGCCGGTGATTTGCTTTCACTTCCAATTCAGGCTCTGGCTGTATCTTATTATACAGAGCTCGGTGAAATCAGTATTCTCGGCGGTTCTCAAACTCAGCTTGATATGATTAAAGAGTTTGTTGAACTTAATGATAAAAAACAACCGCAGGCTTATCTTGAATTGTCTATTATTGAATTGACCGAAACCGGCAGCAAGACCCTTGATAATGCTTGGCAAATTTGGAGCAGATTCTTCTCTGCTAACTTTGCAAACGGTACAACAAGTACAAACGCTAACCACCCGACATTCTTGTCCGGCAGCAGCTATCCGGTATATTCCGATGAAGGCGATGGTACTGTTGACCACTACGTAAATAAATACAAAGGCCCGTTTGTATTGACTTATACAATAAGATATATCTTAGAAAACAGAAAAGGCAGAACAGTTGCTAACCCGCGTATTTTGATTACAAACGGTAAAACTTCAACAATCGACCTTACTTCTGACTACGTAAAATCCGTAACATCACAGGTTGTTCAAGGTTCTTTGAACTCAACAGTAGCCCGTGAATACGAAGTTGCAGATGATAACGGTATTAAAATTGAAATCACACCGTTCATCTCACCGGACGGTTATGTAACAATGGATATCAAACCTGAATATTCAACTATCCGTGAACAAATTTATACATACGTTGATACAGGTGAAGAAGGTGCAGAACCAGTACAGGATCTTGCGGCTACATTACTTCAAAGAAGAAACCTTGACCTGAGAAGTGTCAGAATTAAAGACGGTGAAACTCTTGTAATAGGCGGTATGATTCGTGAAGAAGATACAAAACAGGTTAACAAAGTTCCTATCCTCGGTGATATCCCGTACATCGGTTCTTTGTTCAGAAGTTCCAATACTTCAAAAACAAAAGAAGAAATGATTATCATGATTACTCCGCGTATAATCGTCGATAATGATGAAGTTAAAAATAATGAAACCACTCTTTAATTTTATAAAATGAATGAATTACTAAACAGATTAAAAAACAGTGTAAACCACGAAACACTCAATAAAGTTGATAAAGCGCTAATGGAACAATATAACTTTGTTCCACTTAGTGTTAGAGATAACTTTTTGTATGTTGTAATCTGTTCAAGTTCAAACAAGGATGATATAAATAAAAAATTAAAGGAAATATTTCCGTACCAGATAAAGTTTTTTCCGGTACCTGATCAAGATTTGAAAGACTTGCTCGCAAGTTTTTCTTCTCCTGCTGATAATAAGCATACCGAAGCTGTTCCGGAAAACACTCATTCCAGAGTCGGCGAAATTCTTATACAAAAAGGTTATATCACGGATGTCCAGCTTTTGCAGGCTCTGGCAGAAAGTAAACGGCAAAAAATCCCGATAGGGTCAATGCTGTTTAAACTCGGTTTTATCAAACTCGAACAGTTGAAAGAAGTTCTTCGTCTGCATACGGGTTTGGATTTGGTTACAAACGACCAGCTTGCTAAACAGGCAAGCTTTGTCAATATTTTGCCTGAAGATTTTATCAAAACCAACAGGATTATTCCGATTTCATCTGACGGCAAAACTTTGATTTTAGGTGTTGTAACTCCGGTAAAACCTGATGTCTTAAAAGAAATTATTTACCTGACCGGGCAAAATCCTAAGCAGTTGCTGATGACTTATTATGAGTTTGAGACCGCTTTAAACACTTTCTTCAGTTCACAGAAAAAAGAAACCCAGAAAATTATTCAGCAAATTGAAGAAGAAACCAGCGGACTTGAGCAGGAAGCATCACTCTGGGAGCAGGTTGACAGTGAACTTCAGGACTCAAGCGGTTCTGTTGCAAAATTTGTTAACCAGATTATTACAACAGGTATTGATAATAAGGTTTCCGATATTCATATTGAGCCGCGTCTGAACGGTTATATTGTCCGTTACAGAAAAGATGGTATGCTCCAGAAAGCTTTTGATA
Organism: Candidatus Gastranaerophilales bacterium; assembly: GCA_944324135.1. Lineage (GTDB taxonomy): Bacteria > Cyanobacteriota > Vampirovibrionia > Gastranaerophilales > Gastranaerophilaceae > CALUVN01. Next base: position 79,678 of record CALUVE010000005.1, on the reverse strand, counting down.
TCCCTCCAAAGGTAGAAACTTCCGTAATTGCGCGTTTCAAAGTTCTTTCCAGAATGAACATTGCAGAACACAGACGGCCTCAGGACGGTACTTTTTCTATTAAATATAAAAACGGGTCTTATGACTTTCGTATAAATACCCTGCCTGTTTCCGGCAAGGAAAAAGTCTGTATCCGTATTCTGGCGCCTGCTGTCAGCTTGAATGCTGATGATAAAAATATTAAACTTGTTGGCGGCACTCCTGAAGATATTGAAAAAATTAAAACAATGGTCTGCTGTCCGAACGGTATTATTCTTACATCAGGTCCTACAGGTTCCGGTAAAACAACTACACTTTATTCTGTTTTGAAAAGCTTGAATGATGAAGATGTTAACATTACAACAATCGAAGACCCGATAGAAATTAAACTTGAGGGTATCAACCAATCTCAAATCAACGCAAAAGCGGGCATTACATTCGCCTCCTGTATGCGTGCAATCTTGAGACAGGACCCTGATATCATTCTGGTCGGTGAAATTCGTGACTACGAAACACTGGAAATTGCAATTTCCGCTGCCCTTACAGGTCACCTTGTATTGAGCACGGTTCACACAAACTCAGCAGCCGCTACTGTTACCCGTATGATAGAAATGGGTGCAAAAGATTATCTGGTATCATCAACGCTTTCCGGCGTTATTGCCCAGCGTCTTGTAAGACGTCTGTGTGACGATTGCAAAGAAGAGTACTTCCCGTCTTATGATGAAGCAAAACTCGTTATGAAAGATGAAGAGGGTATTCAAAAGTTGATGAAAACACCTATTTATCGTGCTAAAGGGTGCGACAAATGCGATTTTCAAGGGTACAAAGGACGTCTTGGCGTTTATGAAATTATGACTATGAACAAGGAAATTAAAAAGCTTATCGCAGACGGCGCGCACGATTTGGAAATTGAAGAAGCTGCAGTTCGAAACGGCATGAGAACACTTTATCAATCCTGCCTCGGTCATATTCTTAACGGCTGGACAACAATTGATGAATTTGTTCGTGTACTTGGAATTGTTAACGATTAGGAGTATTCTTAAAGTATGGCAATATACAATTATGTAGCATTAAAAGATAATAAAGATATAGTAAAAGGCAAGGTTGAAGCAAGCGACCTGAGAGAGGCACGTGAAAATGTCCGTAAACTCGGTTTTCTGCCAACAAAAGTTTATGAAGAAAAAGGTAAGACAAATGCTGTCACAGGCGCCGCAGAAAAAGCTGCTGAAGCTAATGCAGGTGCAGCTAAGATAAAAAGTCTCGGACTGCAGGACAGAATGGATTTTACCTCAACTCTTCAAATCCTCGCGCAATCAGGTATTCCGATTATTGAATCCTTAATGTTTATTGAAAATGATGCTGCAAAATTAAAAATCCGTCTTGTTGCAAAAGAACTCCGCCGACAGATTATGGCAGGTTCAACTTTTGCCGATACAATTGCAAGATATCCGAGACAATTCGGTCAGATATATATAGGTCTGGTTAGAGCCGGTGAAGATTCCGGTGAATTGGAAAAAACCCTCGAGCGTCTTTTGGAATTGCTCGGTAAAGAAGCTGCTATCAGAGGCAAGGTAATCGGGACACTGATGTATCCGATGTTTGTAATCGTTCTTGCCTGCTTAATCGTACTGGTTATGTTGATGTTTGTATTCCCTGTATTCAAAGATATGTTTGACAGTATGGGGAAAGACCTGCCGTGGATTACTCAAACATTGATGGATGCCGGATTATTCCTGCGGGCTTACTGGTTCTTAGTTCCGTTGATGATAGGTTCGGTTGTTGCCGGTTTGATTTTCTTATTCAGATGGGAAACCAGTAAGAATGCTATTGATGATTTAGTATTAAAAATCCCTGTGCTTTCGGATTTGATTCAGTTTTCAAATTTTGCAAACTTTATTGCGGTAATGCAGGTTGCTTATGATGCGGGTGTACCTATCATTGAATGTTTGTATCTTTCAAATTTAACATTAACAAATCACACTTTAAAATTAAAAATCGAACAGGCGACAGCAAAAGTACAGCAAGGGTCTCACCTTTCTGTGGCATTGCGTTCTACTCAGGTTATGCCAAAGATGATATTGTTTATGATAGCAACCGGTGAGCAGTCAGGACGTTTGGGTGATATGCTGGGTCAGGCTACAAGATTTATTGATAAAAAACTTGATGCAATTATTGATACTATGACAAAAATGATTGAGCCGATAATGCTTATTGTAATCGGGAGTATTGTATTGACACTTGCTCTTGCATTATACCTGCCGTTGTTCGGTTCATATATGTCGTAAACCATAAGGGTGTTGATGATGAAAACTATTGTGTTAACAGGCGCGGCGTCCGGAATCGGAAATGTATTACTGCGGGAGTTATGCCGTGAGAACATTGTTTTTGCAGGTTATAGAAAGTCCGGACAGGATGAGGAATTAAAAAAACTGTCTGATAATGTCCGACCGTTTTTCATTGATATGGAAAACAAGACCTCTGTTAAATTGGCGGCAGATTTTATAAAGACAAAGACTTCAAAAATTGATGCTTTATTTAATATTGCAGGATGTGTTGTGGCAGGTGCTGTTGAAAAATTAGATGTTGATGATATCAGAAAACAGTTTGAGGTTAATACCTTTTCTCATCTTGATTTTTCTAAATATCTGCTGGATTTGCTTGAGGGCGGGCGGATAATTAATGTAAGTTCTATGTCATCATTTGGAATTTTCCCGTTTATTTCCCCATATTGTGCTTCAAAACGAGCTATGGATATACTGTTTAATTCAATGGCTCTTGAAACCCACAGAAATATAAAAATAATTTCTGTAAAACCGGGAGTTATTGCAACTCCTATCTGGGAAAAATCTATCGCACAAAATACTCAGTCAGTTGAACTTTACGGAGAATTTGAAAAGGAAATGAAATTCCTTGTATCTAATGCTCACAAAAACAGCAAAAAAGGACTTCCTCCTCAAAAGGTTACTGAATTGCTTGTGGAAATTTTAAATAGTAAAAATCCAAAATCTTCTTATACGGTCGGAAAAGATGCAAAATTCGCCGAGATATTTTCAAAACTCCCGCAGGATTTATTAAACACAATAATTAAATTTACATTTTCCAAAAGGATAAAAGATTAATGGCTGTCTATAAATACATAGCATTGAAAAATAACAAGGAGCTTTTTGAAAGTATTATTGAGGCATCCGATGACAGGGACGCACGTGAGAAAATTCGTAATTCCGGCTATATTCCGGTAAAAGTATATTTAAATGATGATGACGGCAAAGCTGTTTTAAAGCCTGTTTATCATAAAAAAGTCCATCTGTCTTTGAAAGAAAAGCGTCTTTTTACGACATCCTTGCAGTCAATGCTGGCTTCGGGCATCCCAGTGATTGAAGCTTTAGGTATAATGGAAAAGAATTTGAGCAGCCAAAAGCTTTGTAAAATTGCCGGCGAAACTTGTCGAAAAATTACTGAGGGATATAGTTTTACAAAGGCTCTTGAAAGCTATTCGGAATCTTTCGGGGATGTTTATATGAACTTGTGCCACGCCGGTGAAATGTCTGGCGAACTGGATAAAGTTCTGGAAAGATTGATTGACCTTTTGAAAAAACAGCAGGCTGTTACAAGCAAAATTGTCGGTGCAAGTATTTATCCGGCTATTTTGCTGGTGATAATCTTCGGGCTGCTTCTGCTCCTTGGTAACTATGTGTTTCCTCTGTTTGTCGGATATGCAAATAATAACGGTATAGATATCCCTGTCGAAACCTCAATGCTTATCGGTATAATTGAATTTTTCCGACATTACTGGCTGATTGCTGTAATTTTAGGATGCGGAACGATTTACGGAATTATACAATTTTTCAAAACACCTCCTGTCAAGTCAGCAGTTGATTCTCTACTTTTAGGAATTCCTGTTGTTAAAAATTTTATCCAGTATAAATCTCTTGCCAATTTTACTGCTGTGCTGCAGGTCTCTTATGATTCCGGTATACCGTTGACACAGTGCGTTGTTATGGCAAAGGATTCTGTTGATAACTATGTACTCAAAAAACGCTGCGAAAAATTTGAAGCTTTTATAAATAAGGGTATGCAGATGTCGGAAGCTTCACAAATGAGTGAACTTCTCCCTCCGGATTTGCAGCCTATGATAGTGATGGGTGAAAAATCAGGCAAGCTCGGCGAAATGTTGAAAGAAATGAGTGGTATTATTGATAAGAAAGTTTTTGAAACAATAGACAATCTTTCTGCTCTTACTGGGCCTGCATTTTTAATTATAATGGCTGTTATTGTCGCTTTTGTCGCAATAGCATTTTTGAAATTCTATTACGGAATGTTGGGTTCTTTTTAATCAGTTTGTGTAATTACAAAGATAAAATTTCATGTTAGACTAAAAGAAAAAAGAGGTTTGATATGAAAGTTGCATTAATCAGCCACGGCTGTGCGAAAAATCTGGTAGATTCAGAGCTTATGCTCGGAATGCTTGCTGATAAAGGATATGAAATTACACTTGATGACAGTGAAGCTCAAATTGTGATTGTAAATACCTGTTCATTTATTCACGATGCAGAAAAAGAATCTGTGCAGTCGATTTTACAGATGGTAAATGAGGGCAAAAAAGTTATTGTAACAGGGTGTCTGCCTCAAAAACACAAAGGTGAGCTGAAAGATGCAATTCCGGAAATCGCAGCAATGGTCGGAACTTCTAATATAAATGAAATTGTGGGTATAGTAGACGAAGTTGCAAAAGATGCAAAAGATGAATACATCGAAAAAATTTCGGAGAAACCTGAATATGTTTACCCTGAAACAGTTGAACGCCAGCAAATAACAATGGGGGCAAGCTCTTATATAAAAATAGCCGACGGCTGCAATTATCATTGCGGTTATTGTATAATCCCGAATTTACGCGGGGTTTATCACTCCAGAACGATTGAAAATATTCTTAAAGAAGCAAAATCTCTTGTAAAAAAAGGTGTAACGGAAATTGTTCTTGTAGCACAGGATACAACAAGTTACGGGATAGATTTATACGGGCATCAGGCGCTTCCTGAGCTTCTTGAAAAATTGAATGAAATAGACGGGCTCGGCTGGATTCGGATAATGTATGCGTATCCCAGCCAGATGTCGGATGAACTCATTGAAGCAATTGCAAAACTTGATAAAGTCGTAAAATATGTAGATATTCCGCTCCAGCATTCTCATCCTGAAATTCTTCGTGCAATGCGCAGACCTGATTTTGATTACAGAGAGCTGGTAGCAAAAATTCGCGCCAAAATTCCGGAAGTCGCAATAAGAACAGCTTTTATTGTCGGATATCCGGGCGAAACTGATGAACATTTTGAGCATTTATACAATTTTGTAAAAGATATGAGTTTTGAACGTATGGGTGTGTTTGAATATTCAAGAGAAAAAAATACGGTATCATATTCAATGGAACATCAGGTGCCGGCTAAAATTAAGCATGAACGTTATAAAAAATTAATGGAACTTCAGCAGGGAATTTCTTATGAAATAAATAGAGACTGTGTCGGTAAAACTTTTGATTGCATAGTGGAAAGTTTTACGGATGATGACGTTGTTATTTTGCGTTCCCAGTATGATGCACCGGAAATTGACGGGGTAGTTTATGTAAAATCCGATAAAAATGTTGTCCCCGGTGATATTGAAAAAGTTAAAATTACCGGCGCAGACGAATATGATTTATTTGGTGTATTTGTATAAAAACATCTGGTAAAAAAAATATCGTTTTGTTATAATAAATTGCAGAATAGTTAATCTGTGGGTATTGATGGAATTTGTAGAAAACAGAAAAGTTGAGAAAGAGCAGATTAAGGCAATCTTTAAAGATATGCTGAAATATTCGCCGTCAAAATTGTGCGGCATGCTTGGCAATGCAATCATTGTTCCTGTTTATACAAGTTTGCTCACCCCTGAAAAATACGGGCTGTATTCAATCTCAATCGCATTATTATCTTTTTTGTGCATAATATTTTCCGATTGGGTGGGATTATCCGGACTACGATTTTTCAGACGGCATCAAATTATGGAAGATTTGCCCAAATATATTTCTCTTCTAGTATTTATGCTCGTCGGTAATCTGCTTGTAATGTTTTGTGCAGCTTTTATTTTCAGGTCTCATTTTTATTCGTTTTTCAAAATTCAACCGGAATATTTTTATGCGATTTTACTGTTAATAATACCGGTTGCGGTGAGGGCGCTGCTGTTTCAGCTCTTGAGAGCCCAGCTGAAATCAATTTCCTTTACCCTTTCCACAATTGTGAACCAGATACTGACGATATTTTTGTCCATATTCCTTGTAAAATATTGCAATATGGGTGCAATGGCATTGCTGCTCGGTATGGGAATTTCAATTTCTCTTGTTGATTTGCTATTGATTTATCAGAGCGGCATTATGAAAAGTTTCAGAATAACAAGAGTGCAGCTGGATGCGGTACTTCCGATTTTCAAATACGGGATTCCGATTGCGGCAACTTCTTTGAGTTCCTGGATTATTACCCAGAGCAACAAATTTATTATGAATAATATAAACGGATTTTCAGACGTAGGTATTGTCGGGGTAGCATACGGACTTACACTGCCATTATTGATGACAATATTTTCAATAATACCGGTTGCGGCAATTCCGAGAATTATCAATATGTATGAGGAAAGAATTGATGTCAGACCGATTATTTCACGTTTTGCAGGATATTTCATCGGTATTGCAATTCCGTTAATAGTTGTTATGTCTTTATATTCTACGGATTTTGTCCAGATGCTGTCTAATGAAAAATTCTATGCGGCGTACCGTTTGATACCTTACTTCGCTGCAGGTACATTTTTTATGGCGCTTGCTGACTATACAACCCTCCAGTATCACCTTGAAAACAAAACATACATTGATTTTATATTAAAACTGACCTCCGGAATTATAGGAGTCATATTGAATATAGTTTTAATTCCTCTATATGGTTTGGAAGGTGCAGGAGCTGCGACTCTTGCAGCAAACTTTATGTATTTCTTCTTGAGTTGTCTTGTTGTTCTGCCAGGTTTGAGACTTATATTCCCGTGGCGTTCTGTTGTGAGACTGGGTATAACATTTATTCCTTTTATGTTTATATATGAATCATTCAAAACCGCAAATGATTCCCCTGCATTATTCCAGATGCTATTTTTATTATTTTTCTTCTATTTTGGCAACTGGTTCCTTGGCAAAACTTTCATCAAAAATCCTGATTAAGTTTGTAAAATTTTGTGTTACAAATATTAACAAACTAGCAATAATTTTTATGTTTAAATTTTGATTAACTATAAGGGGTAAAATATAGAAAGAAACATAAAGGGAAAATTATGACGGAAAGTAAGTTCAACAGAAGAAAATTGGTTGCATCAATTCTTACAGTATGTTTTGTAGCACACCAATCGCTTATGCTTAATGCAATAGCAACAGAAATTACCGGTGTAACCGGCAACAACGGGATTTATAACATTGACCCGAGCGCAATAAACGGCGCAACAGGTTTTAGACAATATGACAAATTCAACCTGACAGAAGGTGACATTGCAAACTTGATATTCAAGTTTGGTGAAAAAAATGTTGAAAGATTTGTAAACCTTGTTGATGGCAGAATTAACATCAACGGTATAGTCAACTCAATGAGAGACGGCAATTTCTATAACGGGCAGGCTGTCTTTGTATCTCCTAACGGAATGGTAGTTGGTGCATCCGGTGTTTTGAACGTTGGTTCATTATCTGTTTACACACCAAATGCAAATGATTATAAAAATTATAAAGAAAATTATTTAACACAAAGTATAGATACAATAAAACAAAGCAATGCCGATGTTACAATCAACGGTAAAGTTTTGACAAGAGATAACATTGAAATTCTTGCCAAAACAGCATCTTTAGGCGCTGATTCTGCATTGATTTCAGGTGTTGCAAACACATCAGCTCTGACATCTATGCGTCAGGCAAACAATTTGTTCAACCAGCTTGTAAACACTGATGCTACTAACGCAAATTCATTTGCATCAGAAAACGGACAAATTGTTATTAAAACACAAAATCCGTCCGGCGGAATTATTGCAAACGGTACAGTTAAAAACTTTGGTGACGGCAACATCACCATGACCAATGACGGTTCAAAAGGTATCAGAGTAAACGGCACGATTGAAAACGCAAACGGCAATACGCTTTTAACAAACAATGACGGTGCTTTGAATGTTGCAGGTAAAGTTAACAATAAAGGCAACGTTACTCTTACAAACAACAGCTCTGACGGACTTGCGGTAAACGGAAATATAAATAACAAAGACGGTAATATATTACTTGCAAACAACGCCGGCAAAATGACAGTTTCAGGTGCAACCGATAACAAAAACGGTAATACTATCCTGAAAAACGAAGCCGGCGAATTAAATATTCTGGGTTCTGTTGCAAACAAAGACGGACGTGTCAGTGTTACAAATAACGGCACAAAACTGACACTTGCAAGCACCGGTAAGATTTCAAACAACGGTTCAACTGTTCTGTTGAATAACGGTGTGCAGGGAACAAATCTTGCAGGTGACATTGCGGTTACCGATGCAAATCTTCTTGTTCAAAATGAAGCAGGCGACCTGAATATGTCCGGAACAACTTCAAACCGTAACGGCGATATAAGAATTTTGAACAATGGCAACAAATTAACAGTTGCATCTACAGGTAAAATTACTAACAACCAAAAAACAGAAGTTTTGAATAACGGTTCAAACGGTTTAAGATTAGACGGTGCTCTTGAAAATTCTGCAGGTGAGCTGATTGTACAAAGTAACGCCGGCAATATGGATATCAACGGTTCAATCTCCAACAAAAACGGAGAAACAGTTGTTTCCAACTACTCAGGTGCATTAAATCTTAATGAAACTTCTTCAGTAAAAGGCAACGGCAAAACAATTGTTTATAACGAAGGCAACGGCGGTATGAACCTCGACGGTACACTTGAAAACTCCGGTGAACTTCTTATCACAAACGAAGAAGGTAAATTAGCAATCAATAATACAATTGAAAATACAGACGGCAAACTTGCAATCACCAATAACGGCACAGAATTGACAGTTTCATCTACAGGTAAAATTGTTAACGATGATTATCTGACAATGTTGAATAACGGTCAGGACGGCATGACTGTTGATGGTGTAATTGAAAACACAGGTGATGCAATTATCACAAACAAAGCCGGCGATATGAATCTTAACGGTAAAGTTTACAACTACAACGGCAAACTTAACGTAACAAACCGCGGCAGAGGCCTGAACATTGCCGGTGAAGTTGAAACTGATGATACTTTGAAAATCTGGAATACAGGTATTGGCGGTACTGATATTTCAGGAACAGTTTCAAATGACGGCGGAGTTGCTGTAGTTCAAAATGATAACGGTGTATTTGAAATCTCCGGTCTTGTAGAAAACACAGACGGTCAGCTTGACGTTGTGAATACAGGTTCTGGCATGACATTAACTAACACCGGTAAGATTTCAAATAACAATATAACAAATATCTTGAATACCGGTGCAGACGGGCTCGCACTGAACGGAACTGTTGAAAACAACGGTAATACAGCTATTACAAACCGTGCAGGCAGCTTGAATGTTGCAGGAACTGTAAACAACACAAACGGTGACTTAACACTTGCTAATGAAAAAACTGCAGGTGCTTTTGACATCTCTGGTACAGTTTCAAATCACGGCGGCAAATTAGCTGTTAAGAATGACGGTACAGGTTTGACACTTGTTAATACAGGTAAAATTTCAAGCAATAATGAACTTGAAATTACAAACTCAGGTTTAGATGGTCTTGCATTGAACGGTACTGTTGAGAATACAGGCAATGCAAAAATTACAAACACTAATGGCGAGTTATCAGTTCTCGGAACTATTGCAAACCAGAACGGCAGCCTTAAAGTTACAAACGCAGGCAGCGGTTTGAACATCGGAACTACAGGTAAAATCACAAACAGTGATACGCTGACAGTTTTGAATACCGGTGCAGACGGTATTGAAATTAATGGTGTAGTTGATAACAGCGGTAACGCAATCATTACAAACCAGAACGGTGATTTCAATATCCTCGGTACAGTTGCCAATACAAACGGTAAATTGAATTTGACAAACCACGGTAACGCCTTGAATATTGCAACTTCAGGTCAGGTAACAAACAATGATACCTTAAAAATCTGGAGTGACGGTGCCGGCGGTACTACCGTAAACGGTTCTATTTCAAACGATGGTGGCAATGCCGTAGTTCAAAACGACAACGGTAACTTTGCAATCAACGGTTCAATTGCAAATGACGGCGGACAGCTCAAGGTTACAAACAACGGTGACACTTTGACAATTGCTCAAAAAGGTTTTATTGAAAACAACGGTGATTTAGACATCCTTAACACCGGTGATGGCGGATTTGTAAATGCCGGAACAATTGCAAGTATCGGTAATCTTGATATTACAAACACAGGTGCCGGCGGATTTGTTACAACTGGAACAGTTACAAACACTAACGGTTCTATGACATTAACTAACAAAGACGGCTCAATGAGAGTTGGCGGCACTGTTACCGGTAATAATACAGATACAATCACAATATCTAACGAAAGCCAAAACGGCGGACTTACACTCGACGGAACTGTAACCAATGTTGCAGGAAATGTTGATATCTCAAGTCTCAACGGTTTGAACCTTGTTCAAAACGGCAAAGTTAGCGGTGATACAATTTCTATCACAAATGAAAATGCAGATATGCTTCTCTCCGGTGAAGTAAGAGGAAACGAATCAGTTGCAATCGCAAATTCCGGTTCAGGAAAAGCTGTTGTATCAGGTGAAGTTACTGCAGAAACAGGCTTGTCATTTGACAATTCAGGTTTAGGCGGTGCAGATATTACCGGAAAACTTACAAACAACAGCGGCGATATGTCTGTTACAAATACAAACGGTACATTGATGATTGGCGGAAATTTACAAAACGCTGACGGCAAAATGTCAATTACAAATGCCGGCGACGGTTTGGAATTGACTTCAACCGGAAATGTTAAAAATAACGGTGACCTCGTTGTATTCAACACCGGTGACAACGGTATGACCCTCAACGGTGTTGTTGAAAACACAGGAGATGCAATCCTGACAAACAACGCAGGCGACCTGAATATTAACAACACTTTGACTAATACTCAAGGTAAATTAAATATTACAAACCACGGCGAAGCTTTAAATATTGCCGGTAAAGTTACAAACGATAATACTTTGAAAGTTTGGAACACAGGAGTTAACGGTACTAATATCACCGGTACTGTAACAAATGCTAACGGCAATGCAGCAATCCAAAATGATGCTGGTGATTTAAAAATCTCAGGTACTGTAACAAATAACGGTGTTACAACAATCACAAACAAAGGCGGAGTCCTTGACATCGCAGGTACTGTTGACAATTCAGACGGAAAATTAAGCATTACAAATGACGGTGATTCTCTGAATATCGCAGGACTTGTTCAAAATAACAATGACTTGAATATTGTAAACAACGGTCAGAACGGTGCAGTAATTAACGGAATGGTTAAAAACGACGGTCAGACTATGATAACAAACAACGCCGGCGATTTGAATGTTAACGGAAATGTTGAAAATACAAACGGCAAACTTTCAATTGCTAATAATGGCAATGCCTTGAACCTTGGCAGTGATTCAATTATCACAAATGATTCTGATTTAACAATTATGAACGCTGGTCAGGGCGGAATGAATGTTGCAGGTACTGTATTTAATACAGAAACAACTCAGTTAACCAACAGAGCCGGTGATATGAAAATCACAGGTACTGTTGCAAATGCTGATGGTACTTTGAAAGTAACAAACAGCGGCGACAGTCTGTTCCTTGACAACACCGGTAAATTATACAACAACGGTACAACAACAATCCAGAATATCGGACAGGGCGGAATGGCATTAGACGGTATGGTTGATACACAAGGTACAACTGCTATCAACAATACAAACGGCGCCCTCGATATTAAAGGAACTGTAAATAACGCAGGTGCATTATCTGTAAATAACAGCGGTGTCGGCGGTATGAATATCGCAGGTTCCGTATCAAATACAGGTGATACATCAATTACAAACTCAGGTGAATCAGGCGCTTTAATCAGCGGTGTTGTTAACACTAAAGGAAACACTACAGTTATTAACAATGCAGGCAACCTGAATGTAGTTGGCGAAATCAACAATCAAGACGGCAGATTAAACATCACAAACAAAGGCAGAGCAATCAATGTTTCCGGTTTAATCCGCAACAATGATTCTTTGAACATCCTGAATGAGGGTGTAAACGGCACAACTATTGACGGAACAGTTATGAATGCAGGCCAAACACTGATAACAAACAACGCAGGTGACCTGAATATTAACGGCAAAGTTGATAACACAAACGGTAAATTAACTCTTACCAATAACGGCAACGCTTTGAATATCAGTGATAACGCAGCTGTAACAAACAATTCAGACCTTACAATTGTTAACGCCGGTCAAGGCGGAATGAATGTTGCAGGCACAGTGTTCAATACAGAAACAACTCAGATAACAAATAAAGCCGGTGATATGAAAATCACAGGTACTGTTGAAAACGAAAACGGTACACTGAATGTAAACAACAGCGGCAACAGACTTCTGCTTGATTCAACAGGCAAACTTGTTAACAACGGTACAACAAAAATTCAAAATATCGGACAGGGCGGAATGGCTTTGAACGGTTTAGTTGATACTGAAGGTGATACAACAATTGTTAATACTCAAGGTTCATTAGACATCAACGGTGTTGTTGACAATAACGGCGGCCTTGAAGTTACCAACCTCGGCTCCGGCATGAACATTGCAGGTAGTGTTGCAAACCTCGGTACTACAAGAATTACAAATTCCGGTGAAAACGGTGCCTTAATCAGCGGTACTGTTAAAGCTCAAGGAGATACATCAATTGTCAACAATGATGGCGAATTAAAAGTAACCGGTCTTGTAGATAACACTGACGGCAAGTTGAATATTACAAACAAAGGAACAAACCTCAACATCGCAGATACAGCTGTAATCAGCAACAATGATAATCTGAATATCCTTAACTACGGTGAAAACGGAACACTTATTACCGGTACAGTTAAGAATGCAGGTCAAACACTGATTACAAACCAGGCTGGAGATTTAATTGTTGACGGTACAGTAGATAATACCGACGGTAAATTATCATTAGCAAACAATGGCAATGCACTTAACATCGGTAAAAATGCCAAAGTAACAAACGACTCTGAATTAAGAGTATTTAATACAGGTGTCGGCGGTGTTACAATTGACGGTCAAATTGAAAACACTGAATCAACAGCAATTACAAGTAAAGACGGTTCAATTGTAATCAACGGTACAGTAACAAATAAAGACGGCAACCTCAATATTACAAGCGCCGGCACAGGTTTGAAACTCGGTACAGAAAGTGTAGTTTCAAACAACGGTAAAACTGTAATCCAGAATACAGGGGCCGCCGGTATGAATCTTGACGGTACTATCAATTCAGACGGAAGAACTGCAATTACAAATACTGCAGGTACTCTTGAAATTGCCGGCACACTGGAAACAACAGGCGATTTGAACCTGACAAATACAGGTGACGGTATGCATATCACTGAATCCGGTGTTGTTCACAATAAAGACGGTGCAATCTTTGCACAAAACACAGGTGCTCAGGGTATTACAATTGACGGTACAATGTCAAATGCCGTAGGCAACACAACAATAATGAATCACGATGGTTCTGTTGTAATCGGCGGTTCTGTAAACAACTCCGACGGCAAACTCGGAATTACAAACCACGGTAAAGGTATCCTCCTTAAAGAAACAGGAAAACTTTCAAACAACGATGAAATCAGAGTATTCAACTACGGCACAGAAGGTGCACAGCTTGACGGTACAATTGAAAACTCAGGTGATACAACAATCATCAACAAGTCAGGCGACCTGAATGTTAACGGTACGGTAGAAAACCACGATGGAAATCTGGCTTTCACAAATACCGGAAACTCTTTGAACTTCGGTAAAAATGCCAAAGTCTCAAACGATTCAACCGTAAGAGTTGTAAATAACGGAAACGGCGGCTTGACAGTAGACGGCACAATTACCAATACAAAATCAACTGCAATTACAAACAATGCAGGTCAATTTACAGTAAACGGCAAAATCGAAAATACTGACGGCAACCTGAACCTGACAAACAAAGGTACAGCTCTTGTAACAGGTGTTGAAAGCATCGTAAGCAACAAAAACGGTGAAGTCTTAATTCAAAACCTCGGTGACGGCGGTATGAATCTTGACGGTGTAATCAGCAACGGTGTATCTACTGATAAAGATGGCAATATCAATGGTACAGCAGGTACAACTTCTATCACAAACGTAAAAGGTGATATGAAATTAAACGGTGCTATTACATCACAGGAAGATTTGGTCATCCTGAATGACGGCAATAAACTTGACGCAACAGTTTCATCAGTTGTAATGTCAGGCGGCCCTGTCAAAGTCATCAACAATGGTGAAAATGGTATGACACTTGACGGCGGAATCCTCGGATTTGATTCAGTTGCTGTAACAAACAGAGGCGGCGACCTGAACATTGACGGTACAATTGCTAACCAGAATGCAAATATGAACATTACAAATACCGGCAACAAATTGAACATCAATGAAAATGCAAACATCCTTAATTCCGGCGAACTGTTAATCCAGAATACCGGTGATGAGGGAATGAATGTAAACGGTTCCGTAAATACCGAAGCAAGTGTTACACTTCTGAACAAAGCAGGTTCATTGAGCGTTAACGGTAAAATTAACAACTCATCAGCTCCGCTTATCATCTCCAACCACGGAACAGGTTTGAATGTAGGCAGAACTGCAGAAATCAACAATGACCAGACAGTCCGTTTCGTAAATACAGGTGCTGACGGTACTATTATGAACGGTAACGTAACTTCCACAGAAAGCAATGTACAATTCATCAATAATGACGGAAACTTGGAAATTAACGGTCAGGTCAAAGACATTAACTCAGAAAAATAATCTCTAAAGATTATTAATAAAAAGGAAAAAAGGGATAATCAATTCGGTTATCTCTTTTTTTATGTTAATTAATCTTAATATTATGACAATCTTCCGAAAGTAAATTTTTTTATATAAACATATAAATATTTTTATTGGGGAAATTTATAAAAATTAAAACACGGGGAAAATTGAAAGGAAGATTACATGAAAAAATCATTCATTAACAAGCGCAGGTTAATAGCGTCAATAATGACGGTTTGTTTTCTGGCTCAGCAATCATTGATGTTGAACGCATTTGCAACAAATATTTCCGGCGTAACGGGCAACAACGGGGTTTATAATATAAACCCGACAGACATAAAAGGTAATGTCGGCTTCAGAAATTATGCTAATTTTAATCTTTCAGAGGGGGATGTTGCAAACCTTATATTCAAACACGGTTCAAGCAATCTGGCTAAATTTGTGAACCTTGTAGACGGCAAGATTAATATTAATGGTATAGTCAACACAATGCGTGACGGCAATTTCTATAACGGACAGGCAATATTTGTTTCTCCGAACGGAATGGTAGTCGGCGCATCAGGTGTATTGAACGTTGGTTCTCTTGCTGTTTATACTCCATCAAGCAGCGATTATAGAAATTACAAGAACAATTACAAAACTCAGGATTTGAATTCAATAGCCTCAGGCAAGGCAGATATTGCTATAGACGGCAAAGTTATTTCAAGGAGCGGTATTGAATTACTTGGCAGAGATGTAGAACTTGGTGCATCTTCACAGGTGCTGGCTGGTGTTAAATATTCATCTGCTATTACTTCTTCAAAGCAGGCTGAAAATATTTTCAGCAGACTGGTCAATATTGATGTTAAAAACGCAAATTCTTTTGCTGCAGAAAACGGTAAAATTGTAATAAAAAGTGACACCACTAACGGCAAAGTCAGTACTGCAGGAACTATCAAAAATTTTGGCAAAGGACATATAACGATTACAAACGAGGGGTCTCATAATACCCTCCTTGGCGGGAAAATAGAAAACGCTAACGGAAATATAATAGTTACGAACAATAACGGTTCATTAAAGGTAAGCGGCGACATAAGCACCAAAGGCAACATTACAATGACAAACAATGGCAAAAACGGTGCTTATATTGATGGTAATATTTCAACTAAAAAAGGAAATATACTTCTCTCAAACAATAATAATGAAATGGAGGTTTCCGGAAATATAACTAATGAAAACGGTGCAACAACAATTAAAAATACTGCAAGCCGTATGAAAATTTCAGGTAATATTTCAAATAAAGGCGGAAATCTTTTGATAACAAATGAGGGGGTCAGTCTTGATGTAAAATCAGACGCAAAACTTTCAAATGACGGCGTTATCCGTTTGTTAAGTTCAGGAAGTTACGGGATGACAGTAAACGGAGAGATTGAAAACACAAAATCAACCGTTATAACAAATAAAGGCGGCAAGTTGACAGTTGGCGCAAAATTCAACACATCAGGCGCATTGAATATGAATAATTCAGGTGCCGGCATGGAAATTACTGATGAGTCGGTTGTGAACCACAACGGAGCAGTTTTCGTCCAGAATTTCGGACCGAACGGCGCACAATTCAACGGCAAAATTGCAAATAGCGGTAATACAACTCTCTTGAACTATGACGGCAATATGGAAGTTAACGGTTCAATAGAAAACTCAAACGGCAAGCTTGGAATTACAAATAAAGGCGACGGCGCACTTAATTTCGGCTATGAAAGCTCTGTTGCCAATAATAGCGGAACAACAACAATTTTGAACTATGGCGAGCACGGCACAACAGTAGATGGAAGCATTTTGACAAACGGAAATACTACAATCATCAACAAAGACGGCGGATTTAAAGTTAACGGTACTGTTTATACAAAAGACGGTGACCTTAAATTATCTAATGCAACTTATTCTTTTGTAACGGACAAAGATTCTTATATCGCAGCAGAAAACGGTGACTTGACGATTCAGAACTTTGGTGAAAACGGCATAATCCATAACGGTCAAATTAGCAGTTACGGAAGTTTGGATGACAACAATAATATGATTGCCCAATCCGGTTCTACAACTATCATCAACACAAAAGGCGGAATGGTCAGCAATGGAGATTTGACAAGCGGGGACAAGCTTATAATAAAAAATAACAGCAATAATCTTCGTCTTTCAGGAAAAACTGTCGCAAAACGTGTTGATGTTACAAACACAGGCAGCGAAGGTACTATAATCAACGGTACTGTCCTCGGTGACGATTTGATAAAAATTACAAACAAAGCAGGAAGCCTTGATATTAAAGAGGGAAATATTATCACTTCCGGAGCTGACGGTTCATCAATCAACATTACAAATGACGGTACAGGTTTGTATATCGGAGAAGATGCTGTGATTTCATCAACAGGCGATATGCTAATCAAAAACTCAGGCAGTGACGGTATGACCCTTAACGGTTCATTTGATACAAAGAAATTCACGGCTATTAATAATGACGGCGGTTTGTACATCAACGGCAAGATAAATAATGAATCTGATTCTGTTGTAATTTCAAACTACGGCACAGGAATTTCAGTTGGTGTAAATGCAGAAATAAACAATGACAAAAACATCAGATTTGTAAACACAGGCGAAAAAGGAACAATAATAAGCGGCAAAGTCACTTCTACGGAAGATGTAGTTCAATTCTTGAATAAAGAGGGTGAACTTGCAATCTATGGCGAAGTTTCTGATATCAACAAACCATCTGATTCTGAAGAATAATAAAATTTTCAAAAAAGATAGTCAAAAGATAAAGAGGTAATATGTACATTACCTCTTTATTATATATTTGATATATTATTTGCTGTAATATTTTGTTACAAAAGAGCAATATTTTTTTTGTCCGGTTTTTTATATAAATATACATTCAAAAAGCATGTTAATTAATTGTAATAAATTAAAAAATTACTAGAAAAAAGAAAACCCTCTTGATAAAATTAAGAGTACACGGAATATAAATAGTTAAAAAATTTGGGAAAAATTGAAAGGAAGTACAGCATGGATCACGGAAAAATTAACAAAAGAAAGCTTGTAGCATCACTGCTCACAGTATGTTTCTTAGCTCATCAAACAATGGCTTTAAATGTAATGGCAAGCACTATCACAGGTGTAACCGGCAACAATGGTGTTTTCGACATCAATCCTAGCGCAGTTAACGGGACAACAGGTTTCAGACAATATAAAGACTTCAATCTTTCTGAAGGCGATATTGCAAACCTTATTTTCAAATACGGTGCAAAAAATCTTGAAAGATTTGTAAACCTTGTTGATAACCAGATTAACATCAATGGTATTGTTAATTCTATGAGAGACGGCAACTTCTACAACGGACAGGCTGTATTCGTTTCACCTAACGGTATGGTTGTAGGAGCATCAGGTGTTCTCAACGTTGGTTCTTTAGCTGTTTATACCCCGAATTCCGATGATTTCAAAAATTATAAGAAAAATTTCCTTACTCAAGACTTAGCAATGGTAAAAGACGGTACTTCCAATGTAACAATCAATGGTAAAGTTATTTCCAGAGGAGATGTTGAAGTTCTTGCAAAAACTGCAACAATCGGTGCAAATGCAGGAATTATGTCAGGTGTTAAAGGTAACACAGATGTATTCAACTCAGCAGCTCAGGCAAACGCTTTATTTTCTCAATTGGTTAATACAGAAGCAACAAGCGGCAATCAGTTCGCTGCTGAAAACGGAAATATCGTAATCAAAACTTCAAACGGAATTGAAGTTAACGGTGCAGTTAAAAATATGGCAAACAGCGGCAACGTTGAACTTACAAACGGCGCAAACGGCGGTATCAAAATCGCATCAGCTGCAAAAGTTCAAAACGCCGGTGATAATACAATCCTGACAAACGCTGGTTCTCAAGGTATCAAAGTTAACGGTAAAGTTACTGGCAACAACATCAAAGTTAAAAACAGCAATTCAGATGTAGTTATCGGTGGTGCTTCTGTTAACAACAACCTGGATGCAAGAAACAACATCAACATCAACCTTGAAAACGGTAATTTGTTAAATGCAGGTTATGACAAAACTTTATTAAAAGCAGGTAACAACTTAAACATTGATGTTAAAAACGGCAAAATCGGTACTTTCCACAACGATGGCATTGGACCTGATGCAAGAGATTTGACAAAATCAGTTAACATCAACGTACAGGGCAAAGTTAATGCAACTACAACCGATACAAAAAATTCTGGCAACAACCTGTCAATCAATATGGCTAGCAAAGATTCTAATATGAATGTTGACAGCATCATTGCAGACGGTCAGGTTGCACTTCTTGCTGATTCTTCAACTAAAGGTCAAACTCCTTACTCAATCTTGAACGCTTCTTCTGATTCTAGCAAAGCAAACGTTCAAGGTACTGGTGTTTCCTTAATCGCAAGCGGCAACATCGGTGAGAAAAACAACAAATTAACTTTCAACCAGACTGATGCTGACAACTATGAATTCAACGCTTTAGCTATCAACGATATTAATATTAAAGGTCACAGCGATGCTTACAGCGAAACAAATGTAAATACAATGATTGCTAAAAACGGCAGCATCAATGCAGAATTTGCAGGTAATGTTAACGTAAAAGAAACAACTGCCGCAAAAGATTTGAACATTACAACCCGCGGTGCTGAATTGAACATTGAAAACTTAGGTTCAGTTCCTAATACTCCGGTTGATTACTATGGTCCAAACAGCAATGTTAAACCGAAAAATGTTGAATTAAAAGCTTTAGATATTAACAAAAATACAAGAGTTGATAAAAACTGGGCTGATTCAATTGTTAAAGTTGAAAACGGCAGCCTCCAGGACGGCGGCGAAATGACTATCACTGCTGATAATATTTACGCTGACGGTGTTTATATTTCATTAGGAAAAGACAATTACGGTACAAGAGTTGCTGATGACAGCACAAACGAAATCGAAGGTGAAGATTTAACTTTAACTGCAAAAGCAGTAAGACCTGAAGATGTAACTGCAATTGGTCGTGATGAAGATGAAAGAAATTATTATGGTGACGATGAAATGCCATTAGACTCAGATGCAGATGCTGACGCAGACGCTGATGCTGACGCAGACGCTGATGCTGATGCTGATGCTGACGCTGATGCCGATGCAGATGCTGACGCTGACGCTGATGCTGACGCAGACGCTGACGCAGATGCTGATGCTGACGCTGATGCTGACGCAGACGCAGACGCAGACGCAGATGCTGATGCTGACGCAGATGCTGATGCTGACGCTGATGCTGACGCAGACGCAGACGCTGACGCAGATGCTGATGCAGACGCAGATGCTGATGCAGATGCAGACGCCGATGCAGATGCTGATGCAGACGCAGATGCTGATGCAGATGCAGACGCCGATGCCGATGCTGACGCAGACGCTGATGCCGATGCTGACGCCGATGCAGATGCTGATGCAGACGCAGATGCTGATGCAGATGCAGATGCAGACGCCGATGCTGATGCTGACGCTGATGCTGATGCAGACGCAGATGCCGATGCAGACGCTGATGCTGATGCAGACGCTGATGCTGATGCTGACGCTGATGCTGACGCAGATGCAGATGCAGATGCCGATGCTGATGCTGATGCTGACGCTGATGCAGATGCAGATGCCGATGCAGACGCTGATGCTGATGCAGACGCTGACGCTGATGCAGACGCTGACGCTGATGCTGATGCAGACGCTGACGCTGATGCAGACGCTGATGCTGATGCTGATGCTGATGCAGACGCTGATGCTGACGCAGACGCTGATGCTGATGCTGATGCTGATGCCGATGCTGATGCTGATGCAGACGCTGACGCTGACGCTGACGCCGATGCAGATGCCGATGCTGACGCCGATGCAGATGCTGATGCTGACGCTGATGCTGACGCAGATGCAGATGCCGATGCTGATGCTGATGCTGATGCCGATGCTGATGCTGATGCTGATGCTGATGCCGATGCCGATGCTGATGCTGATGCTGATGCTGATGCAGACGCTGATGCTGATGCAGACGCTGATGCTGATGCTGATGCAGATGCTGATGCCGATGCTGATGCTGATGCTGATGCAGACGCCGATGCTGACGCTGATGCTGATGCAGACGCTGATGCTGATGCTGATGCTGATGCAGATGCTGATGCCGATGCTGACGCCGATGCAGATGCAGACGCTGATGCCGATGCCGATGCTGATGCCGATGCTGATGCTGATGCTGATGCTGATGCTGATGCCGATGCTGACGCAGATGCCGATGCAGACGCTGATGCAGATGCAGATGCTGATGCTGATGCAGATGCTGATGCTGATGCAGACGCTGATGCAGATGCTGATGCTGACGCTGATGCCGATGCCGATGCTGATGCTGACGCTGATGCCGATGCCGATGCAGACGCTGATGCTGACGCTGACGCAGATGCAGATGCCGATGCTGATGCCGATGCAGATGCCGATGCTGACGCAGATGCCGATGCTGATGCTGATGCTGACTCTGATGACGATGAAGTTACCGAATACGATAACATGGGTAAGTTGACTTACAGAAAAGACTACGATGAAAACATCTCAACAATTGACAAACGTCAATATATGAGATTCCAGGTTGAAGGTAACAGAAACCCTGTAGAGTTGGCTCAGAACAGCAAGATTGAATCACTGGTTGATATTTCAAGAGGCGGTATCGCTCTTAAACACCACAACCAAGTTAAAGTCGGTGATGTAATCCCTGTACAAATTTCATACGGCGACCTTGATATTGAAGCTGATGTAAAAGTTGTATCAGCAACCGATAGAAGAGCCGGTGCAGAGTTCATCAACTTAGACCAGGCAACTGCAAACAAATTACTCTATATGAACGTTCTTCTTGAAGAAAATCAAGCAATCTCTCTGAACAAGTAATATAAAGATTATCAAAGACTAAAAAGACCGGTTTTTAAAAACCGGTCTTTTTCTGTGAATAAAGTATTAGCCAATAGCGCCGCCGTATCTCCTTTTGTTAATGTTCGCGATAACCTGTCTTGTTCTGGCAGGATTGGTGAGTCTGTGTCCGACATAGCCAACTTGGTTGCCTGTACCTGCAGCTGCCATATCATTGTACATTTGCATTTGTGAACCGGCTGCAGCGAGTGAAGAACCGATTTTCTTAGCGTTTTCAAACATTTTGCTGCTCTTAGACTGCGGAATTGCACTTGCCCATTTATTGTTGATTTCGTTAATATCGTTGTTTGCAGCATTTTTAACCATTTTATTTGCTTTTCTTGCAAGTTTTTTGGATTTTCCGGCAAGTTTTTCATTATTCATTAATAATTTGTCTTTTGCTCCGGTGATATGACCATCAGCATTTGCCGTGAAACTATCCGCAAAGGATTTACCATTAATATCTGTGCCTTTTGTTATACTATCTCTCATTTCAGCAGCAGTATCACCAGTCATTCCGTTTTGCATAATCTGAGCTTTGTAATCTTTCTTGAGGGCAGATTTGCTCATTCCTGTTTGTTCCATCAATTCTTTAGCCTGTTCGGTATTTGCAAGATCTTTAGCTGCTGCATTTGCTGCGAGGTTTTTGGTTGCATTTTCAGCTTTCTGGTTAATTGCATCCATTGTTGAGGAGAATTCTTTTGTGCCTTTAATAGCAGCAGCACCTGACATAATTGCTGTACCTGCGCTCTGCAGAGCTCCTGCAAGGTTGCCCTCAGCTGCGTACGCTGCTGTCTTGGTTATGTTTGCAGCCATCGTACCGTAGTTACCAACGAGTTCTACAACGTTACCGGCTTTCATCATAAATGAACCTGCTGAAATCAATGCAGCACCAACACCGCACCAGGATGTTGCTGAACCTAATGCTATAAGTGCCTGACCGCCGATTTTTAAGGCCTGGCCGACCTGTGATATGGTCTGGAATACTTTGTCAAGTTTCTCAGCTACCTGAATTACTTTGCTCTGTTCTGTTGATTGTGTTTCAAGTTGTTTTTGGATTTTGATATTGTTTTTGTTGAAAGTTTTACTCATCTTATTCATGCTTTTCAAAGATTTTGTAGAAACTTTTTGTTTTGTTTGAATAATTTTACCGTTAGAAATCATTATCTGCCCGAGTGAATTTGCTTTTGTTTGCAAATCGGCAATTTTGCTGGAAGTGTCATCAGAACCGCTGCTTACGCCGTCTGATGAGCTTGAAGCTGACATTGATCTGCTTGATTGCGCACTCTGCAGACTTTCGATTTCTGCGTTAATCGCATCCATTTCAACTTGTGCTTTTTCTATTTCTTCTGCGGCTTTTTCAATTTCTTTTTGAGCCTGCATGAATGTTTTTTGTTCTTGTTTTATTTTCTTTTCAAATGTTTTGTTTTCTTTTGTGAGGTCTTTTGCTGTTTTGGTTGCATCTTTGCTTACTTTTTCTGAATTTTGGCCTTCAGCTTCAATTTCTTCAGCTTGAGATTGACCGTCTGATGCAATTTTGTCGCCCTCTTGTGCAAGAGCTTTACCATCAGAGGCGTTGTCTACATTTTCATATTTTGCCATCGGGTCATCTTCGGCTTTAGCACCGCCTGATGTACTGCTTGAATTTCTTGTCTGCGGGGCATTCTGAACATCATCTGACCCGTATTTCTTTTCGTATATTTCAGAACCTTTTTCTTCGCCCCAATGTTTTTGGTACATTTCAAGTTTTTTATTTTCAGGCTGTTGATTTTCTTGAGTTTGTCCTGTTGGTGCAGGTTGTGTTTTGCTTGATGCTGATCTTGCTTGCGGCGCATTGAAAATAGAGCCTGTGGATGTCATCCAGGACTGTTGAGAGACAGTTGTCTGCTGTCCGCTCTTTTGCTTCGCTAATTTATATAGCTCGGCTTTATTCATATTTTGAACGTTATTTACGCCCACAAAGCTCTCCTGTATTTTATACTCTCTAAAGATATAAAAACATCCGAAATCAGCTGATTTCAGCATGTTAGCTTTTTGTTACATTTGTTAACAATCTCTAAATTGTAAAAATTTGCAAAAAAAAATTATTTAAGTTATTATTAATTGGTAGCTTAGTATTTTACGAGGGAGAAATAATTATGAAACTAATGGAAGGTAAAAAAGGGTTAATTTTTGGTGTATCCAATACTCACGGTATTGCATACGCAATTGCAAGACAGCTTTATGAAGCAGGTGCAGATATTGCGTTTACTTATGCCGGCGAAGCTATGGAAAAACGTGTAAGACCGCTCGCTGAAGAAATGGGCGCTAAAATCATTATGAGCTGTGATGTTACAAAAGAAGATGAAATCAAGGCTGTTGTTGCTGAATGTGAAAAAGTTTACGGCAAACTCGATTTTGTTGTTCACGCCGTTGCTTTTGCTGCAAAAGAAGATTTGCAGGGCAGATTTATTGACACATCTCACGACGGCTGGAATCTTGCAATGGGTGTAAGTGCTTATTCATTAGTTTCTATCTGCAGAAATGTAGAACCGATTATGAATGAGGGTGGTTCTATTTTTGCTCTTACATATCTCGGCTCTGAATATGTTGTTGCTAATTACAACGTAATGGGTGTAGCTAAAGCTGCTCTTGAATCTTCTATGAGATATCTGGCTGCTGATTTGGGTAAAAAAGGCATCAGAGTCAACTGTATTTCTGCCGGTGCTGTTAAAACTCTCGCGGCTAAAGGTATTTCAGGATTTGACAAAATGCTTAAAGCAGCAGTTGCTAAAGCTCCGCTCAACCGTAACGTATCTCTGGATGATGTTGGTAAAGCAGGTTTGTATCTGGCTTCTGACCTTTCAACAGGAACAACAGGTCATATCCTTTACGTAGATTGCGGCTGCCATTCAGTTTACGCTTCACTTGAGGAAATGGAAATCATTGCAAGCCACGTTTCATAGATTTATCAGATTTTATTAAAAGCGCTCCGAAAAATTTTTCCGGAGCGCTTTTTGCTGTTAAAAAATTATTAGAAAGTATCATTCTGATTATGTGTTACAAAATAAGCCACCTGAGATTTAAAGTCTTTATAAGACATTACAATTTCTTTAGAGCTGTCCCAAGGATTCTGAACAATTACTGATTGGATGCCGCCGTCAGGTGATTGGATTACTTCTTTTATGGAGTATCCGTGGGCAGACACAGTATCACCGCCGCCGAATAATTTCTGGAAAAATCCCGGTTTTTTAAACGCGCAGGTTGCCGCATAACCATCAGGATTTGAGGCAATCTCCAGCAGTTCTTGCTGCAGTGTTTCATCGGTAAGTGCTCCTCTATCTGATGCCAGCGCGCTTTCGTGAATTCTTTTATCTAATTCTGTTGATTGCAGTACATGCCCTTCACTGCCTGTCAGCATATATAGTATAGAGGTTTTCCCCTCCATAAGCCCTTCTGTCAGAGGGGTATTTTTATCTTTATAGCTGTAAGCATCCTCATCCAGATGAGCGGAATAGAATTTTTCTGCAGCAACTTCAATAATTTTCATATCAACATCGCCGCTCGAGTATTTCTCAGGGTTTGCAGCAAGTTCTTCTGCGCTTATATTGACGGTTTCTTTCTCCCCGTCAGAGTTATAAAATGTAACATTGTAACCGCCATCTTCTGTTGGCTCTATTGCATTTTGAATAGCTTCTTTGCCCCAGGTGGTGTTACTCAGCGCGTTTACTCCGCTCAACAGGTAACAGTTGCCGGTTTCTTCGCTCTGTTTTGTCGCCTGTACTGTTCCGTCACTTAGAATGCCCATCTGCTGTCCCATTCTGTAAAGGTCGGCATCAGACATGTTTTCTATGTCATCGGAAATACTGCCGTCGCCGTTCAGGTCAAAATTTTTGTAGTCATTCCAGATGCTTCCTCCTGATGAGGAAGTTATTTCTGCGGCTTTTGCCTTTATTGTGTTTAGATTTTCTGTACTGATTGAACTGACGTTATTTACGGACATAAATCTCTCTTTCTGTATTTATAAACAAATTTTCTGATTATAAATTTCAAAAAAAATAAAGCTTGTTACAATGCTTAATAAATATTTTACAGGTGTTGAATAAGTGTTATAAAAACTTTTTTTGTGCTAAATTATTCTTATTGAGACACAAAAAGAGGGAATTTTAAGATGACAGATACAGCGTGTAAGATTGAAGATTTACCTACAGTTTATGACCCGGCGTCTACCGAGGCTGGAATTTACAAATTCTGGGAAGAAAATGAATTTTTCAAGGCTGATGCAAAAAGCAAAAAGCCGCCTTATTCAATAGTAATACCGCCTCCAAATGTTACCGGTGTTCTTCATATGGGGCACGCACTTGATGAAACTTTGCAGGATATTTTAATCCGTTATCACAGAATGTCAGGTTATGAAGCTCTTTGGGTTCCGGGTACTGACCACGCCGGTATTGCAACACAGAACGTTGTGGAAAAACAGCTCAGAGCAAAAGGGCTTTCCCGCTACGATTTGGGTAGAGAAGAATTCCTTAAAGAAACTTGGAAATGGACTAATGAACACAAGAGCGCTATCTTAGATCAGTGCAAACGTCTCGGGGCATCTTTTGACCGTTCAAGAGAATGTTTTACGTTTGATGAAGCCCGCTCTAAAGCTGTTAAGGAAGTGTTCGTTAAATTATATGAAAAAGGACTTATATACAAAGGCGCATACATTGTAAACTGGTGCCCGCGCTGCAAAAGTGCTATTTCTGACGTTGAAACAGAATACGAAACAGAACAGGGGCATATGTGGGAAATTTCATATCCCGTTAAAGGTGAACACGGTGCAATTATTGTTGCAACTACCCGTCCTGAAACTATTTTTGGTGATGTTGCGATTGCGGTTCACCCGTCAGATCACAAGTATAGCGAACTTATCGGTAAAACAGTTGTAATTCCGCTTTCCGGAAGAGAAATCCCGATTATTGCCGATGAATATGTTGATAAATCTTTCGGTACAGGCGCTGTTAAGATTACTCCGGCTCACGATCCGAATGACTTTGAAGTAGGCAAACGCCACAACCTCAAACCTATCTGGGTTATTGATGAAGAGGGCAAAATGAAAGCCTGCGGTGAAGTCCCGCCGTCTCTCCACGGTCTTGACCGTTATGAAGCGCGTGAAAAAATTCTCGGCATGCTTAGTTATGAAAAATTCCTGCTCCGCACTCGCGACCACGAACATAATGTAGGCAAATGCCAGCGTTGCAATACTACTATTGAACCGCTTTTGTCTGAACAGTGGTTTGTGAAAATGGCTCCGCTTGCCAAAGAAGCTATAGCTGCTGTTAAAGACGGCAGAATTAAATTTGTTCCTGAACGCTGGGAAAAGAATTATCTAGGCTGGATGGAAAATATCCGCGACTGGTGTATCTCCAGACAACTCTGGTGGGGGCATCAAATTCCGGCTTATTACCACAATGTTACAGGCGAAATGGTCGTAGCTAAAGAAAATCCTGACCCTGCTAATTACACTCAGGATAGTGATGTTTTGGATACTTGGTTTTCTTCAGGTTTATGGCCGTTCTCAACATTGGGCTGGCCTGATACGGAGGCTGAAGATTATAAAAAATTCTATCCTACTTCAGTTCTCGTTACAGGTTTTGATATTATTTTCTTCTGGGTTGCCAGAATGATAACTATGGGGCTTGAATTCACTAAAAAAGCGCCGTTCCCGACTGTTTATATCCACGGGCTTATCCGTGATGAAAAAGGTCAGAAAATGTCAAAATCAAAAGGCAATACAATTGACCCGGTTAAAATTATTGACAAATACGGCTGCGATGCCTTGAGATTTACGATGACGTCTCTTTGTACATACGGCGGTCAGGATATCAAAATCAGCGATGAAAGATTTGAATACGGCAGAAATTTTGCTAATAAAATTTGGAACGCTTCCCGCTTTGTATTGATGAATCTTGAGGGTGTCGATAACAAGGATATTGATACACAAGGTCTCACTATCGCTGACAAGTGGATTTTAGATAAACTGAATACTACAGCAAAAGAAATTAATGAAAATATAAAAAATTACAGAATAGGTGAAACTGCTCATATTCTGTATGATTTCTTCTGGAATTCTTATTGCGACTGGTATGTTGAAATAGCTAAAATTCAGCTTCAGGATGAGGATTTAAAAGCTAATACACAGCGTGTTTTAAGATATGTCCTTGATATGTCTTTGAGAATGCTCCACCCGATTATGCCTCATATTACTGAACGTATCTGGCAGCTTATCCCTAAAGAATCTGAATTCAAAGCTATTATGCTGGCTGATTTTCCTCAATACAAGGAAAATCTCGCATTCCCTGAAGAAGCTAAGGAAATGGAACTTGTATTTGAAACTATTAAATCTCTCCGTAACGTACGGCAAAGTTTCAATATTTCTCACTCTATTAAATTGAATATTGAAATAAGAGCAGACATTTCCGAAAAATCAACATTTGAGGCAATTGAAGCTTATATTAAACGTATGGCAAGGGTTGAAGATATCACTTATGCGGATAAAGACGCTCCGTCACCTAAAAAATCCGCTAATGCTGTGGTCTCTGCCTCTACTATCGTTATTCCTCTGGAAAATCTTATTGATTTCAACGAGGAAATTGCCCGCCAGCAAAAGAAATTAGATAAACTCACAGGGGAGAAAAAATCACTTGAGGGCAGAATTAATAACCCGAAATTTGTTGCTAATGCTCCAAAAGATTTGATTGAGCAAACAAAAGCGCGTATTGAAGAGATTAATATTCAATCAGATACCATAAATCAACTGATTGAATCCCTTAAATAGCAACATTTCTTAATTATTTGCAGGCAGGGCGCTAAACGTTGCTCTGTCTGCATTTTACACTGCTTTTTCCCGCCGGATTAATCATTAAGCGATGTTACGCAATATTAATAATCCTTTACAGATTGCCAAACGTCTGATAAAATACATGTCATAAAATAGTTAAAATAGTTAGTGTCTGTGGACAATGGAGAAAAAATGGCATCTTTAGAAAAAGATATGGATTTTGAAGAGTTATTGAAAAAGTATGATTACAATTTCCAAAAAGGTGATTTAGTAAAAGGTATTGTATGCGGATTTGATGGTTCTGGGGTAATGGTAGATATCGGAGCTAAAACTATAGCTATCGTTCCGGAAAAAGAAGCCGTAGACAAAAATGAAAAATTAGAAGAAAAATTCAAAAAAGGTGAAGAATACGAATTCTTAATTATCAGAGAAGAAGATGAGGACGGCAAATTCTTGCTCTCCCGCAAACGTGTTGACTTTGCTTATGCTTGGAAAGAACTTGAAAAAGTTAAAGCTGCTGATGAAACAATCCTCGGTACTGTTGCCGGAATTGTTAAAGGCGGCGTACTTGTTGAAGTCTCTGGTGTTCGCGGTTTTGTTCCGTCAAGCCAGCTCAGAGTGAAAGAAACTGAGCTTGAAGTAGGCAGTAAGATTGAATTGAAAATTCTTACGCTCGATGCTCAGCAAAATAACTTCATCCTTTCTAATAAGAAAGTTTATGATGACAGTGCCGTTGAAGCAAGAAAAAATGTGTTCTCTCAAATTGAGCCGGGGCAGATTGTTAAAGGCGATGTTGTGAGAATTACTGATTTCGGTGCGTTCATTGATTTGGGCGGTATCGATGGTCTACTTCCGCTCTCTCAACTTTCTTGGAGATGGATTGATCATCCGACTGATATTCTTAAAGTCGGCGACAAAATTGATGTTGAAGTTATTGCTGTCGACCACGACAAACAACGCGTGTCTTTGAGTTTGAAAAACCTTGAA
Source organism: Candidatus Gastranaerophilales bacterium (assembly GCA_944324135.1). GTDB lineage: Bacteria > Cyanobacteriota > Vampirovibrionia > Gastranaerophilales > Gastranaerophilaceae > CALUVN01. Next base: position 49,812 of record CALUVE010000005.1, on the reverse strand, counting down.
CCTGATCCTTGGGTTGAGGCTGAAAAACAAATTAAAGAAGGCGACAAAGTGGAAGGTACAATCACAAGAATTAAACATTTCGGCGCTTTTGTTGAAGTGTTCCCGGGGGTTGAAGCTCTTCTTCCTCATAATGAAGTTGTTGAATTGCAGAATAAAAATTCTAATATCCTGCAGGTCGGCGATAAGGTTATGACTTATATATTAAAATTCAATCCGACAGATAAGAGAATTGCTCTTACTGTTAATGAACCCAAAACAGAAGAAACAAATAATACGTCTGCAGAATAAATGGACTATATAATAAAAAAAGACCGTTGATTTTATCAGCGGTCTTTTTTGTTATACATACGGTTGAATTATGTGTTTTTATCTACTGTAAACAGATGATTTTTATTAATTCTGCTGTATAAAAAACTTAATATTCACGTATAATTTATTATAGATTATATTGACTTTTTTAAAAAGGTCATTATAGAGATAGTAAAAAGGTAGAAATATTTATAATGAAGGAGAGTTGCATATGGGTATGGCAGCATCACAGGCAAGATATTTAGGCTTGACGGCAAGAAAGACAAACGTTGAATATGAAGGACAGCAGGTAAACCAGGCTCGTACAGCACTGGCAAATCAGAGTGCTAACCTTTTTAACCAGCTTTTGGCTTTGGAAGTCCCGACAGCTCCTAGTACTTCAGATTTTACAAAAGTCCAATACTCTTATGAGGACGGTGTTTACTCTGAAACAATTACCGATATGCACGAATTGATTGATGATCCTGATGGATACAATTATCTCATCACACATTATCATTATGCTGATGTTTTTACAGGTATTCAAAATAAATTGCGTAATCCGCAGGTTAAATTAGAAGAAACAATTTCCACAGACACACTGACACGTAACCCTGACCAGGCTTCACAGAGTGAAGATGCACCGGGCTTAAATCTTGTTGATGATGTATATTATGCTAACGGAAACAGAATTTACGAATACCCGCAAACAGAAGATGAAGAGGCTCTTCACCCGGATTTGCAAAACGCGTTCAACAAACTTGCGGCTAACGGCGCAAGCCAGAATCCTCCGGTAGAATTTCTTAAAGAAGAACTTTCATACTATAAGGATGAAGAGGGTGTATATCACTTCTTGAATACTGCTGACTTGACAGGAGCTGCTGCTGATATCAACGATTATACAATTGATGCTGAATTCCCTGGTTCTGTAGGTAACCATGAGTTGTATAAGTATGATGAAACGGATAAGATGCTTGCCGCAGCTTACGAGCAGATTTGCAAAGATTGGCCTGACGAAGCTATCGCTCAAGCTGATATCGAAGATATTTACTGCTGGGATGACGGTGATACAACTTACTTTGCTACAAAAGAAGATTTGTACAACAGCTATATGTCTCCGGTAGATCCTCAATATCCGACAGAAAACCAGGACAAATTGATTTTCTACGAAGCAAAGAATGTTAAAACAAAAATTGAAAAAACTGATAAGGCAATGATTGAAATTGACGGTTCAGGCCGCTGGACATCTATTAACTTTGAAGATTCTTCAGCAGTATATCCGCTCCATACTGAAACTATTACTGACGAGGCAGCTTATCAAGATGCAATGAACCAGTATACTTACGATATGGAAACTTATGAAAAACAAATTCAGGATATCAACGCTCAGACAGAGATTATTCAACAGGAGGACAGAACTCTTGAATTGAGACTCCGTCAGCTCGATACTGAACAGGATGCGCTCCAGACTGAAATGGAAGCAGTTAAGAAAGTTATTGAAAAGAACATCGAATCTACATTCAAAACTTTCGAATAGAGTTAAGGTGCTTGTTAAAAGCATTAATATTAAGAGGTACTTATGTCTTACAAAAATGATAGTTACTTGGTAATAGCAAACAAATACGGTTCAGCGAGCGGCGATGCAAAAGCGCAGTTGTTCGAGACTTATGACCGCCTGAGAGATTTAACTGTTTCAGGAAGCGGTATGGGCACCGGTTTTGAGACAACCGGCGGATTTTTATACAATTTAGCAAGTATGCTAGCCCCGTCATCCTTTGCGCATGTCTTTGGTGCATCGGAAGCAATGAATGTTGCCGGTACTTCATATAGTTCGCCGTATTCAGGCGGAACCTCTTACGGTATAGATTCTTTATACAACTATTCAGGTTTTCCGGGCGGAGCAGCTCCGGTATCCTGGGGGTTGGATGGTTATTCCACAGGCGGCGCAGCCGGCTTAATGACAGGATGGGGTTCTGACGGTTATGTTACAGGCGGAGCGTCAAGTATGGGCGGAATTGCGGATATCGCAAGCGCCGCAGCTTACGGTGTTGGTACTGCTAACGGTTACGGTTTTGTCGGCAAAAACATAGTATTGCCTCTTGCCAGTGTAATTTCCGGATGGGGCGGTATTATGCAGGCCGCTGCACCTTACCTCGGTGAATACGGTCTCCCTGCCCTTGTTATGGGTAACTTGATGCAGGGTACAACTTCTGCGGCACTGGCTGCTTACCAGAACGTTACCGGCAAAATTACTGCAAATGCCGATGTCATTTTGTCCAACAAGGTTAGAAATATCGAAACCGTTTGCAAAATGCTTGATACCCAGGGAGATGTCGTTAAAAAGATGTTGAAAGAATCTATCGACGGTGACAGCAAAGCTATTCAAAACTTGTAAGATTTGCTTTTATCCAGTATATATTTTAAAATTTGGCAGGATTGCGATTTTATTGTAAAATTTTATTAAAAATAACGTAATCCTGTCAGATTTTTTTAAAGTTCTATAAAAGTCTGCCGTTAAATATAATGAATACTAAATTACTTGAGACTGAATGATTAAGACATGTTAAGCTGAATGTAACAAAATAAGCAATTATCGGGCGTGACTTGTTTTAATATACATGTAGGTCTAAAGTGTAAAGGAGAAATATGCTTCGAGATACTTTAGAGACGAATATGAAAAGGCTAGTAGACTTCCTTATCTATTCAAAGAATTTTATCATCAGGAAAAGCCCGATAAAAGCAATGATAAATTCAATAGTAGACGGTATTAAAGACTTCTTGACAATGAAAAAGAAACTTAAAATGGCGCAGTACAGATTGAATTATCACAGGCACCAGTTCCACAAAATGGAACAATTAATAGCAGAAAACAACCAGCACAGCTTTTTGAGGGGTAATAACCTGAACACAACCAGATAAAGGCAGGAAAAATGGGTGTTATTACCGATACAATCAGAACTCAGTATTTGACCAATCTCAAGTTTGATTTGGAATACAAAATACAGCTTGTGACTCAGTCAAAGATGTCGCTTGCTCAGTCAGCAAGTGACCTGATGCAGGTCGGCACGGATTATGATCCGGACTCTCCTGTTATGAAAACTTTGAACCAGCGTCAGGCAAAGTTAAAGCTTCTTGAACAAAAACTTGAACAGCAATCACAGCAATATCAAATAAAACTAAGGATGGTAGAATCTGAACTTCAATCCGTAAAAGGCAGATTAACAAGCAACATATCACGTTCGTTCAGTTATAACTTAGGCGGATAATAGGTTTTAATTAATAATTTTGATAACAAAAAGAAAAACTATTTGAGAACAACTGTGTTAAAGAAATAAGACACAAGTTCAAAAAATAGTTTTTCTTTTTTTGTATTTTTTTAATAGAATTAGTGATTAGTTTGAATAAATAAGCTTATAATATCATTTAGAGCAGCGTATTGTCTCTGGTATTTTTGAGCCTGTTTTTCAAGCAGATTAATTTGTTTTCTGTATTCAATAATAGTAGTCTGACAATCTCTTGCAGAGTTATTTAAACCCTCTTGAACCTGTTGAGCTTCCTGCAAAACACTGTTCATAGAAATTCCGAGTGCTTCCATAGTTTGTTTAATAATTTGAGCACCGGTTTGTTTTGTTACTCCGGACGGCAATTTGGAAATAAGTTGTTTTAGTACTGCAACATTTGTCGGAATTTCAAACCCGTCGAGTTCATTAGAGATACTATCCATTGTTGAATTAGCTGCAAAACTTGAGTTATTCATCGCAGGCTGCTGTGTGTAAGCAGGGCGTGAAATTTGAGGCTGCGGCATTACAGGCGGCGGTGTAAAAGACGGTTCTGAATAAGTTGCAGCTTCAAAAGTCAATTCCGGCTGGATTTCTTCTTCATTGTTTTCTACGTATTCTACTTCCGGTTGAGGCATTGGCTCTTCTTGTGTATTAAAATGTGATTCCGGTACAGGAATAATTTCTATATCGGATTGTTTTTTTAATGCTTCTACTATTTTTTTCCCTACGCCTTCAGTTATTCTGTTACTTGCCATTTTGTCCTCTAAGTTTTTATTTCTACAAAAAAAATTATAGTAAAGACAAAAAATTATTTCAACAATTATTGACTTTCTAAGCCTAAATAGTTACGAAATGCTAAGATTTTAAAGATTTGCACAGCCGGTGTATTTATGTTAGTCTTAAGAAAAATAGAGAACATTGAGGACACAAAATGAGCGATCGGGATACACAAGAATATTCACAGGAAAGAACCTATACACTTCATTTATTAGACGAATTACAGCACGGCGAAAATACGCATCAGCGAGCTGCTGTTTATAAATCTCCGCATATGGTGGATTATGAAGTATTATCCGGTGATAAATTGACATATAATGATATTCTGAACCTTACTGCATCAATAAATATTGTGAGCGAATTTTATGATGTGAATGCCGTAGCGTTTGTAAAACGCGGTAAACCTTGCGGGGTTGCTCTTGGACGGACTTCATATGATGCTTATACAAAAGCTTTTGATTGTGACCCTATCAGTGCTTTCTACGGAGTAATCGCGTTTTCTTCTGCGGTTGATTATGATTCTGCAAAGCATATAGATTCTATGTCTGTGAGCGTTGTTGTAGCGCCGGAATTTGAACCGTCAGCTCTGGATTTGTTGAAAGCAAATCCGGAAATTAAACTGGTAAAACTTATCACACCGCTCAAAGATTACAAAAAATATATTGATGAAGAGATTAAAGTGACACCGTTCGGCACGCTTATTCAAGATGCTAACAGAAGTGAGCTGAATAAAGACACATTTAAAGTCGTAACCAAACAAAAGCCGTCACCGGAGCAGATTGAAGATGCTATATTTGCCTGGAAAGTTGCAAAGCATGCAAAATCAAATGCAGTTGTGATTGTAAAAGATTTTAAAACAATAGCCATAGCACAAGGTCAAACAACTTCGCTTGCGGCAGTGGATTGGGCATTAAATTTAGCCTGCGATGAGGCAAAAAATGCAGTGCTTGCATCTGATGATGTTTTGCCGGCAGAAGACAGTATTCACGCGGCAGTGCTGGCTCGTATAGGTTTGATTATACAATCCGGTGGCAGCATCAAGGATGAACGTATTATCCAGACTGCCGATAAATATAACATTGCAATGATTACAACCGGTATTAAAAACAACAAGAATTAGCTATTCTATAAAGGATTATTCTTATTTTCCGGTATAATTTTTTCAACCCCTTGGCTTTTCCAAGGTGCTGGAGTTCATATACATCAATTTTGTTTTTAAGTGTGTACCACCATGAACTTTGACACCAGTGGATTGCGTGTGTTTCCGGAAGTATGGATTTTTCTCCATGGAACTCCCAGGACGGGCAAAAGTAAAACATCGGGTATAAGGTCAGATTAGTTCCTTTATAAATTTCCTGAGATTTGTATTCGTCAAAATCTACTTCCATGATTGGTTTAAGAGAATCTTCAAGGTAGTTTTCATTTTCCGGAAGCAGATTATTCTTTTGCAAAATTTGTCTGAAGATTACCGGCAGCATAATATTTTTAGCGTTGAATATCTCTTCAGAGTTATAGTAGTCCAGCATTATTTTAGCAATGGGATTTCCTTTAACAGAGCCGGTGAGAGCCGGTTCTACAAGGTAATTAGGCTGTGTCATACAGCCGTAGACAGAACAAAAGAATTCATTGTCAAGAAATTCGTCAATATTTTTGATTATCTGAACATCTGTATCCAGATAAATCCCGCCGTATTTATACAGAGCATAGAATCTTACGTAATCAGAAACGAATGCCCAGATTTTTAGTCTGTAAGCTTCTCTTAAAAAGCGTGAAGCCTTAAGCATTTCTTGGAATTCAGGCATTTTATCGTGCCAGAACATTATTTCATAGTCAGGACAAAACATTTTCCATGAGGTGTAGCACATTCTGAGCTGCGGTCTGTTATTTTTCTCAAAAATGTCAGCGTTTGAGTCATAAAAATAATGTATGATTTTAGGTATTTTAGTTTCAGTCATTCAGTATTCCTTTTAGATTTGTAAGGGATTTTTGATAGAGATTTTCTGAATAATTTTTGATGTTATCCTGAATTTTTTTGTATTCTTTATCCTGCATATTAATACATTTTATAAGTGCATCAGTGAGGTCATCTTTGTTTTCAAAAAGTATTGAATTTTCTTTATCAAATCCGCAATAAGGCGCAAAGTTTTTTTGTATAATTGTTGGTTTTAAAAATCCGTAAATGAGTTGTATTTGTCCTGAGGTTACCGTGGTTTTATATTTCTGGTGCTCAGGATTACTATCATCAAACAGAGTTATAAAAAAGTCAACATCTTCAATTTCTTTATACAATTCTGCAAAATTTAATTTCCCCTTATATTCAAGATTTCTTTCGCACAGCAGGTACCGGTCAAGATATCCGCCAAAGTCGTATCCGACAAGTGTAATTTTATAATTAAAAATGTTTTTTGCTTTCAAATCATTTATTGAGTCATAAATCATAGAATAATTTTGCCGGTCGTTTTTTATTCTTCCGACTACTAAAAATTTTGTTATATCCTTATTTTTCTCCGTAATATTTATGTCTCCGAAATAGTGAGGATTTACAACATTATTTTGCAGTTCACTCTTTCCAAAGTTGTTGATACAGAGAAATTTGTGGCATTTCATTAAGTCATTAGTGAGATATTTTATATTATGTTCGGTAAAGATAAATTTTTCTTTATCCTGCAGATTAGGTAAATCGCTAAGTATAACTTCGGGCGCGTAGATATAATTTGAAGTTATAAATATTTTTTTATATTTTTTGACCTCCGGTGATTTAAGAATTTTTTGTATAATAAAATATCTGGCATTGTAAATATTTTCATACAAATTATCCGGCAGATTGACGAAAATATTATCCTTGTAAATTTGTTTTTCAACCAGAACATCGCATCTGTATCCAAGTTCATTCAGATATTTCAGATAACCGGGGATAACCTCATTATGACAGTTATTCATTTCGACAACAAGAACTTTATCCTCGTCAATATTATTGAAAAATTGTTTAAGAAATTTCCTCTCTGACGGATGAATAACTTTTATTTTAGCTTTTGCTCTTGCGAGTTTATAGATTAATTTTTTTATATTTGTTTTAAAATAATTTGTCAGAAATCTGACCGCGAGATAATTATCCTGAATAAGAGGAATACTATGCAAAAAACGGTTGAAAATAAAAGTGCAGCCGTTCATTGAGTATAAGAGTTTTATAAATTCATAGTTGAATTTTTTTGCTTGAGCTTTAGTCAAATATTTTTTTAAATGTTTTTTGAAAAACTTATTGTTAAGGTTAGCTATTTTTATTCGGTCAAAGAGTGCGCAGCCTTTAAATTTGTTTCTATTTGCAAATAATTCAAATTCAAAAGTTTTAATAATTTTCAGGTAATGCTTATCCCACAGATTATATTTGTCATAAAACTCTTCTAATATTTTAAAAATTTCAGGTGCTTGCGGTAATGCTAATTGTTGGTTTTGGCATACACGGTATGTATGTTGCTCAGGGTAATGTCTGTAGAAATACTTGTTATTACAAAAAGAAATTTTGTCAGTCAATAGTAAAATTTTATGTGAAAAAATTCCGTCTTCAGAAGGTTGTATACCTACTGGGAATTTAATATCCGGATGAAGTTTAAGAAATTCATGCCTGACAAAAATTCCGTAGGTTGCAACCGTAGCCAGAAATTCCACCGACCTGGAAGAATAATTTCTTTCATCACAAATAGTTAAATCGCTATCGTTAGCTTTTGCGACATTGTATGCATATTCCAGGAAATTTTCTTCAATCATATCATCGGAATCGAGAAAATATAAATATTCTCCGGTGGCGTTCTCAAGCCCTGTATTTCGAGCGGCAGCTACCCCTTGATTCTCCTGATGAAAGACTTTAATTCTAGAATCTTTGAGTGCATATTCATCACAAATTTTGCCGGCATTATCAGGCGAGCCGTCATCAACGAGGATGATTTCAATATCTTTAAGGCTCTGATTTATTACACTCTCTATGCATTCTGCCAGATATTTTCCAGTATTATAAATAGGTATAGTAACGGAAACTTTTACCATATAATTTCTATTATAAAGATATAAAATTAAGTTTGCAAGAAGTTAATTTTGGTATAAAATTAATTTGTAGGAATAATGAGCAGGGAAGTGTAAAAATGGAAATAAAATCTTGGAACGATTATTTTTTGGATTTGGCAAAAACTTGTGCGAGCCGTTCAAACTGTTTGCGAGCACAGGTCGGTGCCGTAATTGTCGGAGAAGATAAAAAAATAAAAGCAACAGGCTATAACGGGACTCCGTCAAAAGTAGAATCGTGTTACGAGCGCGGAGAGTGTTACCGTATAAAAAATAACATTCCGTCCGGCACCAGATATGAAACCTGCCGTTCAATCCACGCTGAGCAAAACGCAATTATACAGGCCGGGCAGGACAGATGCAAAGACGCCACAATGTATATCTGGGGGCACAATTTTATCTGCATATTGTGCAAGAGATTTATAGTCCAGTCCGGCATAAAAGAAGTTTATCTGAAAAAAGACGAAAACTCACCGATAGAACACGTCTCAGTAGATGACATCAGAAGAGAGCTGGAAGCATAAGGTTTTGCTATCAGTCATTCTGAATCCGATAACCATTCAGTGGTGAAGAATCTCTGTATGCTTTGCGATTCCGGCTTTGCCAGAATGATAGCAATGTAAAATCCTCGTCTCTTTGGGAAGAGTGCAAAATGGGGAGATGGGCCCTTAGTTTGTCGTCATTTTGAATCCGACAGATTAACTGATAATCTTGACTTCCTGTCCAAAATCATTAAATACATGGTGTTTCTCTCAAACATTTGAATTAAATATCTGTTTTTTCTAATGAATTTAGATGATTTATACGTCTTACAGTGCATAAATTATAAAAAAATCCGTTAGAATAAATAGAAGAAAGGCAGGTAGTCACTATGTTTTATAACGGATTTTATCCACATTATGATTTGGCAGGACGTATTCAGCACACAAAACTGGATACAGGTGTCGGTGATATGCCGTCAGCCAGAATGGGACGCGTCGAAACTCCTGAAACGCAGGATTTTAAACAGGTATTGTCCGGTCTGGTAGAAAATTTCAATACTGAGTTAAACGCTCCGGATAATCTTTTGAAAGACGCTATGTCAGGTTCTATGAATGTCGATATCCACGATGTTATGACTGCAATGGCAAAATCTGAAATAAGCGTTAACGTTGCAACCCAAATTACGGGAAAAGTCATTCAAGCGTATGACAAAGTTATGCAAATTCAGGTGTAGAATAAATAATAAATAACCAAACAAAATTGTGGGAGTGAGTTAACAGTAAAATGGATTTTCAAAAAATATTGGAAAACAAACCTTTATTATACGGGATAATCGGCGGGCTGGTAATAGTGCTGGCGCTGGTTATTTCTATAGGCATAGTCAGTTCTTCAAACAAGAACTCAGCTGGTGCCGCCAGAGTTGTCAGCGAAAAAGTTATTAAAGAACCATTGGACCTGTTAACAACCGACAATTTAGGTAAAGCAATAGAAATACAAGCTCTGCTTGCGCGTGACGGTATTGTTGCAAGCAGAAAAATTGACGGTACAAAGTCTACAATCTTTTTGAAAGAATATACTCAATCCCAGCGTGACGCAGCTTTGCTCGCTATTGTAAAAAGCGGTCTGATGGATCAAAATGTGGGGCTGGAAATTTTTGATAAAGGCGATTTTACTTCAACTAAAGAAGATAAAAAAATCAGACTTGCAAGAGCAATTAACGGTGAACTTGCAAGATTAATCCGTAAAATTGATCCGATTACTAACGCTTCTGTATTTATTTCAATACCGGAGCAGACGATGTTTTCATCCATGCAAAAACCTGTCACAGCAACGGTTCAGATTACTATCCCGCCGGGAGATAAATTAGACCAGTTGAAAGTAAAAGCAATCACAAACTTGCTTTTAGGCAGTGTTTCAGGTCTAACCACAGAAAATATATCAATAACCGATACGAACGGCAACGTTTATTCAAGTATGATAGAAGCCAGCGATGAGATGCTTCAAAAACTTGAAGAAAACGATAAATATATGCAGCAAAAAGTTGCAGCCCAGTTGGACAGATTGATAGGTAAAGGAAATTATGTAGTAACCGTAAGTACTTTCCTGACGCAGTCTCCTGTAGAAAAATTCAGCATCGTATATGATCCTGAAAGAAAAACTTCCGTAAATGAGCAATCTTTTACAGAAGGTTTGGGAGACCAGACACAGGATAGTAACGGCGGCGTAAACGCAGTTAGTGTTTACCTGCCGAACGGACTGCCGGCAGCCGGTTCAAACTCCAGCCAGAACAGAAGTTATTCACGTTCAGCAAGAGAAACTCAATACGGGGTTACAAAAACTCAGATTAATGAGTATATGAAACCCGGTGTTGTAGAAGAAATTTCTGTAGCCGTAACTTTGGAGAAAAATTCACTTCCGGCAAACACAACTCTTGAAGAGTTGAAAGAACTTGTTGCAAGAGCCGCAAGCCCGATGGTTAATCCTGAAAATGTTTCAATAGCATTTGCAGATTCTCTTGATCCGTATCTGGCGTCAGACAGACCGGTCAACCTGCCGAAACCTGATGAAACAGGTAATCCTTGGTGGCTTGCCGTAGCATTGAGTGCCGTTGGCTTGCTCATTGTGTTCAAGGCTGTATCAGACAAGGTTAAACAGGTTCAGGAAGCAAACCGCAGAGAAGTAGAAGCTCTGAGAGCACATGCAGCTGAACAGGAAAGACAGTTGAATGCAATTAATGACAGAGCATCAGAACTTACTGCCCGCCAGTCAGAACTTGCTCAGGGACTGCTTGAACAGCAGCAACGAGAATTCTTGCCGGCCGGTACTACTGAAGAATTGATGAACAGTCTTTCTTCACTTTCATCCCAGCTTTCAGATACAGATTCTGAGGAAGCGGCTGAAAAGATTAAGAGCTGGATTGAGCAAGGTTAGTTAATGAAACACTAACACAGCGACGGAACGAAAATTAGTAAGTAGTGGTGAAAAAAACAGACGGGTTGACAGGTAAAAAGCGCAACCTGAAAGACAGAGAAAGGGCTACGAAAATCTAATACAGCGGCAGAACGATAATTAGTAAGTAGTGGTGAAAAAAAACAGATGGGTTGACAGGTAAAAAGCGCAACCTAAAAGACAGAGAAAGGGCTACGAAAATCTAATACAGCGGCAGAGTGATAATTAGTAAGTAGTGGTGAAAAAAATGGCAATAAAAGGGTTTGATTATCAAGAATTTGCGAAGAATTTAGCAGGGCAGGCACAAGAACTGGTGCCGCCGGAGTTTAAAGACTTTGAAAAGCAGTACGTAATTAATACGTTGTACAATTTTTCAAATCTGGCCGGTGAAGCTTTGTATAATGATACAGAATCGAATTTCAATGTCGATCAGGCAGTGATGATAACCCAGATAATTGCAGAGTGGGCATACCACAAATCCGTAGACTTAATCCGTTCAGGACTGCCTCAGGATTACTGGGATCCTATTATGCAGAAAATAGCTTTTACTATTTTCGAAATAGCAAAGCAGACATTCAAGCAGGGGCTTCCGCAGGAACAAATTCTCCAATTAATAGAACACCACGTAAAAAAAGTTTATATTGAGTCAATAGAAGAATTAAAGGCAAAAGGTCTGATAGACGAGGGCTTAAAACAAAAAGCAGAAAGCCAGTCAAACATAGATGCAATGATGCAGCAAATGCAGGAAGAAGCCCCTCCGGAAGAACCTGTTCCGCAGCCACAGGCACAGGCCCAACCACCACAGCCACAGGCCGCAAATGTTCCTGCTCCGGCGGCAGCTGGCGGAGCTCCGGCACAAAAAGGCGCAATGCAAACTCCGAAGCTGCTTAAGCTTGTTACCTGTGCAATGCTTTTCCAGAAAATGAAACAGGATAAAGTTCAGACTATTCTGGATAAGTTTGACGTGCAGGATGCAACAGAAGTTATCAAGTATATGAGTGTTGATAATTTGACAGACAAAGTAGATGCAGGTCACGCACTTAGATGTCTGGCAGAAATCAGAAAAAGTTTACCTAAAAAACGGATTATTGACACCTCAAAAATAGTGGCACAGGTTCAAAGTGTTGCGGAATATTTAGATAAACCAAAGATGGAAATATTGTTAAAATTGGAACGTCCAAACGTAAAACGCTTTGTATTCACGGCTTTGGAGGGAGAGTATTATGAAATACCGCCTCACGTTGCGCAAATTATTGCCACTCATCTTGCCGATAGTGTATAATATAATTAATCATGATTATAAAACGTAAAAAACAACAAGAGGAAGTAACAGAAGAACAATCGGTTACTTCTGATGGTGACCTGCAAGAACCTCAGGAAGACCTTGAGGGTATTTCTGCTGAAAATGAGCAGGATACGCAGCAGCCGTCAGAAGATGAAGAGATTGATTTATTTAATCTTGATAATATAGATTTCAAACAGCGTCAGGAGCGCAGAAGAGGGGATAGACGCCGTGGTTTCCGCCGTATTGATGACAGAAACTTGATATCAAGAGCCAGAGAGGAAGCGGATAGTATAAAAGAAGCCGCGGCAAAAGAGGGGTATCAGGCAGGATTAGAATCAGCAAAAGCTGACATCGCGCAATTGAAAGAATCTTTAAATGCCTTTATGTCAGCAAAGCAGGAGGTATTTGATTATATAGCGCCGGATATCTTAGAGATAAGTGTTGATATAGCGAAAAAAATAATTAAAAAAGAGTTATCACAAGATCCTCAACAAATCATTGACAGTATAATAGAAATTCTCAAAACGCTGTCGAAAGAAGAATCAAAAGTTACAATCCATGTCAATCCGTCTCAGGTAAGTATAGTAAAACAAGAAATGCCGTCAGTGTTAGAGCAGGCAGGACTGGATGCAAAGATACTTATAGTTCCGGATGAAACAATGAGTGAAGGTGGTTGTCGTGTAACGACAACAAACGGTGTGATAGATGCAACAATAGAAACGCAGATAGGAATAATCTGTGAAGCATTGAAAGAGGTACAGTAGAACAGTATGGCACAGGGCGCAGGAGCACAACAGGGCAATCCGTTAAGCGAAATATTTATGGCAGTCTTTGTACTGTTCCTTATCGTAATCCTGCTGGTAGAATTACCAAACTGGATTATCAACGTTTGTATCTGTTTGAACATAACCCTCGGGATTGTGCTTTTGATGTTTGCACTGTATGTAAAAAAGACGCTTGAATTGTCGTCATTTCCGTCAATTATTTTGATTGGTACGATGTTCAGGTTATGTCTTTCAATCGCATCAACCAGGTTGATTCTTGCTAAAGGCGAGGCGGGGGAAGTTATCCACGCGTTCGGTACATTCGTAACCGGCGGTAATATGATAGTCGGCGGTGTAATCTTCTTAATCATTACGGTTGTACAGTTTATGGTAATCACCAAAGGTGCTGAACGTATCGCGGAAGTTGCTGCACGTTTTGCATTGGACGCGATGCCAGGTAAGCAAATGACAATTGACGCGGACTTTAACGCAGGGTTAATTTCTCCGGAAGAGGCAACTAAAAAGCGTGAAGATTTGCAAAGAGAATCAAACCTCTTCGGTAGTATGGACGGTGCGATGAAGTTCGTAAAAGGGGATACCATCGCAGGTATTATTATTGTAATCATTAACATCGTCGGCGGCTTGTGTATCGGTTGTTTGATGAACAATATGCCTGCTGCGGACGCAGTTTCAAAATATACTATCTTAACAATCGGTGACGGTTTGGCATCACAAGTTCCGTCACTGTTGATGTCAATTGCAGCCGGTGTATTTATGACCCGTTCATCAGCAGCGAGCGAATCTTTGGGTGCTGATGTTTCCGGACAGATTATGAGCAAACCTCATGCTCTGTTTTTCTCCTCAGGATTTTTGCTGATGCTTGCGGTGACAGGTCACTGGACAGGTTTGCCATGGCTGCCGTTTACGGTGTTTGCTATAGGTCTTGCTATTGCCGGTTTCTCTGTATTGATTAACGCAGATGTCCAATCACAACTCGGTCAATTGGAAAATGTACGTCAAAACATGCAGGATTTGGTAAACCCGAACAGAATGTACGAGCGTTTGGGTGTTGATGTTTTGAGTTTGCAGGTAGGTTCTAACCTGCTTGTAATCGCGGACCCGGATCAGGAAGGTCAATTGCTTGCTAAAATTGCTGCCTTGCGTCAAAGAGTTACGGATGAACTCGGTTACATTCTCCCCAACATAAGAATTATGGATTCATCTGCTCTTGATGCAAATGAATACATGCTTTCCATCCGCGGAAATACTGTAGCTACCGGATATGTTTATCCTGGCAAATTCATGGTAATTGCAGACCAGTGGGATGCTTTGAGAAAAGATGTTCCTCCTGATGCGATTATTGGTATCGACCCGACATACCAAACACAGGCTTACTGGATTTCTGCAGAAGATGCCAAAGCTGCACGTTCAGTGACGGCTATTGACGCTACTGACGTTATCGTAACTCACCTGCAGGAATGCGTAAGAAAACACGTTGATGAGGTTATGACAAAAACAGATGTTCTTAAGCTTATGGAACTTGTACGTTCTCAAGACCCGACTCTTGTCAACGACCTTGTTCCGACTATTATTTCTACAAGCGATTTGAGAAAAATCTTTGTTAACCTTATCAGAGAAAAAGTTTCTATCAAAGATATTATATTTGTATTTGAACGACTTTGCGATTACGCGAGATTTTCAAAAGAGCCTGATATTTTGTCGGAAAGACTCCGGGCGGCTCTCGGTCGTCAGATTTGTCTTTCCAACGTTCAGGAAGATAAAGTTTTGTATGCTCTTACGCTGTCTCCGGAGTGGGAAAAAATTCTTGATGACAGCTGTCAGAGAACAGAGCTTGGTACAATGTTCCTGTTGAACCCGATGCAGGTTCAGGAATTAATTGAAACTACTGCAAATACACTTGTCCGTGCGCACAACGCCTGCGGTAAACAGCCGGTTATCCTGTGTTCACCGAGAATCAGACTGCCTCTTTATCAACTGCTTGAACGTCATATGCCGACTATTGTCGTAATCTCTTACTCAGAACTGATTACGGATATCAAGGTTGAGGCTATAGACACAATCGGCGAATCTTACGCTGTTGAATAGGGTAACCCTAACGTTTGCTAATAACTGTAATTTGTCATGCTGAATTTGTTTCTGCATGTTATACTTTATTCTGAAAAGATTAGGAAAAATTTTGTTAAAGCGTATTGCCATATTTTTAATAAGTTGTTACCAGCGTGTATCAAAATACACGCCGAAAGTTTGCAGGTTTTATCCGACATGTTCGGAGTATACAAAACAGGCGATTATAAAATACGGATTTTTAAAAGGCGGCTGGCTTGGAGTTAAACGAATCTGCCGGTGTCATCCTCTCAATGAGGGCGGTTATGACCCAGTTCCTTAGCAAAATTTTAAGGGACTTATATAGCAAATCTTACTAATACTATAAAAAGTCCGTCATTCTGAGGGCTTCAGCCCGAAGAATCTTTTATAATGAGATACTTCGCTAGCGCTCAGTATGACGTAGTTCTGGAAATTTTTGGCGGGGTTTGCTATATAAGTCAAAATTTTTACAAATTGCGTAATTTTTTTGCTTGATATATAATTAATTTAGTAAAGGAGAGATTGCAAATGGAAACTTTATTAAAGAATGAGGGATTAATCACTAAAATTATCGGTCCGGTTATTGACGTAGAATTTCAATCAGGTGAATTGCCGGAAATTTATACAGCTTTAAATATTACCCGTGATGACGGTACGGTAGTTGTTGCTGAAGTTCAGCAAATGCTCGGTTCAAACAGAGTCAGAACAGTTGCTATGTCATCTACTGACGGTCTTAAAAGAGGGATGAAAGTTGTTAATACAAACGAACCGATTAAAATTCCTGTAGGTAAACCTATTCTGGGCAGAATCCTCAACGTTATAGGCCAGCCGGTTGACGAGATGGGGCCAGTTGAGGCAGAAACTTATCTTCCTATCCACAGAGAATCCCCGAAACTTACAGATCAGAATACTAATATTGAAATCCTTGAGACTGGTATTAAAGCAATCGACCTTTTACAACCATACCAAAAAGGCGGCAAAATCGGTTTGTTCGGTGGTGCCGGTGTTGGTAAAACAGTTTTGATTATGGAACTTATCCACAACATCGCAATGGAGCACAGCGGTGTCTCAGTTTTCGGCGGTGTAGGTGAAAGAACCCGTGAGGGAAATGACCTGTGGAATGAGATGAAAGAATCTAATGTTATTGATAAAGTTGCGTTGATTTACGGTCAGATGAACGAACCGCCGGGAGCCCGTATGAGAGTTGGCCTTTCAGCTCTGACTGCTGCCGAATATTTTAGAGACTATTCTAAACAGGATGTATTGTTATTCATTGATAACATCTTCAGATTTACTCAAGCAGGTTCAGAAGTTTCAGCACTTTTAGGACGTATGCCGTCAGCCGTAGGTTATCAGCCGACACTGGCAACTGAAATGGGTGAATTGCAGGAAAGAATTACATCTACAAAAGACGGTTCTATTACATCAGTTCAGGCAATTTATGTTCCTGCTGATGACCTTACAGACCCGGCTCCTGCAACAACTTTCTCTCACCTTGATGCGTCAACTGTATTGTCAAGAAATATCGCTGCGCTTGGTATTTATCCGGCCGTTGACCCTCTTGAATCAAGCTCAAGAGCTCTTGACCCGCATATTATCGGGGAAGAACACTATGAAGTTACAAGAAAAGTTCTTGAAATTCTTCAAAAATACAAAGAATTGCAGGATATCATTGCTATTCTCGGTATGGATGAACTTTCTGATGAGGATAAAGAAACTGTTAACAGAGCAAGAAAAATACAGCGTTTCTTGTCTCAACCGTTCTTCGTAGCAGAACAGTTCTCAGGTATCTCCGGCAAGTATGTAAAATTGGAAGATACTATCAGAGGATTTAAAGAAATTATCGAAGGTAAACACGATGATTTGCCTGAACAAGCTTTCTATATGGTAGGTACTATTGAGGAAGCTGTTGAAAAAGCTAAAACATTAAAGGAATAGACTTATGCATTTGAAAATAATTACTCATGAAAGAGTTGTATTTGATGAAGATGTAGATGAAATCTATACCAGAGGTGTAGACGGTGAATTCGGCATCTTGAAAGGTCACGTTCCTGTGATGTCAGCGCTCGACATTGGTGTAACAAAGATTATCAAAGGTGATAATACAAAATTGTTCACCACAATGGGCGGCGTATTTCAATTCAAAGATGATGAGGGTATAATCCTGACAACAACCGCTGAAGCCGGTTCTGAAATTGATGTTGCAAGAGCAAAAGAAGCCCTCGCCCGTGCCCGTGCAAGACTTGCCGATGCAGATGCTAATATAGATGCAAAACGCGCCGAAGCTGCAGTTGCGCGTGCTATGGCTCGTCTGAAAGCTACATTGAATAAGTAATCAAATGGATAAATCTTTTTATAATATATTTAAAACTTTTTTCAAAGTCGGAACATTACTCCTTGGCGGCGGATATGTTATTTTACCGCTTTTGCAGGAGGAACTTTGTATTAAAAGAAACTGGGTTGACTTTGATGAGTTGTGTGAATATTATGCCCTCGGGCAGAGCGTACCGGGTATTATTGCTGCAAATACGTCTATTTTTGTCGGCTGCAAACTGCGCGGTACAATCGGTGCTATTGCCGCTACAACCGGAATGATTACACCTGCATTTATTTCAATTGTGCTGTTAGCAAAAATTTTGGAACAGCTGGTAGCATATCATTTTGTCCAGAGTCTTTTCTGGGGGGTCGGTATCGGAGTTATTATGCTTTTATTTCTTGCAGTTAAAGAAATGTGGGGTAAAAGTATTGTTGATAATTTTACCTGCGTAATATTTTTTGTAGCATTTTTCCTTTCTGCGGGATTTAAGGTGTCACCGGCTTATCTTATTATAGCTGCTATTATTTTCGGAATAATTTACGAAAAATATAGCCGGATTAAATCAGAACGCAGTTTGCAATCCGGAGATGAAAAATGATTTACTGGGAATTATTCAAAGAATTTTTTCATATCGGATTATTTTCATACGGCGGCGGGTATGCAACGTTGCCTTTCCTCTACCATATAGCAGAGAACAAAGGCTGGTACAGTGTTGACCAGTTAACAAATATGATAGCAGTTTCATCTGTTACGCCCGGCCCTGTCGGGGTAAACGTTGCGACTTTTGCCGGTTTTATGACTTCAGGGCTTTTAGGGTCGTTGATTGCTACTACCGCAGTTATTTTACCGTCATTCTTTTTGATTTTGATAATTTACAAACTTCTCGACAAATTTAGAACAAACAGGTACGTAAGAGCTATTATTTATATGCTGAAACCTACAAGCTGCGGACTTTTAGCTGCTGTCGGTATAGAAATGTTTATCCAGGATATTAATATGATAGGAATGCTGCTTCTGGTCGGATTATTTATTGCAGGGATGTCTGAAAAACGTTCTCCGATGTTTTATCTGGGAGTATCTGCACTTGCCGGTATTGTGGCAGGATGGTTTCATCTGATTGATTAATTTTTATCTAGCAAAAAATATTTTGTTTATGTTTTCTAGTCATCAATACTAAAATATAAGATTACTAATATCTAAACAAAGGAGAATATCTGATATGAACGTTAACAGAACAAATTCGCAACCAAATTTTACTTCCTCAATTATCCCTTACACTTCTACAAAACCATTAAGTCGTTATTTTAAAACATTAGACAAATATTTTACCTTAAAAGGTTTTGGTAAAGAATCACCGGAGGCATTGAGAGAAAAAATAGATTTTTCTCAGGCAGCAATAGGTTTTGATAAAAAAGGTATGCTTGTTGTAGGAAAAGACAAAAGTGATGATAGATTTATCGGGCGTGTTCTTAAAGAAATTGACCCTGATGTAAAATTTATTGACGATGCTCCGGAAATTGAGATTGACGGGCCTGTGATTGATCTTTTTATATAAAAATAATAAATGTCATTTAAAAGAAAAAAGATACAAATAGCAAATGTTTGTATCTTTTTTATGTATTGGACAGAGAATCTTTGTCAAACATTCTGTACTGGAGCGCCTGCATCAGATGGTTCTGGGTAATATTTTCAGAGCCGTCAAGGTCAGCAATAGTACGTGAAAGTTTCAAGATTCTGTCATATCGTCTGCCGGAAAGCTGGTATTTAACAGCGGCAATTTTCAGCATTTCCTGAGATTTTGCATCCAGCTGGCAGTATTTTTTTATGAGTTTTGAAGTCAGTTCGGAATTTGTAAGGATTCCATCGTTTTTGTATCGTTCCGATTGAATTTTTCTGGCTTTCACAACACGTTTTCTTATATCAGCAGATGATTCCTGCGGTGAACCGACGCTTAGAAGTTCGTCAGCGGTGAGACGCGGAACATCAATTTGCAAATCAATTCTATCGAGCAGCGGGCCGGAAAGTCTGCTCAAATACCTGTCAATCTGGAATTGCGAGCAGGTGCATTGTTTTTCTTTGTCGCCTAAAAATCCGCACGGGCATGGATTCATTGCACCAAGCAGAATAAATTTTGCCGGATATTTGACGGAGTGTTTGCTTCTTGAGATGACAACTTCACCATCTTCAAGGGGTTGTCTGAGAACTTCCAGCACATTGCGCGGAAATTCAACCATTTCATCAAGAAACAAAACGCCGCGGTGGGCAAGCGTAATTTCTCCGGGTTTTGGAGTTGTTCCCCCTCCTATAATCCCGACAGCTGATGCTGTGTGGTGAACAGGTCTGAACGGACGGTTTGTCATCAGCGGTTTATCCGGCGGAAGCATCCCAGAAATACTGTAAATACGCGTAAGCTCAAGAGCTTCAGTGAGTTCTAAAGGCGGCAGAATTGATGCAAAACATTTTGCCATAAGGGTTTTGCCGGAGCCCGGAGACCCTATCATAAGCAAATTATGTCCGCCAGCGGCTGCTATTTCCATTGCTCGTTTTGCTTTTTGCTGTCCTTTTACGTCTTTAAAGTCGTATGGATAATCTGTATTTTCTCCGTTTTTTAGATATTCATCAATATCCACTTTTGTCTGTGGAATAGGGGTTTCAATAAAATGATTTACCACATCTGTCAGGTGTTTTGCTCCGTAGATATTTATTCCGTCAGAAAGTGCAGCTTCTTTTGCATTTTCTTCAGGAACAATAACGTTTTTGATTCCGAAATTTTTGAGTCCGACAACCAGCGGCAAAATTCCGGTAATCGGACGCAACGTCCCATCTAGCGAAAGTTCTCCCAAAAAGGCATAATCTTTTACTTTCTCAGCCTCGATTGCCCCCTCTTCTATTAAAATTCCAACGGCAATCGGCAGGTCAAAACCTGTCCCTTCCTTTTTTAGGTCGGCTGGCGCAAGGTTTGTGATAATTTTTTTTGACGGAAATGTGTAATTAGAATTTTTTATCGCAGAGCGAACCCGTGATTTTGCTTCATTAATTGCAATATCCGGTAGTCCTACAATTACCATTGCAGGGAGTGAATTCACGATATCAGTTTCCACATCCGTCTTGTAAGCTTCCAGACCTATGACCGTTGCAGTTGTAACTTTGTTTACCATATTCAGATTATACTATAAAATTTTTGATATATAATAAAAGCTATGAATAGCGATAAAAAAATTTTGGCAATGAATTTTGGCGGGATAGGTGATGAGATATTTTTTCTCCCAACATTAATTTCTCTAAAGAAAGAATTTCCAAATTCCCGTATTACACTCGCGCTTGAACCGCGCAGCAAAAGTGTTAAGGATTTGACGGATGTTATCGACGAACTTTTTTTAATTGATGTCAAAGGTAAGAAAAAGTATACTGAACTTTTAAAACTTATTTTTCTTGCGCGCCGCGGGAATTTTGATATGGTAGTATCTGCGGGTTCAAATAAATTCATCAGCATAATTTTGTGGCTCACCGGAATTAAAGAACGTTACGGGTACAATTCCGGAAAATTGAGTGAAATTTTGCTCACAAAAGCCGTACCTCTGAACAAAAATCAGTATGCCTGCGCTATGTATCATGACCTTGTGACACCGGTGACTTCTCATAAAACTTATTTGCCGGAGATTAATGTTCCGCCGCAGGAAAAAATACCTGATTCAGTTTTGATTCACCCGGGGGTCAGCAAATTGAGCGTTCAAAAAGGGATGATAAAAACTGTCGGCGCGGATGTGTGGGCAGAAGTTGTTAATCTTTTGATTAAAAAAGGTAAAAAAGTTATGCTGGCAGGCGGCCCTGATGACAGAGAATGTATTGAAAAAATTCTTTCTACTATCCCGGCTGACGCTGAAAATTTTGAAAATTATTACGGCAGAACGAAAAACTTAAAAGAGCTTGCCGAACTCATCGGAAAAGCGGAAACTTTTGTCTGCTCTGATTCAGCACCGTTGCATGTAGCGGTAGCTATGGGGACCAAAACTTATGTAATTTTCGGGCCGACGGATGATAAAAAATTAATCCCGCAATCTGAATTTGTCACCCCTATTAAAGCTAACGACACCTGCCATTTGAAACCATGTTTGTGGGAACGCAGAAAAACAACTTGTTCTTCTCTTGATTGCTTAAAAATTTCAGCACAGGATATTGTGAATAAAATTTTATAATTGATTTCAGAGGTTTTGTAATATAATAATTTTGTTACCCCGTTATTTAGAAAGGATGTAAATTATGCAAGTGCAAAAAATACAAGATAATTCAACTGCGTTTGGTCATATTTACCGCGAGCAAAATGTACCGCGAGCACTCTTTGACTCTCTTATTCAGACTCTGGCTGTAAAAAAGTTTGGCGAAAAATTTGATGCGGTTCTTTCGGTTGATACATTCTACAGCAGTCGTGAGAAAAATAGAATTCAATATGCCTTAAAGATGGATGAAATTACTCCACGAGGTATTTTAGGCAAACTTAAAAAAATGATTTCCGGAAATAAAATAAGTTCAATAAAATTGAAAACGCATGCGTTATCAGAAGAAGAATTAAGAGAAAGTGTTGCTAATATGAGAAGCAATACTTTACTCAATATTTATAAAAACAGCTAGTTTTTACAGCGGACAGATTTTATGAAATCTGTATCGGCAGGTGCGTAGTCGTAGGTCAGGCACTGCCTGACTTGCAGCTATATACCAACGCTTAACCCTGCGCAGAGATTTATCCCCTGACCTGTGATGCCTTTTGCATCTTCTGATATTAAATATTTGACGAGTTTTGCAACTTCCTCAGGTTTTACAAAACGTCTCTGCGGAATAGTTTCAATTATTTCTTCCTTTGAAAACTCGCTATCATCAATTGATGCCATGCCGAGTTCTGTGTCCACCCAGCCGGGGTTAATTGTGTTTACCGTAATATTAAATTCCGCAAGTTCCAGCGCAAGCGCTTTTGTGAGTCCTAGCAGCCCGGCTTTGCTTGCGGAATATAAACTTGCATTCGCTTCTCCCATAACCCCCGATATTGAACCGATGTTTATTATTCTTCCCCAGAGATTTTGTTTCATATACGGCACTGCTGCTTTAATTAATTTTGTCGGGGCAATTAAGTTTGTTTTGTAGATATGGTTAATTTTTTCACAATCAACGGAATCTATTGCGCCATAGATGTATTCGCCGGCATTGTTCACAAGTACATCTATATTATTTGATTTTATAAATTCAATCAGCGGCGTGATATCTTCTGAGAGGTCACAGGTGCAAAATCCTTTGCAATTCAAACTTTCCAGTGCTTTGGTGTTTCTTGCGGTGACATAAACATTTCCCAGCGTTTGCAGTTCTTCTGCTATAGCTTTTCCTATTCCTTTTGATGCCCCTGTTACGAGAATGTTCATTATTTTTCCCCCTCAATAAAATTTTTCACAATGAAATATGCCATATAAATTCCGGCTGTACTTGCGACAAAAGGTGTGGATGCCGGTGTTATTTTATTAAACTCAATTTGTTCTCCGTTTTTCAGGATAATTTTTTCTTCCGAGGTAATTTTTTCTCTGCAGAATGGTTTTTCTCTGCTCGCAACTACAGTGATACCCTCAGTTATCCCTCTTTTTGACAGCTGATGAATTATATTTGATACAAACGGCGCGTTTTTATTTTCAATGTCTTTTATATCACAGATGTAGAGCTGAGTCGGGTCTATTCTGTTGCCTGCACCCATAGAGCTTATGACCGGAATATTTCTTTTTACACAGTTTTCCAAAAGAGAAATTTTAGACCGCATCGTATCAATTGCATCTGCAGCAAAATCAATACCCTCCCAGTCAAAATCATCTACATAAAATTCATCATAAACATTCAGTTTTATATCAGGGTTAATGTCTCTTAATCGTTCAGCAAAAAGTATTGATTTTTTCTTCCCGATGGTCGAGTTCAGTGCAATAATTTGACGGTTGATATTAGATATTGAAACTTCGTCAAAATCAATAATAGTCAACTTGCCGATACCAGCTCTTGCGAGTGCTTCGGCACAGTATCCTCCAACTCCGCCAAGTCCGAATACTGCAGCATGCATAGATGCCAAAATGTTCTGGCAATCTTCTCCCCAGAACATTTCGTTTCTTGAAAATATTTCACTCTCAGGCATTTATACGCCCCGCTTATTTTGTGAAAACAAAACCTAAAAGGAATGTGCAGACCAGAAAAATTCCTGCAATGATTCCGGTAAGTTTGTTCAATCCTTTTTCTGCTGATTTTTGTGATGCAAAAATCTGAGAAGTTCCGCCCATCCCTGCGATGCCGTCACCTTTCGGAGAGTGCAGCAAGATGAGTACTACGAGCAAAATTGCTGATACAATTTGTAATATCCAAGTAAATGTTAACATTATAATTTTTTCTCCTTTTTGTTTGAAATAAAATGCGCTCTTTTTGAATTTAAACGGATATTTTCAAAAGTATATAATCTTGCCGGTCTTTTTGAGGAGGATTTTGTATATTCATCAAGCTCAATCAAACCCTCTGTACTCAGCGCTTTCTTTCTGAAATTACGCTTGTCCAGTTTTTTCTCCATAATCAATTCATAAGATTTTTGCATTTCTGTCAGGGTAAATTTTTCGTTCAATAATTGGTAAGCAACAGGGCAAATTTCAAGTCTTTCTCTTGTGCGTTTGAGAGAATATTCAATAATTTCTTTGTGGTCAAATGCCAGAGGCGGCAGGTTGGAAACTTTGTGCCAGCCAAGTTCCGGAGTTGAAATGATTTTTATATCCTCAGCTCTTACAAGTGCAAAGTATGCGCAGGTAATAACTCTTGCATTCGGGTGGCGGAGTGGGTCTCCAAAAGTGTACAGCTGTTCAAGATAAATGTTATCTACATTTGTACGTTCTTTCAAAACTCTTAGAGCTGCCTGATCAAGGTTTTCCGATAACCTTACATAACCTCCGGGAATTGCCCATTTGTCTTTGAAAGGTTCATTTGTGCGTTTTACCAGAAGCACTTGAATTGCATTGTTGATGATTGTTAAAATAACTACGTCGACTGTAATTTCGTGTGTTTTGGTTTCATTAAACATAATCTTTCAATCTCTTACCCTTGCTAGTTTAATTTTATAACAAACATATTAATTTATATTAACCCGGGTCAGCTATTTGTTAATATTTTTTAACACTACGTCAATTTTTCTGTTTTGAAAAACTTTATATATATACGGGAATATTTTTTATAGGGGTTATTTTATGACAGCCACAAGCAGCTTGACACAAATGTTGAATAGTCTTAATACAGACGTAAAGCCGGCTTTTACAAGTTTGCCGCTGGTTCCTGCGGAATTGTATGACCCTTTTCAAGATGTGGCACAAAGGCGGTTTGCAGAAATTAGAAGTATGAAAATTCCGTATTACGAAATCCCTATAGAGGAAGAACGACAAATCCAGAGTTCTGCTGCATCGGGAATTAAATCAAGTCGTGTAAAAAATTCAGATGTTGCAGCCAGACTCGGTCAAGATTTTTTGGAAAAAGTAAAAGAAGTAGCAAAACGTTTGAAATGTGATTATAGAGATTTGATTGGTCTTATGAACTCAGAATCAGGCTTAAATCCAAAAGCCAGAAACAAGAAAAGCCGTGCAACAGGCTTGATACAATTTATGCCGTCTACAGCGAGAGAGTTAGGGACAACGGTTGATGAATTAATGAATATGTCGGCTATTGACCAATTGGATTATGTAGAAAAATACCTTTCAAATGCAAAGCGAATAAGATTTGGCAGTAATGAAAAACTGGATGCAGGTGAATTATATGCACTTACATATTTGCCGGCACGTGCAAACAGAAGCGTACTTGCAACCAGCAATGAAAAATACTACAAATGGAACAAAGGTCTTGACCTGAACGGCGATGGCAAAATTACAAAAGCAGAACTTGCTATGAGAGTTGCAGATAAACAGGTCAGCGATATGTATTTTGCGTAAAATTTTTACATTACAATTCTAAATATTCCGTTGCAGTCTGAAAATGTTTCATGTATTATCCCATTAAGATGAATTTTTTTCGGAAGGGATTAAAATGGAAATGGGATATGTAGAAAACGGCTTTATCGTTGATTTAAGTAACGCAAAACGTACTGCCGATATGATATATGAACTCAGCAGAATACTTGATATACCGGAAGCAAAAGGCAAAAGTGTATGTTTGAAATTCGGCGGCAATGCTGTTGAAAAAACACAGCTTATCAGTATAAAAGCACTTGTCGAATCAATGGAGTCTGCTATAGAATGCATTTCAGCAAGCGCAGAATCTACAAAATTGGCGGCCGAAGAACTCGGAATAAAGGTTGCAGAATTGGAAAACGAGATACCTGTTCCCGATTTTGCAGCTGCAGAAGAAGAAAAACCTGTTAATCCTGAGCTTGAAAAGGCTCTTGATAAAATTTTCGGGGATTCTGATTTTTCAGATGATGCGGCTCTGGAAACAAAAGAAGTTACCGAAGCTAAAAATGATGCCGACGCTGAGACTATGAAAGAGTTGGAAAAAGAGCTTCAGGAGTATCTGGAAAAATCAAAAGAAACCGAAAAATTGCCAACGCTTTATATACAAAGAAACATCCGTTCAGGTCAGAGCATCAAATCGGACGGTAATCTTGTTATAGTCGGCGATGTTAACCCGGGGTCCGAAATTATTGCCAAAGGTGATATCACAGTATGGGGTATACTTGGCGGTATTGCCCATGCCGGATGCGAGGGCAATTTATATACAAAAATAAGAGCATTAAAAATGAACGCAATACAATTACGAATAGGCGATGTTTTTGCAAGACGCCCTGATAGCGTAAATATTCCGTTTGTACAAAAAACAGATACGTTTACTCCGGAGGAAGCCAGAGTATTCAGAAAACAAATATTGATACATAAAATACACGAAGCATAAGACAAAAAGGAGATACCATGAGTGGTCGAGTAATCGTAATTACGTCAGGTAAAGGCGGTGTCGGCAAGACTACCACCAATGCCAACATAGGAACAGCTTTAGCCCGTGCCGGGAAAAAAGTTGTTATGATAGATACAGATTTGGGATTAAGAAACCTGGATCTTCTGCTCGGTCTGGAAAACAGAATCGTATATACAATAGTCGATGTTGTAGAAGGAAGATGCAAGCTTAAACAAGCACTTGTTAAAGATAAGAAAAATCCAAACCTCTGTTTGCTCGCAGCAGCACAGACAAGAGATAAAACTGCAGTCACAGAAGAACAATTAAAAGATATATGTGAAGAGTTGAAAAAAGATTATGATTTTATTCTGGTAGATTGCCCTGCCGGAATAGAACAGGGCTTCCAGAATGCAGTAGCAGGTGCATCAGAAGCTATCGTTGTTACAACTCCGGAAATGTCTGCAGTCCGTGACGCAGACAGAATTATCGGTCTGCTGGAAGCAAGAGAAGAAATTAAGTCATACAAACTTCTCCTCAACAGAGTCCGTCCAAACCTTATCAAATCAAATGATATGATGAGTGTCGATGATGTTGTTGAAATTTTGTCAGCTGACTTAATCGGTATAATTCCGGAAGATACAGGAATTATCACTTCTACCAACAAGGGCGAGCCTATTGTTAATGATGAAAAATCACTTGCAGGCAAAGCTTACAATAATGTTGCAAGAAGAATAATGGGCGAAGATGTTCCTTTCCTTAACCTTGAAGAGGAAACAAGTGTTATGGCAAAAGTGAAAAAGTTCTTTTCGGGCTTAGTCGGAAAGGAGAAGTAGGATGAAAGATATTTTTGCAGAATTCTATAATAAAGTAATCGGCTTTTTCCGCCGTACGGAAGCTCAGGAAGAAAGTTCAAAAGATGTTGCCCGCAACCGTCTCCGCGTTGTGTTGATGCAGGACAGAACAAATCTTACTCCTGAATTAATGGAAAAAATGAGAAAAGAACTCATCGAACTTCTTTCTAAATATGTTGAAATGGATAAAGAAGCTCTTGAACTTAATCTAGAACAGGAGGGTGACCAGATGGCTTTGATGCTTTCTATCCCTGTTTTGAGAGCAAAAGAAGAATCCGAAATAGCCGCTGAGGAAGAAGATAAAGAAGCTTCCTCCGCCGAAACTGATGAAGCAGAAAATGAGTCTGATAATGATGAAGAAGATTCAGAAGAAAACTCTGACGCACGAGAAGAGACGGATTCTGATGATGATTCGGACGATGAAGATGAGTTTGAAAATGACGCGTGTGATTGCGGTAAATGCGAAAAATGCAATCCGACCAATAAGAAAAATAAATAAAATTGTTGTATTAAAAAAAGACTGCTTATCTAAGAGCAGTCTTTTTTTGCTTCTTAAGCCTGCTTACGTGTTGCCAGATAGTTTGAATAAACTGTCTTGACATAATTCCTCGTTTCTCTTGGCAGACTGTCGTAAATCGCGTTAATGCTCATCGGTTTGCCCTCGAGTTTTTTGTTCACATTCCCAATCCCGTAATTGTAGCCGGCAAGTGCGAGCATGACATCTCCGCTATAGTGATCAAGTAATGTCTTAAGTACCCGAACTCCGCCCTCAATATTTTCTTGAGGATCCCAAGGGTTTTTGACTCCGAGTCCTCTTGCTGTTGCCGGCATTAGCTGCATCAAGCCCATAGCACCCTTATGCGATGTCTGGTTGTTTCTGAAGCCGGACTCTTTTTTGATTACTGCAAGAATCAGTTCTTCTTCCACTCCGTATTTTTCGGAAGCCTGTTTAACATACGAGAGAATTTGCGGATTATTTACGTTAATAGGGTCGCCCTCAATCGTGAACGGAAGCCGGTTTGTCGGTATGGGCAGAGGTTTTAATTCAGCCTCTAGCGGCGAAACATCCGGTGCCGGCATCACATCAGCAAGCACTTTTCTCGCATCAAAATTAAGTTTCGGCAGTTTTGTCGTGAGTGTCACGGTGTGCCCTTTTCTTCTTGCATATCTGTTGAATTTTTCTTCTGTAACAAACTCTTTTCCTATCAGATATTTACCGTCAATTTTTCTTGCAATAACTTCGCCTTTTTTATTAAATACATCAACCTGTGTGTATGTATTCCCAAGTTCGGAAATTTCTTTGTCGCTTTTTTTGATGCTTTTTATATCGTAGGTTTTCGTCGTTACTTCGTAAGTCAGAGCTCCTGTGTTGTCATAAGTAGTGTCACCCGGAATTTTTATATTATTCCGTTTGGCAAACGCTCTCGGGATTTTTGCCTGTCCGTTTCCTGTTGTTTCAGAAACTTCTCCTCCTCCTACTACTACAGTATTAACTTGTTCTGTAAGTTTTGGCTCTGTTGTGCTGCTCATTGCAACTTCTTCTCCCTCAGCTATTTCAATCGGCTCAACTTCAAGAGGAGCTGTTGTAGGAGTATCCTGAACAGATTTTTGTACAGGAGCGTCCGGTTGGCTTTCTGACTTTTTGCCTGCTGCCGGAGTCAAAGTTTCATCAATATAAGTTACTTCAGGTTCTTCAGATACAGGCATCTGTGCTGCAGGTAGTTCTGTGCTTGCAGGAGTCGGTGTTTCAGGCGTATTTGGCCCCTCCGGTAATGGTGATGGCGTACTTGTATGTTGTTTTTGTTCTGCCGGTGTCGGCGTCTGATTTATGGCAATGGTATTAGCCTGCGGTACAGTCAAATTTTGAGCAAAGATATTTTCTTTATCAGCAAGAGCTGAAAGGTCTGTTTCCGGTATTTCAATCTCCGGAGGACTGCTCAGGAGCGGTGACATCTCTGCCCCGTCTGTGGACGTTTTTTCAATGCTTAATCCTTTTATTTTTTCAATTCCCATTTCGTTTAAAAGGATGTTCAGTTCTTCTTCCGTAAAATTGATTTTATCTCCGGTGACGATAAAATTTTTATGCGCAGGCCCGTTAAGATTTGTTCCGCCTGTAAAAATTTTGTTATCTGCGGTTCTTTTATTATTAAACTCTGTAACTTTTGCCATTACTTCTGCCCACTGTTTTTTAGTGAGTTTTACTGTTTTGCCGCCGTTAACGGTTTTTGCATAATTGGCAAGAGCGTATGTGATTCCTGCATTATTTTTGTCTATTGAAAGCTCAGTCACTACATCCTCGATTCTATTAAAAATATGTTTCTATATTTTAATCAAAATTTTTTACAAAGCAAAATTGCCTATTTGTAATAAAATTTTACAAATACATGTTACAAAAAGTACACAAACTATAAAATATTATGTTGACACCAAAATATGTTTATTTTAGTATTGTTATGCTTGGAATATAGTGATTTCAAATACCCGAAATATTACAGAATAGCGAATTTCAGGCAAGAAACGGCAGACGATGCCGGTATTCTTTTAAGTGTAGTTATACAAAAAAAGAAAAGGAATAAAAATGGCAAGCACAAAAAGACAAAGAATCAGAGTTTGTTTGAAAGCATACGACCACAAGCTTATCGACGTATCATCAGACAAAATCGTAGAAACAGCAAAAAGAACTGACGCAACAGTTGCAGGCCCGATTCCTTTACCTACAAAAAGACGTATATATTGCGTTCTCCGTTCACCGCACGTAGATAAAAAATCTCGTGAACACTTTGAACTCAGAACACACAAACGTATCATTGATATATACGATCCGACTCAACAGACAACTGAAGAGTTAAGTAGATTAGATTTACCTGCCGGAGTAGATATCGAAGTTAAATTGTAATTTCGAGCCGGAAAATGAAAATTTAATAAGCATTATGCATATAATGTGATCTACGACATACCCGAAAAGCGGTATGAGGGGTGAAAGTCCCCTAGAGGTAAAAGGACAAAAGCAAGCACGTAGCGCTCGCAAGTGAAAATGCAAACCCGAAACAGAGGCGGAAAGTGTCCGCATCAAGTAGGGCGAGCTAGAAAGGTAGAATATGACACTAGGTGTAATAGGAAAAAAACTGGGAATGACTCAAATCTTTGACGAACAAGGTTTGGCAATACCCGTAACTGTTATTAAAGTAGACCCGATTGTTGTTACTCAGGTAAAAACAGTTGAAACAGACGGCTACAATGCAATTCAGGTAGGTACTGTTGCAGCAAAAGAAAAACACCTGACAAAAGCACAACTCGGTCACTTTAAGAAAAATAATCTTGAAAATTTCAGACATCTTCAAGAATTCAGAGTTGATAATCCTCAAGATTACAAAGTCGGCGACAAAATCGAATTATCAGTTTTAGATAATGTAGAAAAAGTTGACGTAACAGGAAAATCAATCGGAAAAGGCTTCCAGGGTACAGTAAAAAGATGGAACTTTGGAAGAGGACCGATGGCACACGGTTCTAAAAACCACAGAGAACCAGGTTCAATCGGTGCAGGTACAACTCCAAGCCGTGTTATTAAAGGCAAAAGAATGGCCGGTAACATGGGCAACGAAAGAGTTACAATCTCTAAACTGAAATTGGTCAAAGTTGACGCAGCAAACAGTTTAGTATTGATAAAAGGTTCAGTTCCTGGCTGCGAAGGCAGACTTGTTACAATAGTTCCGACAAGAACCAAATGGAACTAGCTGATTTTGGCAAGTGTGCCGTGTGACGAAGTCACCCAGTACATTGCAACTAATCAGAGACAAACAGAAAAGTTTTAAAAATCCCGAGTTGCCATATAAAACGGGTAACACCGAAAGGGGTAACAGGCAGTAGTTAGAATAAAAGGGAAAACAAAAATGTCAAAAGAAATTTTAAATACAAATGGTGAAAAATTAGGCGAAATCACATTAAACGAAAACGTTTTTGGTGTAGAACCGAATTTACACGTAATGCATTTGGCTTTGAGAAGACAACTTAACAATGCACGTCAAGGTTCAGCTTGCGCAAAAACAAGAGCTGAAGTTTCCGGCGGCGGAAGAAAACCATGGAAACAAAAAGGAACAGGCCGCGCAAGAGCTGGTTCACTTCGTTCACCTCTGTTTGCAGGCGGCGGCGTAATCTTTGGACCTAAACCAAGAGATTACAGTTTCAACATGCCTCAAAAAGCAAGAAAATTGGCTCTTAAATCAGCATTATCTGCAAGACAAGACCAATTAGTCGTTGTAAAAGACTTCTCAACAATCACAGAACCAAAAACAAAATTGATGGTAAGCGCATTGAAAGCTTTGAATGTTTCCGGCAAAACTTTAATTGTTGCTGATACAAAAGCAGCTGAAAACAATTATCTTGAACTTGCAGCAAGAAACATCCCGAGCGTTAAATTGCTCCTCCCGTCAAACTTGAATGTGAAAGATTTACTGGAAGCTGATTCTGTAATCATTACCGAATCTGCTGTTAATGAAATAACAGAAAGGCTGCAATAATGAGTAATACAGAAAAATTATACGACGTAATTAAAAAGCCTATCATTACTGAAAAATCAGTAGGCGCTACATCTCTCGGACAATATACTTTTGAAGTTAAACAGGACGCAACAAAAATCGAAATTGCCAAAGCTGTTGAACTTGCATTTCCGGGCAGAAAAGTTAAAAAAGTGAGAACAGTTTATATGCCGTCTCATGAAAAAAGAATGGGATACAAATTCGGCAGAACTGATTCCAGCAAAAAAGCCATCGTAACAATCGAAGGCGATCCGATTGAAGAATTAATCGGAGTTTAGCGGATTTTGAACGGTGTGTGCCGCGGATAGATAATTCAAGGCATACACCAAACAAATAAGCTGAACAATCACAACGGGGCGAAAGGCATAAGTCCCAAAGACACTAGAAAAAGCCAACTAAAGGAGAAAATAAAAATGGCAATAAGAAAAATTAATCCGACATCTCCGGGACAAAGAGGTATGACAAAAAGTGATTATCAAGAAATCACTTGTACAACTCCTGAAAAATCACTGTTAAAATCATTGAAAAGAACAGCAGGAAGAAACAATACCGGTAGAATTACATGTCGTCACAAAGGCGGCGGTGTAAAAAGAACTTACCGTATCATAGATTTCAAACGTGACAAGTTCGGCGTACCGGCAACAGTAAAAACAATAGAATACGATCCGAACAGAAACGTAAGAATTTCACTTGTATTCTACGCAGATGGTGAAAAAAGATACATACTTACACCGGAAGGTTTGAATGTAGGCGATGTTATCGTATCAGGACCGGAAGCACCGGTTCAAGTCGGTAACGCTCTTCCTCTCGATCTTATCCCGTTAGGTACTATAGTTCACAACATTGAACTCAGACCGGGACGCGGCGGTGTAATGGTTAGAGCAGCAGGTAACGCAGCTCAGGTAATGGCTAAAGAAGGCAATTACGTAACTATTAAACTTCCTTCATCAGAAATGAGAATGGTAAGAAAAGAATGCCTGGCTACAATCGGTACATTAGGCAATGCTGAATTCAAAAACTTGTCAATCGGTAAAGCAGGTAGAAAACGTTACCTCGGTATCAGACCAACTGTCCGCGGTGTTACAATGAACCCTTGCGATCACCCTCACGGTGGTGGTGAAGGTAAAACCGGACCTGGCGGCAACCCTAAAACACCTTGGGGTAAACCAGCTCTCGGTCAGAAAACTAGAAAAGTTAATAAAGCTTCTAATAAATTAATCGTTAGAAGAAGAAAAAAATAAGGCAAGTTAGATGAGGATATCGGGTGCGAGCCAGCCTCCACCCGAATCACCCTCAAAAGAGCGAACAAGCCTTTCATAAATACAAAATAAAAACAACTAAAAGGAGAAATTAATGGCACGTTCATTAAAAAAAGGCCCATATGTAGAAGAAGCTCTACAAAAGAAAATCGAAAAAATGAATGCGAACTCAGAACATAAAGTGATAAAAACATGGTCAAGAGCGTCAATGATTATCCCTGATATGTTAGGTCATACAATTGCAGTTCATAACGGGAAAACTCACGTTCCTGTGTATGTAACAGAGCAAATGATTGGTCACAAATTGGGTGAGTTTGCACCGACCAGATTATTCAAAGGTCACGCAGGTTCTGATAAAACCGCAAAAAGAAAATAAGTTGTAGTTGCCGAACTATAGAGGTTTACGAAAACTTATCCTGAACTTGTTTCAGAATCAAAAGCAAAAGAAATAAAACATAAGGAAAGTAAAAATGGAAGCTAAATCAAGACAAACAGATATAAGAATGACAGCAAGAAAACTTCGCAGAGTAATCAACGAAGTTAGAGGCAAAAGTGTTCTTGAAGCTCAAGATATGTTGCGTTTTATGCCATACTTTGCGGCAAGAGTGGTTGAAAAGAACTTGAAAGCTGCAGTTGCAAACGCTCAAGAAAAATACGGCGTATCAGCTGATGTTTTGAAAATTTCTGAAATTTTCGCTGATGAAAGCACAACATATAAAAGAGGGAAACCAAGAGCACAAGGTCGTATTTATAAAAGACTGAAACGTACATCACACCTGACATTAAAAGTCAGTGACATCGTTAAAAAGTAGTAGCAAAAAACAAAAGGTATAAAAAATGGGACAAAAAACACATCCAACCGGATTTAGAGTAGGCATAATCCAACCTTGGGCAAGCACATGGTTTGCTAAGATTAGAGATTATAGTCAATTTGTAGCAGAAGATGCTAAAATCAGAAAATTCGTTAAGAAAAAATTATACGCAGCAGGCGTATCAAAAATTAAAATTGCAAGAAAAGCACAAAATATTACAATTACCGTTGTAACAGCTAAGCCTGGTATTGTAGTAGGCAGAGGCGGACAAGGTATTGACGAATTGAGACAAGATGTGTCAAAACACATCGGTAAACCGGTTATTATAAATGTTGTAGAAGTTGCAAGAATTGATGCAGATGCACAATTAGTAGCAGAAGCAATTGCTCAACAACTGGAAAAACGTGTAGCTTTCAGAAGAGCAATGAAACAAGCAATGCAGCGTACAATGAGAGCCGGTGCTCAAGGTATAAAAGTTATGGTATCAGGCCGCTTGGGCGGAGCTGAAATCGCTCGTTCAGAATGGGCAAAAGAGGGTAGAATTCCTCTTCAAACATTAAGAGCAGACGTAGATTACGGATTCACCGAAGCAGATACTATAATGGGTAAAATCGGTGTTAAAGTTTGGATTTTCAAAGGCAACCTTATGCCTGGTGAAAAAGCAGACCAGAACATCAAAGTAAAAAGCTCAAAAGAAAATTCAGAAAAAGGAATGAGACGTCCAAAACGCAGAGCAGTTGAAACAACTCAAGCTGAATAATCAAAGAGTAAAAATTAAGGTATAAAAACAAATAGGAGCAAATAATAATGTTACAGCCTAAAAAAACAAAATACCGCAAAATGATGAAAGGAAGAATGAAAGGTACTGAAACAAGAGGTACCAAGTTCGAATTTGGTCAATATGCATTGCAAGCTGTAGAACCGGGTTGGATTACAAGCCGTCAAATCGAAGCAGCACGTCGTGCTATGACCCGTGAAATCAAACGTGGCGGTAACGTATGGATTAAAATTTTCCCGGATAAACCGATTACAGCAAAACCTGCTGAAACTCGTATGGGTTCAGGTAAAGGTAATTTGGAGTACTGGGTAGCGGTTGTAAAACCGAACAGATTACTTTTTGAACTTGATTACTTTGACAGAAGTGTTGCAGTTCATGCATTGGAACTCGCAGCTCAAAAACTTCCTATTAAAGTAAAAATAGTTGAAAAAGCAAAAGTCGAAGCATAATGCTTTTTGCTTCAGAATAAAAATTCTGTGCAGCAAAAAAAACAAGAAAAAGGAAAACATAAAATGAAATTAAGTGAAATGCGAGAAAAAACAATTGATGAGCTCCAGAATCTAATTTTAGATTGGAAGAAGCAATTGATGGAATACAGATTGCAGCTTGCAACTCATAAATTAGAAAACACAGCAATGATTTCTAAAACAAAAAGATTGGTAGCTCAAGCAAAAACAGTAATAAAAGAAAAAGAGGTACAAAATGCCTAAGAAAGAAAAACAAGGAATCGTAGTTAGCAACAAAATGGATAAAACAATTGTTGTTAAAGTAGCTGATTATGAACCACATCCGAAATACAAAAAGATTATTGAATCTAACAAAAACTACAAAGCACATGATGAAAACAATGTTTGCAACGAAGGTGATATCGTTAGAATCATCGAATCAAGACCTATTTCAGGCGACAAACGTTGGACATTATTGGAAGTAGTAGAAAAGGCTCGTTAATAATCAGCAGAAAAACAGACAACATTACCAGAGAGTAATGAGAGGTCTTAAACTTAGTAGAAATACTTAAAAACAAAGGAATAGTAAAAATGATACAACAAGAAACCAGATTAGAAGTAGCAGATAACACAGGCGCAAAAGAATTACTGTGTATCCGTGTAATGGGCAGCTCAAACAAAAAATTTGCAGCAGTCGGCGATGAAATCGTAGCTTCTGTAAAATCAGCTGCACCGAATCAGGCAGTAAAAGCCGGTGAAGTTGTAAAAGCTGTAGTAGTCAGAACAAAACACGATATCAAACGTGAAGATGGTTCAGTAATCAGATTTGACGAAAACGCTGCAGTAATTATCAACAAAGACGGCAACCCTCGCGGAACCCGTGTATTCGGACCTGTAGCCCGTGAATTGAGAGACAAAGGCTATATGAAGATTGTTTCTCTTGCACCGGAAGTTATCTAGCACTCAAAAAAAAATGAGATAAAACCAAAAAAGCTAATACAATATACGCCCGGCAGTTATGACGGTTACGTATGAACAATGGAGAAATAAAATGGCAGACAAAAAAAAGAAAAATTTGCATGTAAAAGCAGGAGACAGAGTAATCCTGACAGCAGGCAAAGATAAAGGAAAAATCGGTAACGTAAAAAAAGCAATTCCGTCTGAATCAAAAGTGATTGTGGAAGGTGCAAATATGGTTACCAAAGCACAAAAACCTCAACCAATGGCTGGTATTCAAGGCGGCTTAATCAAGCTTGAAGCACCTGTAGATGCATCAAACGTAATGATTGTATGCCCGGCTTGCGAAAAACCAACCAGAATCAAACACGATGTCGTAGACGGCAAAAAAGTTCGTGTTTGCAAAAAATGCGGTGAACAGTTGGATGTATAACGCAAACCTGGTGGTTTGGCGCAAATCATCCTAAGATAAGGAACTAGAAAAATGACATTAACTAAAAATTTAAGATCAAAATACAATGAAGAAGTAAAAGCAGCATTGAAAGAGAAGTTTGGTTACACAAATGACCACCAAATCCCTCAATTGCACAAAATCGTGTTGAACATGGGTGTTGGTGAAGCTTCTCACAATACAAAAATCGCTGAATCAATTGAAGCTCAATTGACTAAAATAGCAGGTCAAAAAGCTGTTATTACAAAAGCTAAAAAATCAATCGCTTCTTACAAATTGAGAGAAGGGATGCCTGTAGGTGCAATGGTTACATTACGCGGCGAAAGAATGTATGATTTTCTTCAAAAGTTAATCACAGTAGTTCTTCCTCGTATCCGTGACTTCCGCGGTATCAGCGCAAAAAGTTTTGACGGACGCGGCAACTACACATTAGGCTTGAAAGAACAAGCACTGTTCCCTGAAATCACTTATGAAGAAGTTGATCTTGTAAAAGGTATGAACGTTTCAATCATTACAACTGCAAACACAGATGATGAAGCAAGAGAATTATTGAGACTTCTCGGAATGCCTTTCAAAGGACTTAACAAATAGAACAAAAGACGATAACAATCGTCAATATTACAAGTAAACAAACAAAACACAAAGGAGAAATTCATGGCTAAAAAAGCGATGATAAACAAAGAAGAAAAAAGAAGAATGCTTGCTGCAAAGGGCAAATACCCGACAGTAAGACTTCATAACAGATGCAGCATTTGCGGCAGACCTCACGGGTTCCACAGAGATTTCGGTCTTTGCAGAATTTGTTTGAGAAAAATGGCTCACCAGGGCTTGTTGCCGGGCGTAACAAAAGCAAGCTGGTAGTACAACTGAGAAGTTGCTAAAATGCTGTGAAAAGCAAGACTATAAAGAATTATACCCAGTTATAACCTTTATTGACTTGCTAAACTGCTAGAAATATGTCAAGGCGGCAAAAACCGAACCGGACAATAAAATTTAGTAAGTAGCGCCGAAAACATTCGGCATAAGTTGAAAAGGAAAATAATTATGAATACAGATCCAATAGCAGATATGCTAACAAGAATCAGAAACGCAAATATGGTATCACACCCGAGCGTTGAAATTCCGGCATCAAAATTAAAAGTTGAGCTGGCAAAATTATTAAAAGAAGAAGGTTTCATCACTGATTACGCAGTGAAAGAAGTCGGCAAATTCAAGGTTTTGGAAATCGAATTGAAATACGATGAAAAGAACAAACCTGTAATTACAAGTTTGAAAAGAGTATCAAAACCTGGTTTGAGAACTTACTGCAAAGCTAAAAACTTGCCGCAAGTATTAGGCGGTATGGGTGTAGCAATCGTATCAACAAGCAAAGGCTTGCTGACAGACAGAAAAGCACGTAAGGAAAACCTTGGCGGCGAAGTACTCTGCTACATTTATTAATTTGAAATCAATAAACAAATATCATATAAAAATCCGTTTCAGTTTGGAACGGATTTTTTGATGTTATTGATAGAATTTTATTTGCTACATCTCCTAACCTGTGGGAGTCAGGAAAGTTGTGTCTAATAGAACCGGATTGTAATAGACATTAAAAATCTGTAGTATGTGTTCTACGATTACATCCTACACATCGACCCTACTTTACGAATTTTAATAACCTGTTTACAAGAGATTTTGTCTGTGATAGATTAGAATTTGCCGGATGTAATTGGTAGAAAAGTCCGGAGGCGGGAACTATTAAGCCGAAATATTTATGTTCCGCCAACTGTAGTAATATACCATAAGGAGAAAAAACTATGTCACGTATCGGAAAATTACCTATCGAAATTCCAGCTGGAGTTGAGGTAAAAATCGAAGGACACGTAATTACTGCAAAAGGACCTTTAGGTACTGAAGTTGTAGAAATTCGTCCTGAAATCGATGTTAAAGTTGAAGACAACCATGTAGTTGTTACAAGAAAAGATGATTCAAGAGAAGCCCGTTCATTGCACGGTCTTTCAAGAACTTTGATTGCAAATGCAGTTAAAGGTGTTAAAGAAGGTTTTGTAAAAAATCTTGAAATCCAAGGTGTAGGTTATCGTGCTCAAATGCAGGGTACTACATTAAATATGCAGCTTGGTTATTCACACCCTGTTGATATTGTTCCGCCTGCAGGAATTACTCTTTCTGTAGAAGCAAACACAAAAATCAGCGTAAAAGGTACTAACAAACAAACAGTAGGTGATGTTGCCGCTGAAATCAGAGGAAAACGTCCGCCTGAAGTTTACAAAGGAAAAGGTATCAGATACGAGGGTGAATACGTAAGACGTAAAGCCGGTAAAGCTGGTAAAAAATAATAAATAACCGGAGTCGGTTGATTATGAAAGTATCTTTTTCAGGTATATATGATATTCGATTTCCCGCCGGGACTACGGATAAGGAAATTGATAAAAAATATACGGATGTTAAAATTTATATTGATAAAAAATACAATAATATCAGTGATATGTTTGATGTCTCTGTAAAAGATACTTTCAATATCCAAAAAACAGATAAAAAATTAGCCGATAAAGGAATTAGACTTTCTACTACTGTTGATAATCCCTGGATTTTGTGCGATATTTTCGAACAGATGAATAAAGATTTAGGTCAGCAGTATGTGGATAAATCTAAAGTTGAATTAGTATTAGATACAAAAGCATAGCCCGCATAAACCCTTGAAAGTGGTTTTTCAAGAAGGTTTGGGTGAAAGGAGAAAACAAAATGATTAAACAAAAAGCAAGAAAACCACAAACACAAAAAAGACACAGATCAATCAGAGTTAAATTGTCAGGAACAAAGGAATTCCCGAGATTAGCTGTTTACAGAAGTACAAAACACATCTATGCACAGTTGATTGACGATGAAAACCATGTAACACTGGCAGCAGCTTCTTCAAACGATAAAGAACTTAAAGCAAAATTGGCTCACGGCGGAAATATCGACGCTGCAAAAGTTGTCGGTGAAGCTATCGCTAAAAAAGCTTTGAAAGCAGGCGTTGAATGTGTTGTATTTGACCGCGGAGGTTTCTTATACCACGGTCGTGTACAGGCACTTGCTGACGCTGCACGTGAAGCAGGATTGATGTTCTAATTTGTTACACTTAAAACAAAAAAGCCTCCTGAATTTTCAGGGGGCTTTTTTTATATGATTAAAAAATAATTAATAATTTGAGTAATTCGTGGAATTTATATTATCATGATAATAGGAGACACATACTATGGAATACAAAGATTATTATGAAATACTGGGTGTAAAACGTGACGCAACGGATGCAGAGATAAAATCGGCATACCGTAAACTTGCGCGTAAATATCACCCTGATGTAAATAAAACAAAAGAGGCTGAAAGCAAATTTAAAGATATAAATGAAGCTTATGAAGTATTAGGCGACAAACAAAAACGTCAAAGATATGACAGCTTAGGTTCAAACTGGCAGGGCGGTCAGAGTTACACACCTCCGCCTGGATTTGAAAACTTTGGATTTGGCGGCGGACAGGGCGGCTATCAAAGTTATAGTTTCAATGGTCAGGATTTGGGCGGCTTTTCCGACTTTTTCAGCTCACTATTCGGAGATATGATGGGCGGGGGAATGCGCGGAGCTCAGGGAATGAATTTTGGCGGCTTTGACTTTGGCGGTGCACAACAGTCCCAGCGTGGTGCAAAACAGCGTTCCAGACGCACACAGCAGGCACCGCAAGAGGATTTGGATGTCACTATGAATTTGAATGTTACATTGAAAGATTTGATGTCTACATCCCCGATAAATGTCAGATTTAATCAGATGGAACGTTGTACACAATGCCCGCCGGGCGGAGGCTATTGTTCTGCCTGCGGCGGAACAGGAATCCGAAGCGAACAAAAATCCATTAAAGTTAAATTACCATCGCCGTTGCATGAGGGGCAAAAAGTAAGAGTTAAAGGCGAGGGGAAAGCTGATGCTTACGGACAAAAAGGTGACCTGTATCTGGTAATCCATATTAAAGATAATGATTACGAGATAGACGGCAGTGATTTGATAAAAGACCTTGAAGTTACCCCTGCAGAGGCAGTAATCGGATGCAAGAAAGAGGTAAAAACACCGGATGGCAATATCAGTGTAAAAATTCCTCCAAAAACTTCATCAGGTCAAATGCTGCGACTGAAAGGCCTCGGGCTTGCTAAAAAAGACGGCGGCAAAGGAAATCTCAATATCAGAATAAAAATAGTTATCCCAAAAGATTTGACAGATAAAGAAATTGACCTTTATAAGAAACTTGCGGAATTGAGAAAATAAAAATCACTTTGAACATAATATTTAGTCATTCTTTACACAGGAATTATTGCTGGCTTTAGA
Source organism: Candidatus Gastranaerophilales bacterium (assembly GCA_944324135.1). Taxonomy (GTDB): domain Bacteria; phylum Cyanobacteriota; class Vampirovibrionia; order Gastranaerophilales; family Gastranaerophilaceae; genus CALUVN01. The sequence goes on along the minus strand of CALUVE010000005.1, from coordinate 8,633 downwards.
GTGACTAAATATTTTTGTTCTGAATCATTGTATTTTTACACAGGCAGTTTTATACAAAATTCTGTTCTTACATTTTCTTCACTTGTGACTGTTATTTCTCCGTTATGTGATTTTGCTATTTGCTGGGAGAGATACAGCCCCAATCCTGTTCCTATTTTGCGGAATTTTTTTGCAGCTGAATAATATTTGTTGAATATCAGTTTTAATTCTTTTTCAGGAACTCCCTGTCCGTAATCTATTACAGATATTGTTACGTACCCAGGAATTTCTCCGGTTTTTATGTCGATATTTTCTTTTGTGTTGCTGTGAGAGATTGCATTTGAGATAAGATTTTTGATTACCCTTTCAAGCTGCAGCGGATCAGCCACTACTTTGATATCACGGTCAGGTTGAAAATTAATTTTTATGCCGGAATTTGTTGCTATAGGCTGTGTTTCCTCTACAATTTGAGAGATAAATTGATTTAATTTAATGTTCTCTTTTAAAAGTTTTATGCCTGTTTCTTTTATCTTGTAAGTTTCTAACAATATCTGCACCAGTTCTACAAGCTCCTGGTTTGAGGCTTTCATGTTTTTGAGTGCTAAGTCCTGTTTTTCGTTAATTTCACCAAAGCGGCCCTCCAGCAAAAAATTAATAATATTGGATTCCGCAACAATCGGTACTTTCAAGTCGTGGGTTAATGTCGCAACAAAATCTTCCTTTAATTTTTCAATCTCGCGTTCGTTGGTTACATCTTTTATAATGAATACAAAACGCTTTTTGTCCTCAAGCGTAAGCCGTCTGGAATTTGCAACAAAATTATTAGTAGGAGTGTGCATGATAAAGATATCTACATTATTTAGTTTTTCAAAAGAATAATCTCCGTCTATTTTTATGTAATCGAAGATATTTTTCCCCAAAAGTTCAGCCCCCTTAACGCCGAACCAGGAAGAAATTTTCGGGGTAGCCCGGAGTATACCGCCTTTTTCGTTGACAATCAGTATCCCGTCAGAGAGCGAATTGATTACTGATTCCAGAAGTTTGTTCTGTCTCATAAGTTCTGTCTGGTATTCAACAATCATGTGTTCACGGTCGTTAAGTGTTTCAACCATCCGGTTAATACTGTCTGTTACGTTTTGATATGTGGGGTGATGAATCTGCTCCATTTTGGTAGAAAGGTTACCGTAGCGGACTGAGTCAACAGTGTTTGTAACCATACCGAGGTAATCGTTAATTTTTGACCAGCGTTTGTTTGTGTTTCGTGTGATGAGAAACAAACCGATAAAAACTATTATAATTCCTATGTTAAGCAGATACCAGAGCATAATAAATCTACAATCTTTTTTTTAACGCTGTTTTATGGTAAAATTATATCAAATATAGAATTCTTTGTTAATACATTAAACTGATGACGCGGAGTTAATAAGTGAAAAAGATTAAACTGCCTGATACAATTAAAATGGTTATAACAGACTTTGACGGGATTATCACGGACAATTGCGTTTATATCCACGATGACTTTTCAATGGCACGAAAAATTAATTTTAAAGATGTAATGGCTTTTTCTATCCTGAAAAAAAGTAATTTCAAAATAGGTATAATTTCCGGCGAGCAAAATGCAGCTATAGATACTTTGGCAAGGAAATTTTTGATTGACGAAGTACATCAGGACATAAGAATAAAAATCAACGTGCTAAAATCTATTGTTGAAAAATATAATCTTAACCAGAATGAATATGTTTATATCGGGGATGATATTAATGATATTGAATGCATGGAATATGCCAAATATAAAATAACCGTTCCGCATGCCGTGCCAAAAGTAAAAAAAATAAAAGGTATTCAGATAACAAATAATGATGGTGGAGACGGAGCTTTTAGAGAGGTTGTGGATTGTTTAACAGGTTAAAAAAATTAATTGAATACATAAAAAAACTGAATTTATCTATAGACAAATACAAAGAATCAACAATAATTCAATCACTGCCGACGGTTGCCTATGTTAACCGTGCAAAAAAATGTCTTGAGGAAAACAATCTTATAGAGGCGGAAACTATCCTTCTGGAAGCATTGAACTTGTCAGAAAAAGACCCGCTTGTTTACAAGTATCTCGGGACTGTTTATGACAAAAAAAATGAACACTCCAAAGCTGTGGAAGCCTATAAAAAATCAGCCCAGATATGTTATACAGATAAAACTATATGGCAAAAACTCGGGTTTGCACAACTGGCATGTAATGATTTTGAAGAGGCAGAAAAATCATTTGAAAACGCTGACAAAATCTCTCCGGCAAATTCCGATACTTTTACCGGCTGGGGCATGACTTTAATGAAACAAAAAAAATATGAAGATGCCAGAGAAAAGTTTGTTACAGCCTCCAGAATTAACAAATATAATTTCACATCAATATTTCTTGCAGCTGTTTGTGAGATAAAGATTGGCGCGCACAAAGATGCCGAGGCTAAATTGACTTTTCTTGCAAATGTCTGCCCGAATGAAACTAACACTTACGAATTTGCAAACCTGAAATTCATAAAAAAAGATTACAAAAACGCAAAGCATTATGCAATGAAATCTCTGGAATTTAATAAAAACATGCTCCCGTCATATCTTTTGCTCGGTAAACTTTATACAGTCGAGCTTGACAGGGATAAAGCACTTGAAATGTATTCAACAGCAGCAAAAAGAGAATTGAATAATTCAAATCTCTATACAGAATGGGGCAAATCGCTTTTGAAATTTACAAATTTTGATGAAGCTGAAAACAAGTTTGTAAAAGCGCTTGAATACGACGGCGAAAACTCAGAAAGCATGGCATATCTGGCATTAACAAGAATGCTGAAGCATAATGATGACGAAGTCTTGATACAGATGGCTCAAGACGGCGGGGCTGACTCTATAATTATAGATTTGATTATGGCGGTCAGAGAATATAATAACGGTAATTACGACGGTGCTGCCGCACTTTTCCGTAAAATTGAAACAGAAGATTTTGAATTTTTGACAACATATTTTATGGCTAAAATTAATGAGGTTAAAAAGAATAAATCAAAAGCTGTTGATTTCTATGAAAAATCAATGAATTTAAATCCGTATTTTCTTAAGTGCGGATTGGATTATACAAGGTTTCTTATAGCTGATAATGAATACTCTGAGGCGCAGAGAAAACTGCGGAAAATCGTTAAAATTTATGACAAAGATTTAGAAGTGTTAAATTTACAATTTTTTGTCAGTTATACACTTGTCAAAGAAAACGTTTGTGAATATAATATAAAAGAAGCTATAACTCTAGCTGAAAAAATAATCCAAATAAGTGATTCAGGTTTTGAATACCATAAAGAAAAAGAGGAACTTGAAAACTTATTAAAAAATTTCAAAGAAAGTGAATAATCTTGAGAAAAATTATTGTACAAAAGTTTGGCGGAACATCGGTAGCAGACACAGATAAAATTAAAAATGTAGCCCGTACGGTCATCAAGGAGAAACAAAACGGAAATGATGTTGTGGTTGTAGTTTCCGCAATGGGGCACACAACTGATTATCTTGTCAAAATGGCAAAAGATTTAAGCCCTAATCCGTCAAGCAGAGAAATGGACATGCTTCTTTCAACAGGAGAGGGTGTATCTATTGCGCTTTTGGCAATGGCAATACAGGCTGCAGGTTATGATGCGGTCAGTTTTAACGCAATGCAGATAGGTATTGTAACGGAAAATGTCCATTCAAAAGCCAGAATTATTGACATAAAGACGGATAAATTAAAGAAGAATCTTCAAGAGGGAAAAATTATTGTAGTAGCCGGTTTTCAGGGTGTCACTCCTGACGGTGAAATAACAACCCTCGGACGCGGCGGTTCAGATACATCAGCGGTGGCGCTTGCTGCTGCTTTGAACGCAGAGCGTTGTGATATTTATACAGATGTAGAGGGTGTTTATACGACAGATCCGCGTGTTGTGCCGAATGCGTCAAGACTACGTGAAATTTCATACGAAGAGATGCTGGAGTTAGCACACGCAGGAGCTAACGTACTTCATCCGAGAAGTGTAGAAACTGCAAAACAGTTTAATGTTCCGCTCAGGGTTCGCAGCAGCTTCAAGACAGATAATTTAGGTACTTTAATATTAGGAGTTGACAAAATGGAAATATATAAACCGGTCGCAGGGGTTGCGGCAGATTTGTCACAGGCAAGAATTGTAGTATGCGATGTTCCGGATACTCCGGGGCAGGCAGCAATGATTTTTGGCAAATTGGCTCAGGAAGGTATCTCTGTTGATATGATTATCCAATCATATGCAAGAAAAGTGTCTAACACAAATGACATTGCGTTTACAATTGACAGTAGTGATTTGGAAAAAACAAAAGCTGCACTGGAAGAATTGAAAGACGAGTTAAAGGCAGGAGATATTAAAATAGATGAAAATATTGCAAAAGTTTCAATTGTCGGTGCCGGCATGATTGACCGTCCCGGTATTGCATCTACAATGTTTGAAACACTTGCAAAACTCAATGTCAACATTAGAATGATATCTACAAGTGAAATCAAAATAAGCTGTCTGGTTGACAAAGAGGATGCGAAAAGGGCAGTAGCCGCTTTACACAAAGAATTTCAGCTTGAAAGTGATGAAATTGCTGAAGTTAAAGGTGATTTGCCTAATATTTAGGGAGAGGTTAGTGAAAATATTTAAGAGCAATATATTTACGAAAGCCAAATTCGTAATATATGCAATAGCTGCAGGGGCGTTTTTATCAATTGTAATGAGATTGTTTACAGATAATAACACTATAATTTTCGGTATAAGCACGCTGGCTGCATTTTTCTGGTTAGTTTCGGGGTTTACGAGCAACAACATAACGATACATTTGGACAAGGAAACAATGCAGGTCTTTTGTCTGAACAAGTTGAAACGTAAATATTATCTGAATAGTGTTGTGTTTGATTCTTATATAAAGAATCCTATTGATTCAACAGGTTCTGACAGTGATTGCAACTTGTTTATAACAAATCAGATTACAAATGAGCGAGAGACTCTTGATTGCAGTATGCTGGGGTTGAACACTTATTACAAATTAATTGACGCATTGGGATTGAATAAGAAACCTGAGCATGTAAAGCAATTAATCCCGACATCTGATGACGATGAATAGACAGTAAAGCCCTCCGGTGAGAAGTTTCTCCCTCTGGGAGGGGGTGGTGTGAGTGAAAAAAGAAAGAAATGAACTTGATAAAAAAGTTTTGCACAGAATTTGACGGGCTAAGACCCTGCGGGAAACCGGACATTTTTCACAAAATCATAGATTTTGGAAAAAGTAGTCAAACAAGTTCAGGGTGACAAAAATATCTCCCCTCTACCTCTGGGAGAGGGGTAGGGGTGAGGGTATTGATAAAAACATCATGTTTTCATGTCATTCTGAACCCGACAGCCGTTCAGGGGTGAAGAATCTCTGTAAATTTGGAGATTCTTCGCTAACGCTCAGAATGACGGTAATGCAAACATCATGTTTGCCCCCCCCAACCTAACCTCCCCCACGGAGTGGGGAGGAACTAAAAATACATCCCTCGTCCATTGCGGGAGATGGTAATATTGAGAAGCTCTTACGGGTGATGTAAAAGCCGCATCTTAAAAGACATTTAAAGTTTCTTGAACATCTTCATAAGGCGGTATTTCAGTCTGCGGAAATAGTAGTGATGCAAACATCATGTTTGCTTTTTCAGCGGGACTTTCCACTCAATCCCCAGTACCCTGAATTGTTTGAATGTCCTAAACTTTGTTTTGCTCAAAAGATTATACGGAAATTGACCTTTGTATTGTTTAATTCTTTTTATAAAACGTCTGTATAACAGTTGGGATTTAAGTTCAGATACCGGGTAAATTTCTTCAACAAAATCTCTGAACTTGAGCATATCTTTGTATAACATTGCGCGATAGTTTTCATCGCCGAGTTTTTCCCAGTAGAAAATTACGCTTCCGCAAAACTTGTCAACTATTGAAAGCTGCAGGTTTTGGTCCTGTGCTTGAAATCCTTTAAGGTTATATACGTGTTTTAGTGCTTTCAAAGCTACCTGTATCCCATTGACACATTTTGATGTCGCTGAATTTTCAACAGAATCATTGTGATTAATTAAACATTTGTTCAGATAACTGTATTTGGCCCCGGCAAAAATCGCCTGATAACAGAAGATTCCGTCCTCTCCCAGTGTTAATCCCGCCGGAAAAGCAATATTACTTCCCTTTATAAATTCTGTGCGGAACATTTTGTCCCACACTACAATGTTAAGGCTGATAAACTCATCTAGTGAATTGGTTCCAAGTATACACTTCTCAAGCAATTTATGACTGACTTCATACCAAGTTTCAGGTGCGTCATAGCTTTTTTGAGCAAAAACTACAACATCAGTTTTATCCTGCGAGATTTTGGAATAGGCAGCCTCCATTGCGTCTGGTTCAAACCAGTCATCGCTGTCTAAAAACGCAAGGTATTCACCTTTAGCAACAGCTATGGCATTGTTGCGTGCCACGGATACGCCGGCATTTTTCTGGTTGATTAAAACAATTCTGGAATCTTTTTCAGCATATTCTTTTAAAATTGATAGGGAGTTATCGGTTGAGCCGTCATTAACGCAGATGATTTCAATATCCCGTAAAGTTTGATTAACAACGCTGTCGAGGCATGCTCTCAGGTAATTTTCAGTGTTATATACAGGTATAATGACGCTTACTTTAATTTTTTCCATTTTTGTCCCCGTTAATTTATCTTTATATTATACCCAAAAGTGTAGAAATATACAAAATGTCACCAAGTTCCAGTCTATAATAAATGTAGAAAATACACTATTAAACCACTATTATTGTAGTATGAAAAACAGCTAAAAAAATAGGGGAAACTATTGCCCCCGTTGGAATTAAGTATTGTTGGAAGTATTGAAACTTTTAATATAACCATGAAATCAGAAACAAATTCTGACTACAATTACCCACCCGGGTAGTTAAAAAATAAAAAATTGCCGGCATGGATGATTAATAACCAGACTAAAAATCACTATAATAAAAGATTAAGTGTACACTTTCCACTTTATCCTAAAACCCTTTATTAACAAGGATTTCACACAATCTTAACAAATATTCATAATAAGGGTTGACAAATTTTATATTATGGTTTATATTGAAAGTGTTAGATGAAGTGTTAATTAAACACTTAATAAACCTCAAAGGAGGGATGATTATGAGAATAAATGCAATAAATACAAATAATAATATATCTTTTAAAGACAACCGTGCAAACAATGATATCAAAGCAAACGTTGCGATTTTGCCTTTGCAAAACCCTAACGCAGGTATAAATTTCCAGAAAGAATTTGAAAGATCAACTAAGGCTGATGCTGTTCAATCAAGTATGATTCCTGCACTGGCTTACAAATTTGTCAAGACTTATAATATCTTGTTTACACCAAACGAACGTAAAGCAGAAAAGAAACAAAAACAACACGTTGATTATGTTGCATAACGTTTTTTGATGCAACCCCAAAATAGTAAACATACATTTACTCCCGAAACTTATCCATATACAATTGATGAAACTATTTTATCTTATAAGGCCGTTCTTGTTCTCAGGAACGGCTTTTAATTAACTTTTTTATATATTTGCTCCGCCGTCTTTTTGAATTTTATTTAAGACTTTTCTGCCGCCGTCTCTGAGTTTTGCAAATTCTATTGCAAAATTAGTTGCCTCAGTGTCGCGTGCTACGGCTTCTTGCAGTTTAAGAGTTTCTTCCAGCGTGAGTTTTGTGACATCGTAGCCTTTTGTCATATATTTTTTGAAAATATTCTGGGTTTTTGTGTCGAATCCCGGAAGTCCCGTCTTATAGGAGAACCATTTATAAAACTGCTGGAGTACATAATATTCATCAAGCATTTCTTCTCTGAAAACAAACATTGCAGGTGTTTTTAGAGTCACTTTATGTTCAAGCGTCCAGCTTAATGCTGCAGCTTTTAAACCCTCTGCCGGCAGTACAAAACCGTCCTCTTCACCTAGTTTTTTCAATAGTTTTGAGTTGTTTTTTATTACATAAACCTTTGTGCCGGTGCTTTTTACGTAATCCAGCATTTTTTGCGGATTGTTTTTTGTGGAAATCATAATCTCCGTGACATTGTTGAGTACCTGTTCTCGCAGTCTGTCTGTTTCCGCACTCAAGGTCAAAGTTTCGGTGCCGGAGAGTATTGTTTTGCTTGTCATATTCTCAAAAGAGCTGCCAAAAGTTTTGCTTAGCTTTTTGGCAAGCATACGTTCTCTCATTTCCATTATGAAGTCAGATATTTTTTTAGAAAAATTATTCATATTTCATATTATACAACCCTTGCCAGCCAAAAGTTTCCCCCATTTAATGTATTATATTAAAATAAGATAAAGATTGTATCATATACACTTGATTTTTATTCATATTTGGTTTAAAATGTAATTGTGAAATAAATCACGAAAAAGCAAAGATTAACAAAATAAAATTTGTTTTTTAAATAAAGGAGATAAAACACTATGGCAACAAAAAGCAAAAAGACTGTTGAAAACCTTGAAAAGACTTTAAATAAGTCAAGTCTGGTTGACAACGCAGAGCAATTGGAATTGCTTATTGAAAGAGTTAAGAAAGCTCAAAAAATTTACTC
>CALUVE010000004.1 GCA_944324135.1 Candidatus Gastranaerophilales bacterium | reverse complement strand
AAAAAAGAAATCGCAGATGATGTAATGAAATACAATTTCCACCCGACCCAACAAATAAAACAGCAGAAAAACGGGGCTGTAATTGTAACATTCAAATCCTCTGGCACAAAATCAATCCTCTGGAACATTTTTAAATGGGGTACAAATGTAGAAATCATTGCCCCGAAAGAGTTGAGAGAAAAGTATACCAAAATATTAAAAAATATATACAGTAATTACAGTCTAACTATATAATATTCCAGATTTGATTAATTAAATTAGACAATCTTGTATTTCTATTTTCAATTTCTGTTTCATCCCATTTGTCAAGATTTTGAAATTCAAAAGTTTCAAGACCTGCTGCATATTTATCCAAACCAGAATGTTTTTCATCTCCGGATTTTTTAATTTTCCATTCAGCATTCTTAATAGCTCTGTTCAAACGACTGGTAAGTATTGTCTTATTTCCTAATAAATTAATATATTCATTTCGTGTTTGTATATTTTCTGGAGTCATGTCTTGCATTTTCCAATTAGACTGCCAATTCTGAGGTAGTATATACTCTAAGTCATATTTACTGAGTGCTAATAAGGATGTACAATGTTTATCATCTCTTAAGGCTGTTTCTATGAGGTATAAAATGCCTTTTGCTTTTTTGTTAGTATGCCCATTATGAGAAATTGCCTCTGAGATTTCTTTATTATCTGGCATTTTTGAATTTTTACTAAAATCTTTTTTGGTATTAAATATTTCATATTTTAAAGCATCAGCGGTTAATATTTCACTTCTTATAAATGATTGAAACATGTTGTTATAATTTTTTGTAGACCAATCACATACCATTCTCCTCATTATGTAAGATTCCAAAAATTTAAAAATTTTCTTTTGTTCTTGTTTGTCACTATTGGAAAAATGGAATTTCTATATTTCTTCCTTTTGTAAAAATACTATCTATTCTTGTTTTTTCCATAACTAAATTCCTAAAATTATAAATTAAATTGATAATTGCTTTATATCACAAAAAAAGTTTCTTTAATAGAGAGGGTAATGTTTTGCCCAAAAGAGAATTTTGTAAATATTTTCTAAAAAAAATCAATCTAAACACTTAAGAGAAATTCTCTTTAAAGTGTTTATCCTACAAACCCACATTATATTTGAAATTTTACATTAAAAAAGAGACCTTAATTGGTCTCTTTTTATAAATGGTGGGCGTTAGAAGACTCGAACTTCTGACCCTCTCCTTGTAAGGGAGACGCTCTACCAACTGAGCTAAACGCCCTCACCACATTTACTATCCTATCAAATAAATTTTCACTGTCAAGACATTAGCAAAAAAATATTTGTTTCGGTTATAATACTAGTATGACACTCTTAGTAAATAATCTTAGTCAAAATATTCCAAATGTGTTTTTGCCGTTTTGTCAGAGTGATACAAAAACAAAAAAAACTTTTCGTTACCATAACAGGATAGAATCTGATAGCTATACAAAATCAAAAGCTATTATAGGGTCAGCACTCGGCGCAGCGGCAGCTGTTGGTGTCATTGCAAAAGTCCAGAATGTCCGCTTCTGGAAAATAGAATATGGACTTAAAGAAATAGTAGGACTTGCTGCTGCTGCTATTACCGGTGGTGTTGCAGTTGGAAGCATAGGTGCAACTAATGAAGATAAAAAAGAAAAATGTACAGAGGGGATTTTCCAGTTTTTAAATGCGGCTCTCCCTGCCGGTTTTGTCACCGGCGGTCTTGTGCTTGCGTCTAACAGCACGCGGTATAATACTCCAATTGTAAAAACCGCTGTGACTGTTTTGGGGCTGCTGCTCGGAATGCAGCTTGCATCAAATATTACGAATAAAGTCACTGACCCGAAAAATAAGGTTCCCGACAGAAAATTAGGTTTTAAAGACGCTATAGCCAATATTGATGACGCTGTCGGTGTTTTCGCTATATTAAAATCTAAAAAAATTCAGTCAGCAGCTGATGATATCGCAGAAACTTCTTCTAAAAAAGCTTCATCATGGCTGCATAAAATTCCTATAGAAAATATCCTTCCGGTGATTATGGCATGGTGCGGTTATAGAGCTGGACAGACAAATTAGTCCCCCCCCCCCAGAGTTGTGTATGTTCAGTAGCAGCCTATTTTTCCTCTGTGCGATTTGTTATTTTATTTCGGCCCTAAGCTATATACACAAAACGGCATGATTTATGTTAAAATTAGCTCAGTGAGGTATTAGTAATGTTTATTATCTACCGTATACTTATTTCTGTCTTTTTCTTTGCTATTTTACCGTTCTGGTATGCATTGAGCCGGTTTAATTCAAAACTGGGGTATGCGTATAAAGAAAAACTAGGTTGTTTCCCTGCTCCTGACTTATCTCAAAATGTTATACATTTTCATGCGATTTCGGTCGGAGAAGTTAATGCGGTAGAAAATCTTGTAAAACGTGCGGCAAAAGAATTTCCGGATTATGATATTGTTCTTACAACAGGTACGCGTACAGGGCAGGAAATTGCCCATAAAAAGCTTGGTGATGTTTGTAAGTTCATCACATATTATCCGTTTGATATTCCTTGCTGTGTGAAGAAATTCTTTAACAAAATTCATCCGTCTCTTATAATTATTGCTGAAACTGAGTTATGGCCCGTGTTTACAGATGAAGCTTTTAGACGGCACATTCCGGTGTGTTCTGTCAATGCTCGTATTTCTGATAGTACTTTCAAAAGCTATAAACTTTTAAAATTTTTTATAAAGCCTATATTAGAAAAATACACAGCAAACTTAACACAGAGTAAAGCTGATATGGACAAACTTGTTGCTCTCGGCGCTAATCCTGAAACTACAAAAGTTATGGGAAATTTGAAATTTGATATTGAACCAAAACACTTTGATATAAATATTGAAAATGATAACAACAGGATTATTATTGCCGGCAGCACTCATTCCGGAGAAGAAGAAATTATACTTACTGTATTTAAGAAATTGAAGAAAGAATTTCCGGATATTAAATTGTTAATTGCACCGCGCCATAACGACAGAATTAAAGATGTTGAAAAAGTCGTAAATGACTTTGGTTTCTCTTTCGGTCTGCGTTCTAATAATGATAATTTTATAGATAACGATATTGTAATCCTTGATACAATGGGAGAACTCGGTAAAATTTATACAATATGTCATTTTGCTTTCATCGGCGGCAGCTTTAATAATACCGGCGGGCACAATCCGCTTGAGGCTCTTATTTTCAACAAACCTGTTATTACAGGGCCTACAAAATTCAATTTTAAAGATATTTATAAGTACATTCTCCTCACAAATGCCGGCTCGGTAGCGAATAATGTTGAAGAACTGGAAGAACAGATGCGCAAACTTCTTTCTGATGATGAGTATTATTCTGTTTGTTGTTCGGATTGCCGGAAAATATTTGAGACAAGCCGCGGCGCATTGGATTTTTCTATTGATGAAATAAGGAATATCCTAGGTAAAAAGTAGAATTTCGTCGGCTTAAGAAACAAAACTATTCCTCTTTCGTCTACATACTAAAAGAGTAGCCGAACCTGTACTTTTGTACAGGAAAATATTTTATGGAGAGAAAATAAAATGGCAGAGTGTTTAAAATATGAGGAAGGTATTATTGATGGAGCTTTGTATAAAGATTTTAGCACAGTATCAAAGGTTGAAACTTCTGAGGAAGATTATCCTGCCTGTGATGAACAGAATTTTGATGAGGAGCAGCCCCCTAAATTCTTTAATTCTATTGCTAATGACGATGATATTTTGCAAATGTATCTCAAAGATATCGGCAAAATAAAACTTTTGTCGGGAGCTGAAGAAAAAGCGCTCGGACGTGATATTAAAGAGGGTGAAAAACATGTTGCCGCCATTGCCAGACGTAAACTCATTCAGGCAAATTTACGCCTTGTTGTGAGCATTGCTAAAAAATATATCGGACAAGGGGTTCTGTTTATGGATTTAGTACAGGAAGGGTCTTTAGGGTTGATAAAGGCTGCTGAAAAATTTGATTATTCCAGAAATTTCAAATTCTCAACCTATGCAACGTGGTGGATAAAACAGACTATTATTCGTGCTATTGCTAACAATTCACGTTCAATAAGAATTCCTGTTCACATGGCAGATAAAATAAGAAAGTACAAACGAATTTTTACGACTCTTTCTTTTGAACTTGGAAGAGAACCTACAGAATCTGAGGTCTCTCAACGTATGGGAATTCCGCAAAAGAAAATTTCTCTTATAAAAAAATCTATAATAAAAGAACCTATAAGTCTTGAAACGCCTGTTACAGAAGATTTAAATATCGGCGATTATATTCAGGATAAGAGTAATTTTACTCCAGAAGTCCAGACAAGTAATAAGGCTATGAAAAACAGTATTCATAAATTGCTGGATACACTGAACGAACGTGAAAAAAAGATAATCTCAACAAGATTCGGGATAAACGGTGAATCCCCCAAGACTCTTGAACAACTGGGAAAAATTATGGGGTATTCCAAAGAAAGAATCCGCCAGCTTGAAGATATTGCATTGAAAAAATTACGCGAAAAAGAAGAGTTCTTGCATTTTAAAGATTTTATTGAGGATTAATTTATGTGCGCAACAAAAAGATATGTAAAGTACTTTGCATATCTTTTTTTTTTCTTAAAATTTTTATCCGCTTATTAGAGAACGGGCAAATTCCATTGATGTATCGTTTATATCGCCTCCGGCAAGTTCAGCCAGCGCTTTAATTCTGTTGTCATCTTTGAGCACGTAAACTTCCACTTTTGTTTCATCAGTCTGGGATTTTTTGACGTAGAAATGTTTGTCCGCTTTTGATGCAATTATTGCCTGATGGGTTATTAGTATAATCTGGTGGTATTTTGAAAGCTCTACGATTTCATCCGCAACACTCTGGGAAGCTCGTCCAGAGATACCGGTGTCAATTTCGTCAAAGATGACTGTGTCAATGTTATCGGTTTGTGCAAAAATTGATTTGATAGCGAGCATTACACGAGAAATTTCCCCGCCGGAGGCAACTTTCGCGAGCGGTTTTAAATCCTCGGAGACATTTGTTGATATTAAAAATTCAACGTCATCGCATCCGTCAGCAGACAATTCTTTTGGAGTTACTGCTATTTCAAATCTTGATTTTGGCAGTTCCAGTTTTTCTAATTTTTCTTGAATGTATACAGAAAGAACTTTTGCATAGTCCTTGCGTTTTTCACTTATATCTGCAGCTATTTTTTCAAGTTCAGCTCTGGAGCTGGTTATTTGGATTTCAAGTTCTTCTATATTTTGTGTTGAAAATTCTATAGATGAAAGTTCCTCTGATAATTTTTCAAAGTTTTTGAGGACTTCAGCCAGAGTGCCGCCGTATTTCCGTTTGAGTTTGTCCAGTAGAAAAATTCTTTCCTGAATTTCATTCAGACGTTCTGTGTCATTATCAAGATTTTGGCTGTAATCTCTAAGTTCAGAACTGATTTCTTTCAAATTTTCCATAGCATCAAGAAGATTCTGTTCTACAGATTCAAGATTATTGTCGTAGGAAGCTGCTTTTGAAACATTCTGTTTGATTTTTGTTAATGCCTCAAGAATGGAGCCCTCATCGCTATTTAAAGCCCAGTAGGAAGAGCCTGTGAGTTCTTTAAGCTTTTCAGCATTTTCCAGAACTTCTAGTTCAGCATTCAGTTTTTCGTCCTCATCTTCGCCTTGAATTTGAGCAGAATCAATTTCATTCACCTGAAATTGCAGAAATTCCAGCTGGGATTCTGTCATATCAGCTGATGTTTTTGCCTTGTCTAATTGCTCTTGTAATTTTTTATATTCAGAATATTTTTCTCTGTATTCAGCCAGTTCTTTTCCGTAGAGCTCTTTTGCATATTCATCCAGCAGGACTATATGGTATTTAGGCTGGAGAAAAGAGTATGTCTGGTGCTGTGAATGTATATCCAAAAACAGTGCGCGCAGTGTTCTTATCAACTCTTGATTTACGAGAGTTCCGTTTACGCGAGTTCGGACGGCGTTTTGCGTAATTTCTTTGGTTAAAACTATTTCACTGCCTGTATCATCTATTCCGTTTTCTTCAAGCAGTTTTGAGAGGTCATGTTTTTGATTATCAATAACAAGTTCAATGGTTGCTTTTTCGCAGCCTGTTTTGATAACCTCTTTTGATACACGGGGCGCAAAAGCAAGGTCAATCGCGCTAATCAGGATACTTTTACCTGAACCGGTTTCACCTGTTATAACATTTAATCCCCCGTCAAAATTGGCAGTTAATTCATCAATTAATATATAATCTTTTAGTTTTAACTGTTTTATCATACTTTTAGGATATACTAAAATCCTTTGACGGGCAAGATTTTATTGTTTTCTTAATATGTATACTTTGAATTCTGATGGTTTTAGTTCTTCAAATTCAAAATCGCCGTCAGGGCATGCGAAAGGTTTTTCGACAAAGTTTTCGCCGTCAAATTCAAGCTCTTTTTCTGCGGTAAAGTCACCAGGCAGATGGAAAGATTTGTTATAGACAGAGCTGCCCTCAACCCAATCTCTGCGTGTGTTGCCGTCATCATCTTTAACATCTTTGCGTTCTATCGGATAGTTGTAATTTGAGACAACAAGATATGCCTGTTTAAGCGGTTCTTTGGTTATCATCCATACGCCAAATCCGTCATCATCCTGTGTAATAATTTGAGCTTCTCCGTCTGTGATTATTTCGTTTTCCTTAACGTATCGGTCAATTGCATCAAATTTTGAGAAGAATTTGTAATTTTGTTCTCTTTCCATTGAAACTTCTTCACCTATGACGTGCTCAATTCCTTTTTGTGTATAGCTTTCATCTCCGTCAACATAGAGCATTGAGCGCTGTGCAAATTTGCCGCCCGGTAAAAATTTGTATTTAAACCATTTGTATAAAGCGCCTTTTTCGCCGAGTTGTCCCGGATACTGGTCTATACATCTGAATTCTCCGTCTTGATTGTTATATGTTTTCAGGATAGAGAGATATTTTTTGCTGTCAATTCCGACATTGTAGTTTGTCAGATTTTGATTGTCCTCTGTTATTTTCTCAGGGGTTTTATCGGATTGTGAAACAATATCGTTGCCCCAGAGAATATCAAAATTCATGTCTTGATGATATTCTTTCAAAAATCCGTCCCAGAGCATATATTCTGCAAGCGTTGCAAAATACGGGATATCCTCTTTCATTGCTGTGTTTAGTTTCCCAAGAACAACTCTCGGTGCTCTGTAGCTGATTGGCTTACCGTCTTTTTCTGAGACATCGTCTACAATATGGTCGATGTGGTCGACTCTGAATCCGTCAAAGTTGTAATCTTTCTGGAGTTGTTTCATATAATTTATGAAGTAATCAATTACTGGTTTGTTGAAAGTACCGTCCTCAAGGTATGCAAAGTAATAAGGAGTCTGGCAATCCAGATTGGCAAAATTAGTTACATCTTCGCCTTTGTAATTGTAATGTTTGAATGTAGGATATCCTCCGCATTCGCTCATTTTGTCAAATACCGGTACGCCAGCAGAACACCATGCTCCGCCAGGTGCCGGCCATAAACCCGTTTTTATCAATTCCTGAATTATGTCAATCTGTTTTGTGATGTCATTTTCTGCAAGAATTTTCCCTGATTTGTTTTTTTCAATGTCTGAAACGATATCTTTAACACGTTTATGGATTTTGGACTGAATATTTTTTTTCAGCATGTTATCAGACAATTCTTTTTTTGCATCCACAAGCAGCTCTTCCAGTTTGTTATAGATATTCTTAAAATGTTCTGTCAAATCGCCTGCGCCGCCTTTGAGTGATTGTTTATAAATATCTTTAACGATTTCAATATCATCCGTGTCAAATTCTTTTGACAATTCTTCGCATGCGTCATCAATTTTTCCTTTAAGCTGAGTGATAAGTTCTTCAATATCAAACCATCTGGCGATTGTCGGGTTTGCCAGAACAGCTTTGGAAAATCTGCCGGTCTGCGGCAAAATATCGTAAATAACAGGATGTCCTGCAAGCTGTGAGAGCATAATAAATGTCTGCACCTGTTCTTTTGTATTCATCCCTGTTAATTCTTGTAAGTCTGTATCAAGCAGAGCTTCACTTACTTCGCTGCTTTTGGGCAGATATGCACATCCGAATTCTCTCGGATGAAACGGTATCAGGTATATTGTTGTATTTTGAATGTTATTTTTCTTGGAACCTGTCGGAAGAATCAAAAGCTGTCTGAGCCATGACATAAATTTTCCCGGATTTTTTGTTCTATTGCCGTTTCCAAGCCCTGCAAGGTTGATAAGTTTTATGTTGTGTCCTTCTCTTTTTATCCAATCGGAATTTTTAACTCCGTTTCTGGCGAGCGCACTTATTTGATTATTTTCAAAATCAAATTTGCCATCCTTGAATATTCCGTTCTGTTCCCATTTGAATTCCAGCCCGTATAAGACTTCAGCGTCAGAAAGCTCTTCCAAAGCCTGTATGTGCGGCATCGGGAGATAACCGTATTTTTTGAGTTTTTTTCTGATATTTGCCTTTTTTTCTTCCGGCAGATTGTCAGGATTGTAAGTATTTCTTAATGCAGAATAAATTTCATTCAAGCGTTCAGCTTTATTCAAAACATTATCTTTTTTACCAAACAAAAATTCAAGCATGTCATACTCCCCGTAAATTCTTTTAACTTAATAAAATTATAGCATAATCGTATTTTTGGAATATTAGTTCTATAAATAATTTTTACAATATTCCCCATATTGGTAATAGATTATTACCCCCGGCTATTCTATTTTCATGAAGTACACAAAATTGATAGAGGGTTTTATATGTCAAACTGTATTGAAGAAAAAAGTTCAAAGAAAATTAGAATTGCAATTGTTGAAGATTTTAAACTTACGCGTGTGGGGTTAAGATGCGCGTTGAACAGTAATCCTGATATGGAAGTCGTGGCAGAATCCGAAGATGCCATTGAGGGGTTAAAGTTGATTGAACGGCTGCATCCTGATGTAATACTTATGGATTTGGGGCTGCCTCATATGAACGGCATTGAAGCAACCATAAAGGTTAAAGAATTTGCTCCGGATATAAAAATTATTGCTTTAACTTCCCATGACAGAGATGAAGAAGTTATTGCAGCTCTCGGGTCAGGTGCAAATGCGTACTGCTTGAAAGATATTGATCCGCAAAAACTCGCAGATGTAGTAAGAGATGTTGCAGACGGCGTCTGCTGGATTGACCCTGTAGTTGCACAGGCTGCCTTGAATTCTTTTCCGAAAATGGATAATGTCGGATTTCTTCCGAATAAGTCTCCGAGCGAGGGAAGAGTGCCTTTGACAGAAAGAGAATTTGAAGTTCTGAAACATCTCGTAACAGGTAAAAGTAACACTGAAATAGCAAAAGAACTTATTGTCAGTGTCCATACCGCAAAAGCTCACGTCTGCTCTATTCTCCAAAAAATGTGCGTAAATGACAGAGTACAGGCTGCTGTTAAAGCTGTAAAAGAGGGCATGGTCTGATTTTATACCGCTTTTATTATCCACAAATAATGGGAATGTGCTTTTTTAGCGCATTCCCATTTCTAAATATTTCTTAAAAAGTATTGCGTTTTATTATGATATGTGTTATTATATTAATATAAATAGTTTATTTAAATTGATTTTATTAAATAGTGGGAATTTCAGAGATTAAAAATTTTATTTTGTTGTTATGATTTTATTTTAAATTAAGAGGCTTTCAATATGTATGTAAACAAGTGTACCAAATGTGGTCGTGAATTTGAAACAAAAAACCCCAAAAGAGTTATCTGTCCGGACTGTTTGTATCCTGATAAAAAGATGATGATTTCTTCTTCATCAGTTGATGCAGCCCCGCAAGCTTCAGCAACATCCGAATCAACTCAGGAACAGCCGCTGAGAGGTTACAGTACTGAAGAACAGCCTCAATTTTATAGCAGTTACTCCAGCGGCGGCGATACTAACAGAGGTTCATACAGCGCCGGCGGATATGGTAACAACAGACCGCAGCGTCAGTATAATAATGACGGCTACAGAAGAGACAACCGTCAGGGCGGGTATAATAGAAATTCTTACGGTAACAACAGATATAATAACCAGAATCGTGATAATCGTTCAGGCGGTTATAATCGCGGCAGTTACGGCGGAAACAGACCTCAGGGCGGATTTAACAAACCGGGCTCACGATTCAATAACAGACCTAATAGACCGCAGAATAATCGTTTTGGCGGCAAGCGCCCGAAAAATAAAGGGCCAAAACAGCTTTTAGTAAGTAAGGAGCAATTAGAACAAATTGAAAAGCTCTATAAGGCGATGCTTCCGCTTCCAAACCCTGATTGTCATGAGGTCATCGGTGAAAAAATCGGTCTTGAACCAAGAAAAGTATTTTTTGGTATCAACCTTGTAAGACAAAAGATGATGCTCCCGAAATTGCCGTTCCCGAAACGTAAACTTGCAATTTCTCCGGATCAGCTTTTTGCTATCAAAAATCTTTATGAGCCGCTTTTACCGCTTCCGCCTATTGGATGCCACAAAATAATTGCAGCTCAGTTGAAAATGGATGAATGGCGTGTTCACGTCGGTATTGGTTTAATCCGTTCGCAGATGGGCTTGCAGCGTTGGAATCAGGATAGAGAAGACGCTCCAGAAGAGTTCAGAAAAGTAGCTTCAAAAGCAAAGGCAGATGAGTCTCCTGCTGTAGAAAACGCTTCTGCTGACACTCCTGTAGAGGAAAAACCGAAACGCGGCAGAAAATCTAAAAAATCTGAAGAAACACCTGAATCATGAGTAAATTCATATCTGTCGGCAAGATTTTAAATTTCCATGGTATTCAAGGAGATGCAAAAGTAGGCTATTCAAAGAATCAGCAAGATTTTTTCTGTTCTTTGAGTGAAGTTTTTGTACTGGTTAACCGTGAATATATTCCTTTAAAAATTAAATCGTGCAGATTAAATAAGACTTTTGCAATAGTGAAATTTGAGGGGATTAACTCAATAAATGATTTAATGCCTTATAAAAATTCTCTCTTGTTTGTACCTGAGGAGGTTATTCGCGAATCTCTTGAAGAGGATGAGTTTCTCATTGATGAACTTGTCGGATTAGGGGTTTTTGATGCTGATGACAAAAAATTGGGATTTATTATCGGAGTATCTAATAACGGTGCCTCTGACTTGTTGTCTGTAAAGACAAAGTCCGGTAAAATTTCGCTTGTTCCGTTTGTAAAAGCGATTGTTGCCCGCGTCAGTATCAAGGACAAAAAAGTTGTAGTTAATAATATTGAGGGGTTGATTGAAGAATGATTTTTGATGTTATGACTTTATTCCCCGAAATGATAGAACAGGCGTGCAACTACAGCATTTTAAAACGTGCGCTGGATAACAATATTATTTCAGTTAATACAGTTAATCCCCGTGATTTTACGCTGGATAAGCATAAAAAAGTTGATGATACCCCGTATGGGGGCGGTGCCGGAATGGTTTTGATGGCACAGCCGTATGTTGATGCTTACAATTCAATTAAACAGTCGGAAAAGTCTGTGACAGTAATGCTCTCTCCGCAGGGTGAACCTTTTTGTGATGCTATTGTAAACGAACTCTCAGGGTATGAGCAAATAATTATGCTATGTGGTCACTATGAGGGGTTTGATGAGAGAATTCGTGATATTATAAAGCCAAGGGAAATCTCTCTCGGAGATTTTGTGCTGACAGGAGGAGAACTCCCTGCTCTTTGCGTGATTGACGCAGTCAGCCGTAAGATTGAGGGTACTCTTGGAAAAATCGAATCCGCTAATGATGACAGTTTCGCAGATGGTTTGTTAGAATATCCGCAGTATACAAAGCCACGCGAATTTATGGGATTAAAAGTTCCTGAAGTGCTTTTGAACGGTAATCATAAGGATATTGCAGAATTTCGCCAGAAGTGCCGTTTAGAGCGAACTAAAGCGAAACGCCCTGATTTGTATAAAAAATATCTGGAAAATAATAATAGTTAATTTTTATTAACATTATAGGATTTTTTGTCAATTTTATTTTTTACGTGATTTGATAGAATAGTAACCGGAGGTTTTATAAAGTGCAAATAAATCGCGTAAGTTCATATACCCCTAATTTCAATGCCAGATATCAAATTGATACCTCATCCGCAGAATCAAGAACTCAGGTTTTTACTCTCGGTATGCTGATGAGTAATTTCTGGATTGATAACGCGCGTTATACATTCACAAGAATCAGAGACACAAATGTTTTTGATACTGTTGAAATTTCAACAAAAGATGACCGCAGTCATATTATTGAAACTATTTTGAAAAATGCCAATATAAAATTCAAAAAACTGAGTGATTACTAGGAGAGAACTTTTCTTGCAATGTCGTTGCGCTCCAATAGAACCATTAAAATGGAAATATCTGCAGGTTTTACACCGCCTATTCTTGCCGCTTGAGCAAGGGTTTTCGGTCTGATTTTATTTAATTTTTCTTTTGTTTCGGATGATATATGGTCAAGTTTTGTGTAATCAATGTCATCAGGAATTTTATATTTGTCAAGTTTGCCTGATTGTTCTACCTGTAATTCCTGCCGTTTCAGGTAGCCGTCATATTTTATGAGAACTTCCACCTGTTCGTAAACATCACGCGGTATGTTCAGGGCATTAGTTTCTGAGTCAACTTCTTTTAGCATTTTGTAAGTTACGTTCGGTCGTTTAAGTATTTCTCCGAGTTTCATGCCGCGTTCTATATGTTCGCCGTATTTTGCAAGTATTGAATTTACTTCTTCTGTTGCCGGAAGCTTTGTTTCCAGCAATCTTTGTTTTTCTTTTTCTATTAATTCTTGTTTTTCAGTAAATATTTTGAATTGTGCATCATCAACAAGTCCTATTTGGTGTCCTGTTGGTGTAAGTCGTGCGTCAGCGTTGTCCTGACGCAGTAAAAGTCTGTATTCAGAACGGGAGGTGAGCATTCTGTACGGGTCATCAATATCTTTTGTTACAAGATCGTCTATCAGGGTTCCTATGTAGGAAGAGCTTCTTGAAAGTTCAAGCATCTCTGAATTGTTCAAGTAATTGTATGCATTTATACCTGCAATAAGTCCTTGCGCGGCTGCTTCTTCATAACCGCTTGTGCCGTTTATTTGTCCGCCGAAAAACAGCCCTTTGATTTGTTTTGACATAAGTGAATGAGTTGTCTGGACTGCAGGCACGTAATCATATTCAACAGCGTAAGCTGGTTTTATAATATGAGCATTTTCAAGCCCCGGCATTGTTCTGAGCATTTGTGTATATACATCGGCCGGCAGGCTGGAGGAAAATCCCTGAATATAAACTTCATACGTTCCAAGCCCCTCAGGTTCTATAAATATGTGGTGCGATGGATTTTCGCTGAATCGTACAACTTTGTCTTCTATTGACGGACAATAACGGGGGCCGACTCCGTGTATTAGGCCTCTGTACATCGGTGATTTATCAAGGTTTGCACGGATGATTTTGTGAGTTTCTTCTGTTGTTCTGGTTAGATAGCACGGGTATTGAGGACGAATCGGACGGTTTGGCTTGAAAGAATAAAAATTCAATTCTTCATCACCCGGTTGTATTGTCATTTTAGAGTAATCAATAGTTCTTTTATCGACGCGGCAGGGGGTGCCGGTTTTTAGTTTTTTTGTTTGTATTCCAAGTTTGTGCAGGGATTCGGAAAGTCCGCAGGCTGCTTTTTCGCCGAGTCTGCCGGCACTGTATGAGCGTAAACCCACAAAGATTCTTCCCTCAAGAGATGTCCCTGTTGTGAGAATTACTGTTCTTGCTTTGTATTCAATTCCAAATTCATCAATTGCGCCTGTGATTTCTCCGCTTTCGGCTATTAAATCAGTGATACAGCACTGTTTCAGATAAATATTATCAGTGTTTTCAATTATATGGCGCATATAGTCCATATATTGTTTTTTGTCGGATTGTGCTCTCAGGGCTCTTACTGCAGGACCTTTTGATGAATTTAACATTTTCATCTGAATATAAGTAGCATCTGCAGCTTCTCCCATAACCCCGCCTAGAGCGTCAATTTCACGGACAAGAGTTGACTTTGCAGGGCCTCCGATTGCCGGATTGCAAGGCATAAGTGCTATATTATCAACATTTAGAGTGCATAGCAGAACTTTAGCACCAAGCCGTGCGCAGGCGATGGCTGCCTCGCATCCTGCGTGGCCCGCTCCTACTACTATACAATCAAATTTGTTATTCACATATTCCATATTCTTATTATAGTGCAAAAATTTTTTATATAGTTATCTAATTCATTTGGATGATATTTGATGAATATAATAAAGTGCGGATTTTATTTTTCCGATAAAAAATATGACACATTTTATTTGGAGCTCACGATGTCAGAACAAATTATTATGAATCCTGTTACTATAAACGAAAACAAGGAAAAAGCAAAAAAATCTTTAGAAATTGCAAGAGAAGCGCATGAAAGATACTTAATCAGAAAAAACAATTCTGATTTTGAAACAGCTATTTCTAATTATATAGATGCGGTAAAATATGACCCGAGTATGCCTGAAAGTTATTACAGGCTTGCAAGTTTGATGTGGGAACAGGGGCAGATTAGTGTGAGTACTGCGATTGAGCAGTGTAAAACTGCTGTTGCGCTGGCTCCGGATAATATGAATGCGCATCTGTATGCCGGCTATTTTATGAAAGTCGCTGAAGATTACAAAGAGGCTGAAAAAGAATTTAAAAAAGCTATTAAGTCAAATCGCTTGAAATCGGCTCGTCCAAGACTTGTGCTTTCTCAAACTATTTTGCAGAAAATAAACTCTAATAATGCTAAAGCTTCTGACTATATGAGTTTTCTTTATTACTTACTATCCGGCAGTGTGATGATTGCATGGGACAGACCATCATTGAAGATGTTTTATAAAAACATGTCAGATGATTTTTCTGTGTTTACCTTTAATTCAATCGGAAAATTCTTAGAAAAATTCAAGCTGTATCCTGCTGCTGAAAATATTTACAAAAAAGCGCTCATGGAAACAGCTCACAGTGACATTTTTTATGACAAAATCGGTGATTTAGCCCTTAAAAATAAAGAATTGGATTTATCTGTCGATTGCTACAACAAGGTTCTTGAGTCAAATCCTATGAATCATGATGTACTTGTGAAGCTCGCGACTATTCTGCAAACGTATTTCCCTGACAGAATTGATGATACTATTGATTGTTATGAAAAATTATTGACGTTACATGATAATAAATCCCAAATTTATTATGAGCTAGGTCATTTGTATTTGAAAAAAGAAGACAAAATTAATTCAATAAGTGCATTCAAACTTGCTTTAGAAAACGACAATGATAATCCGTTCTATAACAATTCTCTCGGGTATGCTTTTTCTAAAGCAGAATTGTATGATGATGCTATTGAATATTACCAGAAAGCTATTTCTCTGAATCCTGATAATGAATGGACTTCTATTGTTTGTCAGGCGTTGGGTGCTATTTATGCAGAAGTGAAAGGTAATATAGAGGCTGCTGTTGCAACATATCAGGCCGGGATTATTCTTGATCCGAATAATTACGATTTATACCTTGCACTTGGTGATATTCATATGGCTGATTACGATTTGGAAAAAGCTATCAAGGCTTACTGTGACGCTATAACTCTGAATCCTGATGATTACAGAGGTTACATGAAAGCCGGAATTGCGCTATGGGAAAAAGATTATCTGGAAGAGGCGCTTGTCTCTTATCACAAGGCTGTCGAATTAAATCCGGAAAATGAATTTGCACAAAATAATCTAGGTATACTTTATCTGGACGGACTCGGTGATGCTGAAGAAGCTCTTGAATATTTTGAATCAGCTATTGAATTGAATCCAAGTTATACCCTTGCGTATTTCAATGCAGGACGCGCAAGTCAGGCTATGGATTTCAGAAATGATGCGGCTCATTATTATCAAATGGCAATTGATTTAAATAAAATCACTGATGATTTGGATGAAGAAGATGTGAGAGCACGTTTGCACAAATTATTTGAGGCATAGAGAGGTTGAGTTAATGTTTAGATTAATGCAAAAATTTTGGAAGTCGGATAGAGAAATGCTGCAGGATAGTGACGGCAAATCTTATATGGTGCAAAAAGGTTACAAAGCTTTGGTTCAGCGCGCTGAACGCGGTAATGAACGGGCTCAGTTTGAGATTGTCGAACTTTATAATTCTGACGCCGGCTATATCCCTGCCGATTTATTCAAGTGGACTAAGCATCTTGCTGATATCAAAAAAACTGAAAAACTATTAATTCAGCTGGCAGAGTTGTATGAAAACGGTATCGGAACTTCTGCTAACCCGTCAAAAGCTCTAAACTGTTATGAAATGGCGTATAACATAGCTGCTTCACAATGTGCTTATCCTCCTAGTCCTACGGAAAAAGAGCACTTGCTGGCTATAAGAATGCTTATTAAAGAAGTCCGTAAGAAAATTTAAAAAAGCTGAAGCTGCTTTTCAAAATGTTTTTTCAAAAATGATGGGCGGTGATATTTACTCAGACCGTATTTGTCAATGGCTTCCATGTGAGCTTTTGTCAGATATCCGGCATTGTTTGCCCAGCCGTATTGCGGACAAATTTTGTCTAGTTCGGTCATGTACCTGTCGCGTGTTACTTTTGCAAGTATGCTGGCTGCTGCAATTGCAGCTGATTTGCTGTCTCCTTTTATAATATACTTTTGCGGGTGTGTGTAATTTTTTATCAGCCTGTTGCCGTCTACAAGGGTGAGAAAACCATTTTTTTCAGCAGCTTGGGTTACATTCTCGCACGCAAGTTTCATAGCCTTTAATGAGGCGTTGAGGATATTAATTTCTTCTATTTCTTCAACTTCAATACATACAGTTGAATTTATTGTATTGTTTTTGATTATGTCGTAGAGACTTTCCCGTTTTGGGGATGTAAGCTTTTTGCTGTCATTCAGTATGGCAAGTGCGTCTATCAGTTCTGGATTCGTTTGCGGAAAATAAACTGCACTTGCAAAAACGCCGCCGGCTGCAGGGCCTCGTCCTGCTTCATCAGTGCCTATTATTAATTCATTTTGTTTTTTATCAAATTCAAAAAGGTCATGTGCTGACATTTTTAGCCCTCAAAATCATCCAGAATGAATTTCCCGATTTTGCCTTCCCTGAAATCTCTCAATATGTAAATAGCAGTTCTTTCAATATCTGGTTCACCTGCTGTTTTTATCCAGTTTCTGGAGGTAGAAATATTTTCTATTGTAAGGTCGCCTTCTACTTTGTAGTAGTTTTTAGTTTCAGCCGGATATTTTTCATCAAGAAGTTTCAGCAGTGCACGAGCTACCGGTTCATTGGAATACGCATTTTCAGAAATAGAGTTTACGAACGCCAGTTTTTGCGCTCTGGACTGATTTTCCTGTTTCATTGGTATAATTCCCGGTGTATCGAGTAAATCAAGCTGCGGATTTATCCTGACCCATTGCTGTTGGCGTGTTACTCCGGCTTTTGCTCCGATTTTTGTTTTGGAAGATTTTGTCAGTTTGTTGATAATGCTGGACTTGCCGACGTTCGGCATCCCGACAACCATAGCTCTTGCCGGACGTCTCAAAAGTCCTTTCTTCATTATTGCCTGAATTCTTGGTTCTGATAATTCTACTACTTTTTTGACTATTATGTTTAAGTCTTTTGAATTTTTTGCATCAGTCGGAATTACCGGATAGCCGGATTTTTCTTCTATAAGGGTAATCCATTTTTTCAGTTCGTTTTTATCAGTCAAATCGGCTTTATTCAGCAATATTAAGCGCGGCTTTTCGTTTAAAAGCCGCGCTATATTGTCATAACTGCTTGATAAAGGTAATCTCGCATCCATAACTTCTATCACCGCATCTACCAGAGAAAGCTGTTCTTTCAGCTTTTTTTCAGCTTTCGCAATATGACCGGGATACCAGTGTATGTGGAGCTTATCTTTTTTCAATTTTTTCCTTAATACGAGTTGCTTTACCTGAACGTTCTCTCAAGTAATAAAGTTTAGAACGTCTAACGTCACCGCGTCTCAGAACATTGATTTTTTCAATTCTTGGTGAGTACATCAAGAATACACGTTCTACACCAACACCCTGGAATACTTTTCTTACGGTCATTGTTTTATTGATGCCTGAACCGTGCATTTTGATTACTGTACCTTCAAAAGCCTGAGTTCTTTCTTTGTTACCTTCGATAATTCTTACGAATACTTTAACTGTATCTCCCGGATTTACCTGAGGAAGTTCTTTTTCCGTATACGGTTTTTCTAATTCATTAATAATAGGGTTCATTTTCCTTTTCCTTTATATTCTTTATTCTACTTATATTTCAAACAATAAAATACTCCCCGACATTAATCGGTATCCCAATAATAATGTAAAAAAAAAATATATGCAAGTGGCTGGTGAATATTTGTTAAGAATTGACTTAAGGGGAATTTTTTTGTTATTCTTTTTTAGGAGTTATAAATGGAAAAAGTATCTGTAATTGTTCCTGTTTACAATAGCGAAAAATATCTGGCGGAGTGTATCAGCTCTGTTATTGCGCAGACCTATAAAAATTGGGAGCTCTTGCTCATTGATGATTGTTCTACGGATAAATCCCTTGATATCATCAAGTCTTATGCAGATAAAGATATGCGTATTCGCCTTATAACAAATGAAACAAATTCAGGACCTGCTTTTTCCAGAAATCGCGGTATTGAAAATGCCACAGGTGATCTGATTTGTTTTCTTGATAGTGACGATTATTATTTACCTGATTTTTTAACCGTAATGGTTAGTGCGTATAAAAATAATGATGTAGATTTTGTTATTTCATTTTTTTATAATAAAAAAGACAGTGAGCTGCTGGGTTGTAAGCTGAATTTTGATATATTACAGTCTCCCCCCCCCCCCCTCACTGAAACGTTCTCCAGACATACGATTCCGGGGTATCTTTTTAATGTGGTATCTTATCCAATATGGAACAGGATTTATAGCAGGAAATTCCTTTTAGAGAATAATTTGCGATTTGAAGATGTTCGCTATGGCGAGGATGGATATTTTAATCGTCTGACTACTTTTTGTGCGGAAAACATTGTTCTTGTGCCGGAATATTTGATTGTTCACAGAACTCATTCTGCTAACCTTTCATCTACTTTCAATGCTGATAATTGCAATATGACAGAGCGTATTATGGTGCAGCGGGAAGAATTAATAAGGCGCGGTGCTTCTGAAAAAATTCTGCAGTCTTTAACGAATCTCTGGCTGACGGATGCTTATTACCACAAGTATCATTATCCTTATATGAAAGAGAAGAAAAATTATGTCAAGGTTTATTCTGCTCTGAAAAAACACTTGAAATTTTATCCAAAAGGTTATATTTATGATGCCAAGGTAGCAAGATTTGTTATAAAATTAAAACTCCTGCCGCCCTCCTTGCTTTTTGAGTTGGAACGCCTAAGATCTGAAATCTTAAGGCTTAAAGATAAAATTTTTAGTATCTTGGGATGGTAATCCAGTTTTCGGGTATGATGTCTGTCTTTTTATTTGATTCAAACCAAGGGGTTGGAGCGACTATTGTCTTTTCAGGATTGTCTATAAGCCATGCGCCCCACCAGGAGTAGCTTGAGTTTGCGCATATCCCGTGTTTGCAGACACTCATCAGATACATGTCATTTTGCTGCGGTGTGTTTGAATATATTTTAAACGGGTAATCTATTTTTAAATTCTCCGTTACCCATTCTGTATCATCAGAAAATACAATAAATGTACAGTCAGGATATTTCTTTTTGAAAAAACTTGTCGCTTTTTGGTAGTACGACATATCGCAGAGCCAGTGTACAACGTTATTTTTGTCTAATGTTACATAGTCTCCCCGTCGTATATGAATAAATACAGGACATTTTATGTTTTCTATTTCCTGTCTGATTTTTACAAGTTCAGGAGGCTGCTGTTTAAATTGAAAATCTTTTCGGATTTTATCTTTGATTTCTTCAAAGTATTTTTCGCACTGAAAATATCCCTCATAACAAACATTCCCGCTTTTTGTTAACAACGATTTTTCATAGACATTGTAGTGCTTTTCCCGCGTTATATTGTCTTTTAGGAGAAGTTTAAAAAATTTTTTATGCTTATTTATAAAATCTATTGATTGGAATTTATTGGGTTTAAAAATTTTCCTGACTTCGTCCTGCGAAATCGTATCAAGTTTTATATTGAACATTTTATCAAGTTCAACTGCTTCATTGGTTCCGTCATAACAGGAGGTGTCAAAAAATACTTTTTCACCTGTGTAATACTCTACGGCTTTTCCAAACGCCCACAGAAACATCTGGTTTCCAAGCCTGCCCATTAGTTTTATTATTTTCATTCCCGCCACTATAACAAAATAAAATTAATATGCAATTTACGCATCTGTTTTACTTTTAATTTAGAAAAAGTAATGGGCATGAAGAGACTCGAACTCCCACGCGTTAGCACTAGTTCCTAAGACTAGCGTGTCTACCATTCCACCACATGCCCATATTCTTTTGTCAAAGGTCTTACGACCTTGAGCGTGTCTACCCCTCTCTCTTTAAAAAGAGTTCTCTTTCTTGAATTTGCTCCGTGCTCACAGCGTTTCGTCTATTGAGTTTTCACTCAAGTCGACTCAATCTGTTCGCTATCCAGACTCACTTCGTTCTGTCTGTCCGCAAATTCGCTCGGCAGAGTACCACATGCCCATATTCTTTTGTCAAATTGCCGGCTCCAATCTTGCTGCCGCTTTAACTCTTGCTAGTCTACTGTAAACATCGACAGTTGTCAATAAATTGTTATTGCGATTTATATGGCAAAGCACAATGACCTTTTTCAAAATTGCGTCATACTGAGCGTTAGCGAAGTATCTCTATATGAAAAATTCTTCGGGCTTCAGTCCACTGTATAACGGATTTTTATAGTCTCCGAGGAATTTATTATAAATCCATTATTATTTCCCGAGTGACTCCGGATGGTTTGACTGGGATAATTTTATTTCGTAATATTCGTTTTTGTCGATGTCAACTCCCATTGTCTTTATGTCACAATAGGTTTTCTTTTTCTTTTTTGTTAAGAGTTTTTTATAATCGCCTGCCATATTTTGTATTTTATCATGAAGTTTCCTCTTTTTTATAATATAATTTTTTATATAAGTTTAGCAGGGGAGAATTTATGATTGAGTATAAATTAAAGGATACAGTCTCTAAAAATGCTTTTAATTACGGGTATCTTGTCAGAAAAATTGCACCGTATATAAAGCCTGTATGGAGCCGGGTTATGCTGAATATTCTGATAGCTGTCCCTTTGGGGCTGTTGGATGGTGTTGTTGCGTTTTCACTGAAACCATACATGGATATGGTTATTAACGGTTCTCCCGAAGATAAGTGGATGTTTTTAGGGCATGCAATTCCGACGCAGGCTTTTCTTGCAGCACTTATTCCTTTTGCTGTTGTTGCTTTTGCAGTTTTGCAGGGGGTGCTTAAATATACCAGCAACTACCTCACAGACTGGACAGGTAATAAAGTTTCTAATGCTCTTAAAATTGACCTGTTTAAAAAATTGACTGCGTTGGATCCTCAGTTCTATGATGTGAATTCTTCCGGGCTTGTCCTTACAAGATTTTTTACAGACCCCGATACTGCGTCAAGGTCTATTCTCGATAATCTGAAAACCTTTATAGCAACAGCTTTTGGACTTGTCGGGCTCATCGGTGTGCTGCTTTATAACTCATGGCAGCTTGCTATCATCGGTGTTACTGTTATGGGTATTGCGATGACGCCGGTTATACTTATCAGAAAGAAAATCAAATCTGTTTCTAATAAAAATATGGTTGTCGGAAGTAATATGACTACAAACTTTAACGAAACATTCTCCGGCAACAAAATTATTGCAGCATATAATCTGCAGGATACTCAGAATAAAAAATTTGAATCTCAAGTGCATCAACAGTTTGATCTTGTTATGACTTTGACAAAACGTGTCGGCTGGATGTCTCCGATTATGTATTTTGTTTGTTCAATTGGTATCGCAATTGTTATGGCTTTCGGTAACCACCTTATCCTGACAGGTAAGATGACTGCCGGCAGCTTTGCTTCCTTTGTTACATCATTGCTGTTGTTATATAAACCGACTAAAACTCTGGGGCAGACCCTGACTCAGGTTCAAAACAACTTTGTTGCATTGAGCCGTGTGTTTGAATTGTTTGAATTAACCCCGCATATCAAAAATCCGGAAAATCCTGTTATTCTCAAAGGACTTTCAAATAGTATTGATTTTTGTAATGTATGTTTTGAATACGAAAAAGATATTCCTGTACTGAAAAATTTCAGCCTGCATGTTCAAAAGGGTGAAACTCTTGCGCTTGTCGGAAATTCCGGAGGTGGCAAAAGTACGGTAGTTAACCTTATCCCGAGGTTTTATGACGTAAAAAGCGGTGCTGTTCTTCTTGATGGTACTGATGTCAGAAACTTTGATTTGCATTCTTTGAGAAGTCAGATATCCTTTGTATTCCAGGATAATTTCCTGTTTACGGGAACCATCAGGCATAATATTTTGCTGGGTAATCCTATGGCTACGGAAGAACAGCTTGAAAATGTTATTAGAATGGCTCACCTCGACGAATTTATTTCAACTCTCGATAAAGGTTTGGATACAGAAGTCGGCGAACGCGGTACAACTCTCTCGGGCGGTCAGCGCCAGAGGGTTGCTATTGCAAGAGCTATGCTAAAGGATGCTCCTATTGTTATTCTTGATGAGGCAACTTCTGCTCTTGATAACAAGTCCGAAGAGATTGTTCAGCGTGCGCTTGATAACCTTATCCAGAACAGAACTGTTTTTGTTATTGCGCATAGATTATCAACTATTAAAAATGCTGATAGAATCGCTGTTATCAATGAGGGGGAACTTGTTGAACTGGGTACTCATGACCAGTTGATTAATATTCCTAACGGAAATTATAAGCACCTTTATGAAATGCAGTTTGCGCATCAAGAGGAGGCTGCTTTAGAATGAATATAATTATTAAAAAATGGATTCAGCCTTATCTTCTGATTGAATATTTAAAGGATTTTTATAATGTTGTGGATTTGACCTTTGACGGTTCTACAAAATCCAAATTCAAAACTCAGATGTTTGATGCGGTTCAAAGCGGCAAGATTGGGCTTTATATGAAGAATGTCAACAAATTTTATCTTCTGTCTGATAAAGCAAATACCAATCTGAAAGAAGTCATTAAAGAAAAATTGTCGCTCTGTGAGGGTGATTTTTCAGCGGAAAATGATGCTGAAACGGCTTTGGCTCTCGTTGATATGGGAAAATCCGAGGCATCTTTTATCATAAAAAATTAATTTTTTGAACCTGGCAATTTTTTCGGTGAAATTTACTTTATATATATAAGAGAAATTTTACCGAGGTACAATATTGTTTAGTTTTTGCGCAAACTTTTCATATTTTACTCCAATGCCGATGTATATGCCGTTCGGAAGTTTATGCTGCGGCGGAAATTCGTTTTGGGGTTCTTTTCTAGGAGGTTTTCTCGGCTCTTCTCTTGCAAATGGCGGTAGGTTCAGTTATCATCAGCCTTATTACGATAATAATTTCTCTTATGGCGGTTATGGCGCCTATAACCAGCCTCTGTTCAATTCAGGCATGATGCCTATGTCCACGATGGTTATGCCGTCACTTTCTATGCCTCAGGCTAATTTTTCTAATTCTCTAAACTTTAATTATGTCAGTAACAACAACTATATGTACTCACCGTTTGCGGCGATGCCGGCGCAGGCTGCCGCAGTCACGGCCGGTGGTTCCGGAATTGAGTCATTTAATCCGTTTAGCTACAAACCTGAAACTAAAAAAGAATCAGGTACCAGATTTGACTCGGATAGGTATATAAAAGGGCGCAATACTACTTCTTCGGTAAAATTCAACACAAAAACTAATTTGCCTCAGTTAAAATCAGTCGGTTACAGTGAAGATAAAGGACGCAGGCTTGCGCAGGAAGCCTTATCTCATGCTACAGGCTTCAGCGGTAATTGCGGTGTTTATGTAAGGCGTGCCTTAGAGCGTTCTCATCTTGCTAATGGTAAGCGTACCGGAAGCGCTGCTGATTTCGGGGATGTCCTGTTGAAACAAAAGAACTTCAAGGAAATATCTACAAATGGACTTGATTTATCGTCATTGCCTGCAGGATGTGTACTTGTCTATGGACGCGGGGTGGCAGGTTACAGCGATAAAGACGGTCACGTTGAAATTACTATCGGCGACGGTCGTGCTGCCAGTGACGGAATTACTAAGAATATCAGAAAAGGTGCAAGAGTTTTTGTTCCTGTTAAGGCTTAAAAAATAATTTTCTGACCTGCCCTTGCAGACTTTCTATTGAACGATTGTTATAGACAACATAGTCAGCCATTTCGCATTTTTTGTCCTGTGACATTTGAGAATCCATGCGGAGTTTAGCGTCTGTTTTAGTTAAATGGTTGCGTATCATAAGCCTTTTAAGCCGTGAACGGTCATTTGAATAGACAAGCAGAACTTTGTCAAACAAATTCTGCATGTTGGCCTCATATAAAAGCGGTATGCCTACAAAGACGTACTCTTCATTTTGATTTTTTTCAAAAAATTCAAGAATTTTTTGTTTGATAATCGGGTGAACTATGCTTTCGAGTTTTTTCTTCAAGACAGGATTGTCAAAAACAATATCACCTAGTTTTTTTCTTGAAATCTCGTTGTTTTCCAGAATATCATAGGGTCTGAAAGATTCAACAATTAAATCTTTGTAATCTTCAAGTACCTGATGCCCGAAAATGTCAGTATCTGCAACTTTATAGTTATGCTGCATCAAAAATCTTTCTACTTCAGATTTTCCGGCTGCTATGTTACCTGTGATTGCTACTTTTATCATTTATTTGATATCCTGTTTAAAAAATTTTTCAACTCTCTAATCTGCAGAGGTTTTATTGGTTTGAATTCCCCGCGTTTGAGTCCGTCAAGATTAATTGTTGCATGTTGTATGCGTTTGAGAGTTTTTACTTCAAAGCCGATATATTCAAACATTTTTCTTATCTGGCGGTTCATTCCCTGATACAGAGTGATTTGCATTGTCGTGTGTTTATTATCAGCTTCCAGAACTGTTATATTTGCATAGGCAATTTTACCCTTTTCTATTTCAACACCGTTTGCAAGCTGTTCAAGCTGATGCGGATGAACTTTGCCGTCTACCGATACCAGATATACTTTCGGGACTTTTATAGACGGGTGTGTAAGTTCGTTAATCAAGTCACCGTCATTAGTTAATATTAAAAGACCTGTTGAATCTTTATCGAGCCTGCCGACCGGACGCAGGTGCAGCATACTGTCCGGCAGCAAATCATAGATTGTTTTTCTGCCTTTTTCATCATCAGAGGTCGTAATATATCCGGCAGGTTTGTAGAATCGGTAGTATTCGTGTTTTACGGGTCTAATCAATTTTTGTTCGACAAAAACTTTATCCTGCGGTTGTACAAGGTACCCCAGTTCAGTGACTTTTTTGCCGTTAACGCTGACTTTTCCCTGTTCAATGAGTTCATCTGCCGCGCGTCTTGAACATAAACCTGAAGATGCTATATATTTATTTAAACGGATGCCGGACATTTTAGCGCCTTTTCAAATACTTCAACAAGAACCGCCGGCATTTTTCTGTATAATTTGCCGTCATTATTAATGGCAACAACATCAACTGTAGCTTCAATAAATGTTTTGCCGGTTTCTTTTGATTTTATAGCCTGCTTAAATGTAACCGACAGGTTATTGAATTTTTCAATCCATGTCAAAATAATGATTTCATCATCAAGTCTTGCAGATGCTTTGTAGCGTACATTTAAATTAACTACCGGCAGGAGAATGTCAGCAGCTTTCAAATCAGAAAGGTTGTGCCCCATTTGTTCACACCAGAGGACTCTTCCCATCTCCAGCCATCTCAAGTAAGCTCCATGCCATACAACTCCGTATGCATCTGTGTCTGCGTAATAAACTTTTTGTTCAAATTCGTGTATCATAAGTTGATTTTACCATAAAATCACAATTAAAGAAAGGAGAAAATATGAAATTCATGTGTAAACTTTGCGGATGGATTTATGATGAATCTGCCGAAGATAGACCATTCAGAGATTTAGATGAAGATTGGGTCTGCCCTGCCTGCGGAGCGCCAAAGAGTGATTTTGAACCGCTTGAAGATTAAAATTTAAATATAAAAATACAAACAAACACTTGACGCTAGGATATGTTTGTTCTAATATTGTCCCAGACGGGATGTAGCGCAGCTTGGTAGCGCACCTCGCTTGGGACGAGGGGGTCGCACGTTCGAATCGTGTCATCCCGACCATTTTAAAAAGACCGTCCTCACAAATGACGGTCTTTTATTTTGAAAGTTACTATACCGAATTAAGAGAGGATTAGGGAATTGGATTTTACAACTTTAACTATTGAAGCATTAAAAACACTTGCGTCTTTTGTTGGCAATTATGGTGTCGCTATAATTTTATTAACCCTTGTTGTGAGAGTTTTTCTGTGGCCGCTGAATGTTTCCCAGCAGCGTTCTATGAGAATGATGCAGACTCTTCAGCCTAAACTGAAAGCTATTCAGGATAGATACAAAAATAATCCGCAGGTTATGCAGCAAAAGATGATGGAGTTTTATAAGGAACATAAATTCAATCCAATGGGCGGCTGTATGCCTCTATTGATTCAAATGCCGATATTTATTCTCTTGTACTCTGCTTTGATGAGCCCTCAGTTTATTCAAATTGCCGGTGACTCGCAGTTTTTGTTTGTAAAAAGTTTGGCAACTACTTTGAGAGCAACTGCAGGTATTTCTAATGACGGTACTATGGGCGCAGCCAAATATGATACTTTCATCCTTGGTAAAACTGCCAGAGTTTTTCTCCCTACAGAAACTCTTGAAAATGTAAAAATAACAAAGCCTAACAAAGCTCTTGAAATTCAAGGCGACCTTGTCCCGGGCGAGAATATTGATTTTAAAGTAAGTCTTGACAATCTGGATTTGAAATTCAGCCAGCTTGATCAAATTCAAAAGGCTGAAATGGCTGTAACTGATGTAAATACTAAAGAGACCGAAACAGTTACTTTTGAACGTAAAGACGGTTTGCTAGTTGCATCTGTACCGTCTGTTGAGGTTAAACACGCATTCCACTACGATGTGTTGTTCTTGATTCTCTTATTTGGTTTGACAATGTGGCTTTCTCAAAAACTTATGATGTCTATGAGTCAATCTCAGGCTAATAACAGTGACCCGACGCAGGCTGCTATACAAAAGTCTATGGGAACTTTTATGCCGATTATGATTCTGGCTACTTTTGTAATTATCCCGATTCCTGCCGGCGTTTTGCTCTACCTTATTACAAGTAATATTGTTCAGGTGGCTCAAACTGTCATTGTGAATAAACAAATGGACGCCGAAGATGCTGCTAAAAAAGTTAAGGCTAAAGATTCCAATGACAAGGTTATTGAGGCTGAAATTGTTGATGATAACAAGAAAGGAAAGTAACGATTGTTACTTAACGTGATATGTTAGTATCAGAATTTGATTATGAATTACCCGAAGAATTAATAGCGCAGCTGCCGGCTGAAAAACGTGAAAATTCAAGAATGCTCGTCTTAAATAGAGCAAATCATACAATAGAGCATAAACATTTTTATGACATTGTTGATTTAATTGAACCTGATTCGCTTCTTGTTTTGAATGATACCAAGGTTTTGCCTGCACGCCTCAAAGGAGAAAAAGATACCGGTGCTAAAATTGAAATTTTTCTTCTAAAGCAGACTATTGAGGATTGCTGGGATGTTTTGATAAAGCCCTCAAAAAGAGTTAAACAGGGAACCGTTGTAAAAATCAGCGATGAGTTATCTGTAGAAGTTTTAAAAAGACTTGAGGATGACGGTGAGTGGTCTGTAAGGCTTTTGTATGAGGGAGATGTACTTGATGTTTTGCACAGAAACGGTAATATTCCGCTCCCGCCTTATATAGAAAGAAAATTGCCCTCAGAAGATTTGAAAAAGCTTGATTTTGAACGCTATCAAACTGTTTACGCCAGAGATGAGGGATCCGTTGCCGCGCCTACAGCCGGTTTGCATTTTACAAAAGAAATTCTTCAAAAACTCAAAAGTAAAGGCGTTGAAATTAAATATGTTACTTTAAACGTAGGGCTTGGAACTTTCAGACCTGTAAAATGCGAAAATATTCTGGAACATAAGATGCATTCGGAAGAGTTTGAAATTTCCGAAGATACAGCTCAGGCTGTGAATAAGGCTAAAAAGGACGGACGTAAAATTATTGCAGTCGGTACAACCACAGTCAGAACTCTTGAAACTGCATTCAGCCAGTTTGGAAAAGTAAAAGCCTGTCGCAGCGCATCTGAACTTTTTATCTATCCGCCGTATGAATTTAAGGTTGTAGATAACCTGATAACAAATTTCCATCTGCCAAAATCAACTTTACTAATGTTGGTCAGCGCATTAGCAGGTAAAGATTTTATTTTTGATGCCTACAGAGAGGCAATTGCTCAAAAATACAGATTTTACAGCTATGGCGATTGTATGTACATCTGCTGACGGGCAGTTTATGTTATAACCGGTCATTTTTTAATGTTTTTATTAAGTTCTCGACTTTATTTTGGAGTGTTTCGTAGTCAGCGTTATTTTCTATTACAAAATCCCAGTCTTTCACATCATCAAGACCTGTTTCTGTAATGTCAGTTTCCCCTATGAGTTGACCGCGTGCGGCACGGGTTTCTCTTGTTGCCTCGACACGGATAGAAATTGCACCGGCAGCTTTAAAAACTTCGTATTCATGCGGAACCCGAACGTCAGTAACCATAATGTTCCCG
The DNA here is from genome assembly GCA_944324135.1 of Candidatus Gastranaerophilales bacterium. Taxonomy (GTDB): domain Bacteria; phylum Cyanobacteriota; class Vampirovibrionia; order Gastranaerophilales; family Gastranaerophilaceae; genus CALUVN01. The sequence goes on along the minus strand of CALUVE010000004.1, from coordinate 60,635 downwards.
TCCTGTGCAATAACTTTTTTAAGCCAGTAATCAGGGTCTTGTGCACGCCCCCAGTTGCCGAGATTTATTAAATCCTGACGGTAGAGAGGTTTATTCTTTTCTATTTCTTCGTAAGTCAAACCTTTTTCTGCGCCATAGGTCAATTTTATTATGTCGCCCATTGCGCAGCGGTGAAAGTCAGGCATAGCTGCAAGCATTATTTTAGCAACCGTGTCTTTGCCGGAGTATTGTTTTCCTGAAAAAATTATGATTTTATCAGCCATTATTCCTCCTTAAGTAATTTTTCTGCTAATTCAGATTCTGTTCTTCCGTTCAGAGTTTTGTTTACTTTCTGGAGTTTTTTCGCAATTATTTCCATATTTTCAGTCCAGACAAAGTTGTCGTTGACGTATTTTTCTGCTTTGTCAAAGTCTCCGTCAATCTGAATTCTGATAATTTCAGACAGCATCTCTTTTGCAATCGGTACAACTTTGTCTATGTTGACGTGGATTTTTCCGTCAGGTGTAAGTTCATAAGCGCCCCGGTCGGCAAAATATTTGTTTTGCATAACGGTTCTTACTCTGTGCGCCTGACTCATTTCAGGTTTTGATTTTAAGAAGTTATCAGTTATTGTGGTTACAATAATTTGTTTTCTCTGTTCTTCTGTGTACATTCCAAGTTCAGTCAGCAGGTCAACAAATGCTAGTGAACCCATATCTGCTTTATTTTCTTCTATGATATTTCTTAGGCGTCCGAGTTTTTCGTTTCCTGTTTTTGGTCCGAGCGAGTGGGCATTTTCATGACCTATTGTGAACCAGTGGTCTGCTTCATCAAGGTAGTATTTGTGCTGTTCCTTATCTAAAATCTCATCAAGTCTTTCCTGTAATTTTTTCATATCACTGATAAAACGGATTTGTCTGTGGTAAACATTACGCCGTCCTCCGCCTATTGTGAGTGATAATTTGTCATCATTCGGAAGATTTTCAGCAAGCGTAATCCCGCCTCTGTATGCGCCGACATCTCCGGCTACGGCAACAAGGTCTACGTCTACCATTGTCTGTTTTGCGTCCCCTGTTGTTGAGATGTTTTGTTCGTATTCATCATTGTAAGGCATATTTTGTGCTAATATCGGCAGATATTTTTTTATTGCCATAAGAGCCTCTGTGCCTTTTTTATTAACAATACCTACTCTGCAGCCCAGCATATCTTTTGGAATAGGTGAAATATTGCGTTCTTCTAGCATTTTGCTGAGCTCTTTATTCTCAACAATAGTTCCTGTCATTTCATCTTCATAATTTTCTCTGGTGATTGTAAATTCAAGCGGGGTATCCTGCAGAGTTGCCCATTGTTTATCTGCGTAAGCATCAAGCATTGGATTTGCAATTCTTAAAGCCTGTGCTTGCAGTACCAGATATTTAGTGAATTCTTTATTAGTTGAATAGTTTGCAGCTTTATCCAGTTCGTCTGCCATTAGTGCAAAATCTTCTTTGAATTTGTCTATGTAATCTATACCGACAAGTTCATCACCTTTTCTTTCAACAACGGTGCGCTGTGTTAAAATCTTTCTGACTTCATCGTCTTTACCGTCATTGAGCATTTTTATTAGAATTTTGTGAAATTCGTCTTTTGTCAAATCTTCCGGATAAAATCCTTTGCCCGGCAAATCTTTATGACCTTTTGCAAGGTGAATTTTGTTTGACATTGTGTCAAGTGCATTTATACCTTTTTGAGCATCAAAGAGTATTTTAGTCATTTCAGCATCTTTGTTGCCTTTTTTAATTTCATTATTCAGGTATTCCTGAAATTCCAGATTGTAAGGGTTATCAAGCTGCATATTAATTTTTTCAAGAATATACGCAGCTTTTACAAGATGTTTAAGTGCTTTTTTATCATCCTCAGCGAGCTCTAGATATTCCGGAGCATCCGCTTTCAGCATTTTTTTTGTTATCAGATAATCTTTATTTGTACGTTTTTGAAGTTCTTCTGTTGAAAGATTAAGTTCACTGCTTCCTTGAAAATTGATATTATTAGTATTAGCCATACTGTCAAGCTCCCTCATTAATCTATTACTGTTTTCATATTGTTGTATGTTTGATTTTTTCTTTTCTATTTTTTGCGTTTTGTTGTGATTGCTGTTAATTTTATTTGATGTAATTTTGTTTATATCCATATAAGTTCTCCATTACACTCCAATTATATCAGTTTTCACATTAAAGGCAAGGTGTCATTATTTATGATAAGTTTCCCCTTTGATAATTTTAAACGCGCGGTAAATTTGTTCAACAAGGATTAATCTTGCAAATTGGTGCAGAAAAGTCATTTTCGATAAACTCATTTTAAAGTCGGCCCGTGCGGAAACCGATTTGCCGAGTCCGCAGGACGAGCCTATCACAAAAATTATTTCTCCGATTCCGTCATTGGTCAAGGTGTCTATTTTTTGTGCAAAATCTTCTGAACTCAGGTGCTTGCCGTTTATTTCAAGAGTGATAACATAGGATTGCGGTTTTATATGTGACAGTATTTTTTCAGCTTCCTGTTCAAGAACTTTTTCAGTCAAATTTTCATCCTTGATTTCTATCGGAGACAGCTCAATAATTTCAACAGATGCATACGGTGTCAGCCGTTTTAAAAATTCATCAATGCCTTCTTTGAGAAATTTTTCTTTTATTTTGCCGAGTGCGATAATTTTAATTTTCATTATTGTTTAGCTATATAAAGACTCCTTGACGGGAATGCAAATTCAATACCCTCAGCGCGGAATCGTTTGATTGCTTCATACAAAATCTGTTCTTTAACTTTTCTGAATTTTGTCAGGTTGTTTGTTTTTACATAAGCTATGAGCCGCAGGTTAATAGAACTTTCTGCAAGTTTATCAATAACTACGTAGTAATCGTTATATATATCACTGTGTTTTTCTGCAATTTCTTCAAGAATTTCACGTGCTTTTTGAATTTTTTCGTTGCTGGTATCGTATGTTATGCCAAATGTCTCGTCAATCAACCTTTTGTGAGCCATTGTGATGTTGTAGATATTAGCTCCTGATACAGAACTGTTCGGGATTACGCACAGAAAATTGTCAAGTGTTCTTAATTTTGTAGAACGAAGATTTATATCTTCAACTGTTCCCTCTACATCTCCGATTTTTATATAATCTCCGATTCTGTAAACTCTATCAGATAAAATTGCAAATGTACCGAATATGTTTGCAATAGTCGCATTTGCTGCAAAGCCGACCGCCAAACCTGTAATCCCGAATCCTGTTATAAGTGATGCTACGGAATATCCGTTGCTTTGCAAAAATGCTGCTATAATCAAAAAGACGATTACGAATTTTAAGGTTCTTGTAAGGATAGGTAAAAATTGTATTAAAGGTGATTCTTTATGTCTTTCTATCAATTTTTCTTTTGTTCTTTTTTCAAAAATGTTAACCATTTTGAACAAAATCATTATGACAAAAATGTTTATTACAGCTTCAATCAGTAAATCAAAATGCATTGATTTCAGTATTTTATTTATCTGCTCAGCATATTCTAAAATTTCGTTAATCATCAATATCCCTTTTTGTAAATCCGGTAAAATTATTTAAATTAAAAAGCGGAAGACGAGGTTCGAACTCGCAACAACCTGCTTGGAAGGCAGGGACTCTGCCAATTGAGTTACTTCCGCATGTATTTAATGATATGTATATAATTTATCGTAAAAACAGTTTTTTTGCAAGTGTTTTTTATTTTATGCGTTCTAATCCTTAAGTATTAGTTCAAAAAAGCTAAGGCATGGTTTGAAAAATTTATTCTCGGGAGTGGTGAAAATTTCTGAAAAAAAGTTTATTATATATATGTAAGCTCACTTAGTCCAGACACTTTTTCGGGGTTGCGACAAGAGATTTCTTTAGCCGGTTTGGTTGAAAACTAGTGGGCTTATTTCTTAAGAATACTATGTACTATTTTATAAATTAAACATTAAACCGTTTGATATCAGGCTTGACTGGATTCACCTTTCAAGTCTTTTTATTTGGTGTTTTTTTTGTATAATAATTTTTGTACAGAAAGTAAAGGAGTTTTAATTTATGACTACTGAGGTTAGAGCAAGCCATATTCTGGTTAAAACAGAAAAAGAGGCTCAGGATTTGTATGATGAAATAAAAAACGGTAAAGATTTTGCTGATGCAGCTGCAGAAGTTTCACTTTGCCCGTCAGGATCAGTCGGCGGCGATTTGGGATTTTTCGGCCGCGGTATGATGGTTAAACCTTTTGAAGATGCAGCATTCAGTATGGAAGTCGGTGAACTTTCCAAACCTGTTCAAACTCAATTTGGATGGCATTTAATCTATTTAACTGATAAAAAGTAATTATGAAACCGATTGATTTAGTTAGAAATTTTATTGAAACTGAGCAGCTTGATTATTTGCTTGTTAATTCAACAAACAAATTTCTTGTTGAGTATAATACACTGGATGCAAATTCAAGATACAAACTCACAGGCTTCTCCGGTTCTACCGGAGATGCCCTTGTGAGTCAGGATAAATGTTATTTGTTTGTCGATGGCAGATATCATATTCAAGCCGATATGGAGGTCAATCATGACGCAGTTGACGTTGTGAAGCTCCAGACCGGCGATACTTTCCTTGAAAAAATTGTAGAAAAAATTACTGCAAATTCCGTACTCGGAGTTTTTGCAGAAAAAAACTCTATGCAGAGAGTTGAGAGCTTACGCAAAGCTCTTAATTTAAAAAATGTTACAGTAAGACTTCTGGATACGGATCCTCTTGACGGTCAAACCTCATTAGCAGAGAGAAGTGTCGTGTCTGTGCCGTTTGAGCTTACGGGTATGAGTGCCGCTCAAAAATTTGAAAAAATTTCAAAAAATCTTAAAGAAAATCAGGCGTTTTTGATTACGAATCTGGAAGAAGTATCTTATTTTTGTAATTTGAGATGTTATTCTGTCCCTTTTGCTTCTCAGATTTACGGAAAAGTTTTGGTTTTGAAAGATAGAGCTATTTTATTCAGTGATGAACAAATCTCTGAATGTCATGATTTTGAAGTGAAAAAATATTCGGAATTTGAAAAATTTATTTGTGATTTTAACGGGAAAGTTTTTGCGGATAAAAGTTCTGTGAATGCGCGTGATTGTTATCTTCTTGCCTCTCGTGTTGAGTTCGTTGAAAACAGTCCTGTTAAATTGCTGAAAGCGGTCAAAACAGATGCGGAAATCAAGCATTATAAGGCTGCTTTTGAAGCAACGGATAAAACTATGCGTGCAATCCGTGATTTTATTTTAGAAAATGATGAAATTTCAGAATTCGATATTGCAGAGCGTCTTGAAAAAGAATTTTATAAATCCGGTGCAAAAAATCTCAGCTTTAAACCGATAGTAGCAAAAGATAAAAATTCTGCACTCGCGCATTATTCAAAATCTTCCAAAAATGAAATCCTGAAAGACGGCAGTCTTGTTCTGATTGATTGCGGCGCTTATTACGAGGGCGGAATTGCTACTGATATTACAAGAGTTTTTGTAAAAGGCACACCGTCGGATTTGCAGAAAAAAGTTTATACAACTGTTTTAAAAATGTTTTTGAATGCTTATAATTATCAAGCAGATAAAGTTTGCGGATATGATATTGATAATTGGGCACGGAAAATTTATTCGGAAAACCAAATCGAGGGGTTTGTTTTTAATCACGGATTAGGGCACGGTATTGGTGTCAGTGTCCATGAAGCTCCTCCAAATTTGAGCAAAAATGAAATTGCTAAAACCGATATTCAAAATAATATGTGCTTTACTATTGAGCCGGGTTTGTATAATGGTGAACATTTTGGCGTAAGGCTTGAAAATTCTTGTTATCTTGCGGATGGCAGGATTAAATCTTTTGTGCGGATGAATTATGAAAAAAAACTCATTGATTTCTCAATGCTTTCCGAAAAAGAATCAGAATGGCTCAAGGAGTTTGAGGTGTTGTAAAAATGATTGAAATAACCAGCGTAAGTAATGAAATTGTTAAAAATACAGCAAAGCTTCATCAAAAAAAATTCCGAGATGAATCCGGATTGTTTTTGCTTGAGGGTAATAAACCTGTTATGGAGGCATTTAATTCCGGGATTGATTTGAAATATGTATTTGTCCTCAAAGAAAAGGCTGATGAATATTCATTTCTTGGTGATAAGATTATCCTTACCACTCAGGCTGTTTTAAAAAAAATTTCCACGACAGATACACCTCCTGAGGTGGTCGCTGTAGGTGTGAAAAAACAATTTTCTGCTGCAGATGTTCTTTCAAATTCTAAAAAAGTTGTTTTGCTTGAAAATATTAAAGACACCGGAAATCTCGGAACAATTTTGAGAACATCAGCGGCCTTTGGTGCTGATGCTGTTGTCCTCTACGGGGATACGGTTGATTTGTATAACCCGAAATGCGTGCGTTCTGCGGTTGGTAATTTGTGGAAAATTCCTGTGGTGTCTATCAAAAATTTTCAAGAACTTGAGAATTTATTTTCGGATTTTCAGCGGGTTGCAACTTTGCCGAGGGCTGATAAATATTTGAAAAATTTTATATCCGGTAACAGAATACTCGTTATGTTTGGCTCCGAAGCTGACGGATTGAGTGAAGAACTTATTTCTTATGCAACGGACAGCGTAAAAATTGAAATGTCATCTGATGTTGAGTCTTTAAATTTGAGTGCTGCCTGTGCTGTTGTTTTGTATAAAATGTTTATAGTATAATTTTTTTATGGATATTTTGGAAGTCAAAAAACTATGGAGTGATGTAAAAAGTGAACTCAGGGAGACCATTCCGGCTCATGCATTCTATTCATGGGTAGATGCACTTGAACCTGCAGGATATGATGATAATACATTTTCACTCTTGACTGTCCATATGATGGCGCCCCAAATAGTCCGGCATTCTTATTATTCTCAGATGAGCAGTGCGTTCGAAAAAATTCTCGGGAAAAAAGTAGATTTTTCTATCGACTATGATGCTGCTCTTGCTGAAAAATATAAAAAAGAAAAAAAGAAAGAAAGTTCACGTCCAAAAAGTCTGAATAAGGATTCAGAAGAAGACTCAAAGACTATGGATAATCTCGCTCAGATGCAGTCTTTTTCCAATCTTAATTTGAAATATAAGTTTGAAAATTTTGTGGTCGGCGAAAATAACAGATTTGCGCATGCGGTTGCTTTTGCTGTTGCTCAGAATCCAGCAAAAAAATATAATCCGCTATTTATTTACGGAGCTTCAGGGCTTGGAAAAACCCACCTTATGCAGGCAATAGGTCATTATATTATTTTTAATAAGCCGAAACTAAAGGTTAAGTATATTAAAACAGAAGAATATGTTAATGAGTTGATAAAAAATCTTCAATACGGCGGCGAGCGTAATGCGCGTATGGAAAAGTTCAGGCAAAAGTACAGAAATATTGATGTACTTTTGATTGATGATATCCAGTTTTTGGAAAGTAAAACTTATACTATGGAAGAAATTTTCCATACATTTGATTCATTGTATAACAATAATAAGCAAATTGTTATAACTTCTGACAGGCTGCCAAAAGATATTCCGACTCTTCCAGACCGTTTGCGTACAAGGTTTGAGATGGGAATTATAGTTGATATAACTCCGCCTGATTTTGAAACAAGAGTTGCTATTTTGAAAAATCTCGCGGAAGTCCGTTGTATGGACGCTCCGTTTGATGCTTTAGAATACATTGCAAATAATTATGTAAATAATGTCCGAGAGCTTGAGGGTGCTTTTAATAAGGTTAGCGCTTATGCCGATATTGAAAAAACTCCGCTCACACTTGAACTTGCAAGACGTGTTTTAAATTGTGAGGCGTCTAAAAAAGAACTTACAATTGAAATGGTTGCCAATGCTGTTAGTGAATATTATGGTGTCACGGTTTCTGATTTTTTGAGCTCTTCCAGAAATCAAAAAGTTTCCGGTGCACGTCATATAGCTGTTTATCTTGCACGCGAACTCACAGGCAAAAGCTTTGAAAATATTGCAGAATTCTTTAAGAAAAAACATCCGACTATGCTTTATTCTTATGAAAAAATCAAGGATGATATTAAAGTCAATAAAGATATTGAACGTGCTGTTAATGATATTACAAACAGTTTGAGGTCTTAAATTATGTATGATTATATCAGAGGTATTTTTACAAACAAGATTTCTAATGCTAGGGGTAATTTTTTAACTGTTGAAGCCGGCGGCATCGGTTATTTAGTTGAAATCACAATGAGAGATTATTCTCAGCTGCAGGATATTAATTCCGAATGTAAAATTTTTACGGTGCTTTTGCACAGGGAGGACAAAATGGCTCTGTGCGGTTTTTTACATAAAGAAGATAGAGACATATTCAATATTATGACTTCAGTGTCAGGTGTCGGCAGCAAGATGGCGCTTACTCTGCTTGATGAATTTCAATCCTCAGAACTCATCGGGTTTGTTATTGATGGAAACTATAAAGAACTCACCCGCGCAAAAGGGGTTGGGCCTAAGCTTGCTCAAAAAATTATTCTTGAATTAAAAGATAAAATTATGAAATATCAAACGACTGAGCCTATCAGAGTCCAATCTGCCGTTAATCAGCAGCCGCAGGCTATTGACGATGCTCAAACCGTACTTGTCTCTTTCGGCTATGAACGCGAAGAAATTAAAGATGCGCTTTCTAAGGCTGTCTTGAAAGTTAAAGAAAACGCACCTGCTGAAGATATCTTGAAAGAGGCGCTACGGATACTTTCTGCTTAAAACGGCAGTGTTGAACTATTCCAGAGAAAATAGACCAGTAATGTCGCAATTACCATTGCAGGGCCAAACGGCAGATATGTCTGTGCATCAGTATTTTTTAGCCCCGTAATAATTTGTTTGCAAGAGTAAAGCCCGATTACCGCCAGTATGACCGCCGCAATCAGGTATATAATCGTATTTTCTATTATCCCTGAATACTGTGCGGCGCCGTATATGATTGCTGCTATTAAGAATAAAGTAAGCGAAATAAGTGTTTTAAATTCTTTTTGGGTGTATAGTTTTTTGAAATACACGGGAAGTGTCATAACGACCTGTACTCCTACGCTGACTGCCAATATCAGCAGAATTGCACGCCAGCCGAATAGCGCACCGATACCGGCTGCAATAAAAGTGTCGCCATCACCAAAAGCCCGGTTTCCTGCTATCGGATATCCTATTCTTGCGGCAATTTCCATCACAGCAGCGCCTGTAAATAGTCCTAATAATGAATTTATTACCGGCAGGGTCTGAAACCAGCTGTTTCCTAAATACACTTCTCCAAAAAGCTGGTAAGAACCGTACATGTCAATTCCTGTGAGTATTAACGCATATACCAATCCGATTATAATTAAGGAATGCGTATGTACATCGTAGACAGCTTTTTCTTTTATATCTGTGCCGGCAATTACTATAAGCAGGCTGAAAAATATAAGTGCAAACAGTAAATCAAGCGTAAATCCCAGTTTTAAATATGTCATTACAAAGATAATACATGTTATAAGCTCTACTATCGGATATTGAATGCTGATTTTCTCTTTGCAAAATCCGCATTTTCCTCCAAGAAAAATATATGAAAGAACAGGTATATTGTGCCACCATTTTAGTTTATTTCCGCATTTGGGACATTTAGATGGCGGAAATACAATTGATTCTCCGCTTAGGGTTCTTAAAATTACTACATTTAAAAAACTGCCTATGCAAAGTCCGGTAAGAGTTATAAATATCAATAATATAAGCTGTTCTGCAGGGTACATTATATGCTTTTCCTTTCTATAGTTTCCTTTGTAGTGCGTCTTGTTTCTGAGTTGGATAAAATGTCATAAAGCTGGTTGAGCCCTCGTTTAAGAAGTCTTGAAATCTGCATTTGCGAAAGATTTAAACAGTTTGCAATATCTCTCTGGCTCATATCTTTGTAATAATGCATTTTGATAATATTTTTTAATCTTTCAGGCAATTGTTCAATTGCTCTGGTCAGAGTTATTTTATTTTCGTAAAAATCCAAATCCTCCTGATAATCTCCCGACGGTAGTTTATCTATTAGTGCACCGGTGTCTTCATCATAGTTGTCAACTTTGAATATCGACTGGTCAAGCGAAACAGGACTTTTGTTGAATTCTGTCTGGAGTGCTTCGCAAATTTTTGAAAGTTCAATGTTTGTCTCGGCTGCTATTTGTTCATTTGTCGGGTCATCATAGCCTTTATTTTTTAATTTTTTAATCGCTGAGTTTATTTTTATGAGTATTTCCTGCATTTCTCGCGGGGTTTTTATGATAGAACCTTTGTCTCTTAAATAGTGTAGAATTTCCCCTCTGATAAAATACGTTGCGTACGTACTGAACTTGGCTTTTTTCTTCGGCTTGTAAAGCTCAATCGCTTTTATCAATCCCATCACGCCTATTTGCATAAGATCTTCTTTGGTTAAATCTGTTCTCAGATTGACGGAGCCGGCAATCTTTTTCACAAGAATCATTGACAGCTCAACAATTTTGAGGTGTGCTATCCTCTTCTTTTTCTCATCGCTTGTTGTTTTGTATATATTCACAAGACCATCAAGCTGAGTAAAATCTTCAAACTTGGCGTTCACGTACTCCCTTTCAAATCTATTTTTTTATATTATATCATACCGATGAATTTTTTCTAAAACTTAAATTTAGTTAATATTTGCTAAATTTTGTCTTTTTATGTTAGTATTTATTTATGTTTTAATGTTTTGATGGAGACTTGTTATGATAACTATAAAAGATGTAGAGCATGTTGCTAAACTGGCACGATTGGAACTTACTGATGCAGAAAAAGAATTGTATACAAAACAGCTTGGTGATGTTTTGAAATATGTTGATCAGATGAATGAAGTTGATACATCTAATGTTAAGCCTATGACTCAGGTTATTGATTTTGTAAATGTTATGAGAGAAGACAAAGTTGTTTATGAGCAAACAAAGGAACAGCTTATGGCTAATGCTCCGGAAGAAGAAAACGGATTTTTCAAAGTTCCGAAGATTAACTAAGTTTTTATTTTCTGCGTAAGCAGGTTTATTAATTGGATATGTATTAGATTGGGGTAGATGATGACAAAATATATTTTTATTACGGGCGGTGTTGTTAGTTCTCTTGGAAAAGGAATCATAGCCGCATCTTTAGGCAAACTGTTGAGAGCAAGAGGGTTTTCTGTTATCAATCAGAAATTTGACCCTTATATAAATGTAGACCCCGGAACAATGAGTCCGTTTCAGCACGGAGAAGTTTTCGTAACTGATGACGGTGCAGAAACTGATTTGGATTTGGGTCACTACGAACGTTTCACAGATACAAGCCTTGGCAAACTTAATAACGTTACATCCGGAAGTGTTTATCAAAGAGTAATAGAAAAAGAGCGCCGAGGAGATTATCTAGGGGCTACTGTTCAGGTTATTCCGCATATTACAAACGAAATTAAATCTCGTATTGTCGGTGCTACAAAACAGTTCAATCCTGATTTTCAGCTTATTGAAATCGGAGGAACCGTAGGTGACATCGAGAGCTTGCCGTTTGTAGAAGCTATAAGACAGTTCAAAACTGAAGCAGGCATCGGTAATGCTATTTCAATACACTGTACACTTCTGCCGTATTTGCCGACATCAGGCGAATTAAAGACAAAACCGTCGCAGCACAGTGTTAATGTTCTAAGAAGTTACGGTATTCAGCCTGAAATTCTTGTCTGCCGTACGACTAAACCTATTCCCAAAACTGAAAAAGAAAAACTTGCTCTCTTCTGTTCAGTCTGCAAAGAGGCTGTTATTGAGTGCCGTGATATGAAAAGTATTTACGAGGTTCCTCTGGCTCTTGAAGAACAGAATATGGCAAAAGTTGTTCTGACAATGCTTGGAGTGAATGACAGAAAGGCAGACCTGAAAGGCTGGAATGCACTTGTAGATAATATAAAAAATCCAAAGAAAACCATCAGGGTTGCTATTGCAGGTAAGTACACAAAGTTGTCTGATGCTTATATTTCTGTAGTTGAATCTTTGAAGCATGCCGGTTATGCTGCAAATGCCGCTATTGATATAAAATGGATTAATTCAGAGGATTGTGTTGATTTCAACAGATGTAAAGAATTGATGTCAGGTGTTGATGCGGTAGTTGTCCCGGGAGGATTTGGTATTCGCGGTATTGAGGGCAAACTTAATGTTATACGTTATGCAAGAGAAAATAATGTTCCGTTTTTGGGATTGTGCCTCGGTATGCAGTGTGCTGTTATTGAGTATGCCCGCAATGTTGTCGGAATTAAAGATGCTAATTCTGCAGAGTTTGACGAAAATGCTCAGCATCCGGTTATTGACCTTATGCTGGAACAGAAAAATGTTCAGGCTTATGGCGGAACAATGAGACTGGGCGCGTATGATTGTGTTCTGAAAAAAGGCTCTGTTGTTTATAATGCGTATGGTAAAGAAAAAATTTCCGAACGCCACCGCCATAGATATGAAGTTAATAATGAATACATAAAGCCGCTTACGGATGCAGGTCTGGTGTTCTCCGGCATGTCTCCTGACGGAATGCTGGCTGAAATTGTTGAGTTGCCAAAATTGGATTGGTTTGTGGCTTCTCAATTCCATCCGGAATTTAAGTCACGTCCGGAACATCCGCACCCGCTCTTTAAAGGCCTGATTACTGCTGCTGCTAAAAGGGTTAAGTAAGTTCGGTTTGTAGTATGGGATTTTTATTTACTGCTATTGTATTATATATTATCGCAGCCGTTGTTCAGGCGTATTTGAAAACGGGACTTGTCAGATATTTTTTTCTTGCTATTGTGTCTTTTGTAGCCGGAATATTTGTTGCAGTTCCATCATTTAATGCTGTCAGAAGTTTTAGCAGTAATTATATAAATTTTCCTGTCTTTAATCTGAATTTTACTTTTGTACTTGATAATATTGCTGCACCGGTGTTGTTATTTACCGCAATTTCTGTGTTTTTAACGATAATAAACTGCAACAATTTTTGGAGTAAAGATGATAAATTAAAAAACGGTTTAATGCTGTTCTCTATTGCATCAGGTTTTGCTGTGATGACTTCTGTTAATGCTGTTTTGTTGTTGATTTATCTTGAATGTATGATTTTTGCTTTGATGTTTTCTTTTCAGGCTGGTAAAAAATATTTTATTTTTTCTCAGGTTGGGATAATCTTTTTAGTATCTGCTTTTATAAAATTGTTTTTGAGTGCCCACACTATTGAGTTTGGCAGATTAGCAGGGCAGATTGAACCTGTAAGTTTTAGTTTGATATTTATAGGGCTGGCTGTACTGGCCGGTGTATTAAAGAAAGCTGCCGGAGCTTATAAAGGTGTTGATTTCCCGTCAGTTATATTTGTTGGTTTTATTTTACCGATTTTTGTTTATGTTTTGATTAGATTTCTATTTTTATGGCAGACTCCGGAAACATTTGTATCTTATTTAATCCTTGTTGCCGGAATTTATATTGTTTATTGTTCTGTTAAACAATCTCTCTTCAGCGTTTTGGATTTTAGAGAATTCGTATTAAATATTTCTTACAAGAATGTCGGATTTATTCTTATTTCGATGGGAATATCAATGTTTGGAATGATTTTGAAAAACTTGCCGGTAACAGCTTGTGCTATGTTTGCATTGTATTTTGCACTTTTTAATCAAATTATGGCATTCCCGGCGTTATTTATTTCAGTCAGAAACAAACCTTGGGACATCGGTTATCATGTTATTTCCGAATCTGCAATTTATAAATTTTTGCCTCAGGATAAGCTTTATACTGGATTGTTTGTTTTATCGGTTATTGCATTGCCGCCGTTCACAGCCTTTGCTGCATTTTCACTTTTTGCGTCATCTGTTTTTGCCGGCGTTGGTATAAACAATTTTGTGTTAGCGGCGTTATTTAGTGTAACTTTAGTTTTTATGTTTGTAATGGAAGCATTGACAGTCAAACCTTTTTCCGGCGCGTTTTTACACTACAATAATTACAATAAATCGTTCAAGCATTCGCTTTTGATATCAGGATTTATAATTATTCTGGTATTAGCAGGGCTTTTTCCGCATATTGCTGTTGAATTTTTTGTTGCTCCGGTATTTATTTTTTGCGGTGCAAATCTTTATGTCCCGCAGGTTATGCTTAATAATCTGTCTATTATAAATATTTCTCTGGTATTGATGTTTTTGGCATTTTATCTTTTGCGATGTTTGTTCGCAAGGAGGAGTAAATAATGTACGAGTTATTTATTATTCTGATATTAACTCCGCTTTTGGCAAGTTGGTCGGAACTTGTGTATTCTTTCGCGTCAAAGAATAAAATTTCCAATCCGTTAGAAGTTTATTCTAATTTGTTCCGTGATTTAAAATCTGATTCTGTGGCTGATGCGATTCTGCCTTTCGGTGCTCTTGCTCTCACCGCTGTTGTTATGGCGGCGTTAGTATTATTTAATATAGATTCAAATTTGGATTTTCTTATATTTGCTTTTTTGTTATTGGTTGCAAGATTTTGCTATACCTTTGCAGTGTGCTCTGATTTGCACAGTGATTTTACGAAGTTTACGGCTTTTATTATGACGGCTGTCGGTTTGTTTGTTTATGTAAAGGAACCTGTATTTGAGACATTACTTACCATTCGTGATATTAACCAATTTATTCCGTGGTTTGTGTCTTTAATATTTTTGCTCGCAAGTGTTTACGATGTGCCTTTTGATATGCAAAATATTTGTTCGCAGGACATGGCTTTTTTTAATTATTCCAGAATGCTTACGGCAAATCTGTTTATTGCAGTTTGTGCTTTGATGTTTTATTCTGGAAATATATTTTTGTTTGTATTATTTTTGATGGTTGGTGCATTTGTATCCGGTTTGTTCAAGGTTTTATATAGAAAATTTTCGCTGCAATATAATTGGTGCGTCATTATATTTTCTATATTGTTTTTTTCTCTGGTTTTGTTGTCCTCTCATTAAGATGCTTGACTAGAGGTTATGTTGAGTGTAATTTATAATATACAGAGAGTTTATGGGGAGAAGTATATGGAAGAAAACAATATATTGAAGAAGTTTACTACCGCTCAGTTTTTGAATTTTTGTTTAGGATTTTTTGGTCTGCAGTTTGCATGGCAGATGAGAATAATTTTATCAGGACCTGTTACTGAGGGGTTGGGGGCGTCTCCATTTATTTACGGTTTGATATGGCTTGCCGGCCCTTTCACCGGAATGGTTGTGCAGCCTCTTGTCGGTACTTTAAGTGATAAAACTGTTTCTCCATTCGGCAGACGCCGTCCGTATCTTTTGGGCGGAGCTTTGCTGGCTGCGATAGCGCTATGGATATTCCCTAATTCTGAGAGTGTTGCGCTGTTGCTTCATAAAATGCTCGGTGTTGATTTGCCGGGTTGGACTGCGTTGATTATTGCAGCAATCATGATATGGGTTATTGATGCATGTGTTAATATTGCACAAGGCCCTTATAGAGCACTTGTGCCGGATGTTGTTCCTCCTGAACAGCATTCTATTGCAAATTCTTATATAAGCCTTGCTATCGGATTAGGCTCTGTTATTGCAGCAGGTGCTGCCCCTGCTTTGAAGTGGCTTTTTAATTATCAGATGTCTGTCAATGCCCAATTCATTATGGCGGCCCTGGCTTTCTCGCTTGGTATGATTTGGACTTGTTCAACTATTAAGGAACACCAGACCAAGAAAGAATTGTTAAAGGATGCTGCTGTTGCCGATAAAATTGAAGATACTTTCCTTGATAGTTTAAAACATTTCTTTGAATTGTCTCCGGAAGTTTCAAAAATTTGTACTATGCAGTTTTTTACTTGGATTGGCACAATGTGTATGATGATTTTCTTTACACAGTATTCAGTACATACAATTTTTCAGGTGCCGGATTTAACAACCGCCTCTGACGGTGTGCAGATGCTTTATGAAAATGCTGTTGTGAACGGTACAAATTTTTCGTCAATTTGTTTTGCAATTTTCAATCTGGTATGCTTCCTTGTCGCTATACCGATTGGTTTCCTTTCTGTTAAGTATACGAATAAAAGAGTTCATATAATTTCGTTGTTAACTATGATATTTGCCTATTTGGGTATGTATTTTACTCATAATTACAAGCTGGTTGCAATATTTATGGGAATTGCAGGTATCGGCTGGGCAAGTATTTGTGCTTTGCCGTTCGCAATGCTTTCTCAGTTTATTAAAAAAGGTACTGAGGGCTCTGTGATGGGTATTTTTAATATTTTTATAGCAGGTCCTCAGGTGTTTGTTTGTACGCTTGTCGCAGCCCTGATATCCAGATGTGTAATACATCTTGAAAGCGGTGCTATAAATTATCACTGGGAATACGCTTTCCTTGTCGGTGCTGCCTGCCTTGCGATAGCTGCTCTGGTTGCTAATACCGTAAAAGAAAAGGTTCAATAAAATGCCTGATAATCAAAAAAAAGTATTGTTGATTTATCCTCCGTCTCCTGTCTTGAATCGTGAGGACAGATGTCAACAGCCGACTAAAGAATTGCTTGTAATTCCGCCTCTGCCGCCGACTGATTTGATGTACCTCGCATCAATTGCTGAGGTTGCCGGCTGTGAGGCGAAAATCCACGATTATAGTCAGGGCGGTGATTTTGAAAAAGATTTGCGTGATTTTCAACCGGATTTTCTTGTTGTTAATATCGCAACTCCTACTCTCGAGCATGATTTGGATGCTGTAAAACGTGCTAAAGAAATTTGTCCTGATATTATTACTATTGCAAAAGGCGCAGCATTTTTAACCCATGGCAATAATATTCTTGCTGACCATAAATCTCTTGATATCGGAATTTTAGGTGAGGCTGAGGAAACGCTCAAAGAAATTTTATCCGGTAAAGATTTAAACGAGGTTTCCGGAATTTATTACAGAGACGATTTGATTATAAAATTTACAGGTGTGCGTCCTTTTATTGAGGATTTGGATTCAATTCCTTTCCCTGCTCGTCATCTGGTCGATAATAATATTTACACCCGTCCGGACAACGGCAAAGTTCAGGCTGTAATAAAAGTTTCACGCGGCTGTCCGTTTCATTGCTTTTTCTGTCTTGCAACACCGGTTTCCGGTGCCAAGGTCAGACGCAGAACTCCTGAAAATATTATTGAGGAAATAAAAGAATGCGTTGAAAAATACAATATAAGAAATTTCCTTTTCTGGTCTGATATTTTTAATATCGACAAGGCTTGGACAATGGAGTTGTGTGAGAAGATTATCGACAGCGGTTTAAAGATTACATGGTCTGCAAATACAAGGGCTGATACTGCCGATTTGGAGATGGCTAAAAAAATGTATGAATCCGGCTGCCGCCTGGTTAGTATTGGAGTTGAAAGCGGCTCGCAATATATTCTTGATAAAATCGGGAAGAGAATTACTCTGAATCAAATCCGCGAAACCGTCAATATTTTCAAAAAAGCTAAAATCAGGATTTATAACTATTTTGTTATAGGTCTCCCTTGGGAAAATGAGGATACTGCAGAGGAAACAATTGAATTTGCTATTGAATTGGATAGTGATTTTATTAGTTTTTATACGGCGACTCCTCTTCCGGGTACGAGATTTTATAATTACGCTGTTGAAAATAATCTTTTTGATAAAGATACTTCTTTTGAAAGCGCTTATTTTTATCCTGCTGTTAATACTCATTTTCTCTCAAAAGACAGAGTGTTTGAACTCCATAAGCAGGCTATCAGAAGATTTTATCTGAGACCTCTTTATATTTTAAAAATGCTTTCTCGGATTCGTTCATTTACAGAGGTAAAAAACTATTTCCTTGCCGGAATGAATGTTTTGTTTAGAAGATAGATAATAAAAAAAGGACTTTATTTAAAAGCCCTTTTTTATTCTATTTTTAATTTTGTATTAAACGTGTAGGATAAAACCGCCTTTATCCGCGTTCTGGAGGTTATCCCCGTCAATTTTTGCTCTGAGGTTTTTAATGTATTTGTAAACATAATCTCTCGGCAAGTCTAAAAGTGCAGCTAAATCTTTTGCGTAAACTATTTTGCCGCTGTTTTGCGCAAAGTGATCAAATACTTTTTGTTCTCTGTCTGTCAGAGCTTTTTTGAACACAATTCTTACTTCTTCTCTGAGAGTATCGTTTGTGCTTTCTGTGTTTACAGCAGCGGCTTTAGCAGGAGCAGCTTTTTTAGCCTGAGTTTTCTTTACTGCTTTTTTAGTTTCTGCAGAGTGAATTTCATCCTTTACTTTCGGAGCTTTTTTTGTTGTTTTTTTATTATGAGATGCAGCTGCATCTTCTTTTAAAGCTTTCAAATCTTCTGATTTCAGATGTCCGATAGTAAACGGTGACGGTGAAATTTCTCTTTCTCTTTCAAATGAACGTTCTGCAATTGAGTTAATTCTTTCGCCTTTTGTCTGCAGCCACTCATCAGTTGTAGTTGAAACAACCGGTTTACCTTTTAACACAATATCAACGAGATCATTTGTGTGTTTATCTTCTTCTAATTTTTTCCCCAGTCTGGCAGCAAATTCTTCTAATGTAATCTTTTCCAATGAGCTTCTCCATTGCTTAATCTCTTCCTTGCTCAAGTATTCAGACATTCATAATCTCCTTACTAAAATAATCTCATTTACTTATTATAATTTAGCATAAAACATTCAGAAAAAATCAAAATGTTTCATAACGTAAATTTTTATTTTACTTTTTAACAATTCTAAATATAAAACACGAGGTTAATTAAAAAGTCAGCTATCATTACATAAATTGTAGAAAGAATAGCGGATTTGGTAGTGGAAATCCCTACTTCTTTAGCTCCGCCTTTTGTGTCGTATCCTTGAGTGGCACAGACAAGTGCAATCAGGGCTCCGAATATTGAAGCTTTCAAAAGGCTTATATAAATATCTTTTGTTGCCATCCAAGCCCAGACAGAGTGCATATATCTTGCAGGGTGCAGGTCGATTGTTGCTGATGAAACCAGCATCCCTCCGGCGATTCCAACAAATTCCGCAAGCAGCACAACCATAGGAACTGTCACTGCTGCGGCGATTATTCGCGGTGTAAAGTAGTATCCTACAGGATCAACTTTTAGAATTTTCATTGCATCTACCTGTGAAGTTACCTGCATATTTGCAATCTCCGCGCATATTGCAGTACCGGCTCTTGCACCTATAGCGAGAGCAGCAAAGCCCGGTGCAATTTCTCTTATCATTACAATTGCAATAGTTCCGCCGATATATGTATCTGCTCCGGACATTAGAAATTGTTTTGATACTTGTATTGCTATTGTGGCCGCCGCAATGAATGCTATTATTAAAGAAATTGAAAGCGAATCATAGCTGATTGATGCTGCCTGCGAAATTATTGATGTGAATCTTACCTGTCTTGAAAACAGGTATTTGATACATTTAATTAAATTTTGTACGCATAGTCCTAAAAAATTAATCATTAATTTGTTTTCTTTCCTTTTAGTAAACCGGCATACACCATTTTTTGTATTTGGCGATTTTGCCTCTTACTACATCAAAATAGAGTTTTTGAAGCTCTTTTGAGATTGCACCTGTTTCTCCGGTGCCTAATTTTCTGCCGTCAATTTCTGTTATCGGGCTTACCTGTGCACCGGTACCGCAGTAGAATGCTTCATCAGAAATATAAAGTTCACTTCTGTCAATTGTACGTTCTTCAACTTGTATTCCAAGTACGTTACGTGCAAGTTCAATAATTGTATTGCGGGTGATTCCGATTAAGATATTGTCTGTTTGCGCGGAGGTTACAAGTCTATTTTTTTGAACAAGGAAAAGATTCATTGCAGAACCCTCTGTGACATTTCCCGCTTCATCAAGTACAATTGCATCATCAAACCCGGCATTGTGCGCATCTGTTTTTATGAGTGCTGCATTTGCATATGAGCCTGTAATTTTTGCACGCGGAGGGATTGCGTTGTCGCTGTTTCTTCGCCAGCTGGAAACACACACGCGCAGACCTTTTGATAAATCAATATAATCCCCCATTTTATTTGTTATTATCAAAAATGAATCTTCATTGTCATATAATCCGGGTCCTACGTTTCTTCCGGATTTGTAAATAACAGGGCGGATATAGCAGTTTTCTTTATAATTATTTTTCTTGAGCAGTTTTTTTACTATATCGCAGTACTCTTCTGTTGTATGCGGGTTTTTCATCATCATAATTTTACTGCTGTTGATAAGCCGCTCAAAATGTTCAGGGGCTCGAAATGCGTATAATTGTTTTTCTTCTTCGTTGTAGTAAGCTCTTATTCCCTCAAAGACCGCCGTACCATATAGAAAAGCATGTGTATGTACGTGTATCATAGCTTTTGCTGCATCAACGTAACTGCCGTTCATATAATAATACTCTGCCATATACCCTCCTTTGAGTAAAATATTGTTTTTATTTTACCATAAAAGAGAGCGGCGGTGGGGTAATTTTACAATAGTTTATTTTTTATCGGCCGTTGCTATGAATTTTTTTGCATCATTTATAGGTATTGCAAAACCTATACCTATATTAGATATATTATTATCAGGGTTAAATATGGATTGGCTGATTCCGATGACTTCTCCTGAAGAATTTACGATAGGCCCGCCGGAACAGCCGGGATTTATTGCAGCATCAGTTTGGATTTTATTTTTTGCGTAATCTATTCTTGAAACTATCCCCTGCGTGAGTGTGCCGGAGAAACCGAACGGGTTGCCTATCGCAAGAACTTTTTGTCCTACTTTCACCTTTTCAGAATCTCCAAATTCTACTGTTTTTAATTTTCTTTTGGCATCTATTTTTAATAGCGCAAGATCGTTGTTTTTCCCCATTATGGATACGATTTTTCCTTTGTATGTTTGCCCGTTATAGGTGGTAATATCAATATCTTTGCAGTCCTCAACCACGTGTGAGCCTGTCAGTATAAGCCCGTCTTCCCGTACAATACACCCTGTACCTGCGGAAAATCCGTCCGGCAGATTGGCTTCTATTGATACTATTGCAGGATTGATTTTTTCATAAACGGATATATTTATCATTTCGTCAGGTTCATAATCAGCCCCCTGTACGCCAGAGATGCCAATTGTTACTGCAGTTAGAAAAAACAGTATTCTTTTTAACATATTTCCCCCTTATTTTTCTTTTATTATCCGTTGTTTGTGGCTGTTGTCACTCGGTCTTTTTAACTTTTTTCGTGTAGTTATTGTAATTATTAAAATTTTAATGTATAATTCAGGCAAGACTTATATTAAAAGTTTATTTAAAAAGGAGAATTTAAAAATGAGCAGAATTGAATTATTCAGACAACACTTAAGAGAAAAAAGAGCTGTTAAAGTTATCGCAGGTATCGACAATTTTGATATTGAAAATATTAAAAAAGTTGTAGTTTCAGCTAATGAATCAGGTGCAAGTGCTATTGATATTTGCGCTGATGCAGATATTATCAGAGAAGTTCGTTCAATGACAGATTTGCCATTGTTCGTATCTTCTGTTAAACCGGAAGAACTTGTTCATGCTGTTGAACTCGGCGCAGATGCTATTGAACTCGGTAATTTTGATGCTTTGTATAAAAAAGGCGCATCTTTCACTGCTGAAGATGTACTTTCACTTGTTCACCAGACAATTGATATGCTCGGTGACAACAGAGTATTCTTCTCTGTAACTATTCCTGGCGATCTTGATGTTACTTCTCAAATCGAACTTGCCAGAAAATTAGAAACAATGGGCATTGATTTGATTCAAACTGAAGGATATTTCTCAGCTGCATCTCAAGCTGACGGTGTCAGAGGTTTAATCGAAAGAGCTCAATTGACTCTTTCTAACACTATTGAACTTTCAAGAAATATTGATTTGCCAATTATGACAGCATCAGGTATCAATCCTACAACTGCTCCGTTTGCATTCGCTGCCGGCGCAAGCGCTATCGGTGTTGGTTCTTGCATCAACAAAATGGATTCAACACTTTCTATGATGGCTACTATCAGAAATCTCGTTGAAATCGCAGAAAAAAATACTCAACATGTTCTTGAACTTGTTTAGTTTTAGTTAAATTCTATTAGAAAAGATTCTTCGTCATCAGATTTTCTACAAGGCGAAGAATCTTTTTTATACACAATTATTTACATATAATGGCATTTTTTTCGGGTTTCGGCTAAAATTGTACTGTTGAAAGAGGGATTACCATGGAATTTATTTTAAATTTACTTTATATTTATGTCGCATTATATTCACTGTATTTTCTGGCGCTGGCTCTCAGAAACCTGAATGACCGCCCGTTTCAGATAGAAAAACGTTATGTCCAATTTGAGGACAAAGATAATATTGCAGTTATCATTTATGCACATAATAACAGAGATGCCCTCCTTAATCTTGTGAATGAACTGAAACAGCAGGATTATCCAATAAATAGTTTTAAGGTCTATGCTTTGCTTGATAATTGCAAAGATGGCTCTGAAGAGTTGTTTGCTGGCGAGCCGTTTGTTAATATAGTTAATATCAAAGATGTAGGTACTGTTGGCAAAGATCAGGCGGTTGCAATTTTACTGGAGCAGCTGCGCAATGATGATTGGATTGATTCTTATCTTTTTATTGATGCAAACAGAAGTATTGAACCGGATTTTCTTTCAACAGTGAATGCTGCACTGACTAACAATTATGTTTTGAGCGGCGAAACAATTATATCTACCGAAAAACTCGGGCCGGTTGCAAAGATTAAGGCTGCTTATCAAAAATATCACATGAATTTTATGCGAAAGGCGCGTTCTCTCTTCGGACTTGCTGCACGCGCTGATTCAGGTGTGTTTATTGTTAAAAAAGAAATTGTTGACCAGATTGGTTCTGTTGATTTCAAGGATATTAATTCTGAGTTAAAGTACAGTCTTTTGCTTTCTAATATAAAGTTCAAATGTACTTATAACCCGAATATCCAGACTGTAGCAGAGCCTGAAACCTATGTATTTGAAAAACCTCGTCTTTCTGTAAGACTTAATCTGTTCCAGAATTGTGTTACAAAAATCTGGGGTAAGAATTTTGTATTTGCAGAACATACACTTTCCCTTTTATATCCGAATATTTGGTTTATGCTGATTGCTTACGGATTTATTTTGAAACACTCTTATGAATATTATTTCTTTGTCGATTTTAAAATTGTTCTGTTTACATTTATGCTATATGCTGCAGGTTTTGGTATAAGTTTGATAAATTCAAAACTTTCAGTTAAAGAAATGGGGCTGTTGAGTTTGTATCCGGCGTATTCTTTCTGCCACATTTTGAACAATCTTCCGCCAGTCAGAAAAATCAGAAATAAAATAAAAAATATTGAAGAGTTACCTAAAAATACGGAAAAAATGGCTGTTGATGTTATTGTTTCTACAAACAAAACTGATTTGCCTTGCAAGTTGGAATTTATTTCCGAAAACGGTCTGGCTAAGGTTAAGTTTATCTACAAAAACAAAAAATTCACTACATCAAGCCATTTGCGTGTAATTGATGCACTTCAGGAATTGAAATTGAGACTTGATGAATATGGTTTTATTCTGAAAATTTGTAATTGCTGTTCGCATTACACTTCCTGCAATGATGGGTCAAGAAATATGATAAAAGGTTTTTGTAACAGTGATTATCCAAGCCCGTCTATTAAAGAACCTAAACCGACATTCATCTGGAATACCTGTCCTGAATTTACACCTGCTAAATTGAATAATATTATTCAGGAAATGGTTGACCAGAGCACAAATTCACCTACAAGAGTTTAAATTAGCTATTTCCAATTAGCGGGCAAGGACTTCCTGCAGCATATAAAATGAACCGCAGATGATTGTCATAGTGTTTTCTTTGTAAGGCAGTTCTTTCAGTGAATGAAATTCTTTTGACGGAAACTCGCAGGCCGCTTTGAGTTCATCTGTTGTGCAGGAATTCTTGTTGTTGAAATGGTAAAAATATATTTCATCACCTTGTTGAAAAAGTATTTCCATCATTTTGGGGTAGTCTTTATTTTTTAGACATCCAAATACGAACCGTCTGAATTTGTCAGGGTAATAAAAATCAAGGCTTTCTTTTAGTCCTGCAATTCCATTTGGGTTATGCGCCCCGTCTATGATTAAATTTTTCTCCGGTATAACCTGAAAACGACAGGGATGTTGAACTTTTTTAAGCCCCTCATCAACTACAGACTGCGGAATTTCCGGATAAACCAGTTTTAGTGCGGCAAGTGCCAGCGCCAGATTTTCCTGCTGGTATATACCTTTTAGACTCAAATTTGTAGTGTCAGCAAAAGGTGCTGTAAATAAAAGCAGAGAGTTATTTTTGTCTGTGGCATCCTTAATTGCTTCATATCCCTCTGAAGTTACAACAGGGCAGTTTGGTTTTATTATGCCGGCTTTTTCAAAGGCTATTTTATCTTTTGTATCCCCGAGGCGTTCTGTGTGGTCGAGGTCAATGTGGGTAATTATAGCGCAAAGGTTTTTCTTTATTACGTTTGTGGCGTCAAATCGTCCGCCAAGACCGGTTTCTAATACAACTACATCAACATTTTGGTCTGCAAAATATTTGAATGCGGCAGCTGTGAGAATTTCAAATTCCGTTAAATGAATATTGTTTTTTTCTGCAACAGCGCATATTTTTGATACATAAGCCGCAAAATCATCTTTGCTTATATCCTGACCGTTAATTTTAATTCTTTCAGTGTAGTCAAAGATATGCGGGCTTGTGTATAGACCGGTCTTTTTGCCGTATTCTTGTAAAATTGATGCGAGAATAGCGCAAACAGAACCTTTGCCGTTAGTACCCGCTACGTGGATACAGTTCAGTGAGTCTTGAGGATTGCCTAACAGTTCAAGAATCGCAGAAATGCGTTCCAAGCCTAGGTTGATGTAAAATTTTCCCTGCGATGTTAGAGTTGCTATGGCGTCTTTATAATTCATAAGCTACCCCAGATTTTGTAATTCTTCCGCTATTTTTTCTGTTGCGTCAAATTTAGCAAGAAATCCTGCATTTTGCTGTAAATTTTCCAGCAGGTCAGGATTTTTGATGAGTTCTGTAATTTTTTCCAGCAGCATTGTCGGGCTTGTTTCAGAATCTTCAAGGTATAAAGCTGCATTTTTATCAACCATGTACTGTGCGTTTTTGCGCTGGTGGTCAGCCGCAGCAAACGGGTATGGAATTAAAATAGAGGCAATTGAACTTGCGCAAAGCTCGGAGATGCTTAATGAACCTGCACGCGATACTGCTATATCTGAGGCTTTCAATACTGTAACCATATCATCAAAATAAGGTCTTATAGTTAAATTTCTGTCATCTTCAAATGTCGGGTAAACCTCTTTTAAGCGTTCAATTGTGTTGTCATAGTTTTTTCTGCCGGTTTGGAATATAATTTGCAGGTTGTAATCTCTTGAGAGTGTTTTTAAAATTTCAACGGCTGCGTAGTTTATGGTTTTAGCGCCTTGAGAACCTCCCATTATACAGAGGGTCGTTCTGTTTTCCAACCCGAGATAATTCCGGGCTTCTGTTTTTGTAAGAGTTTTAAAGGCTTCTCTTATCGGATTTCCGTTGATATGGCAGTTTGGATTGTCTATAAATTTTGTTGCGCATTCAAAAGACAGTGAAACCGCTTTTGCTTTAGGTGCAAGTTTTCTTGTTACAAGACCCGGCTGAGCATCGCAGTCGTGCATAATATACGGAACTTTTTTTGTTGTCATTGCAGCTAAAAGTATTGGCGCAGATACATAACCTCCGGTGCCGAATATTGCATCTGGCTTATATCTGTTTATATAATATGTAGATTTCATGCAGGCTATAGCTAAATCAGTGAGCCATTTTATCATCCCTAAAGAAATTTTTCTAGGCATTCCGTGAATATTTACCGGCAGAAATTCATATCCTTTCTGTTGTGCAATTTTATATTCAAGATTTTCAGGATTCCCTATGTAATAAATTTTTGCACTGTTGTCGTGTTCTCTGATATAATCCGCAACAGCTATTGCAGGATAGATATGTCCTCCTGTGCCGCCGCCTGTTATAAAATATGTTTTTGGTTTGTTATACATTTCTGTTCCTTATTTTTTTAATTTTCTTTTTGGAAATATTAAGCAATATACCTACCATCCAGAGCGATACAATGAGAGAAGAACCTCCGTAGCTTATGAAAGGAAGCGGAACACCGGTTGTTGGGAAGAATGAACTTGCAACACTCATATTCAAAAATGCCTGAAATCCGATAGAAAAAGTTAATCCGACAGCAAGCAGTTTGCCGTACATATCAGGGCATCTTGAGGCTATAATAAATCCTCTGTGTATAAAAGTCCAGAATAATCCTATTACAAGCAGACAGCCTACCCAGCCGAGTTCTTCTGCAATTATTGCGAAGATAAAGTCCGTGTGGCATTCCGGCAGGTATGAAAGTTTCTGGATAGAGCCTCCGTAACCGACACCTGTCAGTCCTCCGGAGGCAAATGCAATCAGTGATTGGATAATATTGTATCCAGCTCCCTGCGGGTCAAGTTCCGGATGCCGCCAGGTTCTAAGTCTTGTGAGCTGGTACGGTTTTATAATAGTTGTTAATCCGATAATGATAGTTGTTATACCGGCAATCATACAGCTGAAAAATAGTTTTAACGAGCCGCCGGCGCATAAAAACATTACGACTGATACCGATAACAGAAGGATTACCATACTCAAATTCGGCTGCATAAAGATGAATAGTATCATACCGATTATCGGCAAAAATGCAAAGACCCATTTGTTTTGGTCAAAAAGGTTTGCATCGTACTTGAATGCACTGGCAAGCAAGAGAACAACAGCAGGTTTTGCAAATTCAGACGGCTGAAGTTGAAATCCTGCAATGTTTATCCATCTTTTTGCACCGTTAACCATTACGCCGAGCGGAGTAAAATCAACAAGTGCCAGCAGTATGAGGATTGATACGAATACAACAGTATTCCATTGAGCAAGCTTTTTATAGTCGTAGTTCGTGAAAAATTTTAAACCAATAAAGCCGACAACAAAGCTTATTAATTGTTTTATAAGAAATTGAGCAGGGTTGCCTCCGTCATCAAGACATTTTGGGGCAGAGGCGGAAAATATAGCCATAAACCCGATAATTACGAGAAATGTTACTACAATCAAGAGAGTTTTATCAGGAGCTGATTCAATTATGCTCTGAATCGGCTGCTCTTTATATCTCATATTTTCAGAATTTCTGCCTATTCTGCCGTTATCTGAGTTTCGATAAGACATATTCCTTGAACACCTCTCCTCTTTCTTCGTAACTTCTGAACATATCAAAGCTTGCACATGCCGGTGACAACAATACAATATCAGGATTTAGCTCAATTGACTTATCAATTGCACTTTGCATTGTAGCTTCTCTTATAATATTTTCAAACCCGTCTGCTTTTAGATTCTCTTCAAATCTCTGTGCAGCTTCTCCAATCAAAACAACTGTTTTTATGTGGTTTTTAACCTCATCGCAAAATTCTTTCAAATCAGTGTTTTTGTCGCGTCCGCCCGCAATCAGCACCACATTCGGCTCATTAAATGATTTAATTGCAACAATGGACGCCTCCGGGTTTGTGCCTTTTGAATCGTTGTAGAAAGTTGTGCCGTTGATTGTCGCAACTTTTTCTAATCTGTGTTCCGGAGCTTTAAAAGACATAATGGCTGATTTGATATTTTCGTTTGATACTCCGATTAATTTTGCGCAGATGACTGCACACATTATGTTCTGGTAATTATGTTCTCCGACCAGCGGGCATTCCGAAAGTTTTATAATCTCTTCTTCCTTGCCGTTGCGTTTGTAGTAAATTGCATCATTCTTTTCATAGCAGCAATTTGTATCAGTTTCTTTAGCAAAAAGGAAGAGTTCGCCTGCCGCGTGCGGTGCAAATTCAAGCAGTTTATGGTCTTGCCCGTTCAAAACTGAAAATGCAGGGTTCTGCGGAAATTTGAAAATTCTTGCTTTTGCTTCAAAATAATTTTCCAGTCCCTGATGCCAGTCAATATGGTCTGGCGTAAAGTTAGTCCAAACACTTATAAGCGGCTGGAGAGACGGGCTCATTGCAAGCTGGTAGGAGCTTAATTCACATACAAGATAATCATTTTCTTCATCTATCAGGTCACACGGCGGTTTGCCGATATTCCCGCAGGCAGGTGCTTTAAACTCCGTAGAAAGAATATGTGAAGTCAGCGCTGTTGTTGTAGTTTTGCCGTTCGTGCCTGTGATTGCAATAAACGGAGTTGAAGTTTGGGTGTATGCAAGTTCAATTTCTGAAATAACGTGCACATTAGCTTCTGCCAGACGTTTCATAATCTCACTGTGCGGTGGTATTCCTGGGCTTGTAATAGCAAGATAAGCATCCTTTATAAAATCATCGCTGTGTCCGCCTGTTTCAATATGTATCCCGAGAGCTTCAAGTTCTTTTATTTTTTCAATATCCTCTGCTGTAGGTTCTCTGTGTTCTGTCAGGTAAACTTCTGCCCCTTTTTTATTCAGGTATTTGGCCGCAGAAATCCCGCTTTTGGACAACCCTAATATTAATACTTTTTTCTCAAACCAGTTTATTCTCATTTTAGATGAATCCTTTCATTGTCAAATAAAATATCCCAGCTGCAATC
The DNA here is from genome assembly GCA_944324135.1 of Candidatus Gastranaerophilales bacterium. Classification (GTDB taxonomy): domain Bacteria; phylum Cyanobacteriota; class Vampirovibrionia; order Gastranaerophilales; family Gastranaerophilaceae; genus CALUVN01. Next base: position 32,100 of record CALUVE010000004.1, on the reverse strand, counting down.
AGTGAACAAATAAGAGAAAATATAGAAAATACAACAACAATTTTCTTTTCGCTCCAATTGCAGAGTTCAAAATGGTGGTGTATAGGTGACATCTTGAAAACACGTTTGCCGGTTAATTTGTAGCTTGTAACCTGAATAATAACAGAGAGGGTTTCAATAACAAATACAGCTCCGAGAAATATAAGCAGAATTTCAAATTTCCCCATAACGGCAAGTGTTCCCAAAAGTCCGCCGATTGCAAGAGAACCGGTATCACCCATAAATACCTGCGCTTTAGGTTTGTTATATCTTAAAAATCCAACCAGAGCTCCGGCTACAGCGGCTGAAATAATCGCTACTTCCGGATAACCTGAATATAGCGCGATTATTGAGCATATCGCAAACGGAAACATTCCCGTTGCTGCCGCAAGCCCGTCCAGTCCATCTGTCAGGTTGTATGCGTTTGATGCACCTGTAATTACAAAAATGGCAAAAAATGGGTATAACCATTTTAAATCCAGTTCAAAATGCCCGAAATTTATGATACTTCCTGTTGTGTAGTTCATCATTACATACATAGCCGGCAAAAGTGCGATTGCTATTTGTCTGAGAAGTTTTCCTCTCGGTGATAATCCGTCATTGCCTTTCCCTTTCAGTTTGATATAATCATCCTGAAAACCAGCAAGTGTATAAAATAAAAAGGTTATAAGAACGATAAAGGCAGTTGTGGTCAGTCTTTGTGCCATCATTAATACAACTATAGAGGCAAGAATTGCTGCAGTGATTATAAATACGCCCCCTGTTGTTGGAGTTCCCTGTTTTTTTGCGTGTGCTTCAGGCGCTACATCTTTTATATATTGTCCTATCATGTGTTTTTTTAACCAGTCAATGTATGGCACACCGAAAAGCAGACATAAAATTAATCCGAGTAAAAATGCCACTGCTGCCATTATCATAGTGTATTCTCTCCTTTTATAATGTTGATTATTTCTTCAAATTTCATAGCCCGTGAAGCTTTTAAGAATATCGTAGTACCGACATTTACATTTTCAAGTATGTAACGTGCAGCTTCACAATTAGATTCAAAACTTTTTACAGCAAACCCGTCTCTTTTTAATTCTTCTCCTGTTTTTTCTGCAAGTGAACCCACTGTGATAAAGCTTGTTTTGTGCGGTTTTGTTGCCAGATATTTACCGACTTCTTTGTGCAGGGCTGTTTCCTGTTCCCCAAGTTCTCCCATATCTCCGAGAATTACAACAGAATCAGGGTAAAGTTCCATAAATGTTGATACAGATGCTTTCATTGAATCAGGATTTGCATTGTAGCTGTCATTTATAAATTTATATCCGTTTATTTTTTGAATTTCCCAGCGTTTTTCAATCGGGTGGTATTTTTTCAGCCCCTTTTGAATTTCGGATGCCGTCATGTTGAGTTTTAAGCCTGTTTCAATGGCTGCAAGAGAATTTTCAACATTGTATAACCCCTCAACGTTCAGTTCATATTCATTTTCTTTATACAAGAATTTGGTATATGACGGCTTTTGTTCAAGTATTTTCACTTCGTCTAAAGTGTAATAAATTTTTTCGCCCTCAAATTGGCAGAATTTTTTAATTCGGTCTTGATTCAGCGCAATAAATGCCCCATCTGGCTTTATAAAACCAGTTAGTTCACATTTTGCTTTTGCTATATTATCAAGTGAGCCTAAAATACCTATGTGTGCAGAACCTGCATTTGTTATGATTCCGATATCAGGTTTTGCATGTTTTGCGATAAGTTCAATCTGTCCCAAACCTCTCATGCCCATTTCAATGATTACAACTTCTGTATTCTCGGGCATAGTGTTTATTGTCTCGCAAAAACCTATTTCGTTATTATGATTTGAGAATGTTTTGTGTGTGTTAAATTTTTCGGAAATTACTGAATAAAGCATTTCTTTAGTGGTAGTTTTACCGGAACTGCCTGTTATTCCGATTGTTATAAGCCATTTTTGCTTGTCTTTGTAATACTCACTGATACTCATATAAGAATCAAGAGTATTTTTTACTTTTATAACAAGCGGGGCGTCTATGTTGTCTCTTGTGGTGAGACAGCCGGAGGCTCCGGCTTCAAGCGCTTTTGCAATAAAATTTTCACCGTCAAATTTTTCGCCCTTTAACGGTATATAGATATCACCGGGTTTTATACTCCTTGTGTCGGTCGAGAATGTAAACTCTCTTTCTGTTATTGAGCCTTTGACCAATTCTCCCTTACAAGCCTTTAAAATTTCATCTGCTCTCAGTTTCATAACATATTTCATGATACTCCAAAAAAAACGCTGTATGCATAAAGTTAATAAATATTAATACTACTTGACAGTGAATTTTGACTGATAGATAATAAATATACGTGTATAGTAAAGGTAAATCGTTGATAAATACCCCGAAATGCCGAAATGACGGGTTACGAAACCTAAGATGAAAGGAAATTAAGATGTACGCAATTGTAGAAACTGGCGGAAAACAGTATCAAGTCGAAGAAGGACGTTATGTTGACGTCGAATTGTTAGACGGTGAACAAGATTCAAAAGTTATTTTTGATAAAGTTGTCATGATTGTTAACGGTAAAAAATCAAAAGTAGGTCAGCCTTATGTAGACGGCGCATCTGCTGAGGGTTCTATTGTTAAACATGACAGAGCTAAAAAAGTTATCGTTTACAAACAAAGACCTAAAAAAGGTTACAGAAGAAAACAAGGTCACAGACAAGGCTTTACAAGAGTTATGATTTCTAAAATCAGAACATCCGCACAAAAGAAAGCTGCTGAGTCTGCTGAAGCATAAGTTAGTGATAGCAAATAATTACAAGGAGATATAACAATGGCACATAAGAAAGGTATGGGATCTACCCGTAACGGTCGTGACTCCGAAGCTAAGCGTTTAGGCGTTAAGAAATTCGGCGGCGAAATGGTTACTTGCGGAAATATTCTTGTTCGCCAGAGAGGCACTAAAATTCACCCTGGCAACAATGTTGGCATCGGCAGTGATGACACTCTGTATGCTCTTATTGACGGTCAGGTCAAATTTGAGTCTCACAGACGTGACAGAAAGCAAGTCAGCGTTTACGCAGTGTAGATATTATTTTAAATATTTCATAAAAGACCGACAGTGTTATCTGCCGGTCTTTTTGTATGTAAATTTTTGTAACTAAAAGTATATACGATTTTAAAGTTTTCTCCCCTCTGTGACGATAAATAATATGTAATAAGAAAAACTATAAAGGAGAATTTATATATGCTCAAAAAGATTGTAACACCTTCGTGTAATGTATGCGACAGTGTGGAATTCATATTAAGAGGAGCGAGAAAACGCCGTTCAATGGCGATGGCAAACGCAAAAATGATTAATGCGGATGCCGGTATTCAGGCGCGACTGGTAGCAGTTAAGTAAGTGGCTGTTATCTCGTGTAAATAAGATAGTTGAGAGTTTAAAAAGACCGTCAAACAAACTTGACGGTCTTTTATTGTTGCTATAATTATTTTTTGTTGTATAATTACTTTGTGGATAATTTTATTATCAATTCAGATTTTTTAGTAGGGATGTTTAAATATGACGATTCAAGATTGGTTTGAAAAACGTAAAGAAGCTCAAATACAACGCAGAGCGCTTGAAGCTAAAGTTGAAATTGAGGGTAATCCTGATTTGTGGACAAAGTGCGTTCACTGTGATTCCCAGCTTTTGAAAAAAGATTTGGAAGAAAATGATATGGTTTGTCCGGTTTGTGACTATCATTTCAGAATAAATGCTACAAAGAGAATCAAACAGCTTTTTGATGATGGGTCTTTTGAAGAGTTGTTCAAAGAAATCAAACCGACAGATCCTCTTGATTTTGTTGATACAGAACCTTATAAAGAAAGATTAGAAAAAGCTCATGCCAAAACAAATCTTGATGAGGCTGTAATTACGGGTCTTGCATCTATAGAGGGACACAGAATGGCTACAGCCGTTATGGATTTCGATTATATGGGCGGCTCAATGGGCAGTGTTGTAGGGGAAAAAGTTACCAGATTGATAGAAAAAGCTATTGAGCTAAAACTTCCTGTCCTTGCAATTACCTCATCCGGCGGTGCAAGAATGCAAGAAAGTGCCTTGAGTCTTATGCAGATGGCTAAAACTTCCTGTGCTTGTTCCAGACTTGATGATGCAGGTTTGTTGTATGTAAACTTGCTGACAGAACCTACATTTGGCGGTGTTACAGCCAGCTTTGGTACTCTGGGCGATATTATTGTTGCAGAACAGGGGGCAAGAATCGGTTTTGCAGGACGCAGAGTTATTGAACAAACTATCAGACAAAAGCTTCCGTCAGATTTCCAAACGGCTGAATATTTGCTGAAGTACGGTCAGGTTGATGTTGTTTCTTCAAGAAAAGACTTGAGAAAGACTCTGGCTAATATATTCGCTATGCATAATAATTAAGAGGTACTATATGACAGTTTTAGATTTTGAAAAACCTATTATGGAAATTCAGGAAAAAATTGAAGAACTTAAAAAAATAAGCGCGGAGTCCGGTATGGATTTGAATAAAGAAATAGAAACATTTGAACAGCAGGCTGACGATTATAAAAAAGAACTTTATGCTAATTTGAAGCCGTCTCAAAAATTACAGATTGCAAGACATCCGGAAAGACCAAACTTTTTGGATTATGTTGATTTGATGTGTACTGATTTCGTTGAACTTCACGGTGACAGAGAGGGAATGGACGATAGAGCTATTATCGGCGGACTTGCTAAACTTGACGGTCGCCCTGTTATGATTATCGGTACGATGAAAGGTAAATCTACAAAAGAAAACCTTGAATACAACTTTGGTATGCCTCAGCCTCAAGGATACAGAAAGGCTCTTAGACTTTTTAAACATGCCAGCAAATTCAAACTGCCTATAATTACAATTATTGACACTCCGGGTGCTTATCCCGGTATCAGTGCGGAAGAAACAGGCCAGGGGGTTGCTATTGCAACTAACCTCAGAGATATGGCAAAGTTAGAAGTTCCTGTGATTGCAATTATATCCGGCGAGGGCTGCTCCGGCGGTGCGCTTGGACTTGCTGTTGCAAACAGAGTTTACCTGCTTGAACATGCATATTATACGGTTATTTCGCCTGAGGGGTGTGCATCTATTCTTTTCCGTGATGCTTCAAAGGCTGCTGTTGCGGCTGACGCTTTGAAAATTACCGCTCAGGATTTATTGAAATTCAATATTATAGACGGCGAAATTAAAGAGCCTGTCGGCGGTGCTCATAATGATTATGATTTAATGGCTAAAAATATGAAAGATACTATTCTTTCAGCTTTGTCTGAGCTTGATAAGATGAGTCCGGAAGAACTCAAAAATGATCGTTATGATAAATTCAGACGTATGGGCGCTTTTCTGGAGTAGGTGTGATGGATTCATATTATGAACTCCAAATCAAAATAAATCCCGCTATTGAGGATATTGTTTCAGATTTTTGTTTCGAAAAATTTCCTTGCGAGGGAGTTGTTCTGGCAGAAGAAACCTACAAAGATCTTGAGATGGTGTCTACTACTGAAGGAACTTTGAGAGTTTTTCTTACCTGTGAGCAGGGGAATAGCGAGCCTATTTCTGAAGATTACATAAAAAAAGTTCTTCAGGCAGAGAGAGAATTGCTTGTCACTCGCGGACTGAGTAATGAGGAACTTGGCAGCTGGGAGTTTGTTTTTTTCGAAAAACCAAATGAAGATTGGTCAAAAAAATGGAAAGAAAAATGGGACATAACGCGTGTTTCCGATAGGATTGTAGTTGTTCCTGACTGGATTGAGTATACTCCTCAGAAAAAAGAAGTTGTTATCAGGCTTGAGCCCGGGTGTGCATTCGGTACCGGAACACATCAGACGACACAGCTTTGTATGCTTGGAATTGAAAAATATATGCCAAGCGGTGCAAAAATGGCAGATATTGGTATGGGGTCCGGTATTTTAGCAATTTGTGCTGCCAAGTTTGGAGCATCCTCCGTATATGGCTGTGATAATGATTCCACTGTAATAGATGTTGCTCGTGCAAATGCCGTAAAAAATGGTGTTGTTTGTTCTTTTGAACTTAATACAGCGGATAAAATTCAGGATAAGTTCGATTTTGTTTGTGCGAATATTCTGCATAATGTGCTTGCAGAAATTATGGGTGATTTGAAAAATATTATGAAAGACGGTGCAAAAATTGTTCTTTCAGGCATTCTCGATGAGAAAAAGTCTGTTGTCTATCAGGCAATAGAAAAACACGGGCTAAAGTTATTAGAAGAAATGCATAAAGATCAGTGGGTTGCACTTGTTGCAGAAAGGTAAGATTATGTCAAAAACTGCTATTATTATTCCGGCGCGCTACGGTTCAAGCCGTCTTGAGGGAAAGCCTTTAATCGAGGTACAGGGAAAACCTATTATTCAGTGGGTTTACGAAAAGGCTGAAATGTCCAAACTCGCGGATATTATAATTGTGGCAACGGATGATAGTAGAATATTTGATGCTGTGAAAGCTTTTGGCGGTAATGTTGAGATGACTTCAGCAAATCATAAGTGTGGAAGTGACAGAATAAGAGAGGTCGCAGAGCGGCATCCTGAAATTTCCTATATTGTTAATTTGCAAGGAGATGAACCTTTAATTACCCCAGAAAGTATTGATGAAGTGATTAGAAATGTTAAAGATGACATTGCAGCTGATATTTCTACTCTTATCAGACCTTTAACTGATGAAAATGAGATAAATAACCCAAATCTTGTCAAATGTGTAAGAGATTTAAACGGCTTTGCTTTGTATTTTTCACGGTCAAAGATACCTTATGAAAGAAATACAGGAATAGCTGAGTTCTGGGGACATCTTGGAATTTACGGTTATAAGCGCGATGCGTTGTTTAAAATGACATCACTGCCGCAGTCACCTCTTGAAAAGACAGAAAGTCTCGAACAGCTGCGTGCTTTAGAAAACGGTATGAAGATAAAAACTTCTGTTGTTAATTTTGTTCCGGTAGGTATTGACACAAAAGAAGATTTGGAAAAATTCAAAGAAATCGTCTCATCAAAGCTATCATAAATACATAAAAAATATTCAATATAAATTGGCTATTTTTTCGATAAAAATGCTTGCAATTTTTGTTAAATTATATTAATATAACGTTATAAATATTTAAAAAAATTAAGAAAAAGAAATATTTTTTAATATTAGTGTTTGAATGTGATTTAATAAATGTAAGGAAAAGACTATGACAGAAAATGCAGAATTGACTACTGAAAATGAAGATCGTCAACGTATTCTTTTAGCGGATGACGAAGCTTCAATCAGACGTATTCTTGAAACTAGATTGAAAATGGCCGGTTACGATGTTTACACGGCTGCAGACGGCGAAGAGGCTGTCAATGCTTTCAATAAATATAATCCTGATTTAGTTGTTTTGGATGTTATGATGCCAAAGATGGACGGTTATGGTGTTACCAGAGAAATCAGACGTACGGCAGATGTTCCTATTATCATACTGACAGCTCTTGGTGACGTATCAGAAAGAATTACCGGATTGGAACTCGGTGCTGATGATTATGTAATCAAACCGTTTTCACCAAAAGAATTGGAAGCTCGTGTCAAGGCTGTTTTGAGAAGAACAAATAACAGAGAAACAGTTACACCAAGCGGCAAGGTTACTAAAAATGTTATTACAACAGGTAATATCAAGATTGATACAGCAAGACGTCAGGTATTCAGAAAGAATGAAAGAATTCGTCTGACCGGCATGGAATTCAGCTTGCTTGAATTATTGGTTAATAATTCAGGTCAGGCATTTTCAAGAAATGAAATCTTGCAGCATGTTTGGGCATATCCGCCGGATCACAGAATTGACACCCGTGTTGTTGATGTTCACATTTCAAGATTACGTTCCAAATTGGAATCTGATCCTGCAAATCCTGAATTAATCTTGACAGCTCGCGGAATTGGATATATGTTCCAGAGAATAAACTAAATTTCTAATATAACAAAAAAATCTCCGCAATGGTTATATCACCAGCGGAGATTTTTTTAATTGTAAAATTGCAAATTTTAAATATACTACCCAAATTCAGTCATTCTGTCGGCTTCAGGCGTGAAAATCTTTTTTAGATACTTCGCTAACGCTCAGTATGACACAGTTGTGAAAATTTTAGCGGACTTTCTATGAAAGTTTTAAAATAAATCTCTGGACAAAAAATATTTATGTGATAACATAATTTCTGTAGATGGCGTCTGTCGTCAAGCGGTTAAGACCTCGGATTGTGGTTCCGATATGCATGGGTTCGAATCCCATCAGACGCCCCATTTAAAAAAAGCTCGCGGTAATGCGAGTTTTTTTGTGTCTGATGAGGATGAGAACCCATCAAAGGTTCGAGCGCGAGGCGGCAGAGGGCGCAGGCTTGCTGACAAAATGGCAAAGCCATTGCAGACAGCAACCGAAGACCCGTTTAACGCCGCCGAGTAAGACAATCCCATCAGACGCCCCATTATAAAAAAGCTCGCGAGAATGCGAGTTTTTTTGTGTCTGATGAGGATGTTAACCCATCAAAGGTTCAAGCGCGAGGCGGCAGAGGGGCGGAATATTACATTTTATAACTTTTTTGTTTTTTTAGTAGCAAAAAATTTCTTGTTCGCTTATTCTTATATGTACGTGGTAATAAGAGGTATGGAATAGGATGCGTATCGAGTCATACAATTTTTCAGGTAATAACTATACTTTAAGTCAAAAAAAACAATATAATAATTCTAAATATTCCACAGGAATTTTTCAAAAATCGGGTTTGCCGTTTATCAGTTATCAGGATTTCAATATAAGTTTCGGCGAACGTCTCAACAGGACTCCTGAAGATTTTTATGCGCAAAAGTTTAACATTGATAATATGCCTGATACGGTAAGAAAATATTTGTTTGAGGATTTTGAAGAACGTCACCACATGCCGCCGGCACAGCTGCAACGAGAAGCTTTTGAGTACCTGAAGCTTGCAGATACTGTTCAGGATGTAAAAGACATGTATCCGGATGAACCGTTGTTTGCACACCTGAAAGAATTGGATGATACAAAGCCAAGCCAAGGAATTCTGCTGCTATTAAAGTGGGATGCGCAAACTTCTCAGACTCCGATTTTTAAAGATAAGCAAAATAGTGATTTGACAGTTTATCTTTTGAAAAAAGTTTATCTTGAGGGCAAAACTCAGGAAGAATTAAACAAAGATTTTGACAAAGACGCTACTGATGAAATTAAGTATGAACTTGGTGTGAAAGATAAACAGTATTTTTCTCCATCTAATATTTATACGCTTGGTATAAGATATCCAAAATTGCCTTATTACAATTCATTTTTGGCAACCAGAAATGATAAAGAATACATTCCTCCTGTCCGTAAAACGGCTGTTGTTGTTTCAGACGATACCCGTGAAAAACTTTCTGTTGCTATGACAAAGTGGTGGGCTGGTTTGGACGAAATGGAACGCGCAGAGCAAATCAAGAAAATGCTAAACGGCAAAGAAATGTCAAATTCAATTTTTGCCAAATATCAAGGACAGATTATGACAATTGCTGCGGCGCAGATGGGATTTAGCGAGAAATTGTCGGATATCTTTGCTGAAAAATATGCTGATGAAAATTTTGTTATAGATTTCCCGTTGTTCTCAGAGCAGCAGCGCGAAATTATGCTTGAATTCTGGAATAAAGATCCTGAATTCAGAACAAATTACTCACAGGCTCTTCAAGAAACTATTGCTGAGTTCGAAAATGCTTATTACAGTGATGATAAAACCCAGCTGGAAGTGTTGCTGAATAAGGCTCTTGACTTGAAAGCGAAAGTCCTGAATAAAGCTCGCGAAAAACAGCATATAAAACAAGAAATGCAGAAACTTGCACCTGCTCCTCCTGAAACACCTACACCATCCGGCAATATATCTTCTGAAGTTAAACAGGAGATGCCTGCAGCTCCTGTAAAAAAAGAAAAAACGCTTGATTTAAATTCAACCAATACAGTAAATAAACTCTTTAGAAATTTTCAGATGAATACAATGAGATTCTATACTGATACATTCAAGCTGACCTTTATGGATTTTCTTATGAAGAAAACAACTATTCGGGATAGAAGAGAAATAGTCGCATTATGCCTGCCTGAGTCCCAAAAAATTCTGGGAGTTGATGATGCAGAGTTTGAAGAAATAAAAAGAAATGTCGCTGAGCGTCGTGAAAAATTAAATGACCTTTTCAACCGTACAAATATTCTTGTTGCAAAAACAAATGATTTTGTTGTGAATAAGCTGTTATATGAGTTAACTGGAAATCCTGAAGTATTCAAGTTTGAGCGCGGCGATGCCATGGATTTTATAAAAGAGCATAAACTTGAACAAGAAGTTTTAAGTCGTAGTAAGCAAATGAATTCAGAAATGAAAAAATTTGCGGTATTTTCTTCAGGTAAGGAATTAGATACGTTTGCAAATATGAATTTTGATACCTCTGTGATTCTTCATATAAATCAAGGGTTCCGATATTATCCGGAATTTAGCGCTCAACTGCAGAAAGCTGGTTATATGTATGACTTGAATCACCAAAAGCCTGAAAATTACAAGGCATTTTTGAAAAATTATGGTGCTGCTATAAAGTACTACAATAATTCCAAAACAAGTGAGCATGCCAAAGAAGTTATTATGGAGCATATGATTGTAGACTATATAAATTGGATTTCACACAGAGAACAAAATGCAATGTTTGATTATATGTCAGGAATAACCCCTAATAAAAAAAATAATGACCTTGATAAAAACTATGACATAGATTTATCTTCTCTATATTCGCTGAGGCACGGTTTTAAACAGTATCTTCATAAAAATGAAACAAAATTCTGGGTTCCGGATGTAGAAAATGCATTTTTAGACTTTGCAGCAAGTCGTGACTATGCTAATTCTGAGGGGCTGTCTGCATTTTTAACTGTAAATATAGACAAGTACAACAGACCTGTATCCAGACTCAGCGCTCATGATAGAAAAATAGCTCAGGTTATTGCAAAGACCTTTAACCAGATGGTTCATGATGATTTTGAGTGGGGTGAACCATATTTAGCGAATGCAAACAATGCAGCTATTAATTATACTCTCTATACTCTCACCCATAGACCGGAAGCACTTGCTAATAACCCGATTGAAGCAGCTAATTTTATAAAAATTAACCATCAGGAAAGAAGATTATCAGCCGCCTCTGACACTATTGCAGCGAAATATAAAGAGTACATGTCAGAACTTTCTGAGGATAAAATTAACGAGTTCTATAAGTCTGCATTTCTTCCTGTACTGATGGATATTGCTGAAAATGGAGTTGAGTTTACTAATATTGAAAAGACTGATAAGTTCAATGCGAACCTGCAGGTCGTGATTGATGCCATAAAATCAAACGACAAAAAACTAAATATAATACGGAATTTGTATCTCTCAAACAAAAAGGCTTTTATAATGCTTCTTGATGACAGCAGTATTCCGGATGAAGATAAGGATGTACTTAGAGAAAGGCTTGTTGTTGATTTTGTTCAAAAATATAAAAATTTTGAGGACCGCTTAAGCTAATTGAAAGTATATGAATAGTCTAACGGCATCAGTCAGTAATATTTTTGAGTTCAAATTTTATAATTTCAGCTAATTCGCCAAGCGAAACTTCTACCTGATATCCGATTTTGCCTGCGCTGAATATTATTGTGTCAAAATCCGCAGCAGATTCATCAATTATTGTAGTGAAAAATTTTTTCATACCGATAGGTGAGCATCCCCCGTGTATATAACCTGTGAGTGGTAAAAGCTCTTTTGACTTTAGCATTTCTATTGATTTTTCGTTTACAGCGCCGGCTGCTTTTTTTAGGTTTAGTTCCTTTTCTACAGGAATCATAAATACGTAGTGCTTTCCGGTTTTACCGGTTGTGACGAGTGTTTTAAAAACCTGCTCCGGATTTTGGCGCAGGACTGAAGCAACCTCTACACCGCTTATTGCATCTGTATTTACATAGGTGTAATGCTTATAATTTATTTTATGCTTGTCAAGCATTCTCATTACATTTGTTTTTTCATCCATAATATTATTTCAAACTCCGTTGTTTAATATTCTGGTAGACATCGTTTGTTATTTCACAATCTTTTAAAGCTCTGTGGTGTCCTTTTGTGCTGATATTAAAGTGTTCAGCAAGAACCTGTAGTCTGTGGCTCGTGAGTTCTGTGCAGTATTTGCGTGAAACTCTCATTGTGTCAACTGCGGCATTATTAAAATCTTTTTGAAAATGCTTTTTCAGATTATATTTTATGAATCTCAGGTCAAATTTTACGTTGTGCCCGAGAACGGTGTCATTATCTATAAAAGATATGAAATTCGGCAAAACTTTTGTAATATCGCTGGCATCTTTTACAAGTTCATCAGAGATGCCTGTCAGCCCTCTGATAAATGAGTTGATGTGTCCGGCAGGTTTAACCAGTGATGAAAATTCATCTACAATTTTGTTATCACGAATTTTTAGTGCGGAAAGCTCTATAATTTCATTTTTCTCACACGACAATCCTGTTGTTTCAATATCTATAACTGTATAGTTATCTATAAATTCCTGCGGTTGTTCTTCTACTTGTATCATGATTCTATTATAGCATATTTAGCTGAAGAATCTTGTAAAAAATGATTTCAAATTTGCAGGCGCCAGCCTCTGGATGTTTTCTTCAAATTTATCCAGTGTTTCAGTGCTTATAAACGGATATCTTCTTCTCATATTCAGGTAGTCGTTCTGTCTGAATTCATATATAAAAGATGTTATCTTATTTTGTTTTCTTAATCGCATTGCTTTTTTTTGAAATTTGTCCATTCGGATTGCAATCATTTCAAGAGGTGAAATTTTTGGAATTGCTTTGGTTTCAATAACAAGTTTAGGCGTTCCCTCATCCAGCGCACTTATTTTTAGAGCTTTCGGGTTTTCCTCGGCAAGTTTATTGACAAATTTTATAAATTTTCTGTCCCCGTGAGGGCAGCAGATTATCCCTTTTGTCTTTCTGTTTTTGCCAATTCTTCCGTAGAGTGTTCCTGTAAAACTTATATTTTGCACTTCCATATTTTTATTTAAACCACAGAAAAAAAATTTTTGCTATAATATTTTTGAGGAAAGTTAGGAGGTAAATATGAATAATTTTGAATACTGTTGTCCTACCCATGTAGTGTTTGGAAAAGGTTCTATCTCAAAATTGAGAGAATTGATTCCGCAGGATAAAAAGGTTTTGATGATATATGGCGGCGGTTCTATCAAGAAGAACGGAGTTTATAATCAGGTTAAAGCTGCGCTCGAGGGATATAACCTGCTTGAATTCGGCGGAATTGAGCCGAATCCTAAATATGAAACTTGTATGAAAGCTGTTGAGATTGTGAAAAAGGAGGGTGTAGATTTGCTTCTTTCTGTAGGCGGCGGCTCTACACTTGACGGAACAAAGTTTATTTCACTTGCTGCCTGCTATGACGGAGATGATGCTTATGATGCAATTATGATTCGCGGAGAACACCCTGCTGGTGCAATTCCTATAGGTGATGTTATTACTCTTCCTGCAACAGGTTCAGAAATGAATGACGGTGCTGTCGTCTCAAGACTTGCTACGGATGAAAAACTTGCATTCCATGATTCAAAAGTTTACCCAAGATTTTCAATAATCGATCCGGAAGTTACATTCAGTCTCCCTGTAAAACAGACTATCAACGGAATTGTTGATACTTTTGTCCATACAATGGAGCAGTATTGTACTTATGATGTAAATTCTCCGCTTCAGGATGATTGGGCGCTTGGAATTTTGAGAACGTTAATCAAAGAAGCACCGAAAGTCCTTGCAAATCCGACAGATTACGATGCAAGAGCAAATATTTTCTGGTGTGCAACCTGCGGGTTGAATTACTGGATTAGTCTCGGGGTTGTGCAGGATTGGGCAACTCACTTGATTGGTCACGAGCTTACGGCATTTTACGGGGTAGACCACGGACAAAGTCTTGCTATTGTGGAACCTAGATTATTGAAAAATCAAAAAGTTGCAAAAGCTCAAAAACTTGCTAAACTTGCTCGTGAAGTGTTCGGTGTGGATGAAACTGTTGACCTGAAAGCTGCTGATATTGCTATTGAAAAAATTGAAGAATTCTATAACTCTATTGGTATGAAAACACGTCTTTCCGATTACGGAATTAATGCTGAAGAGGCTGCTTCAAGAATTCGCGACAGATTCAGAGATAGAGGCACTAAAATCGGTGAAAAATTGCAGATTGATGCGGATGTTACTTATGACATTTTAATCAATTGTTAAAAAATAACTGTATATAACTTTCTAAAAAAGAGGTCGGATTTAGTATCCAACCTCTTTTTTAAATAAGATTTGCCTGATAATTTAAATATCTGCGTCATCTTTATTCATTTTGTTGTAGATTTCCAAATATTCTTTTGCTAATTTAGGGTTGTTTAATTTTTTGTATACGTACGCCAGATTGTAGTAAAAATCAGGTTCTTGATTGTTTATTGTGACAGCTTTTAAAAATTCGTTGCGTGCGTCTTTGAGTTTTCCAAGTCTGATGTAAGCACATCCGAGATTGTAGTGAGCGTATGCAAAATCATCTTTGATTTTTATAGCTTTTTTGTATTCGTTTACTGCGTCTTGTAATCTGTCACTTTCAAGATATATATTTGCCATATTGTATAGAGCTTTGTAGTTTTTCGGAGATACTATCAAAGCTTGTGAATACATATAAAGTGCATCGTCATTTTTTTGTGTATCGTGCAGAATATTACCGAGAAAAAGCCAGTTTTCTGTGGTGCGTTTATCTTCCGGAATGCTTATTAGTATGTCAAAAGCGGGGCGGATATTGTTTTCTGCATACAATAATTTTGCCTGCTCACTCTGATTGTCATCGTCTGCAAGGCAAGCTGAGCTTGTAAAACATAATCCCAAAAGCAGTAATGTTAAAATCTTCTTCATATTTAAAGTATACGATAAATAAAATTATTTTGCCAGAAATTTGACGAAAATCTAATCGGGTGCATAATGTAATTGATGTCTCTTTTACTGATTTAACACCCGCATCTTACTCCTTGATGCGGGTGTTCGTTTTATCAGTCTTGTTATAATTTTTATGTTAAATTTCTTCAGGATTTAATGCGCACGCCATTGTATTTGCGGCAGAAACCATTTTAATGAATTTTTCCACATCTGCATTAATTTCAGGGAATGTATTGTAATGCATAGGGATAACAGTTCTTGCCTCTAACCATTTTGCAGCAACAGCAGCGTGTTCAATATCCATTGTATAATATCCGCCGATAGGTAAGAGTGCTATTGTCGGTCTGTAAAGTTCTTTTATGGTTTTCATTTCAGATGTCAGACAGGTATCTCCTGCGTGGTAAATTCTAACACCGTCAATGTCAAGGATTATCCCTGCAGCTTCCCCGGCATATCTGCCATCTTCTGTTGAACTTGTGTGGAATGCCGGTACAAATACTGCACGCCCCCAGCTGTAATTTATCCAGCTGCCAAAGCCTACTCCTTTTGTATTTGCGCCCTGTTCTTTTAATATTTTAGCAAGTTCAGGAACACAGGTAATGGTTGCATCTTTTTCTTTTGCTATTTCAACGGCTTCACCTACGTGGTCAGAATGTCCGTGTGTTACAAAGATATCTACTATATTTGTTTTTTTGTATTTGTATTTTGGATTAATTGATACCCACGGGTCAATAAGGATTGATTTGTCGTTGTGTTTAATTTCAAAGGCGCTGTGTCCGATGTATTTTAAATCTACCATGTGTAATTTCTCCTCTTTTTTCTACTATTTTAATATATCAGATTTTATTATAAAATACAAATATGAATAATTATGAAACCTTAATGAGACGGTGTTTTGAACTGGCAAAACAGGGTGAGGGCAGAGTTTCTCCAAACCCTCTTGTAGGATGCGTTGTGCTTGATAAGGACGGCAACATTGTTTCTGAGGGGTACCATCACAAATACGGAGAAAATCATGCAGAACGCGATGCCCTTTTGAAACTGCATAACGGCGAAGAAAAGGGAGGTACTCTTGTTGTTAATCTTGAGCCTTGTTCTCATTTTGGCAAAACTCCGCCCTGTACTGATTTAATTATAGAGCGCGGCTTATCAAGGGTTGTATTTGCAATGTCCGATGTTAACCCGAAAGTCAACGGGGTGCAAAAACTCAAATCTGCCGGTATTGAAGTTATATCCGGTGTGCTTGAAGAAGATGCCCGCAAGCTTAACGAAGTTTTTATCAAGAATATGACAGAACAAAAAACTTTTGTCGCTTTAAAAACTGCTACTACCCTTGACGGTAAAATTGCGACCTCCGGCGGTTCTTCAAAATGGATTACTTCTCAAAAAGCGCGTGATGAAGTTAAAATTATCAGAAATCGCTATGATGCTATTTTGACATCTACTTCTACTGTTATTGCTGATAATCCTACTATGGCTCACAGAAAAAAAATTCTTCTCGATAGAAATTTAAGATGCGATTTTGATGCTCCTTTTTTTAAGGAAGGCGAAATTTTTGTTTTCTGTTCCGGCAAATCAGGTGTGTCTGATAATATCACATTTATAGATACTCCTGTTTTTAATAACAGACTGGATATTGAATTTGTGCTTGAAAAGGCTTTTCAACTCGGCATAAACAGCATTTTAGTTGAAGCCGGCGGACACCTGAACGGTTCTTTTCTGGCTTTTGCAGATAAAATTTATCATTTTATTGCGCCTAAAATTACAAACGACAATACTTCACTTTCGGCCTTTGACGGCTTTTCTATAACTGATATAAACGAGTCAAAGCCTTTTAGATTTGATTCTGTGAATGATTTTTCCCCTGATTTACTACTGACTTATTATCCTATGGATAATAAATGAAAATAGTTGTATAATTTTTTTATGGAAACTGTTTTAAAAGTTACTCAAGCAGGAGTTTTTTATCCCTCAGATAAGGATGAGCTTTCTGTAATGATAGATGCTTTGACGCCTGATGAGGAGCCTCCTTATAAATCAAAAGCGATTATTGTTCCTCATGCTGGGTATGTGTATTCAGGCGATTTGATTGCACGCGGGTATTCGGTTCTCGATTCTGAGGCGGAAACGGTATTTGTATTTGCCCCGTCACATTATGTGCGTTTGTATGGCTGCGTTATACCTTCTGCCGATGCTATTGAAACTCCTCTGGGTAAAATTTTTCTAAATAAAAAAATTATTGATGAATTGCATCAGAATTTTGGACTAGAATATTCATCAGAGGCATTCAGCCGCGAACATGCTGTTGAAACACAATTGCCTTTTATACAGAAATTTCTTCCAAATGCATCGGTTGTGCCTATTATTTACGGATGCGAAAACTATGAGAATATTTCAAAAATTATAGCGCGCTATGATAACGGCGCAAATGCTTTTGTTATATCAAGTGACCTCAGCCATTTTTATCCTGCAAGAGAAAATATCAGGACGGATACTTTTACAGCTTCTCTAATTGAATCAAATGAAACTGCCAATTTTGAAGCTGACAATGCCTGCGGCGCTGTTGGTATTTGTGCTCTGATGAATTATGCAAAAGAAAAAGGTATCTCTTTAATCCGTTTAGGGCTTTCAAATTCTGCAAAAGTAACCGGTGACACCTCCTCCGTTGTGGGATACGGAAGCTGGTTTATGTTTGACGGCGAAAAAAATGAATTTATCAAAAAGTATTATTCCAAATCTGTAATTGAATTGTGCCGGAAAGCTATATCTGCAGGTTTGCATAAATCATCTTTTATTCCTCAGAACTATCCGGGTGTACTTGAAGAGTCCGGAGCCTGTTTTGTTACACTGACAGCCGGCGGTAGATTGAGAGGGTGTATAGGGTCTGTGATTGCACATAGACCGCTCATTGTGGATTTGATAAAAAATGCGTATTCAGCTGCTTTTTCAGACCCCAGGTTCAATCCCCTTTCTCCGGATGAATTTTACGGGGTTGATGTAGAAGTTTCACTGTTATCTTATCCTGAAAAACTTCAATTTAATTCTGAGGAGGAACTTATGGCGCAGATAGTTCCCCGCAGGGATGGAATTATAATCCGTGACGGAAATCATCAAGGTGTATTTTTGCCTTGTGTATGGGAACAGCTGCCTGATAAAACAGAATTTATGCAGGCTCTAAAACAAAAAGCAGGACTTGATAAGTCCTACTTTTCCGAAACTTTCACGGTATTTAGATTTTCTGCTGTTGAGCTTGTTTGAGTAAATTGTTAAAACCTGATGATGGAGCGGCTGCCGCAGGTTGAGCCGGTTGTGCCGCAGGTTGAGTTTGAACAGTTGCAGCCGGGGTTTGTTCCACTCTGTCTGTCAATTTAGCAACAGCTGCATCTACTTTTTTACCTCTGAATTGTTGTGCGACAGCACCTGTAATCATGCCGCCTGCTGCACCGAAAAATCCGCAGACAACTCCGTCAAAAGCGGTGTTTGGTATCTTTTTCTTAAGTAATATACCGGTAATCGCACCTAAAATTGCTCCTGCTGTAAGTCCGCCATAGAGAAATCCGTTTTCTGCTTTTTTGCCCTTTTTATATGTGCTTATAAATTCGTCAACTTTTTCAGGTGTAGATACGTATGTTCTGTAAATACCTTGTCTGTCTTTTACAGCGATTGTTTGAGAACCGTTGTTTGTCGGTATTCCTAGAATTGGCGCCCCTGCTGACTCAAAATTGTAACCCATTACACAAAACCTTTCTTTTTTACACTTCTACATAATATTATAAAGTTTAAATTTGTATTTTTATTGCCAGAATGTTAAGGTTTGTAAACTAAGTCTCAATAAATTTGCCGTCAAAAAGTTCAACAACCATGTTGACCTGGTCTGAGTACATAGAGGACATTTCGGATTTTGTTTTTGCTTCAATTTTTATAGCTTCTTCTTTAGCTTCTTGAACGACTTCCGGCGGCGGCTCAAGTGAAACAGGTTGCGATTCAGCCTGTGGTTCAGGGGTTTTCTTAGGCTGTGGCGGCGGAGTTACTTGCCTGGGATTGGAGGATGGTGCGACAGGAACATCATCAGCTTGAGGCAGTCTGACGATAACTTTTGAATTCTGCTGAGAAAACAATGCGTCAACTGCATTTTCTAACATTTTCTTTTTATTGCCCTCAACAAATTGCTTAAGCAGTACTTCGTTTTTCATTGTCAGAATAACGCTGTCCGGTTCAATTTTAATCGGGTTTGCCCATTGTTTCAACAGTGCACGGGTTGGTGCACTTTGAATATTTTGAAGTAAATTTTCCCACATCGCAGCCATATTACCTGCAGCTGTTAGACCTGAAGATTTTGGCATCGGTGTAAAATCTTCTGTCGTTTGCGATTGAGGCTGCTGCTGTTCTGGTTGTTCTTTTGGTAATGATGGTCCTTCTTTAACCGGCTGCTGTGCTTTTGGCGCTGGTTGAACAGTTGATGGCGGGGTTGCAGCGTGCGGTTTTAGAACAGGTGCCGGAGGAGTTTTGTAGGCAGTTACATTAACAGGTTGAACGGCTCCGCCCTCAAGTCTGGATATTCTTGCCTGAAGTTCGAGCAAGGTCGTATTTTCTGTTAGGTTTGCAAGGTCAATGATGCCTACTTCCAGCCAGAGCCGCGGGTTGTTAGTTGTTTTTACTTCTTTTATGTAATTTGAAATTTTTTCTATGATAAATACAATCTGGTGGGTTTCAATCTGTTTGCACTGCTCTTTGAGTTTGTTTATCTGTGCGTCATTCAGTTGGGTCAGTTCTGTGATTATTTCTTCTCTGCAATTTTTGATTATCAAGAGGTTTTTGAAGTAATCCAGCAGGTTTGTTAGTATTTGAACAGGTTCGTTTCCTGAGTTGTAAATTTTTTCCAGCACTTCAATTGCATCAGGCTGCTTGGAGTTAATAATTTTCTCGGCAAGTTCGCTCAATACATCAAAGGAAATTCGTCCTAAAAGTGAGTTTATATCGTCTGTTGTGATTGCATCTGTTCCGTCAAGTACGCTCAATTGGTCAAGCAATGCAATACTGTCACGCATCCCGCCTGCAGAGTTCTTTGCAATAGTGAAAAGAGCGTCATCTGTGATGTTTATTTTTTCCTTATCGGAAATCATTCTCAGATGTTTTACAATGTCATCTGTTGTAATTCTTCTGAAATCAAATCTCTGGCAGCGGCTTTTTATTGTATCAAGTACTTTGTGAACTTCTGTTGTGGCAAGAATGAAAATAACATTTTCAGGAGGTTCTTCCAGTGTTTTCAAAAGGGCATTGAAAGCCGTTGTGGATAGCATATGGACTTCATCTATAATGTAGATTTTGTATCTGCTGTTTACCGGAGCATACATTACTTTTTCTAAGATGTTTTGCGCATCTTCAACTTTTCTGTTGCTTGCCGCATCTATTTCTATAACATCCATCGGAACTGAATTTGTAATATCAACACAGTTTTCGCATTCCCCGCAAGGATTTACTGTGGGGCCGTTTACGCAGTTCAAAGATTTAGCAAAAATTCTGGCGGTTGAGGTTTTTCCGGTGCCTCTGGGGCCGGTGAAAAGGTATGCGTGCGCTATTTTATTCATATTTATAGCGTTTGCCAGTGCTTTTTTTATATGTTCCTGCCCGACAATTTCTTCAAGTTTTTGCGGACGATATTTTCTGTAAAGCGGTATGTATTTTTCGTTCATGATGATATAATTATATCAGAATTAACTTAAAAGGACAAACTGTTATGAATTTAGTTAAACCCGAAAGATTAAACGTTGGAGATACAATAGGTCTTATAGCATTATCGGGAGTCGTTGAAGATAGAGCTTATGTAGAGAGAGCTGAGGAGTATTTTTGCTCTTTAGGGTATAATGTTGTGCTGTCTGATAATTTATACCATTCCAATCGTTATCTGGCAGGCACGGACGAGGAGAAAGTCTCTGTACTCAGAAATTTTTTTGAAGATAAAAATATCAAAGCAATTATTTGTGTCCGCGGCGGTTACGGTGCCATACGCCTGATTAACAAAATTGATTATGATGTTATAAGAAATAATCCGAAGATTTTTTGCGGATTTTCTGATGTTACTGCCTTTTCTCTTATGATGCTGAAACGCAGCGGATTGATTACTTATTCCGCCCCTATGGTTATGAGTGATTTCGGACTTGAAGAACGCTCAAAATTTACTATGGATAATTTCTTTAAAGCCGTTTCAGAAAATTGTGAGATTAAGTTAAAAAATACTGATAAAATTTATAAAAACGGTTCAGCAGAGGGAATTCTGTGGGGTGGAAATCTCGCGACTGTAGTTTCACTATGCGGGCAGGATTTTATACCTGATGAACCTTTCATATTTTTTGCAGAGGACTTGAATGAACCGGTTTATAAAATTGATAAAATGTTCACACAGTTATTCAATATAGAAAAATTCAGCAGAAATGTTCGGGCGATTGTTCTTGGAGAATTTTTGGAATCCGGCAGCCAGTTATGGCTGGATGATTTGTTTGAAGAAATTGCATCTGTTCATGATATTCCTGTTGTCAGCGGATTTAAGATTACTCATAACAAGGATAAATTGACTCTTCCAATCGGTGCAGATGCTTCTCTTATTGACGGTGAACTTTTGATTAAATAGACTTGTTTGTTTATTCTTTCAGTTATTGTTTCTATTTATTATTGATGTTATATTTTTCTTGCTAAGGATATGTGAGGCATTATGAATATTTTATTTGTTATTGACAGAATTGAATTAAAATATTTTGAATTTAATGATTTGGTTACAAATTTTTGGATTATAAAAGAGTTTTTAACTCGCGGAGAGAAAGTTGCTATTACAACAATTGATAAGTTAAAATTAATTGAGTCAAAAGCATACGCCGGCTGCTTTTCTGTTTCGCTAAAAGGTGAGGATATTGTTTACGACAAAGAGGAGATTTTAAAACAGGTAGAAGATTTTCAGCTTGTAATGTTTCGTCCTGATCCGCCTGTTGACATGGATTATATTTCTGCTACTTATATTCTTGATTTTGTTGACAGGGATAAAACATTTATAATGAATGATACAAAAGCAATTCGTGATTTTAACGAAAAACTCCACGCTGTTAAATTTGCTAAATTTATGCCGGAGAATATTGTTACTGCTGCAAAGAAAGATATTATTGCTTTTCTTGAGTCTAATGAAGAGATTATTCTGAAACCTTTGAATAAGTGTTTTGGCTCCGGGGTGTTTTATCTTAAAAAAGGGGATAAAAATACTGCTGCTGTAATAAATACGGTAACAAATAACCAGACAACGCTTGTTATGGTGCAGAAATATATTCCGCAAGCTGTATATGGAGACAAAAGAGTGCTTATTTTAGGGGATAAAGTATTAGATTATTGTGTGCAAAAACTCCCGAGCAATGACGATTTCAAATTCAATGAACACAATGACAACTGCGTTAAAAAAGCTGTGCTCACGGAAAACGAAAAACAGGACTTTACAGAAATTGCTAAACAATTAAATGAATCTGGTTTATATATGGCAGGACTTGATGTTATAGACGGCAGGATTATTGAAGTTAATATAACAAGTCCGTGCTATTTTATCAGGGAAATAAACAATGCGTTCGGAATTCATCTTGAGAAAACTATTGTTGATTATATCCTTTCTAAAGTTCCGTCAGCGCTCGGTGTCTAATTTTTAGAAAAATTCATAAGGCGGCTTTTTATAGTTGATTAAGTTTTCTTCTATAAATTCCTTAAACATTTCAACCATATATTCAAAGCCATTTTCGTGCAGAGTCGGGTTTTGTTTTTCGGCTATGAGTTCTTTCAATCTGGTTTCTGTTTCTTTTAAAAGGTTTCTGTCCGGAAAATAATTGAAAGGGTCACCCTCAAAACCACGTGCGTGGAATGTTGTGTCAAGTTTATCAAGGTTGAGTTTTTTTGCAGGGACTTCAAGTAATCTTTGTGCGTATGCATTGCAGAGTTTACCTAAAATTTTGGGCGCGTGTTCTGTTTTATCTGCATCTATTGCGTGGTATATAAATGATATAGGATTGTATTCTTCCATCTTAAAATTCGGACTGAAATCAATGCAGGTTAAATTCTGGGAAATCGGGTCAACAAGCAGATTTTCGCCAAATCTGTCAAAATCAATACCCTTTTCTTTTGCTTCTTCTACCTGTTTCAGTACGTTTTTAAATGATTCTTCAGGGAAATTGTTTGCGACAAGCTCTTGTAATGCCTGCTTAACTTTGATTCCTGATGTAGTGTCGCTGTGGTGCATGATTTTCAGCGGGATGCCCGGAATATAACGCATAAGCTGTGTATCAGGCGAAAGATGTGCTACTACGTGGTTAACTTTGTCATATTTATCAAGCTTCATATCAAGCCCGAGCTGTTTTGTCTTTTGTTTGCCTTTCTTCTCATGTCTTATACAGTAATACGGATAATCAGGAATTTTAATTGCTATTGCCTCTTGTCCCTCCCCAATTACAAAGTTATCTTTAATTGCTTTTTTGCAAATTTTGATAATTTTGTCAGCCGGCAGGTCAAGCAGGTCAACAGATTTGGAAATAGCTCCGCTAAAACTAACGGTGTCCTGTTTGAGCGGGGCAAGTTTTGGACAGGATACACGCGGTGAGTACGGTTTGCTTACAGGGTAATTGTTGTTTGTGTTAAATAAATTTACTGATTGTAATAGCATTTTTTATCCGTTTTATTGTTTCATTACGGATTTCAATACTGCTGAATAAAAAAAATTGCTCTAATGTAAAGAATTTTTTACATTTATTTAACTCTGGAGAACACCTCAACATTAACATCATCAAATGTATTTTCATTAAAATATGCACAACTTGCAACCATAGCGGCGTTGTCAGTGCAGTATTTCATAGCCGGTGCATTTACTCTGTAGCCATCTTTTTCAAGAGAAAAAACTTTTCTTCTTATCTCTGAATTTGCCGCAACTCCGCCTGCGATAACAACCTGTTTGTAGCCGCGTTCTTCCAGCGCTTTTTTCAATTTTTTTACAAGAGTAGAAGAAACTGTTTCCTGAAAGCTTGCGCAGATGTCATTTACCGGCATGGTATCTTTGTCAAAGGTCTTTACAAGTCTTAGAACGGCTGTTTTCAGTCCGCTAAAGCTGAAATTATACCCGTCAACTTTTGCTTCCGGCAGTTTGAAAGCTTTCGGGTTGCCCTGCTGAGCTAGTTTGTCCAGCATTGGGCCTCCCGGATAAGGGAGCCCGATTAGTCTGGCTACTTTATCGTATGCCTCACCTACAGCATCATCAATTGTTTCACCAAGAATTGTCTGTTCGGTGTAAGATTTTACATCAATAATTTGAGTATGACCTCCGCTTACAAGGAGTGCCATAAATGGCGGTTTTAAGTCTGTATCTATATAATTCGCGCACAGGTGTGCATTCAGGTGGTTAACCCCGATAAAAGGCTTGTCATTTACAAGTGCAAGCGTTTTTGCTGCATTAAGACCTACAAGAAGAGAGCCGACAAGTCCGGGGCCTACTGTTCCTGCAAATGCACTTATCTGTTCAGGCGTCAATCCCGATTGGTAAAAAGCCTGCTCAATTACAAAATTTATTGATTCCAGATGCTCTCTTGCTGCGATTTCCGGAATAACTCCGCCATACTGTGCGTGTGTCTTAATCTGGGATGCAACGACATTGGCTATAACTTCACGACCGTTTTTAACAACTGCGCAGGCTGTTTCGTCACAGCTTGTCTCTATTGCCATTATATAATTTTCGTATCCTGTTCCGATATCAACAGGGGTTTTGGTTAACAAGGAATATTTTTTCATGTTATCATTATAATACAAAAAGGATTTATAAGTATGCAGTTTTTAGACAAAACAAAAATAAAAATAATTTCAGGCAAAGGCGGCAACGGTATGGTTGCCTGGCGCAGAGAAAAATATGTTGATAAAGGCGGCCCGGCCGGCGGTGACGGCGGCAGAGGCGGTGATGTCTATTTGGTCGCTACAGAAGATATGTCAACCTTGATGGATTTTAAATTTAAGTCTGTTTTTAAAGCTGAAAACGGCGAAAACGGCGGAATTAAAAATATGCACGGTCGCTGTGCTAAAGATTTATTTATCCATGTGCCGGTGGGAACTGTTGTTAAAGATGTGAAAACCGGTAATATTATCGCTGATTTAATTCACGACAGACAGACTGTGCTTGTTGCAAAAGGCGGCAGGGGCGGCAGAGGTAACGCAAGATTTGCTACTGCGCAAAAGCGTGCCCCTCAATTTTGTGAACCCGGCGAACCATCTATAGAACGTGAATTGGAGTTAGAGTTGAAGCTTATCGCTGATGTTGGGCTTTTGGGTATGCCGAATGCCGGAAAGTCCACACTAATAAGCAGAATTTCTTCTGCCAAGCCTAAGATTGCAGATTATCCGTTTACCACTCTTGTTCCTAATTTGGGTGTTGTGAGAAAACGCAGCGGGGACGGTTATGTCGTTGCGGATATTCCGGGATTAATTGAGGGGGCAAGTGAAGGTGTCGGACTTGGCCACGACTTTTTGCGCCACGTCGAACGCTGCAGATTCCTTGTCCATCTTGTCGATGTTACTGCAGAAAATCCGCTTGAAAATTTTGAAGTTATTAATAATGAACTTGCATTACATTCTCAAAAACTCGCGGATTTGTATCAGATAATTGCTCTCAACAAGATTGATGCAATTGATGAGGAAAGAAAATCTGAATTGCAACGCCAATTTGCTGATTATTCAGATAATGTATTTATGATTTCGGCTGTTACGGGCGAAAATGTTGATAAACTCGTTGATTTTATGTCTGTGAAAGTTGATGAAATTGAAAAACCTGTCTCAGAAATTGTCGTTGAAGAAGATTTAGATGCTTTCAATAATGATGACAGTGAGTTTGAGGTTATCAAGGTTACAAAAGATTCTTTTGCTGTCGAGGGCGGAAAAATCAGACGACTTGCAAATGTAACCGATGCGCGTAATATTGAACAAATTATTCGTCTGCAAAATATTATGACCGGTATGGGTGTGTTTGAAGAACTTAAGAAAAAAGGTCTCAAAGACGGTGATACCATTATTGTTGGTCATCTTGAATTTGTTCATTATGATGATCATGAGGAAGTTAAGTCTGACGGTACAAATTAAATATTTGTAATATAATAGACTTATGATGAACGTCCAAAATATTATTGAAAGAATACGCGAACTTATCAGCGATGACACTCTTGTTCAGCTCAAAGATGAACTGAACGGGTATCATAGCGCGGATTTGGCTGATATTTTTGTTGAACTTCGTCCGGACGAACGACTTGAATGTTTTAAACTGCTGGAACTTGAAAAAGCTGCTGATCTTGTTGAATATTTATCCCCTCAGCTCCAGGTTGAACTTCTCGGTGATATTGACGAAGAAGTAGCATCTAAAATTATTACAAAACTCCCGCACGATGCTGCTGCGGACGTGCTTGGCGATATGGAGGATGATGAGAGCGAAACTTATCTGGACAAACTCCCGCATAAGTTCTCTGCTGAGGTTCGTGAACTTTTGACATACAACGAAGATACAGCAGGCGGTATTATGAACCCTATTGTGCTTACGGTTAATTCAGATATGAGCGTCCTTGATGTTTTAAATCATATCAGAATTAAGGCTGAAAAAGACAATATGGAGCTCTATTACGTGTATGTCGTCGATAAGCAGAACCACCTTTTGGGTGTTGTGTCACTCAGAAAACTTTTAACTTCTCCTATTAATCAAAAAGTTGAAGATATAATGATTTCAGATATTGTCAAACTTCATGTTGATGATTACAGTGAATATGTTACTGATGTTTTTACAAAATATCAATACAATGCTCTGCCTGTTGTTGATTTGTACAATCGATTAAAGGGAATGATTACGTGGGATGACGTTCAGGATTTGGTTGAAGAAGAAACTACAGAAGAAATCTATCAGTCATCCGGTATTTCTACAGAACTTGCAGATGAGGATGAAATTCTTTCCGGTAATATTTTCCATGCAATCAGAGCGCGTACTCCGTGGCTCTTTATTACGCTGCTTGGAGAGTTTGTTGCGGTACATGTTGCGCATCATTTCGATGCAACGCTTGCGGCGCTGCCTATAGTTGCTATATTTATGCCTCTTCTTGCAGGATTAGGCGGTAATATCGGCACCCAAAGTATTACTCTTATGGTTCGCGGCTTGTCAACAGGGCAGGTTTCCGTGAGTTCTGCTTTGTATCACATCTTTCGCGAAATGTTTGTCGGTTTGAGTATCGGTGTTCTGTTCGGGGCGCTTGTCACTATAGCAACCTGGGGTTGGCAGCATAATATTGAATTAGGATTTGTTGTCGGGCTTGCAATGACTATCAATATGACTATGGCCACAGTTATCGGTACTTTCACTCCGTTTGCCTTGAAAACTCTGAAAGTTGATCCTGCTGTCGCATCTGGGCCGGTTATTGCAACAACTATTGACGTTGTCGGATTGGCGGTTTATTTTACGCTGGTTTCAACTTTTTTGATTAAAATTATCTGATAAAAAATACTTAATATATGGGATATTAATATTACAATTTTTTATTAAAATTTAATATTGTGAAGAGATAAGCCAACAGGAAAATTAATAATGATTTACAACTACGATAATGAAGAAGATAATACTGAGCATAATTTAGATAGTGATGGTGAAACACAAGATATTGATGCCAATGAATATCATCAGGTAAAATATACTGAAAAATCTTTCCACCGCCACATGCGGGACAGGTATGAAAGGTCTGAATTTATTAAAACTATTGCACTTATTTGTATTATTTTTCTTGTGCTTGCGTTTGGATTCTTTTTGTTTGTGGATAACAGCGAGATGCTGGGCGAAAAATTCGGCAAAGATTCATTTATAGCCAAGCTTTCGCAAAATATGTCAAAAAGCCGCTCTAAAAAAGAACACGCGGATTACTCATTGCCTTTTGGTCTGCGACGCCAGAATATTCTGCTCTTAGGTGTAGATTCAAACGGTGAGGGAAGTGATTTATGGGAAGGTACACGTACTGATACCATAATTTTGATGAATATTGACCCTCGTACAAAGACCGTAAACGCCATTTCTATCCCGAGAGACAGTAAGGTGTTCCTCGCAGGTGACGGCGGTGTCCAAAAAATTAATGCTGCCCATGCAATAGGCGGTATTGATATGACTTTAAAAACCATTGAGGATACTCTTGGAGTTAAAATTGACAGATATATTATGGTTCATGACGATGCTGTAAAAGAGTTGGTCAAAGCTCTT
This sequence comes from Candidatus Gastranaerophilales bacterium, assembly GCA_944324135.1. Taxonomy (GTDB): domain Bacteria; phylum Cyanobacteriota; class Vampirovibrionia; order Gastranaerophilales; family Gastranaerophilaceae; genus CALUVN01. Next base: position 3,830 of record CALUVE010000004.1, on the reverse strand, counting down.
GGCGGCGTCGATATTTACGTTGAAAAAGATATGCGCTACCATGATTTTGCCGGCAATCTTCATATTGATTTGAAAAAAGGTGACAATCATCTTGATGCAGATGAGGCAGTTGGATATCTGAGATTTCGTCATGATGCTATGGGGGATATCGGCAGAACCCAGAGACAGCAGTGGTTTTTGAAAGGTGTGCTTGAAAAACTTAAGCAGCCGCAAACTATAGCTAAAATTCCTGATATTATTTCTGTCGCAAATAAGTATGTAAAAACTAACATGTCAGTATATGAAATGACACAATATGCTGCACTTGCCAAACACTTTGATATTGATAAAATTGAAATAGCACTTCTTCCGGGCGCGCCGAATAAAAAAGGCTATACGAGCTACTGGATTTTAGATCCTGAAAAAACTCAGGAGGTTGTTGATAGACTTATCTATAGAGAAAAAGCGCAGGTTGATTATAATTCTCAATTTACGGCGAATGTTATGTATTCTCCTGCAAGAATTGATGATGCTCAAAAGCTTATTCAAGATTTGGAAACTTTCGGGGTTAATATAAAATGTACAGGTGAGGCTTTGAGAACTCATTCTCAATTTATTGCCCATTCAAATAACATCTCAAATGAATACTATAATTGGCTGAAGAAAAAAGTCCCAGCTCTTGATGTTAATCAATTTGTATTTGAACCTGTTCATCAGTATTGTTCAGGTGCTGATTATACTATTATTTTATCCGGTAAATAATATACAAGAAGAAAGAAAGAAAGAAAGTCAGATGGCATTAAGAAGAAGTGAAGAGTTAGCAGCTATAGACCGAGACTTTAGACAAACTTACCATAGTGTGCTGCTGCCGCAGTTAAAACGTATGGAATTTGTAAGAATTATTTTGTTTTTTATTTTCTTGGTATGGTCTTTAGGCACTCTTGCCTACGCAGGTCTTGTTTTATGGGCTTGTTTAAATTCTCCGGATACAACATTCTTGCATTATTTAACCGTTGCCGTAATTGTTTGTTCTATTTTTGTTGCATACAGATTTTTGGAATTTGTTCTGAATTTAATATTAAAAAAGAAAATGCTAAATTCAATTCTTTTGCCATTTAAAACATTTAAGGCTAACAAAATTTTTGATATTCCATCAACACAATTAAGAGAGTCAAAAATTGTTGAAAAACATGTATTTAAGATTAATCCGGAACGTATTGACGGGGTGTACAAGGGAGTTGAAATAAAATTCAACACGGCGCTGCTTTTTGATATAGAAAGACGCTACTCCGGCGGGAAAAGCCGTACCAAAATCAGCAATGTTTTTTCAGGTTATATAGTAGAAATGGATATGAATAAACAGTTTAGCGGACATACTATTTTGGAATCCTGTCTTTATCATACGGATGAAAGCTTTTTTGACCGGTTTAAAGATGACTACTACGAAATGGAAGAGGTTGAGCTTGAAGATCCGGATTTCAAAAAACATTTTACTACAATAAAAACAACCGATCAGGTTGAAGCAAGATATCTTTTGAACCCTGCAGTTATGGAAAAATTAAAAGAACTGGACATGTCACTAGGTCGATTATTGATGCTTTCTGACCTGCGCCTGTCATTTTTGGATAAGAAAATTCTTATTGTAATGAAAGTTCGCAATGTCAATAATCTTTTAAGATTATGCGTGTTGAATAAACCGTTGAGCAAGCAGGATAAAGAAATTTGTGCATTCAAAGATACATTATTGGAAATTTTAGAAATTGTAGATGAATTAGACCTTGATGAAAAAATTGTGGTTTAGTAATAAGAAAGAGAGGTTATATGTCTTTAACAGTTATATTTGCAGGTGTTGCAGCAATACTTCTGGTATCTTGGCTTTACTCTGTATATGTCAGTGTTATAAAAGCTAAAAATAAAGTGGAAGAAGCTATGGCAAGTGTCGATGTTCAGTTAAAAAAAAGATATGACCTTATGCCAAATGTTCTATTTCTTGCAAACAAATTTATGGAACACGAGAGAAGTTTGATTGAAGATATTACAAAATTAAGAACCTCTGCGTTAAAACTAGAGGGCGGTGTTTCTTCCGCTCAGGATAAAATTAATATTAGTAATGAAATTCAAAAAAAGATGGGTGAACTTTTTGTCTCAGTTGAAAATTATCCGCAGTTAAAGTCAGATAACACAATGGTTCAGGCTATGAAATCCTATTCGGATGTCGAAGAACATATAGCAGCGGCTCGTCGATTTTACAATGCAGCTGTAAGAGATTTAAAAAACGTAGTTCAAATCTGGCCGAGTTCATCTTTCGCTTCAACTTTAGGAATCAAGGCTGATATGCCCTATTTCGAGGTGGAGAATGAAGCAGAAAGAGCACCTATTAATGCGCAGAATTATTTTAATTAAAAAATGTGCCTGACGGGATTCAAACCCGTGACCTTCGCCTTCGGAGAGCGACACTCTATTCAGCTGAGCTACAGGCACATGAGGAATAAATGTCAGGCAGTGCCTGACCTACATTAACAGCTGCGCAAGCGCTAAATTATTTGTTGGACAAGTGTATGCCTAAGTTAATTTATCAATGTACACGAAAATTTAGCGTCTAGCTTACTTTTTTCTTTGTGCAAAAGAAAAAAGTAAGTGGGCCTGGCGGGAGTCGAACCCGCGATCTCCGGTTTAGGAAACCGTTGCTCTTCCTACTGAGCTACAAACCCTTATGGTATTATTTTATCATAAACTTGTTGTATAATAAATACGGTTGACAGCCGGTTGTAAAACCGTAAAAAGAGGAAGATAAAAATCTTTCTCTTTTTTAATTACGGTTATAAATTGAATTAAGATACTTCAGCGCACAGAAGTTTATCCTTGGTAGGTTTTCTGCCGCAGGATTTGTCTTCATCACAGAATCCGAGACGTTCACATTTAGGAACGAGATATGGCTTGAGCCATGGTTCTTCTTTAACCAGTTCATCGCACATCATTTTCACAAGTGTGCGGATTTCATACTGCGCGCGTGTACAGAGTCTGAGGTTTGCAAGGTGAATCATTTCTCTCAGGTTGAGGCTTGCAACCATAGAGCTTGCAGCTGCATTAGGGAGAACAAATCTTGCGTCTTCTGCCGGAATTCCTGCTTCAACAAACTCTTGATACTGTTCAGAAATTTTACCCATAAATGATATAAATTTTTCTTTTAATTCAGGAATTCGTTCAATTGTCGGCGGGATGATGTAATCAAATTGACCTTTTTCTTTGACATATCTTTGAGATTTTTGAGAAAAAGACATATGTCTGTGTCTTACAAGCTGGTGAGTGCAGGCACGTGAAACATTGGATATCGCAAAACTTACCTGAATATGTTCAATGGTTGAGTAGTGTCCTGATGAAATAACTCTTTCGATAAGTCTGAGCATTTTTTCTTTGTCATCAGTGCTTTCGTAGATGTTTATCGGATAATCCGCGCTGTAACAGGTTCTGCAGGCAGTGTAGACTGTTTTTAGCATGTTCTCAGGTTTTGATATAAGGTTAACAACAGGTTTATTATTTTCTTGCATAACTCCTCCAACTAAGTATTTATACAATAATAGCCCATTTTATAAAAACGGGCTACTTTGTAAATAAATGTTTTATAATAATTATTTTTTGTTACCGTAACGTTTGTTGAATCTTTCAACACGACCTTCAGAGTCAAGGATTTTTTGTTGACCTGTATAGAACGGGTGGCAGTGGCTGCAAATTTCAACCGTAATATCGTCTAATACAGAACCTGTTTCAATTTCGTTACCGCAAACACACTTGATTGTCATTTTCTTATAATCAGGGTGAATTCCTTTTTTCATTTTTAACCTCTTTCTTTG
>CALUVE010000003.1 GCA_944324135.1 Candidatus Gastranaerophilales bacterium | reverse complement strand
TAATTATACTACTTACTAATTTGGTATTTTAAGCCATAATTTAATGATAGTTGCTCAATTTTTTTTGTCAATAAGTAGCTTGGGAAAACTTCGTTTCCGACAATATCAAATATGTAAAATAACAGACTTTAAGCATTAAAAAAGACCCTTATGGCAAGGGTCTTTTCAAGCTTTATATTAAGGTTTTAGACTTCTTCGTCATCTGAAGATTCTTCAACCGGCTCATCGTGCTGAATATCTTCTTCATCATAAGCCTGCTGATTCATTTCTTCTTCAATTTCCTGTTTCAATTCATCGTCATCTTCTTCAACGACTTCATCTTGAGGCTCATCCTGATAGTTCTGGATATTTTGAGCTTCAGCTTTTTCCATTTGAGAAACGCTCTTGATATCTATTTTCCAGCCTGTAAGTTTGTGAGCAAGTCTGACATTCTGCCCCTCACGACCGATTGCAAGGCTCAGCTGGTCGTCTGGAACAACTACCATAGCTTCGTGAGCGTAATCATCATCTGCAAGAATATCAACAGACACAACTCTTGCCGGTGAAAGTGCGTTAACAATATATTCTACAGGGTCTTCTGAATATCTGACGATATCAATTTTTTCGTTTTTCAACTCGCCGACGATAGTTTGAATTCTTGAACCTCTAGGCCCTATGCAGGCGCCGACGGAATCGACTTCCGGATCATTAGACCATACAGCAATTTTTGTTCTGTAGCCGGCTTCACGTGAAATTGATTTAATTTCTACGATACCGTCTTCAATTTCCGGAACTTCAAGTTCAAAGAGTTCACGAACGATTTCAGCATGAGCGTGGGAAACAATTACCTGCGGCAATCTTGTTGTTTCTTTTACATTGAGCACAAAAACTCTGATTCTGTTGCCGGGTTTGTAGTATTCACCCGGGATTTGTTCTTTTTGAGGCATAATTGCGTCAGTTTTGCCGATGTTAACTATAACATTTCTGTTTTCAACACGTTGAATAATACCGGTAGTAAGAGTACCTTTTTTATCCATAAACTCTTGCAGAACGAGGTTTCTTTCAGCCTCACGAATTCTTTGAGTGATAACCTGTTTAGCAGCCTGAGCAGCAATTCTGCCGAATTGTTCAGGTGTAACTTCAATTTTAACTTCGTCATCCACTTCAACATCTTCATCAATTTCTTTTGCGTCTGTAAGTGATATTTGAAGCTCAGGATCTTCGACATTTTCGACAACAGTTTTTGTGCTGAAAACACCGATTTCGCCTGATTGTTCGTCAAGAATAGCCTCGATATTGGCAGCTTCTTTAGTTCTCATGTGTTTTTTATAAGCTGCAACCATAGCATCGCATAGTGACGCGATTAAGACATCTTTAGATATCCCGCGTTCTCTTTCCAGTTCTTCGCATGCTTCAAATAATGCTGTTCCGATTTTAATCATTTTTATTTTCCTTTCGTTGTTATAAGTCTAGTCTTGAGATTCTTCGCTTCGCTCAGAATGACGAAGGTAGTATTTCCAAATTTTTGTCATTCTAAGGGCTGCTGCCCGAAGAGTCTTTTAGTATTTTCTGTCATTCTGAACCCGATAGCATTTCGGGGGTGAAGAATCTTGTTCATATTATATCTTCGTATAAGTCTTTCCATTCATTATTAAAATTGTTAATTAACTCTAATTTGTAAATTCGTTTCTTTCCTTTCAAATACTTTTCTCTTACAATAGCCTCTGCAATATTTTCGCAGACTTCAAAGTAAACTAACTTATTTAATTTATATTTACTTGAAAAAGAGTCCACAAATTTATTTTTATGCTGCCAGACTCTCTGGACTAGATTTGAGGTTACACCAATATACAATGTAGTATTGTTAACATTTGTAAGCATATACACGTAACCTTTTTTGCTCAATTTGCCTCCTTTTGGAGATTCTTCGCTTCGCTCAGAATGACGAATGGTAGTATTTCCAAATTTTTGTCATTCTAAGGGCTGCTGCCCGAAGAGTCTTTTCTTATCGTATTTAATCAATGTACAATTTGGCAGACTGGATGTTGCCGCGAGGAATGAGGAGTTCCTGAGCGTCATCAAAACGGAAGAACTTTAGCCCCTCATTTTCGTCAAAATCAAGGATTTCACCCTTGAAGATTTTTTCTTCCTCTCCCTCCAGCGGAGTTTTAAGCTTCAAGCTGATTCTGCGCCCTTTAAAAATAATGAACTCCTTGTCAGACTTGAACTTCCGCTCCAATCCGGGAGATGAAACCTCCAGATAGTATTTTACAGGGATAAGCTCATCCAGAAAATCATTCAGGCTGCGCGTAACATTTTCACAATCATCAAGAGTTATATCTCGCTCCTTTGAATAAAGAAAAATCCGCAAAAACCATTTATGGTTTTCTTTTGAAAAATCAATTTCAATAGGAATAAGATTGAAACGCATGGCAGTATTTTCAATGAGCGGAGTAATCGCCTCAATAATTTCATGCCTGTTAACTTCCTGTTTCAAAATTCTACCCTCATAATTACCTGTAAATTACCGAAAAAAGAACGGGGTGACCCGTTCTTTTTCTGTGACAATACTGTCTGTAGTTTCATTATAACCTAACGATTTTGAAAAGTAAAGGTTATGTAAAGTTTATGTTAACTCAATACCTAATGATTCGGCAATAAGTTTACGTACATCTTTTTCTGATGCAGATTGTCCATCAATTGTAAATTGCCCATTAGCAAACTTTATATCGTGACCCTGTGCTGACATTGTACCACTTGACCGAGAAGAATCTTTCAGTATATCAATTTGCTCATTAATTTGTTTTATTGCATCCACATCAACTTGTCCGTTTTTCACCGGAATAGTTCCTTCGATAGCGTCTTGGACTATACTCGATACAGTTTGAGATTTTTTCTCACCGGAACCTGCATCAGCAACAGGTGTGTCTTGTTTTGGAACCGGAGTATTATCAGAAGCTTTTGCGGCATTAAATTCAGCCTGTGAAACTTCTTTATCACCAATCATAAAGACTTGTTCGCCGTTAACATAGCCGCTTTTTAGAACTTTGCCATCAGTGCCCATTTCGGTTACAAAATTTCTCTGGTTTATAATATTTTGTAATTCTTCTTTACGGGCATTTAAGCCATCCAGCTTAGCCTGTTTTTCATTGGCTTTGTCTTCTTTACCTTTGGCTTTCAGGTCTGCTACTTCTTTTTCGAGTTTAGAAATATCACCGTCAAGACCTTTCATTTCTTTATTTTCTTTTTCTTTTAATTTTTCAAGTCTTTGTTCTTGTTTTGGAATTTCTTTTTCATAATCAGCAACTTGTTTTTCTAACTCTGTTTGCTGTTCAACAGCATCATTATATTTCTGAATAACACCGTCCGCAGCATCTTTCTGAGCATTAAGGTTTTCAAGTTTTTCTTTTTCTGTTTCCAACTCTTTCTTAGCTTTAACAACTTCATCTTCAGCTGCAGCTTGAGCGTTTTCTGCATTTTCTAACAAAGTAATTGATTGCTCTAACTTAGTTTGTGCTGCTGTTTGATTTTCATTTGCAGCTTTATATGCATCTGCAGCCTCTTGACGTGCTTGTTGTGCTTTTGCTAAATCTTCTTTTTTCTCTTTGACAGCTTGCTCAGCATCTGCTACTGCCTGTTTTGCTGGAGCATAAGCAGGGTTTGTAGAACCATCCGGTAATGTTGCCGGTGTTGATGCTAAACGAGCATTTGCACTTGCCAAATTAGTTTGAGCTGTAGATAATGCAGTCTGAGCATTTTCTACTCCGATTTGCGCCTGCTTGAATTCATCATCTTTTTCTTTCATAACAGCAGTAGCTTGCTCTAAACCTTTTTTAGCACCATCTTGATTTCTTTTTGCGTTGCTTACTTTTTCGTTTGCGGTATCTACTGCCTCTTGTTTGGATTCAACAACTTGTGTTTGTGTAGCAATATCTTTATTTAATTGTTCAAGATCTTTCTCAGCCTTATTTTTATCATTTTCAAGTTGAATCATGTCGCTCTTCAGAGTTTGAAGTTGAGTTGTCACTTCAGATTGATTTGCACGAGCAGCTGTAAGAGCTGATTGTAAACTTGCTGAATCATTTGCGGCTTTCATAGATTCAAGCGGAGAAGCATTTGCAGATAATGTTGATGCAACTTTAACTCCGGAATTAGAAGAGCCTAAATTGCTCAGAGACACATTGCTATATACATCTTTACTGCCGCCAATATTGGATATTAGATTGCCCAATGCAGCACCTGCAGTAGAGGTAAGGTTATTCTTCATGTACATGCTCTGCATAGCATTTAGCTGTGCATACATGTTTGCTTGCTGCTGCTGTTTAAATGCAATTTGTTTAGCCAACTGAGCATCAGAATACTCTTTTGCAGCCTTAAGCATATCTTTAGTGTTATCAAACGTACTATAATCTACAGTCGTAGGTACACCGTACTTCGAGTTCATATTACTACGAACAGCACCTGTTGTACCTTTTCTTATAGATTCACTTATTTCATAATGTTTACTTAGCTTAGTTTCGGTTCTGGCAGTCTTGGCGTTTTCTGCTGATGCAGGCGTAGCTGTCCGAACCGCCTCAGAAGCTCTCGCTTTTACGGTCGGTTTGCTATCCCCGCTGTCAGGTACTGTCGATTTTCTGACGCTGGCGGGGTTCTTCCGAATATTTGCAGCTACTGCTGTTTTTACGCCTGGAAGTGGTGCCATAATTTACTCTCTCTTATCTAATTGTTCTTGTATATATAAACAATTTTCAATTTGAGAAATTTCACAAACAGCACAATTTGTTACATTTGTTAACATTCTGTTGAATACTCCATCCCGTGTTGATTTTCGGCAGTTTATAAGTTTATTAAGCCCGATTTACAAGGAATTGAAACATTTTACGTTTTTTTATTACGGGAAAGTTACAAAACGCCGAAAGTGACTATGCAAGACTTCTTTCACAATATGCAAGTTTTTTATATATTAACTTTACAAAAATTAAGTAAACTTTTTAAAAATCCCGTTTTGCACTTGCCATAACGCTTTTTAAAAATTCACCCGATTTTATTGTAAAAAGATTGGCATGGATGGGATGTTTTTTGAACTATTTTTCAAAATTTGTTCTATGATGAATATACAAATCTTGGGAGTGGGGATTTGTTATAAAGTTATAAAAATCATACTTTATCAACCCTAACTTAGATTTTTATCCATCTAAAGAGCGATTAATCCCCAGGGGAAATAGTTTAAAATATGGATAGAAGAATAGGAAAATAGTCAGTTTATTTTGGAGGAATCAGAAGTGTTAGAGCATGGGTATATACAAATTTATACAGGAGACGGCAAGGGAAAAACAACGGCATCTCTCGGCTTGGCACTTAGAGCTTTGGGTCATGGTTGGAAAGTTTTAATTATCCAGTTTACAAAAGGCGACAGCGCGACTTCTTACGGCGAAATCGTTACTTCTTCTAAGTTTTTACCTAACTTAAAGGTTGTACAATTCGGTATGGACAGAGTCTGCTATTCTCACAATGTTTGCATGGATGATTATAAAGAAGCTAAAAAAGGCTGGGAATACGCTAAGCAAGCAATCAATTCCGGCGAATATCAGCTTATTATTCTTGATGAAATCAACATTTGCACAGCTATGAATATGATTAAGGTAAGCGAAGTTAAGGAAGTTTTGATGAACAAACCGGAAAACCTTGAAATCGTTCTTACCGGAAGATATGCCCACCCGGAACTGAAAGCAATGGCTCATCTGGTTACTGAGATGAAACCTATCAAACACTACTTTGATATGGGTGTTATGGCTAGACAGGGTATTGAATACTAATACAATTACTTAAAAGATCCTTTTTGTTTCATATATGAGATTAAGGACATTCTAAAGAATGTCCTTTTTTATATTCTTTTTCAAGCATAACTATTACAAAAAGCTCCGCGGGGAAATTTCCACAGAGCTTTTTATAATATAAGTTAAAGTTGTTTAATCCTTTTTACACATCCGGATTGGTCGGAGTGTCTCTGAATTTGCTTATTTCTTCAAAGTAGCTTTCCAGAGCAATATAACCTTTATAAATTTCGTTTGAAATATTTGCGTATCTGTTGGCATCAAGGAATTTTAATTCCTTAGTTCTGATTTCGAGAATTTCATCCGCATCAGCTTTCAACTGTTCATCAGATGATGATGCCCACTTTTGAAGAAGAGCTATCTCTTCATACATTTGTTTTACGGTAGTATATTCAAGTGTATTAAAGTCGTATTTTTGAAGCAGAGCCTTTTCTGCATTGGTAATTCTGCTCATAACCGCCTGGAACTTGAACACACGTTTGATAACAATATAGTTGTCTGCGGCTTTTTTATGTGAAAAAGGAACATTGTTTTTAGCCAGCAAAGCTGCGTACGAACGTGATGTAAATACTGCATCATCACGGGAAAACGCACTTCTTGACGTTAAATCGAAATCTGATCTTTTTTCTATAATGTCATCTAACATCTTTCCCCTCCGAACTACATGTAAATAATAAAATAATCATGCTTTTTTGTCATGCATGATTCATCACTTTTTTACATAATTTAAAAAAAAGAACCGGATTAAAAAAAATCCGGTTCTTTTTTCTATATAAAAATAAGAATTAGTTTTCCAACTGCTGCATAATTTCAAAAGGTTTTTCGGCAACTTTCATTGTTTCTTCATCAATTATGCCTCTTTTTAATTCAGTGAAAGTAGCTTTTTTTGAATTGAACATTTTCTTCAAAAATTCATAAGACACTTTCGGGTCGCACTTATCACCACAGGTGAATAAATCAACGGCGGCATAACCCAATTCCGGCCATGTATGTATTGCAAGATGGCTTTCTGAGATGATTACAACTCCTGAAACGCCATACGGGTTAAACATATGAAAACATTTTTGAACAATTGTTGCGCCGCATTCAAGGGCTGCGTCAACCATATATTTTTCAACTTTATCAAGACTATTTAATGTGTTGGGGTCGCATTCGAAAAATTCTGCTAATACATGTTGTCCCAAGTGGATTTCCTTTTTACCGTTTTCTTTAAACGCTGTAAATGGTGATGTTATTGCCAATTCATGTGCCTCCTTTTATAGTTCTACTTACTACATTGTTATACTTACGCTATAACATATTACAATAAAAAACAGAAAATTTGTAAATTTTACACTTAAATTTTTATTTTTTTTATTTTAATTCTTGCTTATCAAGCTATAATGGCGATACCATTGGTGTTTTGAGTTATAAAATTTATTAAGATTTATTAACATTGTAGTATTTTAGATGTTTGAAAAAGAATTTTGTTGCAGATAAAATTAATTATATGAACAAAATTTTAGTAATAGATGACGATTCGGCGATAAATGAACTAATCAAGGTAAACCTTGAATTATGCGGCTATAAGGTTATACAGGCATTTGACGGCACAACAGGTTTTGCCATGTGCAAACAGGAACTTCCGTCATGCGTAATCCTTGATGTCATGATGCCGGAGGTTGACGGATTCACTGTAGCACAGAGGATTAGAAAAAATGCCGGAACTTCAGAAATCCCTATCTTGATGCTGACAGCACTATCTCAGGTAAGCGACAAGGTTAACGGGTTCAATATCGGGGTAGATGATTATCTTGTAAAACCTTTTGATATGGAAGAACTACAGGTAAGAGTCCGTGCCCTTTTGAAGCGTTCCCGCCAGATTCCGGAATCAGCATCTACAAGAGATTTGCTGACACTCGGAGAAATAACACTCCTGCCGGAAACTTACTGCGTAAAAATCAATGACAAACAGGCAAAATTAACCCCGATTGAATTTGAAATTTTCAATTTACTATTCCAGAACCACGGGAACATGGTATCTTCAGCTCAATTGCTGAAAGACATCTGGGGGTATGCGCCGGATGACGATATTGAAACAATACGTGTACACATCCGCCACCTCAGAACAAAACTCGATAAAATTTCAAACGGCAAAAAATACATAGAAACTATTTACGGCGGCGGATACAAACTCGTTGTGTAAAAACTCAAGGCTTTAAAAGGCTTAATAAAAGTCAATATTTCGTTTGAATATATTTTTGTTTGTTATATCATATTATTGGTTATACTAGTCCGATAGGTTTTGCCCTAGTTCAGGGCGGGGCGGTAAAATCCGGAAACGCAAAGACAAAATAGCGCGTTTACCTGTAAAATCCAAACTCCGCAAAGTCTGAATGGGACAGTTTAGCCCGTAGTACAATACATTAATATAAAGGAGAAAAACGATGCCTGTAGCATCTATGATTGAACTTTTGGAAGCCGGTGTACACTTCGGTCACCAAACACAAAGATGGAACCCAAAAATGAAACCGTATATTTACGGTGCAAGAAACGGTATTTACGTCTTGGATTTACGCAAAACTACCGACTTACTCGACAAAGCTTACGATGTTGTTAGAGACTATGCAGCACGTAATAAGAATATTCTTTTTGTCGGCACTAAAAAACAAGCCGCTGAAGTTATAGCAGAAGAAGCTCAAAGAGCCGGCGCTTATTTCATCAACAGAAGATGGTTAGGCGGTATGCTTACTAACTTTGATACAATCCGCTCAAGAGTTAACAAACTCAGAGAATTGGAAGACTTTGTATCAAGCGGTCATATCGAAAAATTGCCGAAAAAAGAAATAGCTCAAATCAACAGACAAATCTCTAAATTGAGCAAAACTTTAGGCGGTATTAAAGAAATGAGAGGTCTCCCTGACCTGATTTTCATCGTTGACCAGAAAAAAGAATTAATCGCTATTCAGGAAGCAAACAAATTGAACATCCCCGTTATCTGCCTTGCAGATACTAACGCTGATCCTGACGGCATTGATTACATCATCCCTGGTAATGATGATGCTATCCGCTCTATCAAATTAATCGCTTCTAAACTGGCTGACGCTGTGTTAGAAGGTAAACAACTTAAAGAAAACAACGCTAACAAAACAGCTAAAATCGAAGAAATCAAACCTGAAGATGCAGGCGTTGAAACTGTAGAAGAAAGCGTTGAAGTTTAATTAACTTAATTTATGCTATGTGGAGCGGAAATCCGCTCCACTTTCAAAAAAGGAGAGAATTTAATATGACTATCACAGCTCAAATGGTAAAAGAACTCCGTGACAAAACCGGTGCAGGTATGATGGATGCTAAAAAAGCACTCGTTGAAGTTGACGGTGATATGGAAAAAGCTATGGAATTGCTCCGCCAGAAAGGTATTGCTTCTGCTGAAAAGAAAATGGGCAGAATCGCTGCTGAAGGTCTTGTCGGTTCATACGTTCAAGACGACTGCGGTGCTATGGTTGAAGTTAACTGCGAAACTGACTTCGTAGCCAAAAATGAAGAATTCAAAGCTTTAACTAATAACCTTGCAGAATTTGTTGCTAAATCAAATCCTGCTGATGTAGATGCATTGCTTGCTTCTACATGCCCGCAATGCGGAAAATTGATTGCCGATATTATTAAAGAAAAAATCGCTTCTATCGGCGAAAAAATCACTTTCAGAAGATTTGTCCGTTACGAAGGTAATGTTGCTACATACATTCACAACGGCAAAACAGGTGTTCTTCTTCAAACAGATAAGAAAGACGCTGAATTGATGAACGATATCTGCTTACACATTGCAGCATCAGCTCCGCAATTCGTTTCAAGAGCAGAAATTCCTCAATCAGTTATTGATGAAGAAACCAGAATTGAAATGGGTAAAGAAGATCTTCAAAAGAAACCTGAAGCTATCAGAGGCAAAATCGTTGAAGGTCGTGTTAACAAACTTATGGCTGAAAGATGCCTCCTTGAACAACCGTTTGTTAAAAACCCTGATATCACTATCGGACAACTTGTTGAAGGCAAATTAACTATCAAAGCTTTCTCTAGATTTGTTCTCGGTGAAGGTCTTGAAAAACGTCAGGACAACTTCGCTGAAGAAGTTATGAGCCAGATTAACGGTTAGTTATCCGTTCTGAAAATTAAAAATTCCTCTGTTTTTCAACAGAGGAATTTTTTTGTGAATTTATGCCGTATTATCGCACCTTTTAAACTATTTTTCCGGAGTTTTTGTTTCTGTTTCCATTTTGTATTCAAAATTCCCCTCACGGAACTCGCCAGGCGCCACTTCCACTGAATAAGCTTCGTCATCGTCATCAACTTTGAATTTTAATCCGAAAACATCGTGGACATTAATTTCTATATCCTGACCTTTTTCCACATAGGAAAGCGGAGAATGTTCATAAACAGATTTTACTGAGGATTTGAAACGGTTGTCAGATTCATTTTTAACAGCGCCCTCAACTGCATAATAGCCGGCACTTAACCCTTGAACAAAATAATTTCCGACACTCAAAGCGGCAGATTTCGCCAGCTGTCCTTTATTAATTTCAATATCTTTAGAGAACCTGCCCTCAAAAACCTCCTTAATCATATTTGTTTTGCCGCTGTAATCAACATAATAAAGCGGCATAAATGAAAATTTTGCATCACGTTTCAATCTTTTGGGAGAAGAAACATCTGTCAACTTTCCCGTAACAGTATACCCCTGTTTAATCTGAATATCCTGTGACAAATTAATATCATTCAATGCTCTGAGATGTATTTCTGACGGGTATTCCGCAGTTGAAAACTTTGTCAGAGATTCAACCTGCAATATTTCCGCAGCCACGGCAGCCAGTGATGTAAAGAGCATTACCGATACCAAATATAACCATTTTTTCATAACACTATTCCTTTATTTATAAAAAATACCTTTTAAATATTGACCGGTATATGATTTTGCGACTTTGGCGACCTGTTTTGGAGTACCGGTGGCAACAACTTCACCGCCGCCGGCACCGCCTTCCGGTCCTAAATCTATAATATAATCGGCAACTTTAATTAAGTCAAGATTATGTTCTATAACAAGTATTGTATTGCCCTGATCTGCAAGCCTGTGCAGAATTTTGATAAGTTTATCCAAATCATACCAGTGTAAACCGACAGACGGCTCATCGAGAAGATAAAGAGTTCTGCCTGTAGCGCGTTTATTGAGTTCAGATGCAAGTTTTATTCTTTGCGCCTCTCCGCCGGATAAAGTTGTTGCACTCTGACCGAGTTTTATATAATCCAGACCGACATCATTCAGAGTTTTCAATTTATTTTTAATTGACGGAATACTGTCAAAAAATTCCAATGCCTCTTTAACGCTCATTTCGAGAACATCGGAGATGGTTTTGCCTTTATATTTTACTTCAAGAGTTTCTCTGTTGTAGCGTTTGCCTTTGCAGACATCGCACTTGACATAGACGTCTGAGAGAAAATTCATCTCAATTTTGATGACGCCGTCGCCTTTGCAGGCTTCACAGCGACCGCCTTTTACGTTGAAACTGAACCTGCCGGCTTTGTAGCCGCGGAGTTTGGACTCATTTGTTTTTGCGTAAAGTTCTCTTATCTGAGTAAAAACATCTGTATAGGTCGCCGGATTGGAACGCGGAGTACGCCCTATCGGCGACTGGTCAATTGATATAACTTTATCAATATTTTCAAACCCTGTTATCTCATCAACCCCCTGCGGTTTCGGTTTGTTGCCACGGAGTTTATGGAGAGCATACTCGGCAATCAAATCCTGCATCAGAGTGGATTTGCCTGAACCTGAAACCCCTGTGAGGACTACAATTTTTCCGAGCGGAATATCTACATTGATATTTTTAAGATTATTCAAATGAGCGTTTTTAACTGATAATACAGCTCCGTTACCCTCTCTAAGCTTTTCAGGAACCGGTATATATTTTTCTCCGCTCAAATATTTCCCTGTAAGAGAGCCTTTGCATTTTACTATATCTTCAAGTGACCCTTGAGCGATAATTTTGCCGCCGTTGACACCTGCTTTCGGCCCTATATCTACAATATAATCAGCATTTCTCATAGTTTCCTCATCATGTTCAACAACAATAAGAGTATTACCGAGGTTTCTGAGTTTGATGAGAGTTTTAATCAATCTGTCGTTATCACGCTGGTGAAGTCCGATAGATGGTTCATCCAGAACATACAAGACACCGGACAGCCCGCTGCCTATTTGTGTAGCAAGCCTGATACGCTGGGCTTCACCGCCGGAAAGAGTTCCTGCCATACGGGCTAGATTCAGGTATCCCAAACCGACATCTTTCATAAATTTAAGCCGTGCGCGAATTTCATCAAGAATTTGTTTAGCTATCTGAAGCTGGTATTCGCCCAATTCCAAATATAAATCAGAAACAAACTCTATAGCGTCATCAATAGACATCAGAGTGAATTCATAAATATTTTTCCCCATTATTTTAACTGCCAGCGGAAACGGTTTTAATCTGGCACCGTTACAAGCAGGACATGGGGTGGTAATCATATATTTTTCAATTTCTTCACGCCAGTATTCAGCCGCAGAATCATTATACCTTTTTTCAAGAAACGGAATTACACCTATATACCTGTGATATTTTGTTTCGTATCTGTGAGTACCAAACTTCATCACACGGAATTTTACAAGGTCATCCCCGCCATAGAGAATAATATGCTGCTCGTTTTCCGGCAAATCTTCAAACGGAGTGTTCATATTTATGCCGTAAT
This sequence comes from Candidatus Gastranaerophilales bacterium, assembly GCA_944324135.1. Taxonomy (GTDB): domain Bacteria; phylum Cyanobacteriota; class Vampirovibrionia; order Gastranaerophilales; family Gastranaerophilaceae; genus CALUVN01. The sequence continues at coordinate 98,571 of CALUVE010000003.1, read as the reverse complement.
GTTCACAAACCGATTTCAAAACATCGTCGTAATAATTTGTAGTAGTTTTTGACCACGGATAAATTGCCCCGTCCGCAAGAGATTTTTTTCTGTCAGGTACGACAAGATTCGGGTCAATAACAAAATCTGCACCAAGCCCCGAGCATCTTTCGCACGCGCCGTAGGGATTATTGAATGAGAAAATACGCGGCGCCAGCTCTTCAAAACTTAAATTACATTTCGGGCAGGCAAGTTTTTCACTGAAGATAATTTCCTTATCTCCAATAACATCAACCACCATAATTCCGTCAGCTTTTTTAAGGGCGATTTGAGCACTATCTGCAATACGTGATTGAGCGGAGTCTTTTACTACAATTCTGTCAACAACGACCTGAATTGTATGTTTTTTGGTTTTACTTAATTCAATTTCATCCTCATCAAGGTTGTAAACTTCATCATCAACTTTGACTCTGACAAACCCCTCCTGACGGAGTTCTTCAAAAACCGATTGGAATTCACCTTTTTTACCGCGAACAACCGGAGCGAGAATTTGAATTTTTGTCCCCTCGCCGAGAGCCATAATACTATTCACAATTTCGTCAATTGATTGAGGCTTGACAGGTTCACCGCAATTCGGGCAGTATGGAGTCCCGACTCTTGCATACAAAAGCCTCAGATAATCGTATATTTCCGTAACTGTTCCGACAGTAGAGCGCGGGTTGTTGCTGGTGGATTTCTGGTCAATAGAAATCGCAGGAGAAAGTCCGTCAATGTATTCAACATCAGGCTTGTCGAGCTGACCCAGAAATTGCCTTGCATAAGTTGAAAGACTCTCCACATAACGCCTCTGCCCCTCTGCAAAAATCGTATCAAAGGCAAGAGAGCTTTTTCCTGAACCGGAAACACCTGTAAAGACTATAAGTTCATTTTTTGGAATTTCAAGAGAAACATCCTGAAGGTTATGTTCTTTTGCGCCTTTTATGATTATCTTGTCTAACATAATTTTATTATGGCATGTAAACATAATTTTTCAAATAAATTAAAAGGCTTTGATAGATTATCAAAGCCTTTTGAAATTTTATTTAAGAGTTGAGTTAGAAAGCAGATACTCACGTTCTTTTTCGCCCTCTACCCTGACTTTTCCGTCATATCTGACATATACGACAAATCTGTCAGGATTTGGGCAATCCGTACTGTAATTACAATTTGGAGCAGAAACCCCGTTTATATCAACTTGAATTTCCTGTTCAACAGCACCTCCCGGAGTTCCCGGTATAGGCTCGCCTGTTGCTGGATCTGTAGAATCCTCTACCGGTTCATAATCAGAATTTGCAAATACTTTTGTTGCCGGCATATACCATATTACGCCGTCGTTTGTCATAAATGAGCCTTCATTGTCATCGTCTGCAGGTACCGCAGACGGAGTTTCTCCGGCACTGGTGCATCGCGGAGTGCCTGTTGTGGTGTTAACTTTTTCAAAGAATAGACCGCAGAACTTTGACTGGCCGCTATAGGTTTCGCCGGCATAGGTAACTTCTGCAGTGTTAGCAAACCCTGAAACATTCAGCTCTTCGTTTGTCGGATATAAGTCATCATCGTTTATTAATTCACTGACAACACGCTCAATGATATAATAAGCTTTTCTGAACATAACTTTGTTTTTGTTAGGTTTATTCTGAATAATTGCCGGCAAAAGGATAGTTGCAAGAACTGAAATCAACAGTAAGCAAACCATCAATTCTGCCAGAGTAAAAGCTTTTTTATTCTTTAATTTCATAACTTATACGCCTTTCTTATTGTTACCAACTTATAATAATTGCACCAGTATAGCCGTCCTGAGCCTCATCACCAGGTTTTACTTCAACAGCTCCCCTATAATATCCGGCATAGCCGTTATAAGTTTGGGAGGTGCTTCCAGTCCAAGGATATTCAGAGCCGGCTGCTTTACAATTAACGTTCTCCCATACGTACTGGTCTTTATATTCAATATCTTCATCCCGACCGGTTTCTTTGTTATAAGCACCGCGGAATATATTTTTGTAATATCCTTCCCAGCAATTATTGGTCACAGTAGTACCATTGCCGCCTGTTCCGAAGTTTGAATAACTAACAGTATTTTCAAGCGGATTCCTGATGCCCAAAAGGTTGGCCTCATATCTGAATGGTGATACAGCACCCGGGTCACCTTTTTGAACTTTTATACCGTTGCCTTCAATAAATTCTTCATCGCCCTTGGTCGGCAAGCGCATTAAACCAGTTGAACGATCGCCCATACCGCCTTCGCCTCCGGCCGCAACCATATTGCCGAGTTGAGAATCACCTCCGCGTCGTCCGTAAGAGTTTGTTCCGCTTGTAACTATACCGGCTTTTCCGCCTTTACCCGGGCTTATTATGATATCAGGGTCAATTTGGCGTGCGAAGAATGTTTTATACTCGCCGGCAAAACCACCCATACCGTATTTCATATTCTGCCGCTGATAATACTCATACCTGTAAAACGCCGGACTTGAAGATGTAACTTTTTTCAGGCAGTTATTATCCGCACCGGTACAAACTTCAGATGATGTAGGAGCGCTGTCACGTCCGTATACAATCTCGCCGTCTCTTGGATCTAAGTAGCCGCTTGTCTGGCACTGACAAGATTTATTACCTACCCAGGAGCCGCCGCATTGAGCCTGTTCGCCGCCCTCACCGCCTTTTGTTTCAACCTGTGTTGCAGCTATTTTGGAGCCGTTCATTGTGAAATATTTTCTGTATCCTTTTCCGCCTAAAGCACGTGGCAGGTAGCTGTCAATGTAAGCGCCTTTATTATTTCTAAACCCTGTAGATTCGCCTGTTGATCTGTTGGTTGAATAAGAATACCAGCTGCCGTTATCGCTCCAGTCGGTGTAATAATATGTATGGACACCCCATTTAATCTGCTGGGGTTCTGAATAAGCAGTAGGGGGTGCAGCACCGTATTTTTCGTTAGAGCAATCGCCCGTAGACATATCTTCTACCCAGGCTCGTCCGACATCTGGATAAAACCAATCCGGAAGATTACCCCAGTCTATATTACCCCAGTCAAAACCATCCCACGGACCGTGTCCCAATCCGTTACCGTTGCCATTGCCTTTTCTCTTTGAATTGCCATTACTTTTAGCTTTGTTTCCATTTTTTATGTTTCCCCAGCCCCAGCCGTTGCCGTTATTGCCGCCGCCCAGCCACGGAAACCATTGATCAAGACCTAAACAGGTCTCCATTGTTGTATATTCAGGGAAATATATAGTCTCATCATTTTTATCAACACAGTGGTATACACCTGTTTTTTCGTGATAACCCTCACAGGTAAGTTCTTGAGTATAATTTGTACCGTGTTCGTTACAGTAGTTACCTCTTGTGCCGCCGACAGAAAGATAAGAATATTTTGTTCCGACAATATCATTGAATTCTTCTTCAGTCATATCGAATTGAGATAACGAAGAGGAAGAATTATAATTATTTACATAGTATTTTGCTGAATTAGTATAATAATTGTATACTTTTAAACTTGAGCTATCCTCGGGACGATAATATCCGGCAGAACCGCCGCCGCCACCACCGCCTATAATCTGAATGTAAAAGTAGTTAGCTTTTTTGGGAGCTTCAAATTTACATTGAGAGACGGCTTCGTTCTGGATAATATTTTCTCCGGAATATTGTTGCTGCCAAAGTTGATTACCGTTCCAGAAACAAGCATACCGGCCGTGGAAAGCCTTTACCGGAGCTTTTTTATGTTTACGTGACAAAATAGGGACTGATGCAGCAGTCATTAATGACAATATTAATAGCAACAGCATCATTTCTATTAATGAAAAACCTAATTTTGATTCACGTAATTTAAACATATATGACTATCCTCAATTCTTAACAAATCTTACCATACAATCAGTACTGCCCCCGGTGTCCCGTCCTGTGCATTTGGAGAACCGCTGCCGCCGATACCCATCCTCCAAACATTTGCATCATCCAGTTCTGCTGCCTCCAGATATTCATCCAGTTTGGACGGCGCTTCATTTCTTGTGGTATTGAAGTTCAAAACCTCATCTCTTACATATAAATACATTTTTACATTACGGTTGCGCATATAAGAATTCTGAGCATACAGTTGATTATCCGTATCAAAGTATAGATATGAAGATGAAGGTAAACTTATTGTATCCCTGTCAACACAATATTCAGCATATACACTTTGTGTATTTATCTGACAATATGGTGTTTTATCTCTTGATGCGCATGACTCCAAAGCGGTTGAACCATCTCCAAAGTATAGAGAACAAGCATAAATATCTTCAGCTTTGATTGTACTTTTATATGTTGATTCATTAACATATCCGCCTTTGCCGCCATATGCAATCAAAAGTGACTCACCATCAGTATTTTCAATAACCGTTGCCTCGCCGTCAGCCGGAGTAGAACCTGCAGTACCGCCTTTACCCGGGATTATGCGAAGTTCTTTTGAAATAGACGGGATAAAGAATGTACGGTATTCACCTGCAGAGCCGCCGAGTCCTGCGGTATTTCCGCCTCCGCCGCCGCCTATAGCATTAACTACGTAATATTCAGATGCTTTTAAGGGCTTAAAAGTACATTCCGGCAGTTCACAGGAGGGTTCTTGATATATCCCTTCCTGAGACATACGCTGGCAGATTTGACCTGCCTCATTATAATAGCATTCAAAGGAGCCGTGGCTTGTAGTATGTGCAACTTTCTGGTGTTTGCGAGTAAAAACATTTGTCGCAGCAGCAGTAAATACAGCGACCATGAGCATTGTCACTGCCGCTTCCAGCATTGAAAAACCGTATTTACGTTTTGCTGAATATTTTACCATATTATTATCACCGCTCCATCTTCACCGTCTTCGCCAGGGCAATTGGTTGTTGTGCCGGAAATCTTTGTCTGATGTTCGTCATCCAGCGGTCCATTCGGGTTGCAGCTAATTTCTTTACCGGAATTTGTAGGTAATGCTGCATTTTCACCGCCATATTCAAATCTTTCATCACCCGTAGCAGAAAGAGTATGTCCGTCAAATGATCTTGTACCACCGTTTCTGGTATCACGGAGCACCGTAAATCCGCCGTCACCACCGCGTCCCGGTTTTGCCTGAGACGGAATAATACTTTGCAAATTTGTACCCTCATCTGCTGACAATGCTGCAACAAAGTCTGAATATTCACCGAGTCTTGTTGTTTCCATAACGCTATCATTCTGGTATACAGGATCCTGCGAGTATAAACTGAAATAATTACCGGTCATTTTGTTTCTTGCACCTCTGCCGCCATCTAAAGTCAAAAACGGATAGGCATCACCGTCAAATGTTGCCGTTGTAGTGCCGCCCGGCTGACCTTGTTGAGCTGTTGAGCTTCCAATACCCCCGCGGCCTGCACGTCCCGGAGTTATACGAATTTTCTTATTCAATTCGGAGAAGAACATCATATTATATTCTCCAGGTCCGCCAGCCATACCATAGTAATTATAGGCTTTTTTATAAGTATAAGATATAGGTACTACATAAGGAGTTGACGCGCCCGAGAAAGAAAAGCTGTTATTTGAGTTATGGTCACCTGGCTTAGGGTCCCACGAAATAGCACCGTTTACAGTATTCCACAAGACACCGGAACCGCCTCTGCCGCCTGTTATATAATTACCTAAAGTATAATTACACTGGTGTTCATCATCTTCCAAATACTGATATAACTGCGCGTCCTGACCTGTTTCACCTTGAGTCCAGCCTACAGACGGAGAATATCTGCCGTCGCTGCCGCTGCCGCCGCCGGTAATTTTACAGCTTGCGTTCCCGAATGTAGCGTATACATCAGCGCCATTCGACTGGTCATCAGATGAAAAATAGTAGTTTAAGTTACTTCTGTTAATAACAGACCCTCTTGGCAGTGCAACAGTCACTGTAACACAAGCACCCTTGCCGCCGTTTCCTCCATCTGCTGTCGGATAGTCATAGCAAGGGTCGTTATCCACACCATTAGCATCAGGCGGGATATGGGGTTCATATTCACATTTGTTATACCATTCATGAGTAACAGGATCGTACGCAGGAATGTATTCCTGTGTCCAGCCGCCGATACCTTCACCACCGCCGCCGCGGCCTGAACAAATTTTAAAAGTCCTTGTCGGCATAAATTCAGGATCATCCCAAATTTCATTTACCCAGGCCCACTGTGACGCTGTATTAGAGGCATCAGAACTATCTGAAAATGAACTTATTATTCTTGAACTGCAAGACCTGTATGAATTGGAATATCTGATACGGGAACAAGGTATATAATATCCGGTTACTGAATAGCCGTCAGTATCAATTGAGGTATATGTAGCAGTATACGAGGTAATATAAGGCTGAGTTGCAGCAAAGGCACCGCCTCCGCCGCCGCCAACACCTTGCAGAAGATAAAATGCAGCACGTTCTACAGGTTCAAATTCGCAATAACCTTGTGCTGTGCGGTCTTCCTGCTGACCTGCGCCTGTTTCAAGTACATTATATTGAATCAATCTGTCATTATTCCAAAAACATTCAAATCTGCCGTGCGGCTGTCTGTATGTATCTTTTTTAACTTTTTTGGTTACAAACGGTGCTATCGCCATTGATAAAAACGACATTATCAATAAAACCAATAACATTTCTGCTAAGGAGAACGCAGATTTTGACCGTTTAATATTGTTTATACCTCGCATATATACATTATAACACATTTTACAAAAATTTACTATATTTTTTATAATTTGTTACATTAAATAAATAATCAGCAGGCTAATACCCTTTACTTTATCTGCAAAATATGAAATAATATATATATATAGTATTAATTATTTGAGGAATTTATATGTTCAAACACAAAAAAGGAACAACCCTTGGCGAAGTTCTGATAACTATGTCTATTATGGCGTTCATAGCAATGATTGCAATTATGACAGTCAAACCTTTTGAAAAAGCAATGAGATCACTTTATGCCAGAGCTTTTGAAGCAGTGCAAAACGCTGCATATAACGCCTACGTAGATAATGCCAGCTCCGAGTTCTTTGCAACCCCGAAAGACCTGTGTGAAGGGCTGGTCGAATATATGAACACAGCGTATGTTGATTGCGACGTACCAATGGACAAAGTTGCAACCAGCACCACAAAAGATTTTAATAACGTACCTCCGCATTTTATAGCAAGTAACGCTATGAGAGTATATATTTCACCACAATATGCACACACAGAAGAAGACGATTTTGGCGTAAGACTTACAACAAAATATTATATAGTTTTTGTTGACCTGACTGGTGAAAGACCGCCTAATAATGCTATTTGGTCTGAAGAAAAAGCTTGTGATGTCGTTGCTTTTCTGGTAACTGACGGCGCGGACGTTGTACCTATAGGGCCGCCGGAAATTGATACAAGATATATAACCGCAACTGTTTCATATCCGGCAACACTGGAAAATCCGGACGAAACTTTCTCCGAACCTATGTCCTATTACGATGCAAAACACGTTGCCTGGGGTAATAATATTGACAGTACAGAAATGATGTCACTGCATTTTGATCAGGATTTACCGTCAAACAGCCCGCTCAAAGTAAATTATCCGACGCCGCCTGCTCTTAATGAAGCAAAAGGCTGTACTGAAAAAACATCTCCGTGTGATGTCGTATTTGAACAATATTACTAATCAGGAGATTTTATGCTTTACAAAGCCTTGTACACTTCTCCTATCGGAGAACTTACACTTGCCTCTGATGGGGAAAATCTTGTCGGGCTGTGGCTCGAGGGACAAAAATATTTTGCTCACGGTATTACAGAAGAACTGATAGAAAACTCCTGTTTAAAAATATTTGCAGTTACAAAAAACTGGTTAGACAGATATTTTAAAGGTGAAAATCCGGCAATTTCAGAGCTAAAACTTGCCCCACGCGGGAATGAGTTCAGGCAGGAGGTCTGGAGAATTCTCTGCGAAATTCCATACGGCAAAACCACAACCTATGGCGATATTGCCCAAAAACTAGCTGCACGACGCGGTTTAGAAAGGATGTCCGCGCAGGCAGTCGGCGGAGCTGTCGGACACAACCCGATATCTATTATAATCCCCTGCCACAGAGTTGTCGGTAAAAATGGCAGCCTCACAGGCTACGCCGGCGGAATCCGGAACAAAATAAAACTGCTTGAACTGGAAAATGCTGATTTAACAATCAAATAAAAAAGAAGTTATTGTCAGGCATTGCCTGACCTACAGACTGCATCCCATTACAATCAACAAGCATTAAAAAAGACTCCTTACTGGAGTCTTATTATGGTGTCGATGGGGGGACTTGAACCCCCAAGGATTTCTCCACACGCCCCTCAAACGTGCGCGTATACCGATTCCGCCACATCGACATAAACTTTTCTATTAAATTTTCACTATTTTCATTAATTGCTTGTGGCGGATGTACTCGCTTTACTCGTACCCTCCATTTTTTTGATACTCAATCAAAAAAACGGAGTCCTTGCCACTCAAAAATCCTAACATAAAAGTTTTTTACTGTAAATACCAAATTTTAAAAACCTGCATAATTTAATGCAGGTTTTTAAATGTACTTTACTCAATTATTCCCTATTTACCAATTTCTAAGGCTCTTTGCGCCATTGATTTTGAAATATTTATGACTGCAAGGTTTGCCTCGTAAGCTCTCTGTGCCATAATCGCATCCGCCATATCAACCATGGCGTTTACGTTAGATGCCCTTATATATCCCTCTGCATCTGCGTCAGGATGACCTGGTTTGTATATTTTATCGCCTAATGTCGGATCTTCCACACAGCCGTTAAATACTACCCCGCCCTGGACATACGGCAGTGTTCCTACCCCGAATACGTCCTCTTTCATCGCATTCATTAACCCGTGAAATGATATGTCCTCCGTCGCATTCAATACCGGAATTCTTCTTACATAATTCGGGGTGTCTACGTTCGCTATGTTTTTTGCATGAATATCTAACCTCAGCCCATGGGCTTTTAAGGCATGTGATCCGATATTCATTGATTCCATTATTGACATTTTTTTGCTCCTGTCTTTTCGTCAGTTTTTATTATTTACCTACGTTTATTACTGTTTTCATTTCTGTTACAATATTTGTCATTCTCCGCGTCGCCATTGTGTATAATATGGAGTTCTGTTGAATTTTCATTAACTCCTGCGCAGGATCAATCTCTTCATAATGTCGTTCTTCAATTACGCCTGACGGCCCCAGTGCTTCTGATAATTTGGTTTCAAGCGGACTGTTCATTGAATTCAGGTAATCCCCGAAATTTATGTCTCTTCTGACATAACCCGGAGTGTCTATATTAGCAAGGTTTGCACCCAGAGCACGCTGTCTTTGGGATATCAAATCCATCATCAGGGTAACTTTACCCATATTATCCAGAGATGTAAACATTTTGCGCTAATCCTCCATTACCTATTCTCTGATATTGATTGCCTTGTTATACATATCATCGACCACTTTTATCATTCTGGTACTCGCAAGCATTGACGCGTTTAATCTCAGCATGTCTGTTACGCCGTTATATATGCTTGTGTTTGAATTTTCCAGATTGTTCTGACGGAAACAGTCATGATTTTTTACTAAAATAGCTTTTCCGGCTTCTTCGTTTGGAATCAATTTGTTTCTGCCATATTGTTCAAGCCCCTGCGGGTTTTCAAATCTTACAAGCGGAATATTGCCGAGAAGCTTCGGATTTGCATCATCGACCGCGCTATAAGCCACTACATCACCGTTTGGCTTTATGTCAAACTTGTAGCAGTTTGTCGGAATTTTGATACCATTGCCGACAATCCAGTCATCATTTGTAACCAGATATCCATCTCGTCCTTGTTTGAATGCACCATCTCTTGTATATGCGACTTCACCTGACGGCGAAAATACAGGGATAAATCCGACTCCGTCTATCGCAACATCATAAGGATTGCTGGTAATCTGTATTGACCCCTGCTTGTAATCTGTTCTTATTGCACCTGTCAGGTATCCGTCCTCATGAAGCATTTGCTCAAAGTTTACGGTCTTATAACCTCTGGTGTTGAAGTTCGCAAGATTGTTGCCAACCCGTCCGAGTCTTTCAAACTGGTTGATTGCGTTGTCTATGCTTCTTCTGACTATACCTTGCATGCTGTACATTGTTTATATTCCTCTCTTATTTAACTAAATCCTTATGATACTGAGCCCAGCTGGGATATTACTTTTTGCAGATTTTGGTTTTGAATCATGAAAATCTGTCTGTTTGCTTCAAAATTTCTGATAATAGGCATCATCCCGATAAATTCGTTTTGGAGGGCAACGTTTGAATATTCATTGTACCCCTGCTTTATCTGCGGTTCCATCAACAACATACCGTTGCTGTCTACAACTCCGATATATCCGGCTTTTTCAAGTTTGCCATTTTCCGGATTCATAACGCTTACAAGCCCGTTTTCACTGACTTTGATATCAGATAACTTTTCCGGAACATAAGGTAATTTTATTGGCATACCGGTATTGGCAAGCACGTTATGATTTTCTAAAGTTAAAAGATTTCCTTCTTTATCAATCTTAAAACGCCCGTCTCTTGTTAATTTCACACCATCGGGAGTTTGAGTTTGGAAATAACCTTTTGTTGCAATTGCGATATCAAGCGGATTGTCTGATAACGCAATACGTCCGACCTTGTCGTCTATGGTTTGAGAAAGTCCGTGCACGCCGATAAACTCGGTCAATGATGATACTACAGGTTCTTTCCTTTGATAACCTATTTTATCAAACCCGTTTATGTTTTCATTTGTCATACCGATAAGTTCAGTCTGGACATGCATCGCCCTTAATGATGCTGTTATTCCTTTTTCTACATACCGGATTCCGCCGTTTATCTTCATTATCGTACCTCTACTACTTTCCTAATCGTACAAACGGTACAAATTTCACCGGTAATTAATATTTTTTTTGAAATTCATCCATTTGTATGACTTTTTGTTTTTCTGTTTAATGATGTTTTTGCAAAAGTCAACATGCAGATATTAAGGAACTTATGTAGCAAATTCCACTAATAATAGCTAAATTGTCACCCTGAACTTGTTTCAGAGTCTTGCCGGTGGTAAGATTCCGAAACACGGAAGTCAATCCGTCATTCGCAATGACATTATGCTTATCTTTTAATAATATTTGGTGGAAATATATACATAAGTCCCGATATTAAAAGTTTGTTTTTTTTATTTCAATATGCTAATATTACGGTAGAATTTTTAATCGGGAGAGATAAATTTATATGGGCATAAAACTTTCAAATTTGAATAACAATATTGATTTTGCATATAAAAATAATGCTGACACGCCAAGAGCAGCTTTATGTTTAAATTTTTCTATTAACGAGCCGGAAAATATACCGGGAGTACACTCTTTAATGAGCAGACTCGCAATGCAGGGAACAACTACTTACACGGCTGAACAACTGGCGGAAGAATTGGATAAATATGCGATTGAATTGGCTGTTGAATTAAGACATGATTATTTAAGATTTAAGTTTGTTTCTCTCAATGAAGATTTTTCCAAAGCTGTTGAACTGCTTGCGGATATAGTCAAAAACGTAACTTTCGAAGATTTCAATAAAGAACTGGAAAAAATGAGAGGAGAAATTGTTGCCGAATTAGATGCGTCCAGAACAAAAGTACTGGAAAATTTTTACAGAAATCTTTATGACGGACACTACTACGGACATACATTCACCAAAATCCTTGAAAACATTGATAATATTACAAAAGACGATGTTGTAAACGCTTATAAAAAAATTCTTTCAAACAGCAAAAAGGTAATCTCTTTTGTAGGAGATATTCCTTATGAAGAAGTTTTTGATGTTGTAAACAGCAGACTCGGTGATATTGAAAATTCCAGAGATGAAAAAATAGGATTAAATACGCCGGCACTAAATTGTAAAAAAGAACTAGAGATTATAAAACCCGATTTAAATCAGGCACACATTGTACAGGGCTGGTTTGTTCCGACATTTGAAAGCGAAGATTATCCGGCATTGCTTTTATTGAATGTAATTTTAGGGGCAAGCGGACTTTCTTCCAGATTGTTCCTTGAACTCAGAGACAAAAAGGGGCTTGCTTATGTGGTAAGAAGTTCTTACGAACCTTTGAAACTCGCTGCCAATTTTTCAATATACATTGCAACCGAGCCGAAAAATATTGAAGTCTCTTTAAATGGTTTTAAGGAAGAAGTAGACAAAATTAAAAATATACCTGTAAGTATAGAAGAACTTGATAATGCAAGAAATAATCTTCTCGGCAAATGGGCATTTTTACAGGAAAATAACAACCAGCAGGCAACATTATCAGCACACTATGCAGCTATGGGACTCGGGTTTGACTTTAACGACAGAGCAAAAGAAAGGCTGCAAACTGTCACCCCTGAACAAATTCTAAAATGTGCTAATAAATATCTGAATGACAATTATGTTCTTTCTATATTAAAACCCTAACTTGTCAGGGAATAGAGATTAAAATCTGCATAAGGAATAATACAAATATCAGTGTATTATGATTTTGAGGTGGGCAAATTGAAAAAATTTTTTATACAATTTTTCTTGCTGCTTATGACTGTTGTTCTGACCTCAGCATATACTGATATGAGAATTATCAAGAATGAAAAAACTTATACGGAAAACGCACAATTTATAGAAGAATATCTTAAGAAAAACGCGGGGTATTCAGAAATGATGAAATTCACAAAAGTTCCGCGGGGGCTTATTGTAAGCGTAGATGAAAAGTATCTGTTCAACAACGGAAGCACTAAAATAAAGCTTTCCGGCACACGGATACTAAATGATTTTTTGATAATTCTCCAGAGGACCAAGACCCGCTGCGTAATCGAGGGACACACTGAAAACAACCATTTTGAGGGCAAACCGTACGAATATGACTGGGAACTTTCGTTATTAAGAGCCGGGAATATTACAAAATACTTTATCAAATACGGAGGAATTGCGCCGAACAGACTCTTCACCCTCGGGTTTGGCGAATACATGCCGGCAGTTGACAATGTCGACAAAAAAATACATATAAACAACAGAATAGATTTTGTATTTCTGGATTATGCAAAAAACACTAGGCAATGATGCTCTGGCGAAGTCTTGAAGCTCTTGTTTCGCTGAGGATATTTTTCAATTTCATAATACCTTGAGCGTGGAGCTGGCAAACACGGGATTCTGACATATTAATAGTTGCACCGATTTCTTTCAGAGTCATATTCTCCTGATAATACAAAACCATTATAATTCTTTCGCGTTCAGGAAGTCTTTTCAGAGCTTTTTCCAGTTCAGATTTAACATTCTGTTCTTCAACTTCTTCATGAGGGGTTAATTTGTGAGTATCTTCGATAGTATCAATAATTTCTACACTATCGTCGGCGTTTCCGCGTTTGTCATAGATAGAAGTCATCGTTGTATCTTCTGATAGAAGCTGATTAATCTTTTCAACGTCCATATTCAGATATTGAGCGACTTCAGAAGTTGTAGGAGTGCGTCCTAATTCTTGTTTCAAAATTTCCTGAGCGTCTTTTATGTCTTTAATTTTTTTTCTGACGCTACGCGGGAGAAAATCTTCAGCTCTGATTTTATCAAGAATAGTACCTCTGATTCTTATCAGGGCATAAGTTTCAAACCTTGTATTTTTCTGGGGCGAATATCTTTCCACGGCATTAATAAGCCCCTCTACGCCGTAGCCGGCAATATCTTCTATAGAAATTGTTGCAGGCAGGGTGACCTTCACACGTCCGACTACATAACGTATTAGATAGATGTACTGAACTATAAGAGTATCTCTCAATGTTTTGTTATCTTTGTCCTGAAAATACTCCAGCCAGAGTTTTTCCAATTCTTCGGCAGGAAGCCTTTTTATATTATTGTAAGATGTAAAATCAAAACTCTGATCCATTAATCTACCCAAAATATTGTTCAATAATTAACATATTACTATTCTATACAATATACAGTCAGTAACATCATTTAAAAAGAGGAAAAACTTATAATATACTGAAGATGATGTATAAGTTTAGAGCATGCCGGCACAAACATTTCAATAAGCATCAATATAATATATTTGTAAGATAACTTTACAAAGTAGCAAAAAAGTTTTATCACTTACCTTTGAACAAAAAAAGTATTAATCCACACTGAAAGGATAGTAATGGAAATTAGAGTATTACCCTATATGGCAGGGAAAACGCCATATATATCGCATAAAAAGACGGAGCCAACACAACAGCTAAAATACTTAAATGACACAGTAAGTTTCCGCGGTCAAGATATAAACCCGGATAATCTATCCGAAACAAGTCTCTATCAGCTTAATACATTAAAAGAATTTTTAGACATAACAGCAGCAAAAGAAGAAAACATTATAAAAAAACAACTTTATAATTTCATATTGAATGCAAGTAATATTCCATTACAAATGAAACTCGATAACTTAAGCTTTTTAGATTACCACCATACAATTTCAGCATCAGAACACACTGACAGTGATACAACACTCAACAGAGTATCCAAAGGCAATAAAGTTTATTACGAGTTGAATATTAATGATAAAAATACGCCGAAACAAAAAATAATTTTTGACGGTGATAACGTATTAATAAAAGATAATGCGAATATCAGTTCCCAAAATAGAATACAAGATATAAAAACAGCACTGGATAAATTGTTCTACAGTCAACTTAGTCAAACTGCAAATAATATACTGAAAACACATTTAAATAAACTTTACTCCGATGATATAAGATATAATCTAGAGGATAAATTCAACAGATCCTACCCTGTTAAAACTTTTGTATTGGAGGAGACTAATACAGGCAAACAAGCTGTAATTAAAACAATCCCCAAAGATCCGCGCTATAAACTTCTGAATGCAGAATACAATATTAAAATCAAATACTACACTGAAGATAAGTCTTCCGAAGTATTTTTCGATTTAGGAAAATCCAGATTTCATACCTTTCATGACAGTACCGGTAAATTAATAAAATATGGAATAATTGACGGGACAAAAGAAACAGAATTTAAACTCAACCCAGATACCACTATAAAACAAAAAACAGAAATAGAACGGGAGAACAAAACTAATTTTTGTACGACCGAAAAAGAATATGAATATTTTAGTGATGGTCAACTAAAACGAATTAAAGAAACCAAAAAACTGCCTGACATTAAAACACCTCCACACCCTAATCACATAAGTATATTCAGCCACTATATAAGTGATGAAAAAATTTATAATGAAAATAGCAATCTAAAAGAACATAATATTAAAGAATTCGGTATTTATCGTCACGAGCTAGACCCTGATTATCAAGAAACTTTAATGCATATTGAATATGATGACAAAGGAAATATTAAAACAAAACAATTGTCCGGTTTGATAAAAGTATCTTCTGTAAACCTAAGAACCTACAGATTACCAGAAATAAATCTTGATGACCCGGACAATATACTTACAATACATAGAAAAGTTGGCTACTATGAGATAGAAAACGGAAAGAAGTACAGAAGAGAGGACAAAGATAATGAATTTATCCAATACAATGTAGTTTATTATCCTGATGGAAAAACTCCAAAATCTATAGCAAGCAGAGATAGCCGCGGATGGGATGACAAGAGAACTTTCAAAAAGACTTTTTATCCGACAGGACAGCTGAGATCTGAAGAATATCAGCACAATAAAAAGGAATACCTCCCTGACGGTTCAATATTCACTGAAGAAAATTTTTGATTTACATATTTTCAAATAAACAAACCCTCTGTTTTAAAACAGAGGGTTTATAACATATAATTGAAAAAAATTAATTATTGTTATCTTGAGTTTCTTCATTAACCTCTTCAGGCGGTTGTTCTTTTTTAATAATTAATTTTGTAATTCTTGCACCGTCTATTTCTTTTACAATGAAATTCAACCCGTTTAATGAAGCGCTGTCATTGACTTCAGCGAGTCTGCCGAGCTGCTTAACTACAAGACCGCCGATTGTATCAACATCCTCATCATCAAAATCCTTTTCATCAAGATTGAAAAATTCAGCAATTTCATCAATTCTCATCATTGCATTGGCTTCATATATATCGGGAGCAATTTCTTTAATATCTTCTTCTTCCTCTTCCTCGTCAAATTCATCCTGAACATCACCGAAAATTTCTTCCATTACATCCTCAAGTGTAATAAGCCCAGAAGTTCCGCCGAATTCATCAATAACAATAGCCATCTGACCTTTACGTTTTTTGAATTCAAGAATCAGATTATCCATTGTCATAGTTTCCGGCACTAAAAGAATTTCTCTCTGGATTGCGCTAATCGGACATTCTTCGTTTTTCAGAAGAAGAGAATACAAATCCTTAACGTGAACAAGTCCTGTAATATGATCAATATCATCTTCATAAACCGGATAGCGGGTATATTGATTTTCAGCCGCAAGTTTATTCAGCTCTTCTATGGACATATCTATCGGGATACAAACCATGTCTGTTCTTGGAACCATTACCTGTTTTGCTGTCAAATCAGAAAATTTGAACGCATTATGCAGAATATCTTTTTCGGTTTCATTAAGCACACCGCCGTCGTAGCTGGCGTTTACCAGCATATCGAGTTCCTCAGTAGAATGCACCAGAGAGCCTCTGTGAGAATGCGGGATGTGGAATAATTTCAACAACCAGTTGCCAAACCCGTTCAATATCCAGATGAAAGGATTGAATACAAAAGTTATAATCTGCATAGGTTTTGCAATTATAAGAGTTGTTTTTTCCGTAAATTCAAGAGCTATAGATTTCGGGATTAATTCACCAATCACAACGTGCAGGAGGGTAATCAAAGCAAATGAAATAGAAACTGCCATTGTATGTGTTGCAATATCCTGACCTAAGCCCGGTATAAATGCAAACACAGGTTCAATAATATGAGCAAGGGTGCCTTCGCCGACCCAACCTAAACCGATACTTGATATCGTAACACCAAGTTGAACAGCAGCAATAAATTTATCCAAATCTTTCAATGCTTCAAGTGCAATCTTAGCGTTGTAATTTCCCTCATTAACAAGCTGCTCTATTCTGGTCTTTCTGACCTTTACCATTGCAAATTCCGAAGCCACAAAAAATCCGTTTGAAAACAGCAGAAACGCTATCACAAACAAGTTAAATATGGTAGTTGCCGAGTCATCCATTATGTTCTTTTTAATCCTCTAATTATAAGCTCTTTTATTTTTTAATTATAATATCATTTTAGATAAAAATCAAGATTACAATCCCGACTCATCCACCTCAACTTCTTTCAACTGCGTATAAATCATTGAAGAGAATCCTTTTACCGTTGAAATATCAATGATTTTATACTGATGCGGGTTGTTCAAAAGTGTCGGAGTCGTAATATGATATATACCGTCCTGCATTGTTTCACCGTTAATATGATGGTGTCCTGCAAGAACCGCAATAACATTGTGATGTTTTTTCAACAAATCAAGATAAACATCAGCCTGATATGTTCTGTGTGACTTTATATCTTTTGGCGGTATCAACGGGAAGTGCTGCAAAATAACCACCGGTTTATTATGATATTTAGACAGCTTTTTATCAAGCCATTCAAGAGTATCTTTTCTATAGTAACCGTTGTTGTTTGGGATAATTTCTTTTGCCCCGTCAACTATTATAAATACATATCCCTTTCTTTTGAACACGTAATTCGTCTTTTTGGTCGGATATAATAAATTATAATTTTTTACTATATCCATATACTGCTGTTTAGAAAGTCCGTTGTTTCTGAAAACATCGTGATTACCCAGAACAATATAATACGGACGTCTTAATTTGTTCACAATACGGATAAAACGTTTCAGATATTCAGGGTTTTGTTTATTTATATTATCCCCTGTAAAAACAACAAATGACACGTTGTTAAGATTATTTATATCCTCGACAGTACTTTTCAAAACTTTTTCGGAATAAGGATTGTCAGCGGAATAATGTGTATCTGTAACCTGCACAAATCTGATTTCTTTCGCTTTTGCAGCAGCCGGCGCCTGATGAACTAATCCGAATAACATTACAAAAAGCAAAAGAAATATGTATTTTTTCATTATAAATAAAGCTCCAAATTACAATTAACTGAAATTATTATACCATAAATAATTAAACTATGATACACTAAAGATGAGGGAACAGAAATGAGATTGGACAAATTTTTAAAAGTTTCAAGATTGATAAAACGGCGCACAGTTGCTAATGAGGTTTCTGATATGGGGAGAGTAAATGTAAACGGACAGAGCGCAAAACCTTCCAAACAAATTAAAGAGGGCGATATTATAGAAATCATTTACGCAAACAGAACAGTCCGCGCAAAAGTTTTACGTGTGCCGGAAAACAACGTGAGCGTGCAGGAAGCTCCAACCCTTTACCAGTTAGTTGACTGAAACATAAAGGGGATTTATACAGCAAATTTTACATAAACAAATTTGTAATTCCTGTATATTTTTAATATAATAAAACTATGAGAGAAATAAAGTTAAACAATTTTACAATAGGCGGAAACAAATTAACAATACTTGCCGGCCCGTGCGTCATTGAAAGTCCTGATATAATGGAAGAAACCGCCCGCACGCTGAAAGAAATTACAACAAAATTAGACATAAATTTTGTGTTTAAATCATCCTTTGACAAAGCAAACCGTTCCTCTTTATCAAATTATAGAGGGCCGGGGCTTGAAAAAGGACTTGAAATTCTTGACGGCATCAAATCAAAATTCAACCTGCCCATAGTGACGGACATCCATTCACCGGAACAGGCAGCTCCTGTAAGCGAAGTTGCAGATATATTACAAATCCCCGCATTCTTGTGCCGCCAGACTGACCTGTTGGTCGCAGCAGCCAAAACAGGGAAAATTGTAAATATCAAAAAAGGGCAATTTCTTGCGCCGGAACAAATGAAAGGTTTGATAAAAAAGGTTGAAGAAAGCGGCAATTCAAATATACTTGTGACAGAAAGAGGAGTAACTTTCGGTTATAACAATCTTGTTGTTGATTTCCGTTCAGTTCCTATTATGAGCGAATTTGGATTCCCTATAATATTTGACGCAACCCACAGTGTACAACTGCCGGGTGCAAACGGAAGCTGTTCAGGAGGAGACAGAAGATTTGTTCCGCCGCTTGCAAGAGCTGCAATGGCTGCCGGCGCGCACGGTCTTTTCTTTGAAATTCATCCAAATCCGGATAAGGCTCTCTGCGACGGCCCGAACATGCTGGCACTTGCCGACGCTGAAAAAGAATTTAAGATGTGTAAAGATATCTTTACGCTTGTAAGGAAGTAGTTTTTATGATTTTGAAAGAATATATTTCAGGTCCTATTGAGGCAAACAATTATCTGCTTGTGGACGAAGAAACAAAAGAAGGTGCACTCATTGACTGTTCCGAAATGAAACAGGAAATTGTTGATGATGCAAATGCTCTCGGTGCAAATATAAAATATATTCTTTTGACACACGGACATTTTGACCATGTGCTCGGGGTAAATGAAATGAAAAAAGCCCTCGGTGCAAAAGTTTATATCCACAAATCCGATGTATTTATGCTTGAAAATATCAATCAAATTATGTCCCTGTTCGGGATGAATCAAAAAGTTGAACCGCCTGAATATGATGAATTGGTGGAAGATGGACAGGAATTACCACTCGGAAATACAAAAATTAAAATCCTCCATACTCCGGGGCACTCTGAGGGCGGAGTGTGCTACCTTGTTGACGACAAATTGTTTTCGGGGGATACTTTATTTAGAGAAAGTGTCGGAAGAACCGACTTATACGGCGGAAATTTCAAAACCTTGCTCAATAGCGTGAAAGGGGTTCTTTTCAATCTTGATGACGATATCAATGTCTACCCCGGACACGGTCCGTCATCTACAATAGGACACGAAAAAAATTATAACCAGTTTATTTAAAAATTAGTAGAGGGAAAAATGAAACAACAACTTGAAACAATTTTCAAAAATGCAAATGATGATTTGGCAAAAGCATCTTCAATAAGCGACATAGAAGAAATACGAGGGAAGTACCTGAGCCGCAAAGGTGAATTTAACGAAATTAAAAAGAATCTCAAAAATTTATCCGATGAAGATAAACGTATTGTAGGCTCACTTGCCAATGAAATCACGCAAAAACTGGAAGCATCATTAAAATTAAAATATGATGAATTTTATCACAAAGAACTCAATGAAAAACTTCAAAAAGAAAGAATTGATATAACCCTCCCCGGCAAATTCACTCCGGAGGGAAAAGTTCATCCTCTCACATCCACAACAAACGAAATTGTTTCAATTTTCCAGAGTCTCGGTTTTTCGGTTGCACCGGACAGAAATTCACCTGAAGTTGAAACCGAGTACTTTAACTTTGATATGTTAAATGTACCGAAAGACCACCCTGCTCGTGATGTTCAAGATACATTCTACACAAACATAGCCCCGAATGTTGTCTTAAGAAGCCAGACTTCAGGCGCACAAATCCATGTAATGGAAGAACAGAAACCGCCAATCAGAATCGTTGCACCCGGCAGAGTTTATCGTAACGAAAATATCAACGCAAGAAAAAATAACTTCTTCCACCAGATTGAAGGGTTGTATGTTGATAAAGATATAACTTTCGGTGACCTGAAAGGTGTTTTGAACGAATTCATCAGAATTTACTTTGGAGCAAGCCGTCCGACACGTTTCAGAAACAGTTTCTTCCCGTTCACAGAACCGTCTGCAGAAGTTGATGTTCAATGTATCATGTGTGAGGGTAAAGGCTGCAGAACTTGCTCCGGAACCGGCTGGCTTGAAATTCTCGGCTGCGGTATGGTTGACCCAAATGTACTTAAAGGTGTAGGTATTGACCCGGATATTTATACCGGATTTGCTTTCGGTATGGGGGTGGAAAGACTGGCTATGCTCAAATATGCAGTTGATGACATCAGACTTTTCTTCAATAACGACGAAAGATTTTTAAGTCAATTTTAATTATTAATATTTGTAAATTTTTACCCAAAATATAGACAAAAATTTCCATGTTTGGGACTTAATATATTTACCACTGCGTTAGAAGCGGTAGAAAGGTGTTGAAAATGGAAGTAAGTAGTGTTTCCTTTGCAGGCCGATTAGCTCAGACAAAAAAAGGCAATACTTATGAAAAAACAAATACCGGAAAGAGAATAGGAACTGTTGTCGGACTACTCGGCGGCGGGGCATTTACCGCATCAGGATTGGGAGCTTTGACAGCAGCTCTTCTTGCCTCAAGAGTTGCTAAAGGCAATAAGATTATAGCTGCGACATACGGAATCATGGCAGCTTTTGTAGCAGCAGCTACACTTATCGGAAGAGGTTTAGGCGCTATTCCGGATGCCATAATTAACCATTCAAGAAAATCCAAAGCTGACAACAAAAATGCGGTAGATACTCAAGCGTAGAAAAGTTCAAATTAAAAAATTTTAGCAAAAAAAATATCTTCTATAATAGAAGATATTTTTTGTATTTATTAAACTTACTGAACGACTTTGTTAAGCCCGTGCGGCTTGTCAACATTGCGCTTGAGCTTATATGCAATTTCCAGTGCGAGAAGCTGAATCAAGACAACACATGCAAAACTTTTTACGAGTTCGCTTTCATAGTTAACACCGATAAAGTATTTTGTATCGACCTGAGAATTTGACTGACCGATAACAGAAATAGGAGTATCATATTCTTCAATAATTTTGTTCAAATTTTTGATAGCGGTGTAATTCATATCATCCACACAGATATACAAAAGAGCAGCTTTGTTATTCAAAACAGCAACATGTCCGTGCATAAATTCACCTAAGATACTTGATGAAATATTCAGATAAGAGGTTTCTTTAATTTTCAAACAAGCTTCCCGTGCAATGGCGTAAGAAATTCCATCTGCTGCAACTATAATATTCTGAAATTTAGACAGAAAAGCTGCCATATCCATAAGGCAATCCTTATGTTCCAGAGTTTCAGCCACAACCTGCGGCAGAGAAGCAATATTTACCAGATGATTTGCAATATCAATACCTTTGAACTGTGCATATTTCAGGATAATCAAGCTTAAACAAAGCATCTGAGCACTGAGAGATTTTGTTGCAGCAATACTTTTTTCTTCTCCTGCCATACAATCAATTTTGAAATCAGACGCCTGCCAGATTGTTGAATCTTTTTTGTTTGTAACACAGAGAGTCTGTACCCCAAACTGTTTGGCTTTATTCAAAGCTTTATTTGTATCGGAAGTTTCGCCGGATTGAGTTATAAAAACATAAAGAATATCATCTGCATGGGGAACAGCAGATTTGAGCAAGAATTCACTTGAATAAATTGCTCTTGCTTCAATTTGCGCAACATTGCCGAACAAATCTGCAGCAAATCTTGCACAATTATAAGAAGATCCGCTTGCTACCAGAACTACTTTGTTAATATTTTCAGGAAGCGTAATTTTGATTTCTTCACCGTTTACATAAGTATTCAAAATATTTTTTAAAATTTCCGGTTGTTCGAAAATTTCGCATTCCATGCTTGATTTTTGATTAGAATTTTTAAACATATCAGCCAAGTATTTCCTTTAATAATTCGTTAACAGTTTTCGGGTTAGCTCTTCCTTTGGTTTCTTTCATAACCTGACCGACAAAGAAACCTAAGAGCTGAACTTTTCCGGCTTTATAAGATGCTACCTGCTCAGGATTTGCATCAACAACTTTCTGAACAATAGCTTTAATGGCACCCTCATCACTGATTTGGCTAAGTCCGCGTTTCTCAACGATTTCAGAAGCCATAGTACCGTCTTTCATCATATCAACAATGATTTGCTTACCTATATTATTTGAAATAGTACCTTTTTCAATCAAAGCGATAAGTTCGACAAGATTTTCCGGTGTAAGTTTAGTTTCTGTGATTTCAATATGTTCTTCTTTGAGGTGAGCTGCAATTTCGCCCATAATGAAATTAACTGCAATTTTAGCGTTGCCGCCGAGTTCAAGAACTTTATCAAAGAATAGAGCAAGCCCCATTTGTTCAACGATAACAGATGCATCATATTCACTGAGTCCGATACTCTGGTATCTTGCACGTTTTTGAGACGGCAGTTCAGGCATTTTGTCTTTTATTTCCTGAACCCATTCGCGTGAAATATAAAGCGGCATCAAATCCGGTTCCGGAAAATAACGATAATCGTGAGCATCTTCTTTGCCGCGCATAGAACGTGTTTCACGGGAGTTATCATCCCACAATCTTGTTTCTTGAACGACTTTACCGCCCTCTTCTACGATTTCGATTTGTCTGTCAATTTCATATTCAATAGCACGCTGGAGCGCTGAGAAACTGTTTACGTTTTTGATTTCAGCGCGGGTGCCGAATTCTTTTGACCCTTTAGGCATGATAGAAATATTTGCATCACATCTCATAGACCCTTCTTCAAGGTTGCCGTCACAGACTCCGATGTAGCGTACAATATTTCTCAACTCTTCCATATAAGCTCTTGCCTCATCAGAACTTCTCATATCAGGTTCAGAAACAATTTCCAAAAGCGGAGTTCCTGCACGGTTGAGGTCAACCAGAGAATAGCTTGAACCTGCAAGCCCGTCAGCACCTGCGTGAACAAGCTTACCTGCATCTTCCTCCAAATGCGCACGGGTAATACCTATTCTTTTACCTTTAATATCAAGATAACCGTTTACACAAATCGGTTCATCGTACTGGGAAATTTGATATCCTTTCGGCAAATCAGGATAAAAATACTGTTTTCTGTCAAATTTGCAGCGTTCAGGAATTTCGCAGTTCAGAGCAAGCCCTGTGAGGATACCCATATTAACAGCCTCTTTATTCAAAACAGGCAAAACCCCCGGCATACCCAGAGTAATCGGGCTTGTTTGAGTATTTGGTTCTTTACCGAATTCAGTCCCGTCCGGCGCAAATATTTTCGATTTGGTTTTCAATTGTGCGTGCACTTCCAAACCGATTACAACTTCGTATTTATCTCTCAAATTTTCCATAGCTTCTCCTTAAAAAACTCTTTATTTTTTACATTCATTTTACCATGAACATAAAAAAGTGAATACAGGATTGTAAACAGCAAAAACTTGAAAACTATTCCCCTAAAATCTAACAGCACAATTTTACAGCAGGGAAATGTTATTTGAGGACGATAGCGGGAGCAGAGCGGGAGCGTGTTCCGAAAATAATATTTCCCTGCTGCTAATAATAAAAAATGATTACTTTATATTACCATTACAACTACTTCAAGGTATTAAATTTGTCCATCAAATTAATCAATTCTCTATGGAGTTTGACATTATGGACTCTCAAGTAATCAACACCGCGTTCAAGAGCCAGAGCATTTATTGCAACAGTAAAAATATCTTTGTAATTGTTATCCTTATCTTGCATATCAAGAAAACTCTTGCGGGAAGTTCCGAGCATAATAAGACAACCAAGAGATTGAAGTTCTCTGATTCGTTTTATCAGTTCAATATTTTGCAATTGTGTTTTGCCAAAACCAATTCCCGGGTCAACAATAATATTTTCCTGCCCGATACCGGCTCTCACTGCGTTATCAATTTTTTGTTTAAGTGAAAGAAAAATTTCGTCAGCAAGATTTGTTTTAACGTGATTTTGAGCCATAGTGTCAGGGCTGCCCGCAGAATGCTGTATAACAACCTGAACATCATATTTAGCAATAGTTTCCGCCATCTTCTCGTCAAAATCAAATCCCGAAACGTCATTTATAATTCTTGCACCTACTTTTATACATTCTTCTGCGACTCTGGCACTTCTGGTATCTATACTAATTACGGTTTTCTCTTTTGCAAAATCTATGAGCGGCAATAATTTTTCCAGTTGAACCGCAGGGCTTGCCGGTTCTGAAAAAGGTTTTGTGGATTCTGCGCCAATATCAATGATATCTGCTCCATCTTCTATCAACTCTAAAAGATGTGCCTTTGCACTTTCAAAATCATTATACATTCCGCCATCCGAAAATGAATTCGGGGTAACATTCAAGATACCGACCAGCTTTGGACTCATTACACCTGCTGAATCTGATACATAGTCAGCAAGCTGATACCCCAGAACCTTTAGTCCAAAAGGCTGAGACTTTAATTTTTCGGAAATTTTTTTTATCTGAGAAACACTTCCGCCGAGTATACAATCACTCGCTTCAACGCGTCCTGTAATAGTTTCTCTGTGAGTTCCGCAATCCGCTCCAACGGTTAATGCAGTTTGTTTCAAAATATTTGCCTGCGCTACAGAAAGTCCGAAAATTTTGATATTTTTATACTCAAATTTTTCGCGTGCTTTGCGAATATACGATGAATCAAAACCTATTTCGGACAACTCGGTTTCAATATTTGCATCTGATATCTCTTTAAAAATAAAATCGTGCATAACCGAAGTTTAGCACGATTTTATTTTATAAACAATATTATATAATTTTCCGGAACTTATTTTAAAGCAGCTGCTTTTTCTGCATATACAGAGCCGGCTTTCATCAGACCGCTGAGGAATACAAAACCTGCCATTGTATATCCGAAACCGCCTGCCGCAAGTCTATATGCTTTACTTTTCAAAAGATTTTTAATTATAGGAGCTGATTTAAAACCGGCTGCAAAATCCATTGCAATGTTTCTAAATCTTGCGACATTGTTTCTGAATGCTCCGAACAATGTATTAGCTTTGTCAGTAACTTCTCTGGTTGTTCTGATTGCAGCCTGAGCTTCCTGCGAAAGCTGTCCGACTCTTGAAGAAGAGTTGAACTGTTTCCAGATGCTTTTGTGAACAGCAGCACCGCCGGCAACAGCAGCACCGGTCTTGGCAGTCGCATCTTCAACTTTTTCTCTGCGTTCTGCACGGGTTGCTGCCGAACCCTCAAAGCTTTGACCGAAACTTACAGGAGCTACTGAAACCATTATGCGGCCTCCTCAATAGCTTCTCTTTGAGTTCTGATATATTTGTCTGTTTCGTCTATCGCACCGGCAACACCTGCACCTGCTGCGATTGTACCGGAGATTGCATTGTTATATTGGCTTGCTGTAATTGCACTGACTGTCTTTTGCAAACCTGTATATTTCTTAGATGTCCAGTCTATAATAGCACTAACTGTATCTGTTACCGGTTTGGCGAATTTATTTGTTGTCATAAATTCTGCTGCAGCTTTATAAGAATCTGTGTTTGCAATTCTGCGGCCTAATGCTTTAAAACCGTTAGAAATACCATTAGTAACAGTGTGAGCTGTATTGCTAAGGACACCGCCGCCTGTTAAAATATTTTTAACTCTCTGAGATTTCATTGCTTTTTGAGCGCCGCCGATTACCATTTTTCCGGTGCAAAATACAGCTATTGCGTCAATTGCTGCGTTTGAAATAATAGAAAAGATTTTTGCTCCTTTTCTAACCGGTTGCGGAAGTGCAATATCGTTTGCGGCTTCTTCATATTGTCTTTTTTGTTCTTCCCAGAATGCTCTTGTTTTTTTCAGTTCTCTATCTTCTGCTGCATCATCGTCATTAACGCTGTCACCTAATTCAACATAGTCGACATCTTCTGCGTAATCTTGATAACATGGTTCAGGGCGTTGACCGAATGCAGGGGATAATTTTGAAGAGTTTAAATTTGTAACTTTGGGTTGGATTGTTAACATTTTGGACTCCAATTTTTTAGTTTATGCATACACATTAATACATGAAAACAGATTTTTTTGCTACCTGAATATAAACTTGTTAATAATTTGTTACAAACCTGTCTTTTTACACTCAAATTATCACATACTTGTCAAATTTTGTAAAGTCTGTTTACAATATTTCGACCCTTGATATGAATTTCTCTTAACAAATTCTCTGTCAATTTTATTCAGGCAGTCAAACTTTGCACCGAGCCACTGAGGAGCGATAAGAGTTTTGCTAAAACCGTTACCGGCAAGACGGTGTATAGTCGTAGTTTCCGGCAAATATTCCAAGAAATCACAGCAGTTGTTTACATATTCATCTTCACTCATAAAATCAATGTCGCCACAGGCATACATATCGGCAAGTTTAGTATCCCTCAATGCGCACAGCATGTGGATTTTTACACCATCAACTTCTAATTCTGCAAGTTTACGTGCGGTTTGGAGAATTTCGTCATGAGTTTCCCAGAGTCCGAAAATAACATGGACGCAGACATTTATTCCGTATTTTTTTGTTTTTTCGTAAGCCCTCAAAAAACAATCGAAATCATGCCCGCGGTTAATACGGCGTAAAGTTTTATCGTGTATGGATTGCAGACCATATTCTATCCAGGTGTAATAATCATCTTTAAACCCTGATATAAGCTTGAGCTTGTCATCATCCACGCAATCCGGACGGGTGCCGATTGAAATTCCGACAATATCAGGATTTTTTAAAGATGATGTATATATTTTTTCAAGTTCCGTGACGGGTTTATAGGTATTTGAAAAAGCTTGAAAGTACGACATAAACTTTTGGGCTTTGAAGCGTTTTTTCAAATTTTCAATACCGACTTCAACCTGTTGTTCAATTGGCAGACATTTTGAGTGCGCTTGAGAAAAACTTCCGCCGTCATCACAAAAAATACAACCGCCGGTTGAAATTGTACCGTCTCTGTTAGGACACGAAAAACCGGCATCAAGAGTTATTTTGTATACCTTGACGCCGAATTTATTCTTTAAATGTGCACTGAACTGATTATAACATTTGTCAGTGCCGTTAAAATATTTCAAATCGGATGACATTATTCCGGACTGTTTTCATCGTCTTTCAAAATCGGATAAACATAGTGTTCACCGCAGGCAGGACATACAACTTCCTGTTGTTTACCGTCCTCAAGCTGCGCTACTTCAAACAAAGTTTTGCATCCTGATTGTACACATCTGATTGCCCAGGTTGGTCTGACTAATCTTGCCATAATATTTTCCTCTCATCATTTCTCTTCGTATACAATTTATATTCTAACATTGAATATTACTTTATGCAATAACAGAATGAATATTCAAACTAGCCGGCGGGATATGCAGCAATTGTCATGGCTGACTTAAAATATTTTTGAATGGAGAAAATTTATGAAAAAAGTTATAATCCCGTTGTCAATTTTAATAATATCTTTAATGGCATATTCAGATATGAAAGACAGATTACATGAACTCGACAGGCTTGCAGACCAGACAGAAGTACAAAAAAATATAAAAAGCCGCCCTGCGACTTCTGACGGCTCCGGTATTAATTCACAAATCAATCAGGCAATTAAAAGCCCGCTGCAGAATAACATTCAAAACTCAGGACAAAATTTTAATCAAGGACCTACAGGTTTTAAAGAGAACAACATAAAACCGCAGACAAATCCAGACAATCCTTTTAATACCCCGCAAACTATGGCGGAGCCGACACTTCCGGAATAAAACTATATCCCGAAAATCATCTCTCCGATATCTTCATCCTGCACTTGCGGGACGGATTCTTCCTTTGGTTTCGGCAATGTTTTTTCAAATCTGAGCATTGAGCCGTCTTTATAAATTTCTTTTTTATCAGTTTTCTGTTTTCGTTCAAGAGGGGTTATTGTTTTCGGGAAAAATCTCAAGATAACATTCTGGGTTATATCCTGCGCTACCATATCGGAAAAATACATTCTCAGTGCATCAAGTTTTGAATTTGCCTGAGAGGCATTCCTTGCAATAAAACCTGAGTTTTTCCCCAGAATACGTTTGTAACTTCCGTTCCACATAACAATATCATTAACATTATCAAGAAGCACCGCGCCGGATTCCAGAGTATAGGACTGTTCAATATCAAAGGCGCTTGAGATTTCCAACACTTCCCAGATACTGCGTTTTATCAAATTTTTATTTGTAACAACCACGCTGGAGACAAGCAAAACTGATTTTGCATCAAAAGATTTTGCAATTTTTTTCAAACCTGCGTAGTCAATATTGTTATTGTAATCAAATTTTCTAACAACTGCAGCCGTTGTATCATACAAATCATCATTGGCGGCAAGTGCAGCTCTTATCTCGTACAAATCCGGAGATTTTACCTTGTTAGTTTTGTTAAAATTCTGGATTATATCCTGCGCTAAGACCTCTGATGCTTCCGGGAAACAATAATAATTGTTGCATACATTTAAAATATCAACCGGCAGCACCACAACATTGAATGTAATAGCTTCTGCTGCCTGCGGTATCAACATCACCAAAAATAAAAATAATTTGATTATAAATTTCATAATTTTATTATAACACACTATTTTTTCATACGTGTGAATGATTATATAAAAAAAATGATACTGTAAAATCTAAAATACGAGGTAACATACATGGATTATCAAACTTTAATGGACAGGGCAAAAGAGGTATCAAAAAATGCCTATATACCTTACTCAAAATTTGCGGTAGGGGCTTGCGTATTGACAGAAAACGACAAGGTTTATACAGGCTGCAATTTTGAAAACGCAAGTATAGGGTTAACAATCTGCGCCGAACGAAATGCCATTGGTTCTGCAATTGCAGAAGGAGAACAAAAAATTAAAGCAATTGCAATTTATTCACCAAACAGTGATGACTGTTTCCCTTGCGGGGCATGCCGGCAAGTTATCTATGAATTCCAGCCGGAATACGGTGTGGATGTAATTACTGAAGTTAACGGAGAATTAAAAGTTTATAAACTGAACGAACTTCTCCCGCACGGTTTTAATTTATAAAAATGTATTTTATAGAACTCATTGTTAATGCTTTCATAAAAAACAAAAATAAAAAACAAATATCCGCAGAAAATTACGACCCCATGCGCGAAGAAACAGATACTGATTACGAGGGCTGTGAACATATTTTTATGCCTGTAGACAGCACAGGAGAAGTCCTTGCCTGCAGAAACTGCGGTCTTGTTGTCAAAAGAAAAGACTTAAAAAACAAAAACTTTTTTATGAGAAAAAAGCCGGAATAAAAGAGCGTCTTTGTCGGATTAGTAAATACTGCTTGCACTGCTCTTATCGTCTCTTATCATCTTAAAATATAAACATTTATTTTTGACTCAGCATATTGTTCAGAATTTCTTTAGCGGTATTCAGCTGAACATCATTATTCTTTTTAATATCGTCCATTGTAAATTGGACTTCGTAATCCGGATTTATACCTTTTTTATTTATGTCGGTACCGTTCGGAGTCAGGTATTTTGCGATTGTTAAATTTAGTCCTGTTTCGTTTGGCATCGGATAAATCTTTTGCACCATACCTTTGCCGTAAGTTTTTGTTCCGAGCAGTTTTGCCTTGTTGTAATCCTTGAGCGCTCCGGAGAGAATTTCACTTGCGCTCGCACTGCCTCCGTCTACAAGAACTATCATGGGCTTATTGATATCCAGGTCAGTGTCCTGCGCCTGAATATCATATTTGTAACCGTTTCTGCCGACAATACTCACAAGCTTGCCCTCCTGAATAAAGAGATTTGCAATAAAAATAGCATTCGGCAAAAGCCCGCCTGTATTTCCGCGTAAATCAAGGATTAATCCGTCGGCTTTTTTTGTTTTTTCCAGAGCCTCCAAAAACTCGTTCGGAGTTGTTGAACCAATAAATGAAGTTATCTGGATATACCCTATATTTTTGTCCAGTGAACTTTTTACTGTTTTTATCTTGATTTCTTTACGAAGAATCCGTTTGGTAAATTTATCTTTATTACGCAAAATAAGCAAATCAACAAATGTGTTTTCCGGCCCCCTTACAAGATTTGCGACATCCGAAAGCGGCAGTCCGTTGACATCCTGTCCGTTTATTTCAAGGATTATATCATCCGGCTGAAGATTTGCTGCCTGTGCAGGTGTTCCCTCTACTACATTTATAATTTTTATTTTACCGGAAATGGTTGCTATATTTACGCCTATACCTGTAATTTTTGAACTTATTGAACTGTTTTGTTCAGCGTATTCATCTTTAGACATATATTTTGAATAAGGGTCATCAAGACTTGCAATCATTGAGTTAATCGCAACTTTTGCGTCTTCTTCGGTTTTAATTTTTCCGTGATAATGTGTTTTCCACTTTGACCATGCCTGATGATTCAATGTGGGATCGTAAAAATTATCCCTGATTATCTGCCACGTTGAATCAAACAATTTCTGGGAAGAAACCCTGTCATGATTTATCATGTCATGACTTTTTTCATTGAAAAGATTATTGTTTACCCTCATCAGAAAATTGTTCAATCCGACAAGAATTATAACCGTGAGTACGAAAAGTATTAATTGCTTTCTCTTCATAGCTACATTTAACATCAATGAACATTTATAATCAATAGACTTTTTAGGTAGTTATAACAGCCAATAAATTACAAATCCTCAAATCCCGGAGATGTGGCAGGGAGATTTTTGTAGCCCTCGTTGGAAAACACTGTTTTTTTAATATATTTGTTTGAGTAACCGCCCTTTTCAAATAACTGTTTAAGGGTATTTTCTCTTGTCACAAGAGGATGGAGAATCTCTTCACTTTCAGGATACTGCTGGACAATTTCACACCACACTGCAGCCTCCATAGTCCAGGCATACGTTTCCTCCGCAAGAGAATTGTACTCATCCTGATGCAGCGCCTCGTGAGAAAGCAAAGCGGCTATTGCCCCCGGAGGTGCATCTTTATGGCGCGGGTTGATAAAGATATACAAATTTTTTCCTTTTTTCCATCCGAGTGCATCAAAATTTGCATAAGCCGGATTTATTGTTCCCAAATCTTTGAACTCAATTTTTACAGGACGCTGGGTCAGGTTGTTCCCGAGGATTGCGTGACGCGAAAACTCCCCGTTTGTACCTTTCAACATATCAAGAGCAACATAAAAAATATAATCTTTCCCCACTGCCTTGTATTCAGGCTCAATCATTTTGATATATTTCGGGGTATATTTTTTCGGGTAATTTTCAGGAACAACTATATCTTTTTCATTCAAAGCCTGCACCGGTACTGAAAATGCCATTAATGCTGCTGTTACTATTAAAGTTTTTATTGCGTGCTTAATTTTCATACTCTCTCTATCCATACAATTACTTACTACAATAATAGTATAATTTTATTTTTAATTACGGCAAATTATTTTTACACATTGTTAAGTTTTTTAGATTTTCTGTTCAAAGAAGCCAGTTCAGAGTACATAATTTTATACTCTATTGAGCCGTCAATACTTTCTGCCTCTTTGATGTAATCAAGTGCTGCCTGCAAATCACCGCTGACTTTATAGATTTCGCTCATTTTAGCGTAATAGAGAGGATTATTCAAATCATGCACTATGGCACGTTTCATACATTCTATTGCCTCTTCGCAATCAGCTTCATCAAAACGGACAAGAGCGAGATAGTAATATCCTGCAGCACAATTCATATCAAGAGAAATAGCCTCCTGCGCATATTCTTTTGCCATATCAAGATTTTTCATTTCGTAAGCGGCTTTTGCACCTAATATATAGGCGTCAATATAATTTTCATTCGCGGCTTTCATTTTTTCTGCATAATCCAAAGCAGTCTGATAATCCTTACAACCGATACAAATTTCACACATCTCGCCGAGAAAACTTAAATTTTCAGGTTCTGAATTTATTAAAGATGACATTATGTTTTTAGCTTTTTCATACAAACCAAGAGCCTGATAAACTTTTGCAAGAGAAGTTTTTGTGAACTTATCCTCCGGATTGCGTTTCAGATTTTCTTCAAGTTGAACCTGTGCACCGAGCAAATCCTTCTTCTCCATTTTTAACAGCGAATCAAGCACAACAGCTTGAGAATAAGTTTTGTTTTTCTCAAGAATAACATCAACTTCTTTTCTCGCTTTGTCAAATGCTTTTTCTTCATAATACAAATATGCTAATGCATATCTGTAATCAACGTTTTCCGGATTAAGACAGATGGCTTTGAGATAAGTATTTGCAGACTCTTCAAACCAGCCGTTATAGAAATATGCGTTTGCCAGATTAAACAGATATCTGTCATTTTGCCCGTTTAAGCTGACAGCTTTAGAAAAATATTTTATTGCATCTGTGAATTTCATTTCCTCCACTGCAAACAGTCCCTTGTAATTAAGGACTTCCGGATTTTGAGTATAATTGTCGAACGAGTCAAAAATTTCTTTCGCCTGTTGAAAATTATTTTCATTAAAATAAATTTTTCCTCTGAGAATACGAGCCTCTTCATTATCTTTGTCTGAGATAGTTTCAAGAATTTTTTCAGCTTTCTCATAATAAGAGTTTTCAAAATAAGCTTTTGCAGCTGCAAGTTTTACACTGTCGTCAGCTCCGGTATCAGAAATATACTTTTCTATATCCTTTATCAAATTCATTTTGCCGAGAATTGAGATTAATTCAGACAAACTTTTGCTGTCAGGTTTGATAGTATAAATTTTTTCGGCAGCAGATTTTGACTCTTCAAGTTTATTTTCCCGCTCATAGATTTTTTGAACAAGTTTCAAAGATTCTATATGCTCAGGAGAAACAGAGAGAATTTTTTCAATATATTGAAGAGCACGCGGATAATTATTCAATAAAAAATACAATTCCCCAAGCTGAAACAGCAGTTCTTTATTGTCATTTTCAATTTCCAGAGCTTTATAAAGCATTTCTATTGCCTGCTTGTAAAGCCCTTTGCTTTTCAATTCGAAAGACTGTTTTATATATTCTAATACACTGTTATCAGACATATCCGCTCCGTATTTTATATACCTGTTTCCGTAGATGGAACTCCCGCATTATTGGACTTTGAGAACCTGCCTTTTGAAGTTTTTCCGTCAGATGTCTCATCTTTATTTTCATTAATAATAACAAGAACTTCGTCTTCGCCCGCCATTTTAAGATTATTTCTTGCAATACCCTCAAGTGTTTTGTCTGTTGAGAAAAGTTTTATTTCTTTTTTCAAATGTCCGTTATAAGCCTCAGCATTATCCAGAATATGTTCCATTGTTTTAATTTTTGATGTATTTGAAATTGTCTTGGAAATATTAAGAACAGTACCAAAACCTATCTGAACAATACACAAAAGTAATACCAGCGTCAGAAAAGAATAATAAAACTTAGTTTTTCTGTTAGCTTTTTTATGTTTTGGATTTTCCTGAGCGGAAATTTCTCCCTGCTCTGTATTATTTTCAGTTTCTGACACTTTTATACCTCTTTTATAATAAAGATTATAAACTAATTTAAGACTATATACAATTAACTTTGCAAAGTTTTACAATTTTAAAATTTGAATTTAGTATTAAATTCAAATTGGGTTCTGACCAGAGAATTATACTGGTCATAAGTATTGCCTGCCTTAACTTCAAGGTTCATCCTGTCATAATCCGTATTCCCAAAAGGATTGACCGAAAGAACAAATGAATTTTTACGCCGGTTTCTAATCGGGTCATAAGACATTTCGTCTTTCAGGGTGAAGAAATTATTCAGCTTATACTCAGGTGTAAGATAAACATTGTCATAATAAATTCCGCCTGTTGTACCGAGAGTTTTTTTATAAGAAGTATTCAGGGCAAAATTTTTATACTCATACCTCGTGAACAGAGCTGTTTCCCTTTCCAGCTGGGTAGTAGAAATACTTGAACTGTATCTTGTTCCGAAAGAGAAATTTCCGATTTTTTCAGTATTCTTATTATTAAAATCAGTTACCCTGTATTCTTCCGAAGCGAATTTGGAATAAGCAGCAAGACTCCTGTCAGGAACTACCGGCTGTGATTTATCCAGCAGGCTTTCAGACTCGATTTTCTGAGGTTCTTTCAGGTTCAGGACAAATTTTCCGTCATCATCCGTCAGGTAAAGCTCTTCCTCTCCGTCGATATATTCTGCATAACCGCGCAGGGTTTGTATTTCGTCCGCTGTTTTAGGAGTTTCGGCAGGCTCTGGAACATCGGTTATAAAAATATTCTGCAAAATATCTTCCTGATACGAATAACAGGGAAGAACAGCAAATACCATTAAAAATATACCTAGCAAAACTCTTCTCATACATTAATATTTTAAACGCAAAAGTACCTTTGGCAACTCCTTAATTTGGATTAAATTAATAAAAATATTGTATAAGTAGTTATATACCGGCTGAGGTTCTATCTTTAAACTTGAAATAAAAATATGTGCGTGATATTTTAATAATGCTGATTTATAAATAAGAAAGAAGGATTATTAAAATGTCAGAAGTTAGAGTCAGAATAGCACCGTCACCAAGCGGTAATTTACACGTTGGAACAGCAAGAACAGCTCTGTTCAACTATTTATTTGCAAAGAAAAATAACGGCAAATTTGTTTTAAGAATTGAAGATACTGACGCAGAACGCACAAGCCAGGAATATATTGATAACATCTTTGACAGCCTGAAAGCTCTCGGGCTCAACTGGGATGAGGGGCCAGACGTCGGCGGACCTTACGGCCCATACACACAGTCTCAAAGATTCGACATCTACCCTAAATATGCACAAATGCTTTTAGACAAAGGCTTTGCATACGAGTGCTTCTGCACACCGGAAGAACTCGAGGCTGAAAAAGAACTCGCAACCCAGAATAAAAAGCCTTATGTTTATTCTAAAAAATGTGAAAACCTAACAGAAGCGGAAAAGGAAAAATTACGCGCAGAGGGCAGAAAACCTGCTATCAGATTTAATATTGCAAAAGCCCAAAAAGCTTTCCACGATTCAACAATATTAAAATTTGACGACCTTGTAAAAGGCGAATTACACATGGACACAGCTCTTCTGGGCGATTTTGTAATAATGAAATCAAACGGCACCCCGACTTACAACTTTGCAGTTGTAATTGATGATATGCTGATGAAAATTTCTCATGTAATCAGAGGGGAGGACCATATTTCCAATACTTTCAAACAAATTTTGATATTTGAAGCTCTCGGCGCAGAAGTTCCAAGATTCGGACACCTCGGTATGATTCTAGCACCGGACAGAAGCAAACTTTCTAAACGCCACGGGGCAACAGCAGTATCAGAATTTGTAGAAAAAGGATACCTCACAGATGCTTTGATTAACTTTGTAGCACTTCTGGGCTGGTCTCCGTCCGACGGCAAAGAAATTAAAACCGTTGATGAAATCGCTCAAGACTTCAGAATCAACGATGTTTCTTCATCAAATTCAATCTTTGAATATGACAAATTGAACTGGATGAACAGCCACTACATCAAAATGCTCCCGATTGAAGAATTGAAAGAAAGATTGAAACCTTATCTTACAAAATACAATCTGAATGAACTCACAGATGCACAATACACAAGAATGGTTGAAATCACTCGCGAGCCGTTGACATTGCTTTCTGATATAACAGATGCAGTACCGTATTTCTTCGGGGAAGATGTAGAAGTTGAACCGAAAGTTCAAGCAGAAATTCTTGATACGGAAGTCGCACAAAATGTTCTGAAAGAATTTGTAAAACAGTCAAAAGACTGGAGCTTTGACGAAGAAACTCTCCACGAAAAACTTGAAGCATTCCGTGCTCAGTTTAAAGAACTGGGTATCAAGCCGAAAGTCACAATGTGGGCAGTTAGAGCAGCAGTTACCGGCAGAACCTGCGGGGCTGATATGACTGCAATTCTTGCAATCCTCGGCAAAGAAAAATCCCTTAGACGTATTGAAAGCGCAATTAAACAGCCTGTTTAATTTTGAATTATATAAAAAAACAAAAAGATTCTTCGCACCACTCGCTATGTTAAGCGAATGCGAAGAATTTTTTTTGCATACTTTTGCGGCTTTTATTGTAACAGTTTTGTAACAATAGAGTGCAAATATTAAAGTTTCTGCGAAGTATTGCCGTAACAACTGGCATACATGTTGTGTATTTAAACAGGAGTATTTTTATGGAATCAACAAGAAAATTTGATGCGAATGACTTCAGATTTATGAAGAGTATCACTTTTGACGAACTTGCGGACAAAAACTATATCACAGATATGATTAACTTTATATCAACTCTGGATAAGCGTGCTGCCGGCGGCAAAATCGTGATTCTTGATACCAGAAGAAGCGAAAACACGGAAGTTTATACATACAAAAAATTTATTGAGATTTATGACAAATCCGGCGCGGACGGATTTATAAAATACTAAGTTTTATGATAAAATTTGCTTATGGAATTTAAGCACTATACAGTAATGAAAAATGAGGCTGTCGATGCGCTGGAATGCAAAGACGGTCTTGTTTATGTGGATTGTACCCTTGGAGGCGGAGGGCACAGCGAACTTATTCTGCAGAGAATTCAGCCCAACGGCAGACTGATTGCCTTTGACATCGATAACGAAGCTATTCTGGCTGCGTCAGAAAGGCTTAAAGATTACAAAAACTTAACAATTGTAAAATCCTCATACACAAATATTAAAAAAGTGTTACAAGAACTCGGGATAAGTAAAATTACAGGCGGAGTACTGTTTGACCTCGGCGCCTCATATCACCAGTTTGACAAGGCAGAAAGAGGTTTTTCGTTTTCAAAAGAAGCCCCGCTTGATATGCGTTTTGACACAGATGCAGAATTTACGGCGTACGATGTCGTAAACACTTACAGAGAAGACGATTTGGTCAGAATTTTTTCCGAATACGGAGAAGAAAGATTTTCCAAAAGAATTGCAAAAAAAATAGTGGAACAAAGAAAGCTTAAAAAGATAGAAACTACAACCGAATTAGCCGATTTGATAAAAAATTGCACCCCGAAGATAAAAAGCAGCATTCACCCCGCAACACGTGTGTTTCAGGCGATAAGAATTGAAGTTAACCATGAGTTAACAAATGTAAAAAATACATTGAATGATGTGTTGGATTTGATGGCAACAGGTGGTATAATAAGTGTAATAAGTTTTCATTCATTGGAAGACAGAATAGTGAAAAACTTATTCAAATACCACTCGCAGCGGTGTCATTGCGAAAAAAATCAAATGATTTGCACATGCCCGCCACCAAGGTTGGAACTGGTTAATAAAAAACCGATAACAGCGAGTGATAAGGAGATTAAAGAAAATCCGCCGTCAAGAAGTGCCAAATTAAGAATTGCAAGATGTATTAATGAAGCTTAGCGGCAGCCTGTTTTAAAGACAATTGGGGACAGAAAAAATTGAATACAGCTAGAGTAATACAAGAAGAACTTATATATTCTTATGAACAATCCGGATACGCAGAAAAT
The DNA here is from genome assembly GCA_944324135.1 of Candidatus Gastranaerophilales bacterium. Taxonomy (GTDB): domain Bacteria; phylum Cyanobacteriota; class Vampirovibrionia; order Gastranaerophilales; family Gastranaerophilaceae; genus CALUVN01. The sequence continues at coordinate 60,435 of CALUVE010000003.1, read as the reverse complement.
CCGATAAGGGAAGAAAATCCAGTAATAGAAGGGTACTTCCCGAAACAAAAACAGATGGAGATTTCAATTAAGGCTATGGCAATCAGAAAGGTCAATACAACTTTATGCGGATTATTAGGCGTGCTTGTTGTGCTGGCTTTTGTAAGCTACTATTTTTCCATGACTCATGAACTCCGTCTCAATACACTTAACAGACAGATTATTGCTCTTAATGATGAAAACGCAGAGTTGGAAACCAATTTGGAAAGACTTAAATCTTTCAACAATGTTGATACCAGAATGACCCAGAATAATACACTCCAAAAAGCTGACAAAGTAATCGAAGTTCAAGCTATAAATTCTGACGTCACAGTAACCCCGAAAAAAGATTTTTCAACCCCGTTTAACTGGGCCATAGGTTATTAATCATATACTTTAGTTTGAACTTTCCCATACTAAAGTATGAATTTTTGTAAAAATCATTAAAGTTTTTTCCATGTCATGCCGTATATATACATGAAGGTCATGTATGTAGAGTAAAGGATTAATTTTAATGAACAAAGATGATATCAAAAACGGAGTGTCTTTATTTAGCCAATCAGAAAACCTGATAGACGGCGATCCGATTGAAGAAATTTTTGCGCTGAATCTTGGAGATTTTCTCTCTGAGCATTTAATTTCAGAAGATTTAGCTAAAAAAATCGGAGCAAAAAGCCATGACAAAAAAGCCGGTCTAATAAACCAGCTGAAAGAACTTATCTCTATATATTCACTGGACAAAACACTCTGCGTACTAAACTTTGACCCTCAGCAGGAAACTGCCGTATTCAATTCAATTGCATATACCATTACGCAAATGATTGAAGAAAAGATTTGTAATATTTACATAATTAGAGAAAACGTATTCAGCCACGCAGGTTCATCAGACGGCAAGAGTGCCAGATTTATATTCAAACCGGAAGATTTCAAAACAAAAGAAACCCAGAAACTCCGCAACCGTACAGTCATACCTATGTTCAGCGGAACAAGCCTCATCGGAGCTATTGATATTATCAATTCAAAAGAAATCATCCCTGAATATCTGACACTTGTAGAAAGCATAGCCAACCTGCTTGCAACATCAATTGCATTACAAAAAGAAATTGATATAGTTAACAAACTCATAGAAAATTCTGAATCAGATATCACAGACCTGCAGCATTCCAGAGCTGAACTCACTGCACTCATCGGCGACCTGTGCGATTACCAGCAGTTCTTTGTTGAAAGACTTGCCTCAGCCGTTGACACAAAAGGTCAGTACAAAGTTTCACACTCCAAAAACACAGCAGAACTTGCACGCAAGATATGCCGCGAGCTTGGTTTGAACGAAAAAACAACAGATTTGATATACTATGCAGGCTTGCTCCAGAATATCGGCAAAATTACGCTGCCTGAAAGTATCTTTGCAACCCACGGCAAATTGTCTGACGAAGATTTCAAAAAAATTCAAGAACACGCAAACCTCGGGGTCAACCTCTTGATGAACATAAACTTCCTTTCAGAAGTTGTACCGTATATTACTTATCAGAAAGAAAGATTTGACGGCTCCGGCGAACCTGAAGGACTCAAAGGGCAGTCCATCCCGTTCGGCTCAAGAATCATTGCAGCAGCTGATGCCTATAGCGCAATGACTTCTGACAGACCATACAGAAAAGCTATGGATAAAGAAAAAGCCTTAGAGATTATCAAATCAGAATCCGGCTCAAAATGGGATCCGGTTGTTGCTGAGGCTCTTGCAAAAGTCGCAGGAGAAAATTAGTGCTGCAGCCTATACAGATATTTTTATGTATAGGTGTTATTCTTGTCGGAGTGATATTAATCAAAAAAATTTGTCACGTTTACAAAAACCTGACAAAATATTTGATTGATGCCCCCATTTTTGGAGAAAACTCATTAAAATTTAACGGACAGGATGTAAAATATACTGATATCAAGGATGTACAGATACATTTGAATACATCGGACGTGGAAGTTTCAACACGATTTTTCGCTGGCGGCGCTTGCTCAAGATTAAATTATGACGCAATAATTATTACACTGCGAGATGATTCACATGTTAAAATTCCGACAATAAGACGAAAAACCTTACATAAATACCTTGTTGAACTTGGCAAACATATAAAATTAGATATAAATGCAGAAGAATACAAAGAACCGTTTGCAACCGGTTATGAACTCCTAATACTCTTAATTGTAATATTCTGGATTATATCGGAATTTATAAAATCTTAAAAATCGACGGTGTGCAGCGTATGTACGATGCCTGATTTTACACAATACTGTACGCCACAATATCAGAAATTGCCACATTCAGCCAATCATATTTGAAACAGACATAATCGTTGCATTTGCATTCGTCATCTTCGCACACACAGTAATCATTCAATCTGCAGACAAGCGCATTTTGTAACGAAAGAATGTCTTCGTGGCACTCTTCGCACCTGCCGTCTTTCATAAATAAATCGCCGTCAATTTTTAAATGATTTGTGAATACTATGATTTTATTGGAATCAACTTTTTCTGCAATTTTGTAAATAGATTTTGAAATAGATTTAGACATAAAAAACTCCTTTATTTTCACAGCTTAATCATAAATTGGCAGCCCGAAAAAATAAATCATCACCCGAGTTAATCACAGGCGGCAATATTTTGTAATAAAGGGAAATAATTTTGAAAAAAAGGATGTTTGTGCTACAATAGAGGTATAAACACTGGAATTCATGGGGAGAAAATATATATGACAGAAAGCGCACAAGACATCATTAACGATAAAGGTATGGAAGCAATTGAATCAATTCAACAACCGCAAGAAGAATTTGAAGCAATTGATACCAAAACTACTCAAAGTTACGATGCCAGCAATATCAGAGTATTAGAGGGGCTGGAAGCCGTCAGAATGAGACCGGGTATGTATATCGGCTCAACTTCACAACGCGGTTTGCACCACTGTATTTATGAAATCGTAGACAACTCTATTGATGAATCTCTTGCCGGTTTCTGTACTGATATTATAGTAACCGTAAACAAAGACAACAGCGTAACCGTAGAAGATAACGGCCGTGGTATCCCTGTTGATATAAAACCGGAAACAGGCAAATCAGCTCTGGAAATTGTTCACACAGTACTCCACGCCGGCGGTAAATTCGGTGACGGCGGATACAAAGTATCAGGCGGGCTTCACGGCGTTGGCGCATCTGTTGTTAACGCACTTTCTGAAAAATACATCGTAGAAGTTTCCCGTCAAGGATACGTCTGGAGACAAGAATATATGAGAGGTGAGCCGGTTGCTCCCGTTGAAAAAATCAGAGAAACCGACAAAACAGGTACTAAAACAACTTTCTGGCCGGATCCTGAAATATTTACAGAAACAACAGAAATTGACTGCGATGTAATCGCTAACAGATTACGCGAAATGGCATTTTTGAACAAAGGTTTGAAAATAATTTTCGTAATCGGCGCAACAGGCGAAACCGAAACTTTCCACTACGAGGGCGGTATCGGAAGCTACGTTGAATTTTTGAATAAGAATAAAAACGTTCTGCACGAAAAACCAATCTACATCGACAAAGTTGTAGACGGTATGCAGGTAGAAGTTGCTATGCAATATACAGATTCATATACAGAAAGCGTTCTGTCATTTGCAAACAACATCAACACCCACTCAGGCGGAACTCACCTCACAGGGTTCAGAAACTCCATCACACGTGTTCTGAACGATTACGCAAGAAAAAATAACATACTGAAAGATTCTGACCAGAACCTCTCCGGAGAAGATGTCAGAGAAGGGCTCACAGCTATCGTCAGCGTCAAAATTCCTAACCCTGAATTTGAGGGGCAAACAAAAGAAAAATTGGGTTCTCAAGAAGCTCTCGGCGCAGTACAGGATGCTGTGAGAGATAAACTTCAGGAATGGCTGGAGTTTAACCCGAAAATTGCAAAAACAATTTTGGAAAAAACACTCCAAGCTCAAAGAGCCAGAGAAGCTGCCAGAAAAGCCAGAGAACTTACAAGAAGAAAAACAGCTCTTGAATCTTCAACACTTCCCGGCAAACTCGCTGACTGCTCAAATAGAGAACCTGAAAAATGCGAAATATTTATAGTTGAGGGTGATTCCGCAGGCGGTTCTGCTAAACAGGGCAGAAACAGAATGTTTCAGGCTATTTTGCCTTTGAGAGGTAAAATTCTTAACGTTGAAAAAGCAAGACTTGATAAAATTTACGGCAACAATGAAATTCAATCAATGGTTCAGGCTTTTGGTATCAACATAAGCCGAAACGAAGATGAAGTTGACCTCGAAAAACTCCGCTACCACAAAATTATTATTATGACAGATGCGGATGTCGATGGTGCCCACATCAGAACACTTTTGTTAACGTTCTTCTTCAGATATGCAAAACCTTTGATTGAAAACGGCTATGTCTATATTGCACAACCGCCTTTGTACAAAATTACAACAGGCAAAACAGCAGAATATTTATATGATGAACACGCGCTTGATAAAATGCTTAAAGAACGCGGTATCAAGTCATTAAGCCTTTCTGATAAAACAAAATCTAAAGTCAAAACAGGGGATGAATTGCTTGAACTGATTAAAAATATGTCAGCATTCTACAATTCATACAACAACCCTATTTTGAATCTCTATCCTGCAGTAATGCTCAGAGGGCTTGTACGTTCAAATATAACTCCAGAGGATTTTGAAGATCAGGCAAAAATGAATGAGCATATTGAATACCTGAATCATTATCTTCAAGACCACGCTAAAAACTATAATGTTCAAGAAGCAGAAAATTACGTCGTATCATTAAAATACAACCCTGAAAACGCAAAATATGCTATTCAGTTAAATCTGAACGAAGAAGAACACGTAATAATCAACCAGAACATAGTTAAATCTTCAGAATTCAAAAAATTGAAAACAGCATATCCGCTCATCAGAGATTTTCTGATTGAAGAAGAACAAAAGTTAATACTGGAAACAGATACTGACCAGTATGAAATTAATTCGTTTGAAAAATTACAAAAAATCATAGATGACAGAGGTCAAAAAGGATTGACAATTCAACGATTCAAAGGGTTAGGCGAAATGATGCCGCAGCAGCTCTGGGAAACTACAATGGATCCTGCAACAAGAACACTGTTGAAAGTACGTGTAGAAGATGCAATGCTTTGCGACCAATTATTTGATGTACTTATGGGAGACAAAGTTGAGCCGCGCCGCGACTTCATTGAATCAAATGCGGTTTATGCTACAAACATTGATACATAAACGTACAATACGAAAGAGAGATACCAAATGACCAAAAAAGAACTTATTTTTTTAGGACCGCCAGCTTGCGGCAAAGGTACACAAACTAACAGACTTGCAGAATATTTAAACTTTCCGCACGTAGACACAGGCTCACTTTTGAGAGCTGAAATTAAAGGCGAAACTGAAGCCGGTAAAGAGGCTAAATCATACATTGATAAAGGTCAGCTTGTACCTGTTGAATTAGTTTCCAGAATCATCAAAAACCGACTCTCTCAAGAAGATTGCAAAAACGGCTATATCCTCGACGGTTTTCCACGAAGCGTTGAACAGGCCGACGAACTTGAAAAAATGAACGCGGAAATTGATAAAAATACTGACACGAAATTTATTGCAGTATATTTTGACATTGATACAAGTATTCTTGTTGAAAGAATTGTGAACCGTCGTTCTTGCCCCGTATGCGGAGAGATTTATAACCTTGCTTTCAAAGCGCCGAAAAAAGAAAACACCTGTGACAAATGCGGTGCTCAATTGACTCAACGCAAAGACGATACAAGAGAAGTCGCTCAGGCAAGATTTGACACATACAACAACGAAACTGCGCCTCTTATTGATTACTACAAAAATAAAGGCGTTCTCAAAAGCATAGATGCCAACGGTGATATAGAAACCGTATGGGAAAGATTGCTTGAAGTTATCAGATAGTTTTAACGGTGAAAATATGATTAACAGAAAATCAAAAGACGATATAAAAAGATTACGACACGCAGGACATATCGTAGCCCTTGTTCACCAAAAAATGAAAGAAGTTGTAGAACCAGGTATAAGTACGCTGGAACTCGACAGCATTGCAACTAAAGTTATAAAAGAAAACCGCGCAATACCGACATTTTTAGGATATCAAGGTTTTCCGGGCTCTATATGCACTTCTATAAATGAACAGGTCGTACACGGGATTCCGTCTGCCGATGTAATCCTGAAAGAGGGAGACATCATAAGTATTGATGTCGGAGCAACATACGGCGGATTTGTCGGAGACAGCGCGTGGACTTACGCAGTCGGAAAAATTTCCGAAGAAAAACAAAAACTTATGAAAGTTACTGAAGAAGCACTTTATGCAGGGATTGCACAAATGCGCGCCGGTAATGTTCTGGATGACATATCAGGCGCGATTGAAGCCGTTGCAAACCGTGAACACTATGGAATTGTAAGACAATACGGCGGGCACGGAGTCGGCAGAACTATGCATGAAGAGCCTTTCCTTTATAATTACAGGGTCGGCGACCATACTCTGATTAAACAGGGATATGTGATTGCAATAGAACCGATGCTTAACCTTGGATGTGATGAAGTCGTAGTAGCTGCTGATGAATGGACTGTCAGCACAGCCGATAACAAAGCCTCAGCGCACTTTGAACATACGGTTCTTGCAACGGATGACGAACCTATGATTATGACAAAACTTATGGAGTAAAACCTGATGAATTATTATGTAGGATTATCTCTATCAGCCGGCTCAACCATTGATACAGGGCTGGCTATTATGGATGATAACAACAGCATAATCATGATTGATAAATTGTACAAAATGAATGATGTCATTCATTTTTTCGAAAATTTTTCATCACTGAAACAATCAAAAATCTGTGTATCCCTGCCGTGGGACAAAACAATGCTCAACGGCAAGTGGAGAGTACTTTCAAAACCGTATCAGATGGTTGCAACAAACCCTTTGATGCCCAATCAGGATAACTGGACACAAAGATACTCCACTCGCGGAGCAGAGTTTTTTAAAACACTGCAGGAAGAACAGGGGGTTGAGGTTAACAGGTTTGAGATATACCTGACCCGCCAGAGTATGCACCTTAATTCCTGTTTTAAAGAACGCTCTCCGGCAGATTGCAAATTTCTACAGCAGGCATTGAAATACGAATGGGGCTATGAAGATTTGCCTGTAAATATGATGCCTATGGCACAACTTGAAGCTATTATCGGGGCTATGCTGGCAAAAGAAAATACCAACAATCCTGAAAATATAAAAGTCATCTCACACTTTAGAGATTTGAATGTTATAGACGTTGTTAAAATCCCTAAAAAAGAGAATCTATTAGTTTAATGACATCTTTTTGAACATCTTCAATAGATTTAGTAGCATCAAGAACTCTGACTCTTTCGGATTCTTGTTTTGCTATTTCAAGATACCCGAAACGGACACGGTTGAAGAATTCTCTTCCGGCGCTTTCCATTCTGTCTTTTTCCGCTCCGACACGTGCCATAGAGGTTTCTACATCAACATCAAAAACAATGGTTAAATCAGGTTTTTTATTTCCTGTCGCAAGCATATTCAGCTTATTAATTTGCTCAATATCCTGTCCTCTTCCATACCCCTGATAAGCAACCGTGCTATCAATATGCCTGTCACAGAGGACAATCTTGCCTGATTCTACAGCCGGGGTCACAATAGTATCAATATGCTGCGCTCTATCAGCAAGAAAAAGAAATGCTTCACATCTATCTGAGACAACACCATCATAATTCAAAAGAATATCGCGCAATTTTTCGCCCAAACCTTTTGCACCGGGCTCTCTTGTAACAAGAACGATTTCCCCTTTCTTTTGCAAATATTCGGCTGCAAGTTTGAGCTGTGTGGTTTTTCCGCACCCGTCAGCTCCCTCAAATGTGATAAATAACCCCTTTTTCATGTGCTCCTCCAAAATATATTATAACATAAAAAATGATGCCCTTAAAAATTAAGAGCATCATCTTTTAATTTTATATAGCCTACGCAATTACTTCTTTCACTTCAGCTGCAAGGTTTTTAGGATCTAATTTGATACCAGGCCCCATAGTTGTTGCAAGGTATACTGATCTAACGAATGTACCTTTTGCTGATGAAGGTTTAGCTCTCAAAATTGCATCTGCAAGAGTTGCAAAGTTTTTAAGCAAATCTTCTTCTGTGAATTGAACTTTACCGATAGGGCAGTGAATCATACCCTGTTTATCAGCACGGAATTCAACTTTACCAGCTTTAGCATCTTTTACAGCTTTAGCTATATCAAGAGTAACTGTACCGGTTTTAGGGTTAGGCATCAAGCCTTTAGGACCTAAAACACGACCGAGTTTACCTAACATACCCATACAGTCAGGTGTTGCGATTAATGTATCAAATTCAAACCAGCCGCCTGAAATCTTGTCGATAATTTCTTCTGTACCGTAGAAATCAGCACCTGCATCTTTAGCTTCAGTAACTTTTGCACCTTTTGCGATAACGCAAACTCTGACTTCTTTACCAAGACCTGCAGGTAATACTACTGTAGATCTGATTTGCTGGTCAGCTTGACGAACGTCAATACCTAATCTCATGTGGCATTCAACTGTTTCGTTGAATTTAGAAACTTCTTTTGAAATTTCCTGTAATTTTTTAACTGCATTTACTGCTGTAGACGGTTGTTCAAAACCTTCCAGCATTTCCTGCATTTTTCTTTGTTTTTTAGTTAATTTTGCCATTTTTAATTTTTCCTTTCATGGTAATAACGGGTTTACCCCTTCCATACATTATTCTTTAACAGTAACACCCATAGCTCTGCAAGAACCTTTAATCATATTCACTGCAGCTTCCATAGTTGTTGCGTTCAAGTCATTCATTTTAATTTTAGCGATTTCTTCAAGCTGTTCTCTTGTGATTTCAGCAACTTTATCTTTGTTAGGAGCTGCAGAACCTTTTGAGAGATTCAAAGCTTTTTTAATCAAAACAGGAGCTGGTGGTGATTTTGTTACGAATGTGAAACTTCTGTCTTCGTAAACATCAATAACAACCGGGATAATATATCCTGCTTGTGATTCGGTTTTAGCATTGAATTGCTTACAGAAATCCATGATGTTAACACCATGCTGACCCAGAGCAGGACCAACCGGTGGTGACGGATTTGCTTTGCCGGCTTCAATTTGAAGCTTAATTTTTCCTACTACTTTCTTTGCCATTTTTTTCTCCTTTTGTGGTTATAGCGGGGGCGTCCCTTCCACGTTTTTTGTACTGTTTATTACAATTTTGCAGACAACCTTGTGCTCACGCTGCAAGGCTGCCAGAGTTATTATAATTTGTTGATTTGTTTGTATTCAAGTTCAACCGGTGTTTCACGACCGAAGATTGATACATTTGCACGAAGTTTATATTTATCAGGATAAACTTCAATAATATCAGCGATAAAGTCTGCGAACGGTCCTGAGATAATTCTGACTTTGTCGCCTGCTTTAACATCAAGCTCAATTTTCTGAGTTGTTGATGTAGAGCGGTTGATAATCTTTTTGATTTCACTGTCTTTAGCAGGTATAGGTCTTTTTGCTGACCCTACGAATTTTGTAACCCCTGCTGTGTGTCTTACAACATACCAGCTGTCCTCGTCCATAATCATTTCTACAAGAACATATCCTGGGAAGATTTTTTCTTCTCTTTCTTGTTTCTTGCCTGATTTTACCTGGGTAACTGTTTTTTGAGGAACTTCTACTCTGAAGATTTTTTCGCCCATGTTCATATATTCAATACGTTTTTCAAGGTTTACTTTAACCTTGTTTTCGTGTCCTGAATATGTATGAACGATGTACCAGCGTTTTTGATTTTTCTTGGCTTTTTTAGCTTCTGCTTCAGCCTGAGCCTGTGCTTCTGCCTCTTCTTTTTCTGCCTGCAAATCTTCGTTCAATTGTTCTTCCATTGATTTTTCTTTTTTAGTCATAAGCCACCTTATTCTTTGTTAGTTACTTAATTAAGCTGAGTAACCCTTTAAAAATTATATCCATTAAATAAACTGCAACGGTAAATACAAAAACAATTGCTATAACAAAAATTGTTTCTGTAACTACCTGACGTCTTTCAGGCCAGTTAATCTTTCCCCATTCGGCTTTTACGCCGCGGAAGTAGGTTTGTATTGAATTCATTGTTTGTGCCATCCATGCCGGAGTAGCATTTTCTGAGCCTATCATAGTAAAAATCCTTATTTTATTTTTATAAATCGCGCCCTGAAGGACTCGAACCCTCGACATCCGGTTTTGGAGACCGACGTTCTACCAACTGAACTAAGGACGCTTAAACCGTGAAATTCACGGTAATTTGACCTTGCGGGTTATTCGGCTTACCTGCTCCTTATTTTCGTTATGCAAATTTTATCAAATTTGCGCTGCTCAATAGGAACAACGTATGGAGGGGCTTTGCTGCACCCTGCCGAGAAGCCGCCTACTTAGTTTCTTTGTGGTTGGTATGTTTTTTGCAAGTCGGGCAGTATTTGCTCAACTCAAGTCTGTCTTTTGTATTTTTCTTATTTTTTACTGTTGTGTAGTTTCTTTCTTTGCAATCTTCACAAGCAAGAACTACCATTCTGTCATTTTTTCCTTTGATACCCATTGTTTTATTCCTTATTTAGTTATTACTTTTCTCCTTTTTAAAATAGAATGTGAGAGATATCACATTCTATTTTTTCGGCTTATGTAAACATCATAAAACAAAAAAAATAAAATGCAAACAAATTGTTAACAAACAATAAGCATAAAACATGCATAAAAAAAGAGTAATCGGGATATCGAATACTCTTTTAGATAAATTGATTTTATTAATAATTAATTTATTTTATAATCTGTCATTTTCACAGCAGAATCACGTGTGCTGTATGGCGATGAATAATCATAAGAGCCATAATTGTCTGCTCTGAGTTTTTCCATATAGACCTGACCGTTTTTAACTACTTGCTGTAATTGAGTCAAGTCGCGTTCCAGATTAGTGAGAACCTGTTCTGCGTACAATTCTGCACCCTCTCTGGTTTTCATAGCATCTTCTGTAGCCTGAACGCGGATATTATCAGCCTCTTCCATTGCTTTACGTTTGATTTCTTCGCATTCTTCCTGAACTTGAGTTCTTATTCTGATGCCTTCTTTTTCCAGAGCTTTGATAAAGTCAGCCTCGCTGAGTTTTCTATCTGCTTCCATCTGTGCATCATTTATAATTCTTTCAGCTTTTTGCTGGGCTTCAAGCTGAAGTTCTTCTCTGCGTCTCAAAAAAGCACGTGCTTCCTGAACTTCCACAGGTAATGCCGCATATATTCTGTCTATTAATGTTTCAATTTCTTTTGTTTTTACAATTGTATATCTTCTCGGGATAAGCGGGAAGCCCTCATCCAGTGATATTTCCAATAATTTCAGTAAATCGTATACTCCGTTTTGTTGCATGTCTGTCACACATATACCTTTCTTAATACTTACATTCTACATAAGCCTGAAATAATTGTCAAATAATTAATTTCACTGGGCTTAAATATCTTAACGATTGGTTAAATATTCAAAAACCGGCTCAGGGACAAATTTTGAGATATCTCCACCGTTCAAAAGTATTTCTCGTATTGTACTTGAAGAGATAAAGTTGTATTTAGGTTTTGTAGTCAAAAATACTGTCTTTATATCTGAATCCAGCGCACTATTAGCCTGAGAAAGCTGCAACTCGTATTCAAAATCAGAAACCGCCCTCAAACCGCGGATAAGCACCTGCGCACCGCATTTTTTTGCGTAATTTACGGTCAATCCGTCAAAACAGTCAACTTCTACGTTATTCAGGTCTGTTACACTTTCTTTAATCAATTTAACACGTTCTTCTATAGTTAAAAACCCGTGTTTTTCGGAGTTTCTAGCCACAGCAATGATTACTTTATCAAATATACCTGCGCCTGTCTTTAGTATATCAAGGTGTCCTTTTGTTATCGGGTCAAAACTCCCCGGATATATCGCTACTTTCATAGTTTTCCTTTCTGGTCGACTTTAAAATTATATTATAAACCGCGCGAAATAACAATGTAAATATTTGTTACAGAAAATGAGTAAATCCGCAATTTTTTATATAAATTTTACTTTATAGATATATAAGAACGATATACAAAACAGACTTACACATATTACTTACTAATACCTTCTACTTTCTACCTACTAACCTTTTACACGAGGAATTGTAAAAAATTCCGGGAGCTTTTTCCAAAAAGAAAGCTCTTTTTTTTTGCAATATTTAAAGAAATTAAAAATTAAAAGTAAACAGTTCCGGCAGAGACAACTGCAGTGCGTTTGCAATCTTTGCAGCACTTTCAAGAGTCGGCAGAACAAGACCCCGTTCGACATTGCTAAGAGTCGCAACACTGACGTCTGCCCATTCGGCTAATTCTTCCTGAGTTATTTTACTCTTTTGACGCTCTATATGTATTTTAAGACCTAGATTCTTTTTTAATTGCTCCAAATCGGTAATCATAGTATTAAATATTTTAATACTTGACAGGAGTAATTCCCACATATTATTATACGTATAAACGTATAATAATATGTGTTTATGAATAATAATACTAATAAAAAGAAAATTATATTAATTGATTTGGACGGGGTTCTGAATAATTACAACGGGGATTACAAGGAAGAATACATACCCTCGATAAAAAACGGTGCGAAAGAATTTCTTGAAAAATTGTCAGAAAACTTTGAGTTAAAAATATTTTCTGCTCGTCAGGCTTTCTTAGTTAAAAATTGGCTCAAAGAAAATCGGCTTGACAGGTATATTACAGGCATAACTGACCACAAAGAGCCTGCTTTTTTGTACATTGATGACAGATGTATATGTTTTGAGGGGAACTACCAGTCTGTACTTTCACGAATTAACAATTTTAGTCCCTGGTACAAATGATTTAAAAAAGCACTTCCTGATATCGGAAGTGCTTTTTTTAAATTTGTCTTACAAACAACTATTTAAGTCTTACGTTAACAGAAGAACCTTTTTTAGAAATAGCTACTTTGTCTTCTCTTGCTAACCAGCCGAGACCTAAATCAGCAAAATTGCCTTTCAAATCTAATTCTTTTTTAATTTTAGAGAAAGTTGTTTCTCCGTTATTGTTCAAATAATCATAGATTTGACCAGCTGAAAAACCAATTTGTTCTTGTAATTCTTGCATCTTAACCTCCTGCAAATTTGTCTAAATAGTACATTAACCTTTATTTGATATCTGAATAGTATATTAAATTTCAGAAAAATGCAATAGTTTATTTAGATTAGATTTTGAATAATACAGAAAATTTTTATGTTAAGATAATCTATAAGGAAAAGGAGCGGGAAACTTTTGCTGATAAACGGCTCTATATCATCGAAAAAGACTGATTTGCTTGTTGAAAATTATGCAAAACTTTTGAATGAAAATGTAGATTCTTCAAAAATTCTTGTGCTCGTTCAAAATTCTTCTTTGAAAGAAAACTTTACACAACGGGTTCATAAGTTGCTAAAAATTAAAGCACACGAAAAATTGGAGATACATTCATTTTTCTCGCTTGTATATAATTCAGTGATTGACAACTGGGCAGTGCTGGAAAATGTAAACCCGTTTAATAACCCGGAAGTTTTGCCAAACCTCGCAGGTCTTGAGGTTTCGCAATTTATAATGAAAGATATTCTAAAAGATATCAAGTTCAAAGGTTACAACTCAAAAAAATCTCTCCTGCACCAGCTTTTTAGAAGATATTCACTGATAGTCCAGAACAATTTGAGTGATGAAGAAATTGACTACCGCGCAGGGATTTTGAAAGAAAGTTTTGCTGAAGATGCAAAGTCAGCCTTGAAAAAATTCTTATCCACAACTCTGGAGATGAGAGATTTTGACTATTTAAGGCAGACCCTTGTTTTCAAATACATTTATAAAAACACAGATTACTTCAAGAATATTGAGTATCTGTTTATAGATGATGCGGACGAACTAACGCCGGCTGCAATGGATTTTGTAAGAGCAATTGCTCCTCAATTGAAAGATGTTTTCATAGCATTTGACACAAAAGGTTCAAGCCGTGCCGGATATTTAAGTGCAGACAAATCCTCTGTATTCGGGTTTGAAGATTTATTCAAAGAACAGGTTCAAAAAATTCCTGAGGATTCAAATCTAAAAGATGACGCAGAAATTTTATTCACAAATGTAAAAGAAGATACCAAAACACATCTGAAACATTTTTCAGTATCATCACCATCAAAACGCGCTGAAATGATAGATTTGACTGCGAAAAAAATCAAAGAACTCCTCTGCAAAAACGTACTTCCGTCAGAAATTTCAATAATCACTCCTGTTGTGGATGATATGCTGAAATTCACCCTGTCTGAAAGCCTTAATAATTTGAATATTGTCTACCTTTCCGGTAATGAAAAACTTATACAGAACAAACTTGTACTCGCGTCATTAAACATTTTAAAACTCACATCTGAATTTAAAAATGACCTGACTGAATTTGATTTAAGGGTTATACTATCAGACTTTCTCGGGATTCCTGTCAAATACCTGAAAGATATTCTTGAGAATTTTTCTGAGAATAAAACATTAATAGAATACAAATTTGCACGGGAAGAGCACAATGAAAAATACTCAAAACTGCTAAAGCTCAAAAACAAACTTGAGACAGACAATCTTAAATTATCTGAACAGGTTTACGAAATCTTCACGGAACTTTGCGACTTCACGTTTATTGCGCCGGAAGATTTGAAAAAATTCAACTTTTTCATAAAACAGCTGCAGGATTTTGAAAACATTTATAAAGACAAATTTATAGATAGAAAACAGGAAATTCTAACCCAGATAGAAAATTCCATAATCTCAGAAAATCCATATTCCACACTTGAACTTTCTGACAGAGATTTAGTTATAGGAACACCGCAAAAAATTATTGACAACCAAATCCGTACAAAATACCAGTTCTGGCTCGATACCTCGAGTTCAGAATGGATAAAAAGCGACACAGGCCCATTGTATAACGCGTGGGTATTTCAAAAAGACTGGCACAAAGATGAATTTACCATAGATGATAATTTAGAACTCGGGAAAGACAAAACAGCAAGAATTTTAAGGAAACTAACCCTTTGCGCGGATGAACACATTTATACATTCTCAAGTCTCTTTGACGGCAACGGAGTGGAAAACCTCGGCGGAATTGAGAACTATATAGCGGAAGAAAATATTCCGGAGGAAAAAACAGAGACAAAAGCTTTCCGGATAATTCCGAGAGACGACCAGAAGCCTGTATTGGAATACAACTCCGGCAGAATGGCAATCTCCGCAGTTCCCGGGGCTGGCAAAACAACTATCCTGCTTGCCCTAATCGTAAAACTGCTTGATAACGGCGTTAATCCGGAAAATATTTTTGTAATGACATATATGGAATCTGCGGCAAGAAATTTCAGGGAAAGAATAAAAAACATAAGGCAAAATTCTTCACAGCTGCCGAATATCAGCACAATTCACGGGCTTGCGCTCAGAATTTTGAAAGAGAACGGAAATTTTGAGCGGCTCGGACTCTCTTCTGATTTCGAAATTTGCGATGACTCTCAACGCACAAGAATAGTTCGAGAAATTTCCACCAAATTGAAACTCAAAAAAACTGAGACTGAAGAATTTGATAGAGCTGTTTCTGTATTTAAAATCTCGCAAGGAATTCCGCCTGAAAATATTACGGATGTCAAGGTTAAAAAGTTCTTTGAATTTTTTAATGAATATCAAAGAATTATGGGAGAAGGAAACCTTATCGACTATGATGACATGTTGATTTCCTCTGTCAAACTACTTGAAGAAAATGAAGATATTCTGAAACACTATCAGGAAATCTGTCATTATATTATAGAAGATGAGGCGCAGGATTCCTCCTCAATCCAGCAGCGTCTGATTAATCTTTTGAGTGCGAAACACAAAAATTTAATCCGCTGCGGAGACATAAATCAGGCAATCACAACAACATTTTCTAATGCGGATGTAGAGGGATTCAGAAAATTTATCACAGAAAGCAACAGCGTCAGCATGGATTGCTCACAACGCTGCACTGAAGAGGTCTGGAAACTTGCAAACACACTTGTAAACTGGGCAGAAACAAATCCGGAAACCCAAAAAGCTTTCTTCAAAATTTTTATGCATCCGGTTGAGGGGAAAAATCCGGTTCAGAAAAATGCTGTAAGCGCTAAAATTTTTGAAAATTACTTTGAAGAAAGAAATTATATCCTGAAAGTTATAAAAAACACTTTTGAAAAAGAACCTAAAGCAACTGTCGGAATACTTCTCAGAAACAACTATCAGGTCGCGCAATGGCAGAATTTTGTAAACGACAGCGGCTTAAAAAGCATTACCAGAAGTGAATGTCTTGAACAAAAATCCATCTTTAAAGGCATCTTTGCAGTTTTGCAAATGATACTGACTCCGTTTGATAATAATGTAATTGCGGATAATTACGAAATTCTTGCAGAACTCGGTTTTTACAAACAGAGAATGGGGTCAGAAATCCGTAAACTTGAAACCCCGTTTGTTCAAATGAATTGTGACAATCTAAACAATCAATACCTTGAACAATTCTACTGGGATTTAACATACTGGCTGTCATTTTCCTCCCTCACACCGGAGGAACTCGCCATAAAAATCGGTCGGTACTATTTCAAAAGCGAAATAGAAAAATCCAACGTATACTTAATTTCAACATTAATCAAAAGAATAAGCACAACAAATAAAAATCTTAATTACATAGCGGAAAGACTCGGCGAATTATCGAAAAAGCCGTCTTTGAGCGGATTTAAGTTTTTCTCCGAAGAAGATGAATCAAACCGCGAATTTTTGGAGGGTAAAGTCCAGATTATGACACTCCACAAATCCAAAGGGGATGAATTTGATTACGTTTTTATCCCTGAAATGACCGAAAAAAATCTGACTCTTGACTTCAGCCAAATAAAACTGAAATCCTCAGATTTTATGGAAAATATAAGACGACTCAACCCGAATTACAAAGCCAAAACAGAATTTGACCTCAAGCAGGAGCTTCTCTCCGAAAACCTGAGACTTTTGTACGTCGCAATAACCCGCGCAAAAAGAAAACTCTTCTTTACGGTCAGCACTAAGTCAAAATCATTCGAAAAAATTGTACAGCAAGAACCAAATCTTATCTTCTGTGAAATATTGAAAGAGGTGCACAATGAGTGATTTTTCACCTTATATGGTAAAAACATTTGCAGATTGCCCGAAAAAATTTGAATACAAATACATAAAAAAAATCTCAATGCCTCAAAAGGCTTCTAATTTTGAACGCGGCAAAAAAATTCACGCACTAGCAAACTATTACCTCAAAGGTGCCGACATAACAAAACTTGAAAAAGCTCTCTCTAATGAAGAGTCTATCGTCTGGCAAAAATTGAAAACAAATGAATTTTTTAACAAACAATACGTCAATTCCGAATACACCATTTCCGCAAAAATAAAAGATTGCTGGGTTGGCGGCAGGCTTGATGCCTTGATGAAAGATGAAAACTTTTACTATATTCTTGACTACAAAACCGGTGCTATTCCACAAAATCCTGAATTCGATTTTCAAACAATGATTTATCTCTACTGCGCCGCCAAAATCCTGAATACTCACTGCTTAAAATTTGTCTATATTGATTTGAAAAATAATGAAAATAAAATCATAGAATTTTCTAAAGATACAGAAATTGAATATGAAAAAAGGCTCAGCGAGATTTTAGCCAAAATAAATACAACAAACTTTCCGCAGAAATCAAACGCCTGCAAATTCTGCGAATATCAAAAACTTTGTCTGTAATAAATTCTAAATATTTGTGTGATGGCACTCAAAGCCCGCTAGATATCAAATTTTTCTTTAACTTTTTCTTCCCATACTCCGGCATCTGGCCCTTTACAATTTATTCGCTGAAGAACTCTGTCGCCGAAATAATAGACTTTACAAACAGTTTCACCATCTTCTGAGGTATGTTTTTCACTTAAAATCGGAGTACATTCACCGTTTTCGTAAGCCCTGAACATTTTGTTGTATTCATTCAGGCACACATTGTAATCCTCAGTACCGTTCAGCCATTTACAGCTTTCTTCCGCATCCTGTTCAGGAGAATATATGTATGCGTTATCAAATCCCTCACAATGGAATTGAGGCACATTGCACGCTTCTGCAACTAATCCGACACAACAGGTAAATATAACAACACTAAGAACTACAATCCGGTTAAACATATAACTCCTAATTAATAAACACTAAATTTACCTGAATTATAGCACTGCTTTTGAGAATTGTCTACTAAATATTTTAATTTGTAACGGAACAAACAGAGCTGTCCGTAAAATATTTGTTGAAAATAACTACAGCAGGATTACTATCAATATTTGGATTAGAATCCAGCCCCTGCTGAGCAAATGTTTCTATTTCCGAACGATTATTCTCCATTGCTGAAATAAGTTCCATAATCTGCTCTTCAGTAAAATTGCACTCAATTTTTGCACTGCCGGACGGAGTGTTGATTGTGCTCCTGAATCCGCACAACCCGCCTCGGAATCCAAGCACTTCCAGCGCAGAATCAACCTGCATCCCGAACATTTGACTGCTGTTACGCTCCGTATACGGTGTACAGGTCATAAAATTCTCCACAAAACGGTCTGCCTCCATTCCAATCGCAGTACCTGCGCAGATTATTGTTAAAAATAAAATTAAAGAATATATTTTTTTCATAATTCCAAACTCTTCTTAATGAAATTTTAGCATTCCATCCACAAAAAAACAAGCCCCGACAATGAATCAGAGCTTGTTTTATAAAATTAACAAAAATCAATTACTTGATTTCTACAGTTGCGCCAGCAGCTTCAAGTTGTTTTTTGATAGCTTCAGCATCTTCTTTCTTGATGCCTTCTTTAACTGGTTTCGGAGCTGCGTCAACTAAATCTTTAGCTTCTTTCAAGCCAAGACCAGTGATAGCACGAACTTCTTTCAATACAGCGATTTTGTTAGCACCTGCATTAGCAAGGATTACGCTAACTTCAGTAGCTTCGTCAGCTGCTGCGTCAGCACCTGCTGCAGGAGCTGCAACTGCTGCAACAGCTACAGGAGCTGCTGCTGATACACCAAATTTTTCTTCCATAGCTTTTACTAATTCAGAAGCTTCTAATAATGTTAATTTTTCAATTGATTCTAAAATTGATTCTACACTCATTGTTTTTCTCCTTTATTTTTGTTTTTTTAGTTTCTACATTTTTAAATTGTTAGATTACAGAACATAAAGTCCGTGTAATTCAGGCTACGCTGCTTTTTGGTCTCTGACAGCTGCCATAGCACGGGTAAGCTGTGCCATAACTGCATTGATAGAGCCGACAATACCTGTAGCAGGTGAATTGATACAGCCGAGCATTTTTGCATAAAGCTCTTCTTTTGACGGAAGAGATGCCAATGCGTTTGCTTCCTGAGCTGATAACAAATTGCCGTCCAAAGCTGCTGCGATAATTTCGCCTTTTTTAGTTTCTTTGATAAATTTAGACAATGCTTTTGCAGGGCTAACCTGATCTTCAAAACCGAAAGCCAAAGCCATCGGGCCTTTGAAAGTTTCAGTCAACACTTCAAACGGTGTGCCTTTTACAGCTATTTTTGCAAGAGTATTTTTAATTACCATAAAGTCACCGCCGTCTTGTTGGAGGCTGCGTCTAAGTTTAGTGATTTCTTCAACTGACAAACCTTTGTAATCAGCCACCAGTGCGACTTGAGCTTTTTCGATTTTGGATTTAAGAGCATCTATTTTGTCTGATTTGAATGCTTTTGTTGCCATTTTTGCTCCTTTTAATTTATACTTTCGGGGATTAAGCTGAATCAGTAATCCCTTTTACTTTTCGGGGATTTCCCCGGGCTCGACCTGATTTTTCCGAATACTAAAAAGACTTTGCATCCTTTTTCTCCGGAACCGCAAAATCTTACATCAGCGTCTAAACATAATTTAGAATAAATTATAAATATTTCGTCTGTGTAACCTCGATTAGCTGGTGTATTAAGGAGATTGAAACATTTTTAAGACTTCCGTGAATAAACTGCATTTTTCATTTAACAGGCTTCCTGCTAATTTTACATAGATTGAAGTTGTTACTCCATCGCTGTGCATATTTATTTGTCACCGGTAAGAGCCTTATCGTATGCTCCACCCCCGCTAATTGTCTGCGGTTGTACACATATACTAACAAAAGAAATTTTTAAAATCAAGTAGTACTTAAACAATCTTAACTAAACTGTAAATATTTGTATCCTGACCGTCGCCAAGGTCATATAAACCGTTCAAATAAGCGTTGAAAAGTTTTCTGGACAAAAGTCCGTAACGCAGGTTAAAATTACCTAGACATAAAATTTCATTCGGGACTTTTAATTTTACAAGTTTAATCAATGTCGGATAAACTTCTTTTATTGTAGTTTTGTTGTCGTAAGTTTCGACAGCCATATAATTTGTGATAAGCCATTTTTCTTTTTTAAAATTTTGTCTTATACGCGCAGTCGCCAAATCAATTGTTGTCAGAACCTTATCAATACTGTCAAAACGGTTTGATGTTAAGATTAACTGACTGCCGTTTTTGGCAAATTTGCAGTTGGGTATATCTTTTACGGCGGCATATAATGTTTTGAAAGCTAATTCTTCATATTCTTTTGCGCCTGTATTAGGTTCTGCCCTCATATAGACGTTTTCCACAAACAAATTTTTAGCTATAAAGGTAACAATTATGGCATAATTTGAATACACTTTCATTTTGGCTTCAAATTCTGCCTGAAGTTTTTTGTTAAATTCTGCCTCACGCTGAACTCTGATTTTTTCAAGAGCGCTATCTATCTCTTTCATTTTCTGAATATTAAATTCTTTGAGAAAGTTGAACCCGACAAGAATAACCATCCCGAGAATATCAAAAACCAGAAGAGCCGGATCCAGTTCATTTTTACCGATTATAATTTTTTCCTCATAGATATTGTGCATACTTGCTGTGATAGCATCTGCCGTATCTGCCATGAAATTAAACAGCCCGATGTCAAGCAGGTTGAGAAACCAGTATGCAGTAACCAGAAACATAAAAACAACCAGAATTAATTGAATAATAAATGCAATTTGATTTATTAGTTTCAATATATTAGTTGTTAATTTGTAAGCTGAATCCATGCTATGAAAAGTACCTTTTTATATGTCTTTCCGATTACCCTAAGGCAATATTGTCGATAAGACGAACACCGCCAACTTTGACAGCGATGAATACGATAGTATCAGCATCTGCTCTGTCTTTTTCTTCCAGAGTATCTTTGTCTCTGAATTCCAGATATTCAAGCGAATGGTTGGCATTTAAAAACGAATATGCCGTTTCACTCAAAGCTCTCACATCTGTGATACCTTTATCATAACATAATTTGATATTAAATAGAATTTTATTAAGCGCAAGTGCATCTTTTTTGGAGTTTTCGTCAAGATATTTATTTCTTGAACTCAATGCCAGCCCGCTTTCTTCCCTGACAATCGGGCACGGGATGATAGTTACAGGAATATTTAAATCTTTAACCATTTTTTTAAGAATTATTAACTGCTGCCTGTCTTTTTCTCCAAAAAATGCAAAATCCGGCTGCACTATATTGAACAATTTATTCACAACCGTACAAACACCGTCAAAATGTCCTACTCGGGATTTTCCGCACAACTGGTTTACATAGAAGAACGGCGGAATAACATAGGTTAAAAAATCATTTGAAAGCATATGTCCGTCTCCGTACATTTCTTTTGGTGACGGGGCGAACACTATATCAACGCCGGCATCATTACACAATTTTTCATCAGCTTCAATGGTTCTCGGATATTTATCAAAATCTTCCGCCGGTCCGAATTGTATAGGGTTTACAAACACAGAAACAACGGTTTTGTCACATTTTTCAACACTTTTTTTTATCAAACTCAAATGTCCGTTGTGCAGTGCACCCATTGTCGGGACAAGCCCTACAGTAAGCCCCTGTTTTTTCCAATTTTTAACCTGCTCTCTAACTTCTTCTATTGTATGAACTAACATTTTATACTTCCTTCGTGTAATCGTAACTGTTTTAACTCTTCTTCACTTAAACTGAAAATCTCATCATCAGAGGGGAATTTTCCGTTCTTTACATCTTCATCAAATTGTTTTGCGCAATTGAAAATCAGTGTTTTCATATCACCGTATTTTCTTGCAAATTTTGGTTTAAATTCAGAATACTTGCCGAACACATCATCTGAAACAAGCACCTGTCCTGAACAATATTTGCCGGCACCGCAAGAAATAACAGGAACATTCAAATTATCCGCTATAAACTTGGCGCTTTCTTCCGGCATCAATTCTAAAACTATTGAAAATACGCCGGCAGCTTCCAATTTTTTGGCAGAATCTAAAATCTCCAGTGTAGTGTCAAAAGATTTGCCCTGAATATTATACCCGCCGATAGTATTAAGGAGCTGCGGAGTAAACCCGAGGTGTCCCATTACCGGAATTCCTGACTGTACGCATCGCGTAATGACTTTTAAAATATGCTCGTTTGCACCCTCAATTTTTACGGCAGACGCGCCTGCTTTTATCATTCGGCTTGTATTTTTTAAAGCATCTTCGACGGAGACATTGTAGCTCATAAAAGGCATATCAGTAACTACCATGGCTCTTTTGGCACCTCTTGCAACTGCGCCGGTGAAAATTTCCATTTCCTCAACCCCGACATAATGAGTTGTCTCATATCCGAGCGCAACCATTGCCAGACTGTCACCTATCAATATAATATCAACACCGGCCTCATCAATATATTTAGCCGTAGAATAGTCATAGGCGGTGAGAACTGAAAATTTCTCACCGCTGTCTTTAATCTTTTGAATTGTTTTTACTGTTACTCTCTTTGTCATTACAGTTTACATTCCTGTTTTTCATTAAATTTATTATTTTCTTTCGTTAAAAAAAAAGATTTATCCTCTTTTGCCTGTCTGCGGAACCAGGAGTATATGGCTCTTGCAACTCTTGTAGAGCTGTGTCTTACGAGCCCTTCAGGGCTGTCCTCAATTAATTTTTTAGAGTACAATTTGACCCCCAGACGATTAACATTTTCAAAATCAAGTTTAACAGGATAAGAACCTGCTCTTTCATATTTATCCGCAAGATTTTTAGGGAGAAAATCGTTAACCAGAACAGCATCCATAACCTTGGAGCTGTTTGCATGTTTCATTATAGCTCTAATGTGGTCTGATACTGCATAATCATCAGTTTCACCCGGCTGAGTCATAATATTACATACATATATTTTTTTTGCGTGAGAGGCTGCAATTTCTTT
Source organism: Candidatus Gastranaerophilales bacterium (assembly GCA_944324135.1). Classification (GTDB taxonomy): domain Bacteria; phylum Cyanobacteriota; class Vampirovibrionia; order Gastranaerophilales; family Gastranaerophilaceae; genus CALUVN01. The sequence continues at coordinate 37,028 of CALUVE010000003.1, read as the reverse complement.
TGCAATTTCTTCTACCAGCAAATTAGGTATTACGCTTGTATACAAACTTCCCGGCCCCAGAATAATTAATTCAGCTTCTCTGATAGCTGTAATTACATCTTCCAGCGGAGTACAATTAGCCGGATCGGTGTAGAGACGTTTAATTTTTCCGTGAGCCTCAGGAATATTTGATTCACCTTTAATTATTCTGCCGTCTTCCATCTCTGCAACAAGTTTCATATCATCAAGGGTTGACGGAAGAACTCTACCTCTGATTGATAATACGTTGGAGGATTCTTTCACTGCACGAACCATGTCACCGGTAATAGAACAGAGTGCTGTCAGGAACAAGTTGCCAAAACTATGCCCCTCAAGTCCCTCACCTGTTTTAAAACGATATTGGAAAAGTTTTGTAACCAAATCTTCATCATCGGCAAGCGCTGCGATACAGTTTCTGATATCGCCCGGAGGAAGTATGCCCATTTCTTCTCTCAATCTGCCTGAGCTGCCGCCGTCATCACCGACTGTAACAACCGCAGTTATATTATTTGTAATATGTTTAATCCCTTTTAAAAGCATTGACAAGCCTGTACCGCCGCCGACTGCAACGATTTTAGGCCCTCTGTTAAGTTTACGTTTTCTGTATAGCGCTTCCAGAAGATGCTGGTTATCTTTTTCGCTGTCCAATCCCATGATAGATAAATTTGTTTTCTGCCAGCCTTTAAAAAATACAGCGCAGCCAAACAAAATTATTGATACTGCAATCCATTCGGTTGATACTGTAGATGCAAATTTTCTGACAAATTCCATAGTGTAAAATACAGGTTTTACATCTACCAGAATAAGGATGCCGAGAGTAATCAAAATAGCTCCGAATAAAATCAAAGCAAACCATCTTTTTACCTGCAGGCCCGGAATTAACCAGCCGGCATCTTTTGGCATTCTCATATTATTTCTAAAATTTTTCATGTTCATTATTTTTATCCCACCCAGCCTGATTCATATACGTTTTTATAGTTTACAGGTACAGGAGTAATTATATCCCTTGCCTCTTTTGCTAATGATAATACATTTGGAAGTTTGTTGCTAAAGTGAATTGTATCAGCAGTGACTATAGTTTTGCCGCCCTCGTTGTTTTGGACTTGTGAATTGGACAACAAATCTTTCAAACGCTGAATACATTGAGGGGTATCTTCCAAATCTTTTCTTGAATAATCAACGGTACCGTCAGCATTATATGTTTTTTCCAGCTGAATTTCCTGAGCTATCGGAATATTAACATATTCACCGGTTTTTAAAGTAACATCACCGGCAGGTCCATAGTAAACCAGCCATTTTGAACACTTTTTAACAGCTTTTGCAATAGAGCAGGCAAATTGAAAATCTTCTCCGGCCTGCTTGTACATTGCACCGTGAGGTCTGACATGTTCGATTTCAAGCCCGAAACTTTTGGCAAAAGACATCAACGCGCCAACCTGATAAATTACCAGTGCTTCAATTTCATCTTCTGTCAAATCCATCTGTCTATATCCAAACCCCTGAATATCAGAAAATCCGATATGCGCCCCGACAACAACATTTTTTTCTTTTGCCTTGAGCAATGCGTTTTTTATTGCTACGGGATCACCGGCGTGGAAACCGCAGGCAATATTCACAGAACTGACATAATCCATAATATCAAACTCTCTGTTATTCCTGTATATCCCGAAACTCTGCGCTAAATCGCAATTAAAATCAATTTGTTTTATAGCTTTTCTTTCCAGTGTGTTTTGCATAAATTTCTTTCTCTTTAAATAATCTATGTTAATTATATCCTATAAAGGAATTATTCCAATATCTTAATATAAATTTAATTCACAATAGTTAATTTATATTTTATACGGGATAGAGGCTGGTGTAAAAATGTTATTTGAGGACGGTAGCGCGAACGAGCTGAGGGCGAGAACGCACACGGCGGCAATGAGCCGGCGGAGCAACCCGCAGCCCCGTTAATCGCGAGTGAGCAAGACGCGTGGGCTGGACAGGAGCGTGTCCCTCAAATAACATTTCTTACACTAACGCTTTATATATAAAAGTTAGTACAAAAAAAATCCCGCCGTACATTACAGCGGGATTTTTAATTTTTGGCTTTTGACTATTTTGCCTGTAATTTGTTTACAGCAACAGTCAATCTTGATTTTTTACGAGCAGCTGTGTTTTTGTGCAAGATGCCTTTTACAACAGCTTTGTCGCACAATTTATAAACATTAGAGATTGCTGAATTTAAAGCATCTTTATCTTCACCAGAAGCTAATTCCAATGCTTTTTTAATAGCAGTTTTGATAGCTGATTTTGCAGCTACGTTTCTCAATCTGTTTCTTTCTGCGATTAATACTCTTTTTTTAGAAGATTTAATGTTTGCCATTTTTGCCTTTCCTTTACTCTTAGTCTGATTAATGACTTCAGACACATTTGAGGATGTGAGTATACAAATATTTTATGAAAAAAATTTAACTTTGCAAGTATTTGTAAAGTATTTTTCATATTTTTGCCAACACAAAATCAAGTCTGTAAATATTTGTAACATTATCCTAGGCAACTAGCTCTCAAGGATTATATTTTTTATCCTTTTGTGGTATATAAATATAATATAAGGTTGAATTATAGTAAATAATGATTCAGCTTGAAAGAAGAAGATGGAGGCAAAAATGTCAGTAGGACAATTCGTATTTATGTTACACAGCCACCTTCCTTATTACAGAAAAGCCGGCATGTGGCCTTTCGGGGAAGAAAACCTTTATGAATGTATGGCAGAAACTTACGTTCCTCTTTTGAACGCAATTTCCGAACTTTACGATGAAGGTATTAAGGCAAAATTAACTGTCGGTATCACCCCGATATTAGCTGAACAGCTCAATGATGAACACCTCAAACAAGGGTTTGTCAAATACCTCGACACAAGAATCGCGTCAGTATCAAAAGATTTGGAAAGATATCCTGATCCGAAAGTTGCGCATTCTCAGCATTTGAAATATCTTGCCAAATATTATTTTGACTGGTTCAACCATATTAAAGATTCTTTCGTAAACAAATACGGCATGGACTTGATTTCACAGTTCAAAAAATATCAGGATTTAGGCTGTATTGAAATAACCACATCCGGAGCAACACACGGTTTTTCACCGCTGCTTGCAACTGACAGCAACCTGAACGCACAATTCAAAGTCGGTTCAGATACTACAAAACGCCTCTTCGGTAAAAAAGCTATCGGATGCTGGCTCCCTGAATGTGCTTACAGACAAGGTTATGAATATGTAGGCAAAGACGGTCAAAAACACTGGAGACCGGCTATTGAAGTTACGCTTCAAAATAACGGCATTGAATACTTCTTCACAGAATCTCACGTTATTGAAGGCGGCAACTCTATCGGTAACAGACGTGTAATCGGTGTTTACGGAAACATTGAATATATTCCGCTCCCGGAAAGAGCTGCAACAGGTTATGATACATATTCTGCATACTGGCTGCCTGATGCTCAGGTCGCTGTTATGGGCAGAAATGACAGAGCTGGCTATCAGGTTTGGTCTGCAGCTGACGGATACCCTGGCGACGGATGCTTCAGAGAATTCCACAAAAAAGACGACAAATCCGGAATGCACTATTGGAGAATTACTTCACCTACGACTGATTTGGGTGACAAAATGCTCTACGATCCGGTTTTGGCTTTGAATAAAGTCAACGAAAACTCTGACCACTATACAACTCTTATTTACCACCTGCTGAACGATTATAAAAAAGCTCACAACGGTAAAGAGGGTCTTGTAATGGTATCATTTGATACTGAATTATTCGGACACTGGTGGTTTGAGGGTGTTGAATTTATCAAACAGGTAATCAAAAAATTCAACACATACCTGCCGGAAGTTGAAAGAATGACAGCAGGCGAATACGTTCACGCACATCCTCCTACAGAAGCTATCCAGATTCCGGAAAGCTCATGGGGTCAAGGCGGTCACTTCTATGTATGGCAGAACCACCTGACTGAATGGATGTGGCCTATTATCCATTCTTGCGAAAAACGTATTAATGCAATTGCAGACAAATATCCTGAAATTCCGGAAGATAAACTTCTGCATAGAGCCTTAAACCAGCTTGCAAGAGAAAACTTACTGCTCCAAAGTTCAGACTGGCCGTTCCTGATTACTACATGGCAGGCTAAAGATTATGCTACAGATAGATTCAGAGAACACGTTGACAGATTTGAATTTATTGCAGATATGATTGAAAGCGGCAATATTGACGACGCTAAACTTCAAGAAATTGAAAGTATCGACAATTGCTTCCCTGTAATTGATTACAGAGTTTACCAATCAATTGAAGAGGGTGTAATTCCGCAGCAGTCAGCAAAACTTGCTCCGCTTTACAACTAATAAAAATAATATGGGTAACGCCGGTCATTGTATGACCGGCGTTTTTTATTTAAAATAAATTTAATCATAATTTTTTGAGGTTAAGATGCTTGAAAATTATCAAAAATATCTTGATTTTTTAGACGAAAAATTAAAAAAATTTTTCGACAGCCAACGACCTTATATCCAGTGTCACAAAGGCTGCAGCAAATGCTGCAGGATGGCACAATTTCCAACCTCAAGAATTGAAATGATTTATCTTTTGAACGGATTTTTAAATTCCACTGATGAAAAAACTCAGGATATTGTATCTCAAAACATCCAAAATATTTTAAAAGTACGCGATGTTGCTGAAAATAAAAAAGAATTCCGATACAACTGCCCGTTTTTAATAGATGATGCGTGTTCAGCATATCAGTATCGCGGGATTATCTGCAGAACATTTGGACTTATGAAACAGGAAGAGGACGGCAAAATAACTGTACCTTTTTGTTGTTTTGAGGGGATGAATTATTCCTCGGTAATTGATGCTGACACGCACAAATTATCCCCGGAAAAAGTCAAAACCCGTGAGTGCTTAGAAGAACCGCTAGGCTTTAACGTGAGCTACAAATATTTGACTGATAAAGAGTTTGAAGAGACATTTAAATTTCAATTCGGAGAAAAGAAACCGCTTATTGAGTGGTTTATAAAAGACTCGCTCAAAAAATAATTTTATGACGATTTAACGCGTTTCGGTTCGACTCTGAAAAGCAAAGCCAGCGGCATTAAAATAAAAGCTATCAATGCAAAAATTGTCAAAATGCAATTTGCAAATGAACTGCCGCAGCTGACACTATCAGGTGATCTCTCCAGAGATTTACGCGGAGCCAGAGTGCAATACGGTAATATGAGAATTCCGCCTTATGCACAATACAACTATTATCTGCCGCTTACTATGAGCTACGAAATAGACATCTGGGGTACAAACCGCCTTAAAACAAAAAGCATAAAAGAACAGCTGGAAATAGTTAAACAGGCAGAAAGAGCAACTTATATTTCACTGACATCAGACTTTGCATCAGACTATTTTAATCTGATAAAAGCTGATAAATTATTATCCATACAGGATGAGCTTATAAAAATTCAGGAGGAGATAGTACAGAAAATTTCCGATAAATATGAGACAGGATTGTGTTCTATAAATGAACTGCTGCTTGAAGAAAAAATTCTGACAACACTGAAAGAAGAACGCAACCGCCATCAGTCCGCACGCGACACTCTGGTAAATGTGCTGTGTGTCTACCTCGCGACCCCGAATAATGACATAAAACGAAGTGATTATGACGATGTAATATTAATTTCAAATATCCCGACAGAGTACAGCACGAGCATAATTGAACACAGACCCGATTACCTCCAGGAAGAGGCAAACATAAGACTTATAGGTTTTGATGTAAGAGTTGCCAAAAGAGAATTTCTCCCTAAATTCACAATACTCGGACAAATAGGTTTAAACGCATACCACCTTGGCAGCCTGTTCAATTCTCCATCACAGTTTCTTAATTTAGGAATATTACCGTCAATAGATTTATTTTCCGGCGGAAGAAAAACTGCGTTTTTAAAATTCAAAAAATATCAGTATGAAGAAGCAATGAATAGTTACCAGAAAACAATTCTTGAAAGTATAAAAGAATTGAATTCAGGTTTGATAGAGTACAACACCGCAATTAAAAACTATAATGAAACAGCAGACAGACTGAACACCCAGAAAAAAATCTTTACCCTTGTGAATGACAAAAACCAAATCGGGGCAAGCAGCGAGCTTGAAGTTTTATACGCCAAAGAAGCTTATCTTGATGTACAGAAAGAAGAAGTCTCAAACAAAATAAATTCTGTAATTTCCATAATTGGATTATACAAAGCTTCCGGCGGTGTTGACCTGAATAAAATTAATGAAAATATTTAATATCGATATTTCATTGTCCTGAGAGAATTCAATACAGCAAGCAAAGTAACTCCGACATCGGCAAAAACAGCACCCCACATTGACATTCTGCCGACACTTCCGAGCAGCAGGAATATTGCTTTGACACCGAGTGCAAATACTATGTTCTGTTTCACAATGGACAGTGTTTTTCTTGAAATTTTGATTGCATCCAGAACTTTCTCGGGATTATCATCCATAATAACGGCATCTGCAGCTTCAATAGCAGCATCAGACCCCAATCCTCCCATAGCAATCCCGACATCAGCACGAGTCAGAACAGGAGCATCATTAATTCCGTCCCCGACAAATATAACACTGCCGGTTGCTTTTGATATAATATCTTCAAGTTTATTAACTTTATCCTCCGGCAAAAGTTCTGCAAAACTATTCATTACACCGAGTTTTTCCTGAACTATGCCTGCAGTTGCTTTAGAATCTCCTGTCAGCATAACTGTATTTATACCGAGCTCTTTCAATTCTTTTATTGTTTCAAAAGACTTTTCTTTTATCTCATCAGAAATTACGATATAACCTGAATATTTTCTGTCAATTGAAATATAAACCACCGTTCCGTCAGCCTCAACAGGCTCTACGCCGACTAATTTTGCGCTGCCTGCAAGCACTTCTTTTCCGTCAATTATTGCTTTCACGCCATACCCTGCGATTTCATCAACATTTTTTTGTTCAGGGATTTCTTTACCATAAGCTTCACGTATAGCAGCCGCAATAGGATGGGAAGAAACACTTTCTGCATAAGCTGCATATCTCAATGCTTCCTGATTATCAAGATGAATCTCACTCACCTTAAATATGCCGCGGGTTAATGTACCGGTTTTATCAAACACAACAGTATCCGGATTGGCTAACAATTCCAGATAGTTGCTTCCTTTGATAAGAACCCCGTTTTTTGAAGCGCTTCCGATACCGGCAAAGAAACTCAACGGCACTGATATAACCAGCGCACACGGACAGGAAATGACAAGGAAAGTAAGCGCTCTGGCAAACCAGTTTCCTGAGACAAATAAAGGCGGAATTAACGCAATCATCGCAGCCAAAATAACAACAGCAGGAGTGTAATATCCGGCAAATTTTGTAATAAAGTTTTCAGTACGAGCTTTTTTAGTAGATGCGTGCTCAACCAATTCCAATATTTTAGAAACAGTCGATTCCCCGAATTCCTTTGTGACTCTGACCTGCAAAACCCCGCTAAGATTTATACAACCGCTGACTACATTATCACCGGCATACACCATGCGAGGCACGGATTCTCCAGTGAGAGCCGATGTATCAACAGAAGAATGCCCCTCCGTCACAACTCCGTCAAGCGGAATTTTTTCGCCAGGCTTAACTGTAATAATATCGCCAATTTTGACTTTTTTAGGTTCTACCTTTTCGCCGTTCAAATTTGCATAATCGGGTCTGATATCCATAAGCTCACTTATGGAATGTCTGGATTTTTCAACTGCCCTATGCTGAAAATATTCCCCAACCTGATATAAAATCATAACCATTACAGCTTCCGGATATTCTTTTATACATAGGGCACCTGCAGTAGCAGCAGACATAAGAAAATTCTCATCAAAAACCCTGCCCTTTGTAATATTTTTGGCAGCCTTAAACAAAACATCTCCGCCGGCTAACAGATATGCAATAAAAAACAATAATTTGAACTTGAAACCTCCGGCAAATAACAACAATGCAATTATTGACCGCATTAAAGTTGTATCATTATCCTTACTGTGTTCATGCTCCTCGAGACCATGTTCATGACAATCGCACATATTTATATTCCTTATCAGCTATCTATATATATTATAGTTGAACAACTATTCAACTGTCAAGTGTTGGAGGGAATATTTTTACAAATCTTCACAACAATTTGACATTTGAACAACTATTCAAATATAATAAAAGTATGGAAAAGCTTAACACAGACATAATTGACAGAGTAAAGCCTAAAATGCCTGATATGACATTGCTTTATGATTTATCGGATTTTTTCAAACTAATGGGAGACAGCACACGGATACAACTTTTGTGGGCGTTAGAGGAAAGTGAGATGTGCGTCGGTGATTTGGCGAATTTATTAAATATGACAAAATCTGCGGTATCGCATCAGTTAAAAATTCTGAGGAGTTCTAAGCTTGTAAAAGCCGAAAAACGCGGCAAAAATGTATTCTATTCCTTGAGTGACCATCACGTAAGAACAGTACTTGAGATGGCGCTTGAACACGTAAGAGAGTAAAATAAAAAGCGGACGACGGGACTCGAACCCGCGACGTCAACCTTGGGAAGGTTGCATTCTACCACTGAATTACATCCGCATACTTACAAGAACTATTTTATAACAAAATAATAAAAAATAACATTGAAAAGGAAAAATTTTTGTCGGATTAGTAAATCCGACCTGCAGTACTGATAAACAACAACGCCCATAAAAAAATTCCCGGAGATGGATTCGAACCACCGTTGGAAGAGCCAGAATCTTCAGTCCTGCCGCTAGACGATCCGGGAATAAACTTTATAAAAAAAGACCACATAGGGCGGTCTTTTGATAAATGGCGGGAACGACGAGGCTCGAACTCGCGACCTCATGCGTGACAGGCATGCGCTCTAACCAAACTGAGCTACGCTCCCATAGGGGTCTTTCGACAAGTTTTATTATAATATGCTAAAAAAAAAATTGCAACAACTTTTTTTTATAATGATTTATACAGCTCCCAAAAATCTCATCTTGTTCAATTCTGCTATCTGAGTTGCTCCTGTCATTGCCGACGCATTTACACGCTCGTTAATATCTATTCCGGCTAATTCTTCTATTGTCTCTCCAAATGTCTTGTTTGCCTGAACACTCTCCTCCTGCTGTAATCCGTCAACATTTTTGCTGCTTTGAACTTTCTGCAGCTTTGCCTTGTCTGTCGCTTTATCACCGCTCGGTTCTATCCCGAGTGCTCTCAATTCTCTCATTATTCTCTGATGTTCACTGTCTACGCCGCTATACAAGCCAAATACGCCAAAACCACATATTCCGTTGATGCTCATTCTCTTAAACTCCATTAGGGTAAATTTGTAACACAGACTTACTTATATATTTATTATATACTATTTATATACAATTGTCAAGTGGTTTTATTTTATTGTGAAGAAAAATTAAAAGACCGGTTGTTTACCGGTCTCAAAAATCCATCCTATCCTTAATATAAAATCCTTTATCCTATCATTCCTTGTGTTTTTCCTTAATCTTGATTTCCAACGATTACGCAATAAAGTTGTTTCCGTATCTGTTTGGACCGTGGAAGAATGACTGTCGCATCATTTCCACCAGAGTTTTTCTTATGACAACTTTTTCTGATAATTTTACTTCATTAATAGCTTTTGAAGTTTCTTTATATTTTTCGCTTACAGCTTCAAACAATAACATTGTTGCCATTTTGAACCTCTCTTTTCTTTATTTCTCTCTCGTATATATATAAAAAATTCCTATAAAAAAATATTGACTTTTTATATTCACTTTATATAAATTTTGTTACAATTCTTTACATTTTGCAGTTTATTACAGTTTGTAAAAATGGGTAATATACGGATGTGTCAAGCATTTTCAAGAACGACGGGTTAATTTGTATTAAAGATTTATTTCTGAAATTCCGTAGATTAATACAAATAGCAAAATACTTATATATATTACGCATAAAAGGAGATGAAACATGGCAAACAGTTATGACGTAACAAGATTACCATTCCAGCAGCCAAAAACACAGACGGTAGTAAACTGGAATAGTTGCACTGCAGATGAAATTCTCAACTACGAAGAAGAAGGTCAGGAGGTACCTGAACAGTATCTAAAATGGGCAGAAGAGATGGCTGCAGCTATGAACGTACAGGATGACGTTACGTATGAAATGGCAAACGGACAGGTAAATGAAGAAGAAGGCGGAATGAATGCCGCGCAGACTTTCCGTTCAGAACTCGGTGACAGCGGGGTTAGCCTGAAACAACAGGGGCAAATCTTTATCACAGAAAGCCAGGATAAAGAAGAACAAACACTTGCGTCAATAGAAAACATGGCGCCGCTGTTGAGCCAATCAGAAGAAATAAATGAAGAAGCAAGCCAGCTTGCTGACCAAACAAAATCACGACTGCAGGAAATCAGCGATCAGATAAACGCGCAGGTCAGCGAAAAAAATACAGTTAAAACACGATTCCTTGGCTCGAATGAAGATAAAGGCGAGCTGAAAGGTTTGCAGGCTGTAGCAGGAGCACTTGCAAATGCGGCATCAGCACAGCTTGAGGGCTTGAATGAAAATCTGACAGACATTCAAGGAGTCGTTAATGAAGGCGCTGCAATATCACAACTTTCTCAGGACTACGGTACTGAAACAGTTGCAATAGGTAATGAACTTTTAGGCAATAAAGGCGGATTTGCCGGATTTATTCAAGACATTGGAGATTTCTTCGGCGGTCTGTTCGGAGGCGGCGGCAAACGAAAAGTCGGACGTCAGGCAGTTCAGCAGGGTACAGAAACCAATACCGTCGGACAGCAGGGCGCACAAATAGCCCAGGAAGCTGCTGATGCAACCGGTATTACAATCCAGAACGTTGGCAAAGAAGCCTCCGGTGTAGCCTCTGAGGGTAACGTTGATACGGGTACAGGCGGTAACGAGGGCGGAAATGAAGCCCCGCCGACAGGTGATGAAGTTGCTGTAGAACAGGGCGGAACTCGTGCAGCAGCCAGCGCACCACAGGAAGAGTCACCGGCAGAAATTGCACAGGCAGACCCGTCAGAAATCCTGACTGACCCTAACGAAATCCTGAAAAGAAAAGAACGTCTGGGATTATCGTAAAGACAATATAGCAGATTTAATATCAGGTGATTTATATATATAATTACCAGCGACTAAAGAGTTTGCGCCGAGTTTGGTGCAAACTCTTCCGGTTTTATCATTAATTCCGCCGTCAACTTGCAAAATTAAATTTTCAGGAGCATTAGCCCTGATAACAGGAAGTTTTTGTGCACAATTTTCCATAAATGACTGTCCGCCAAAACCGGGTTCAACTGTCATAACTAAAACCATATCCAAATATGGAAGAAATTCTGTTATTCTCTCAGGAGATGTCCCGGGTTTGATTGATAATCCGGCTTTTATACCGAAAGATTTTATCTTATCAATAACCGCTTTAATTTTGGACTCCTCCACCGCCTCATAGTGGAACGTCAAAATATCCGCTCCTGCTTTTGCAAAGGGTTCGACGTATTTTTCAGGATTTTCAATCATCAAATGGACATCCAGCGGAAGTCTTGCGATTTTTTTAATCGAGGCGGTTACAGGAACACCTATTGTAATATTCGGGACAAAATGTCCGTCCATTACATCAATATGCAGCCAATCCGCACCGCCATCTTCAACTTTTTTTATATCGCGTTCAAGATTAGCGAAATCCGCGGACAAAATAGACGGTGATATAATTACGCTGCCCATTAATTGATAACTCCCAATTTTTTACATGCTTCATAAGCACATTTTTGTTCTGCCTCTTTTTTTGATTTACCAGTAGCCCGCGCAATAACATTATCCTGATAGGAAACTTCCACCTCAAATTCTTTTTTATGAGCAGGCCCGATTTCCGCAACAACCCGATATACAGGCGTTTCTTTGGTCAATCCCTGTGTATATTCTTGAAGCACGGCTTTTGCATTATATCTGCAGGAATTTTTATTTATCTCGTCTATATATCCGGCAAATTCTTCAGAAATATAATTCAGAAGTTCATTCAATTTTCCGTCAAGATAATAAGCACCTAAAACAGCCTCGAATGCACAAGCACAAACAGATTCCAATTTACGGCAGCCCTGCTTTTCTTCATGACGGCTCATAATGATAAGCTCAGAAAGTCCGTTTTTTCCGGCAATTTGAGCAAGAACAGCATCCGATACAACTATAGAACGAATTTTAGAAAGTTCACCCTCGGTATAATCAGGAAACATCCTGAAAAGACAATCAGAAACTGCAAGCTTTAGTACAGCATCTCCCAAAAACTCCAACCGTTCATAGCATTCCACAAACGGCATCTCTTTTTCTTTTGTGTATGAGGAGTGTGTAACAGCTCTTCTGAAATTTTCGCAATTTTCAACAGGAATTCCGAAAATCTGCTCAATTGCACTCTTATTAAATTCCATTAAAACAATCCTCTGAATAGATTTATAATATCAATAACTGTTTGGTCGGTAAAAATAAAATATTTACAGAAGTAATACATAACAGGGATTGTGAAGATAAAACTGTCAGTTCTATCCAAAAATCCGCCGTGACCAGGAAGAGTATCACCGGAATCCTTAACCCCAGCGTCTCTTTTTATCAAAGATTCAGACAAATCACCGATTTGCGCAAAAATAGTACACAACAAACCGTAAATAAGTGACATATACCATTCAAGCCCGAGATAAGTTCCTATAACAAGAGTCCCGATAACCGCACAAATTGCGCCGCCGATAGAACCCTCAATAGTTTTATTCGGACTGACAACCGGCGCCAGCTTGTGTTTTCCGAGATGACGTCCTGCATAATAGCAGCCGATATCAGTGAGCAATACCGCGATAAACAGCATTACTACAAATCCCAATCCGCTGTCAAACTGCGGGCAGGATAAATCTCTCAAAAACAGCAGATGGAGCGGGAACCACCCTGCATACACAAAGCCCAGAATGGTTGTTGCAACATTTGCAATATAAGGCTGACGCCCCTTGAACAGCACCCACATAAAAGCTCCGATTGAACATACCGTAAGCGCCAGTGCAACCAGATCAAACCTTTGAAAATATGCAATTGCGGCAAGAAATACTTCTGCTAAAAATATTAATTTAAGGCTCGGATAAAATCCCTTGTTTTCAAGTATTTTTACATACTCTTTTGATGCAAAGAATACAAATACCAGCACCAGAAGCAATAGTGCAAGCCCTCCGTACAGGATACAGCTCATTGCAATTGTTCCCAGTATAAAGCCGGTTAACATTCTTGTTGCGTTTTTATTTAAGCCTTTTATTTCCGTCATTATACAGTCATAACCTCTTTTTCTTTTTCTGAAACTAAGGAATCAACAATACCTGTATATTTGTCGGTTTGTTTTTGAATTTTATCCTGATTATCCTTTACAACATCTTCAGGGAGATTTTCGGATTTTTCAAGCTTTTTCAAATCGTCAACCATATCACGGCGTGCATTTCTTACAACGACTTTAGCTTCTTCACCGATTTTTTTAACTTCTTTGGCAGTTTCTCTTCTTCTTTCTTCCGTAAGCGGCGGGAAGTTCAATCTTATGCAGACACCGTCATTGTTCGGGGTAATCCCGAGTTCCGCTTTGATAATAGCTTTTTCAATATCTTTGATTGTAGACTTGTCAAAAGGTGAAATTACAAGAGTTGTACCCTCCGACACTGTAACCTGAGACATTTGTCTGAGCTGAGTCGGAACTCCGTAATAATCAACCATAACTTTATCAAGAATAAGCGGATTAGCTCTGCCTGAACGGATAGAAGCAAATTCACGTTTCAACTGTGCAACCGCTTTTTCCATTTTTTCTTCACCAAATAAGAATAATTCTTCTAACGCTTCGGACATGTTTTACCTCTTTCTTATATCAAATTATAAACTTATATACGTACCGATATCTTCACCGCTTAAAATACGGCTCAAACCGTTTTGAGCAAGAAAATCAAACACAACAATCGGAATGTTATTTTGTTTGCACAAAGCACATGCCGATGTATCCATAACTTTCAAGCCGTTGATTATGATATCATCATAGGAAATTTTTTCTAATTTTTTAGCATCAGGATTGATATTCGGGTCATCTGTGTAAACCCCGTCAACGCCATTTTTAGCCATAAGCATAGCCTGTGCATTAATCTCTGATGCTCTCAGTGCTGCTGCCGTATCTGTCGTAAAAAACGGATTGCCTGTCCCGGCTGCAAATATAACAACTCTGCCTTTTTCAAGATGACGAATTGCTCTATGTCTGATATAGGGTTCTGCTACCTGATTAATCGCCAGTGCACTCTGAACCCGGCATGGTACATCCAATTGTTTAAAAGCACTCTGAAGAGCAATAGCATTCATAACAGTTGCAAGCATACCTACATAATCGCCGGAAACCTGATCCATGCCAAGTTTTGAAGAATTTTTCATACCGCGGAAAATATTCCCGCCTCCAACAACTACAGCAACCTCTGCACCTAAATCTCTTGCCTTTTTAATCTCTCCGGCAATCATCATGACCGGTTTCTGGGCTATCCCAAACTGCTGATCTCCCAGTAATGCCTCTCCGCTTATTTTTAATAATATACGTTTATACTTCAATTTCTCCACATCCATAAGGATACCTCTTTTTCTATATTATATTAAAACACCCAGAATGTAAAGCTATTAAACATTTTTATATAGCTGTTAATTGTTAAGATATGTAAACAATATATACTCCTCGAAATCCGCCCTGCGCAATAGTTTCACAAATTAGTATATATTTTTTATCTAAATTTTAGCACTTTTTTAGATACAAATGTTTTTAATATAGTATAAGCGTGAACAATCTTACATAATGAAAAGGAGAATATATGGCGCGAGTACTAATTTCTATGCCGGAAGAATTTTTGAACAAAATCGATCAGGTTGCTGATGGAGAAAATCGTTCACGAAGTGAGCTGATTAGAGAAGCTCTACGTACTTATATTTATAAACAAAGAGTACGTGAATCAGCCAGTGCAGTAAAAAATGCAAACCTGCTGGAAGAACTGCTTGAGTAAAAAAAAACGGACAAACAGATTTGGGACAAATATAGAAGCCTCCTACAAAAGGAGGCTTTTATATTTGTATAAAATAAGTTTAAAGTTTCGTAACAAAATAGCAAAAAAAGGGTTGATGTTTTTTTATAAATAGTGTAATAATAAGTACATATAAATTAATCAGAAAAGGGTGTGTGCAGATGAATGACTATATTTTACCGTTGAAATCAGAATTAAAACAGGCAAAAGTGGAAGAAATTACAAAAGAACTGCCTGATTTAAAAAATTGTTTTGAATCAAGAACAATAACTATTGCAAAATGGTTAATGGAATGGATAGAAGAAAGCATAAAAAACGGCAGTGTAGATGAAAAAACTCTTTTACCGTCAAAGCCTGACCTCGCCTACCTTTTTGGCGTAAGCATCGGAACGATTCAGAATGCTCTGAGATATATTGAAGATAACGGCTATGTAGAATCCAAACAGTGCATCGGAACAGTTATCCGCAATCCTGAAAACCGCGTAAAAAAGATGAGAAAACTAACCTCAAAACGCGAAATTGCAATTAATGAGATTAAAAAGTTTATAGTCAAAAACGGTATAAAACTTGGTTCGTTCCTGCCGTCCTCAAGAGTCATTGCAGGGCTGATTAACTGTTCTACAAACACCACCCGCCTTGCACTTGAACATCTGTGCAATATGAACATACTTCAACACGAATACAGAAACAGCACTGAAAACGGCTGGGTTCTAAAATCAATTGACTTTGATGTAATTGAAGATTTAGCTGAAAATAATAACGAAACTCTTGTACAAAAAGTTGAGGTTGATTTAAAAAATTATATTACTGAAAACCTGAAAGTCGGTGATAAATTACCACCACATTCTCAGCTTTCCAAAGAATTAAAAGTAAGCATAAAAACAATACATGATGCTCTGAAAATGCTTATTGACGACAAAATTTTGCTTGCAAGAAGAGGCCGATACGGCACGACCATACTAAGAATGCCTTACGACAAAAATTTTGGCGACAAAAAAGAAACTTCAATTTTTGCATCAGCACCTGAAACTGCGTTCTATTATTATGAAAAGACTCAGGACCACATCAAAAAAATGATTAGCGAAAACTATCAGGTCGGTCAAAAACTGCCATCAATTCTGGAATTATCCAAACAACTTGATTTAAGCCCTAACACAATAAGAAAAGCTTTCCACAATCTTGCAAAAGAGGGATATCTGGTATTTGCGCGCGGGAGATACGGCGGAACATTTGTCATAGATATTCCGGAAACCGAAGAGCAGGCTTTCAAATGGCTCGCAGTCAACCCGCAGTACGCAAAAGCTTACAGCAAAGAAAATTAGAATTATAAAAAAGCCTCTGCCGCAACTATCAACAGAGGCTTTTTTAAGTTTAAAACAGGAAATTTACGGACAAAGGCTTTCCCAATCAGGTTCGTCCTCTTCTTCCCCAGGTTCTACTATGTGTTCGCCGCTTTCGAGCATGACCATTAAAGTTAATTTGAGCTGTCTTTTGTAATTTTCACGGGCTTTTTCTATTGATTTTGCACAAAACACAAAGCTCGGAATTTCTTTTATTTCAATATAATGGTAAGGTTTTCCCTCAAAATCAAGATCTTCGCCCTCAATTAGCGTCCAGTCCAAATTCATGTAATAGTCTAAAGATTTTTCCATATTTTCTATCCGTCAAGAGATGAGTCACTCAGCGGTTGGTTGAGCATAATTCCCTCACCGCCTATAACATCGGCTTTTTGTCCTTCTATGTATAAATAAACAGGCAGAGTTGTGTTACGTTTAGCTGTTTTAATCAACTGATATAATCTTTTATACAGACTATCAGTGCCGCCGCCTGTTTCAAATGCTGCTGAAAGGTTTATAATTACTTTATCAGGATATTCCTTGATAGACAAAACTTCTGTCCCCGACGGAATTTCTGAGTAGACACCTCTTTCTTTTTCATTCGGGCGAGGGCCTGCAATAAGACTTTCTATCGCAAATTTTATCTTTGAACCGTCTACGGTTTCGTCATACTGTCTTTTTACAGCTTTATAAACTTCTTCTTTGTTATCATTCTGACCTATAAAGAAGATATTAACATAAACTTTTTCCTGAAGTTGAGTCTGGGGCTGCTGAATAGGATCCGCCTCCTCTTCTTCTGTTATTCGCTCTGATACCTCTATATCAGAACCTGTTATATCATGTCCGAAATTAAAATATTTTAATGCCGCAAAAGTAATCAATCCGCCTAAGGCTACAAGCAGTGCGCATATTACAATTTTTCTTAAAATACTCATGATTCTTACCCTTATTTTTGTGCTTTTACAGTATTTTTATCAACTATAACAGTTCCGTTGACATTGATTGCATTGTTTGAAAGTGAAATATTTCTAACACTCATAGTTGTGTTATTATTTTCCAGTATATTCAGCGAAAATTCAAGCGGGTTAAGATAATTTAACACTTTAGCCATCTGGCTTATATCTATACTGAAATTTTTACTGGCTATTTTAGTATTTTTAAACTCAATATTGCCGTCAACTACTTTCAAATCAGCTTCTACAACCATATTGTAGTGCCCGCCCAAAAACGGCAGCGAGTAATCAAAAATATAGAAAAATTGATTGTTGTGAATTTTTACATGGGTGTCATTAATTTTGAAAAGATTCAATGCTGAACCTAGTTTATTAGCTTCATTTATGAGTTTTGCATAAGAACTGGAGTTCATTGTTTTGTTCAAATCATTTTCGTCCATAACAATTGAATAACTCATAGGGAAAGCTTCTTTAAAAAACATCGAGTTTGTGCTCTTGTCAAAGACAATATAATTAAAATCACACAAAGTTTTAAAATCCATATAGGAAATATAAACTCCGTCCAAATCAAGATTTTCACCTGAAATATCTAATGATTTAAAACGTCCTGCTTTCAAATCCGCAAGGCTGTAAGAGCTTACTTTTACCTTAAATTTTTCACCGGATTCTTTTTTGAGTTGTCTTTTAATCAAGGATTGCGCAACCTGCTGGGCAAGCAGATTGGAACCTGTAGCATTAGCAAGCGTTCTTTTCAGCCCTGATGATAAATCGTACGGAGCCGAGCAGCCGACAAAGGCTGGTTGAGATGCTAATGAAACTCCGCCGGTTAAAATTATAGCCATTAATAAAATTAAAAACTTTTTCATAATCAATTAAACACTTTCTTCATAAGTATTTTTTCATTATCTCTAAAGCCTATTGCTTTAATAACATCATTATAAATCAAAATTACAAAATCGTTACTTTTGTTAGTTTTGTTAACAATAGGATTGCCGTTTTGCAATTTGAGATAATCAGCTTCGCTGATTTCAATACTATCCAAATCCAGAACGGACATAGGATTTATCAAAAAATGTTCGGGGCTTTTTGAAATATCTTCAAGCCGGGCTGAATTTTCAAGCGTAAACCTGCCTGCCCGCGTACGTATCAATTTTATCAAATGCCCGCCGCAAGCAAGTTTTACGCCCAAATCGTATGCTATAGAACGTATATATGTTCCTTTGGAACATTTTACGCGAATTACTGCTGTTTGTTTTGCCTCATCAAAATTTTCAAGAGATATTAATTCTATAAAAACTTTTCTCGGCGCGACTTCAATAGTCTGCCCCTTTCTGGCGTAGTCATAGAGTTTTTTACCGTTAACCTTTATCGCGGAATACATCGGAGGAGTCTGAAAAATTTCCCCCTCAAAATCTTTTAGTGACGTGATAACATCTTCTCTGCTTATTTTTTTATCAAAGGTTTCCGTTACAACCCCATCGAGGTCATAGGTATCTGTATTTGAGCCGAATTGCACTGTTGCCAGATACTCTTTGTCATCATTAAGATATTCAATAAGACGTGTGGCTTTTCCTATACAAACAGGCAGCACACCCTCTGCAAACGGGTCAAGAGTTCCGGTATGCCCGATTTGTTTTATCCCTGTCAGTTTACGCATAAAAGAGACAACGTCATGAGACGTCATTCCTTTTGGTTTGTAAACATTCAAAAAACCAAACATAAGGGAATTAGAGTTCTCCTTTTGAAATTTTATCAATAAGTTCACTCACACGTGAACCTTTTTCCAGAGAATCAGTATAGACAAATTTCAATTCCGGAGTAAGACGCAGTCTAATACGTTTTCCGACTTCATATCTGATTTTAGGAGTATTTTTTTCAATAACTTCTTTAGATTTTTCTATCTGTTCATCAGAACCGAGAACACTGTATATAACTTTTGCAAAAGAGTTGTCGTGCGCGACTTCAATATCAAGAACCGACACAACACCCTCCAACCCTCGGACTTCCTTTCTAAGGATATCTGAGATATCACGCATCAATTCTTTTCTTACACGTTCATTTCTTAATGTCATAATCAAAAATCCTATTAGTCTAAACTTTTACGTTCAATTTCTTCGGTTGTAGAAACTTCAATGATATCACCGACTTCGATGTCGTTCCATTTGCTGAAAGATATACCGCATTCAAAACCTTGGGCGACTTCTTTAACATCATCCTTGAATCGTTTAAGCTGGTCAATTGCCCCTCTGAATATTTCTTTGCCGTCACGGTATAGAATAGCCGTCTTGCTGCGGACAATTTTGCCCTCTGTGACATAGCAGCCGGCAATTTTTGTAGTTTTACCGATTGTAAATACCTGACGAACTTCTGCTTTACCGAGTTCAACCTCTTTAATTTCCGGCTGAAGAAGTGAGAGCATTGTTTTTTCCATATCTTCTAAAATCTGATAGATAATATCATATTTCTTGATTGTAACTCCCTCACGTTCAGCTGCCACAAGAGCATTGCCGTCCTCTTTTACCGTAAATCCGAGAATAATAGCACCTGACGCAGAGGCCAGCATAACATCTGCTTCAGAAATATCACCGACACCAACGTGGATGATTTTTGTCTTAATTTCTTTTGATTCAAGCTGTGCAATTGCCTGAGAAACAGCCTCTGCGGAACCGTGAGTATTTGCTTTAATAATCAGGTTAAGCTGCGGAATATCTTCTTCTCCTGCAACAGCCTCACGTCTGATGTGTGCCGGCAGCATTGCCTCAAGACGTTTGTTACGCGCTTTTTCTTTACGTTTTTCGACAATTGCTTTCATTTCTTTTTCGTTTTTAACCACTTCAAAGTAGTCGCCGGCCTGCGGAACTTCTGTTAACCCTAAAATTTCAACAGGGGTAGACGGTTCAGCTTTTTGAATTTTTTCACCGCTATCGGAAAGCAAAGCTCTTACACGGCCGCAGGCAGTACCTACAACTATGCAGTTGCCGACTCTTAATGTACCGTTCTGGACAAGGAGTGTTGCAACAGGACCTTTACCTTTATCAAGGTTTGCCTCTATGACAACACCTGAGGCTTCTGCTTTCGGGTTAGCTTTAAGGTCTTGAATATCAGCAACCAGCAGGATGTATTCCAAAAGTTCATCTATACCTGTACCGTTCAAGGCTGAAACTTTAACCGTAATTGTATCGCCGCCCCATTCTTCAGGAACAAGACCGTGTTCTGTAAGCTGCTGTAATATTTTATCAGGATTTGCACCTGGCTTATCTATTTTGTTCACCGCGACGATAATCGGAACTTCTGCAGCTCTTGCGTGGCTTATAGCCTCTATAGTCTGAGGCATTATACCGTCATCGGCTGCGACAACAAGGATTGCAATATCTGTAGCTTTTGCACCTCTGGCACGCATTTCTGTGAATGCTTCGTGACCCGGGGTATCGACAAAAACAATTTTCTTTTCTTTGTTATTATCCAGATAAACCGTATAAGCACCGATTGACTGCGTAATACCGCCGACTTCGGTTGCAACAATCTTGTGTTTTGATGCACGGATACTGTCAAGCAGTGTTGTTTTACCGTGGTCTACGTGACCCATAATACTTACGACAGGAGCACGTTTTTTGAGTAATTTTTTATCAACATCCGTAAGAGCTTTATGTTTCTGCTCTTTTTCCATCTCTTCTTCAATATATGCGTCTAAGTCTTCATCAAGAACTTCAAGATTATATTCTGCGCAAATTTGTTTGATAACATCAATATCAATAAGCTGGTTAACAGTTGCCATAATCCCGTGGAGCATTAAAAATTTAACTATCTCGGCAGGGGTTTTGTGAATTTTTTCTGAAAGTTCGGAAATTGTCATAGCCTGATTAACGACTATCTGTGTAACTTCTGCAACTTCTTCATCTTTATGGACTCTTTTTTTATGTTTTTGAGCGGCGGCTTTTTCTAACGATATACGTTCCTGCTCTTCTTTTTTTGAATTAAAATCTTTATCTTTTCTTTTGCCGTCAGAACGTTTGCGATTTGTACCTTTGTTTTCGTAAATATCCTGCGGAATAATATGTCTTTGAATAGGTTTTTTCTCTGAACTTCTGTCTCCTTTTGCAAAAGATTTATTTTCACCGGAGGCGTTCTCTTTAGGGAATTCCTTTTTACCTGCTTTTGCATCACGCGGAGGGAATTTTTTAGCGCCCTCTTCACCGTCTTTACGGAACGGTTTTGTTTTATCAGGACGTTTAACAACCGTGTGTCCGTCAGGACGCTGCGGTGCTTTTCTTACAATTTCAAGACGGCTCTGCGGTGTTTGTTTCACAACTTCCACTTTCGGGCGTTCTTTAACTTCGTCTTTTATTTCAGGAGTTTTTTCTTCTTGAGCAGCTTCTGCTTGTTCATGTTCTGCAGTTTTTGCCTTTTTTACGACAAAGGCTTTCGGCTTTTTAACTTCTTTCACAGAACCTGCAGCAACAAAATCTTTCAGGCGCTTGACCTGTTCTAATGTTACTGTACTTGAATGAGTTTTGTTCGTAACCCCGAGCTGCGCGAATTTTTCAATAATTTCTTTACTCGTCAGCTTCATTTCTTTTGCTAATTCATTTATTCTTATTGTTTCAAAACTCATTTATTAATTTCCCTTTCAGTTCGTCGGATATAGAACATTTTAGAGCTTTTTGGATTTTACCTTTTTTCAAAGCAAGTTCTACACACGATTTATTATAACAAAGATATGCTGATCTGCCAAATATTTTAGAATCAGGGTTGATAACTATGTCACCGCGGGAATTTTCTCTGGTAATTTTAATAAGATTTTCTCTGTTTTTAATTTCTCCGCAAGCGATACATTTTCTTTCAACCAATTGGCGCTCCTTAATTTATCTCTGCCAGTTTTTCCAATTTTAACTTTTGGTCGTATTCCATCAAAAGTTTGATTAACTCGTCCAAATCCCCGTCTATAACTGTCCATACATTCAGGTTATGATTCAATCTGTGGTCAGTCAGACGCCCCTGAGGAAAGTTATATGTTCTGATACGTTCGCTTCTGTCGCCTGAACCGACTTGAGAACGGCGCAGGTCAGTTATTTCCTGCATTTGTTTTTGGACTTCCATGTCATACAGTTTTGCTTTTAAAATCTGCAGGGCTCGTTCTTTGTTCTGCAACTGTGAACGTTCTTCTGTACAGAAAATCATTATCCCTGTCGGTTTGTGAAATACGCGTGCTGCAGTTTCAACTTTGTTAACATTTTGTCCGCCGGCACCGCCTGAACGTGCTGTTGTAATTTCAATATCATTCATATTAAGTTCGACTTCAACATCATCAACTTCCGGCATAACTGCAACAGTTGCAGTTGAAGTATGAACTCTGCCTTGAGATTCTGTCGCCGGAACACGTTGAACACGGTGTACACCAGATTCATATTTTAATTGAGAATAGACAGCATCCCCTTTTATCGAAATAATAATTTCAGAGACACCGCCGGCTTCGCATTCTGTTTTACTCAGAACCTGTGTCTGCCAGCCTTTTTTGTCTGCGTAGCGCATATACATTCTGGCCAAATCACCGGCAAAAATATTTGCCTCATCACCGCCGGCGCCGCCGCGGATTTCCAGCATAATATCTTTGTCATCCATCGGATCACGAGGAAGAAGAAGAACTTTCATCCGCTCTTCATATTCCGGAAGTTTTGCCTCGTTTTCTTCCATTTCTGCCTTTAGAAAACTGCGCATTTCTTCATCTTTTTCTTCGTGAATCATTTGTTTGGCATCTTCTATTGCGTCAACTGCCTTTTTCCAAGCGTAATAGAGTTCAACTGTTTCTTCCATTGATTTACGCTGTTTAGAAAGGTCACGAAATCTGTTATAATCCTGAATTACGGCAGGATCAGAGAGTGTTACCCCTAATTCATTATATTTTTTCTCTATCTGGAGAATTTTGTCTAACATATCTTTCATACCCCGATTATAACAGGAACAAAAATTTTTTCAAATGAGTGGAATAAGTAAAATACTTATTGACGCTTTTGCAAAAGAAACGGCTTTTATGTATAATTAAAATTATAGAAGAGGAGAATAATAATGCTGCACTACTTTTTAGGGTCATATATAGTTGCAATAGCCGGTTTTATCGGCGCATATTTCTGGGGAGAACACGCCCATGCAGGCACAGGACTGGCCTGTGTATTCATTGCACTCGTTTTGAGTATTCTGGAAATAAGCCTTTCATTTGACAACGCAGTTGTAAATGCGATGAAACTTGAACATATGTCAGATAAATGGCGGCACCGATTTTTAACGTGGGGTATTGCTATTGCAGTTTTCGGGATGAGGTTTTTATTCCCGATATTAGTTGTTGCAATATTTGCTAAAGTCGGGATTGTAGAAGTCACCAGAATGGCTTTGACTAACGTGGACAAATATGCAGGCTATCTGCACGCAACGCATGCGCCTATTGTAACTTTCGGCGGAATTTTTCTTATGATGCTATTCCTTCACTATTTCTTTAACCACGAAAAAGATGTGCACTGGATTAGACCCGTTGAAGCCCCGCTTTCACACCTTGACCATATCAAAGGGATAGAAATTGTTATTGCACTGTTTGCAATAATTGCGACCCAGAATTATGTTCCTGCCGAGGTGAAAGTATCTGTTATGATATCCGGTATGGCCGGAATAATAACTTATCTTATGATAGACGGTTTTACACATTATCTGGAAAAACATGAAGAAATGAGACTTGCGCAGTGTGTAAATTCCGGTGCTAAATGCACAGGACTCATCAGCTTTCTTTATCTGGAACTGATTGATGCTTCATTCTCACTTGATGGAGTTCTCGGAGCTTTTGCGTTAAGCAAAGATGTTATTATTATCACCATAGGTCTTGCAATCGGCGCGATGTTTGTGCGGTCTTTGACCATTATGCTCGTAGAAAAAAAGACTCTTGCCAAATTTATTTACCTTGAACACGGCGCACACTGGGCCATCGGAGCTTTATCAATATTGATGCTTGTATCTACTGTTGAAGAAATTCCTGAAGTTGTCACAGGCGGTATCGGACTCGGATTTATTGTTGCGGCATTTATTTCTTCTGTAATTCATAACAGAAAAATGTCCAGATTAATCGCAGAGGGAGAAGAGAAAAATGCTTAACCTGCCGCTCGTCAGTTTTGTCGTAACTTCATATAATTATGAAAAATATCTTCTGAAAACTCTTGAAAGTATCAAGAACCAAACCTATAAAAATTTTGAAATTCTTATAGTAGATGACGCCTCTTGTGATAACTCCGTTAAAATAGCCGAAAAATTCATTGAAGAAAATCAAGATTTGAAAATAACTTTGTTTGTTAATGAAACAAATCAAGGTCAGATGGCGGCAATGCTAAAAGGACTGAAAGAGTCACAAGGACAGTTTGTAAGTTTTATAGATTCTGATGACATCCTCATGCCTGATTTTGCAAAAATTCACATCCAAACCCATCTGAAAACAAGCGTCGGAATGACTTCTTGTGCAATAATTGAAATCGGGGAGGAGGATGAAGTGCACACATTTAATTCAATATCATCTCCGCCATGCTGCAGCATTGAAGACTTATTAAACACAGAAAAAAATGATTATAAAATAGTCAAAGCAAGATTTGGAGGCTGGCACTGGTCGCCAAACAGTTCTGCGATGTACAGAAAAGCAGCAATAGAACTTCTGTGCTATTACAAAAATGCAGGTAAATGGAGGATTTGTCCTGACAAATTCATAATGAATTACGCGCACCTCATCGGCGGAAGTGCCAACATAAACGCGCCGCTTGTTGCTTACAGACGGCATGCATCAAATGCCGGCAACTGCACACTTGTCACCGGCAACAAAAAATTACATTCTGACAAAACCTCTCTCGTAAATCTAAATAACAATATCAAAATTCGTCCGGAAACAATTAAATTTCTCTGGCAGGAAAAATCCAAACTCGGACTGCGCAATGTTATAAAATTATCGCTTTTATGTTTGTAGATTAACAATAGGACGAACAAAAGACAGATAAATTATTTTCGGAACACGCTCCCGCTCTGCTCTCGCTATCGTCCTCAAATAATTTATCTGTCTTGCTTTTGGATTTAAAAATTATATTATAAAAAAGCGTACAGCCTGCGGGTACAAACCATACGCTTTTTATTTATTCCTGACAAAACTTAATCAATATTCCAGCTGTTAAGATATTCTTTTTGCTCTTCTGTCAGAGTATCAATTTCAATACCCATTGACAGGAGTTTAAGTTCTGCAATTTTAACATCAACTTCGTGCGGAAGAGTATGGAGTTTCTTTTCCAATTTGCCTTTGTTTTTGACAATGAATTCCATACCGAGAGCCTGGTTAGCAAAACTCATATCCATAACACTTGCAGGGTGTCCTTCAGCTGCGCCGAGGTTAACCAGTCTGCCCTCTGCAAGCACATAAATAGACTTGCCGTTTTTCAATTTGTATTCCTGAAGTGACGGTCTGATTTGTTTGATTTCTGTTGCGTAAACTTTCAAATCATTTACGTTAACTTCCCAGTCAAAGTGACCTGCGTTTGCAACAAACGCTCCGTCTTTCATATCAAGAAGATGCGGGATATCAACAACGTGTTTGTCACCAGTTACTGTTAAGAAAATATCACCCTCTTTAGCTGCCTTTGCAATAGGCATAACTCTATACCCTTCCATAACTGCTTCAAGAGCTTTGAGAGGATCAACTTCGCAAACGATAACATTAGCACCGAGCGCTTTTGCTCTTAATGCACAACCTTTTCCGCACCAGCCGTATCCGGAAATTACAACGGTTTTGCCTGCAATCAAAATGTTTGCTGCACGGATAATGCCGTCGAGCGAACTCTGACCTGTGCCATATCTGTTATCGTAAAGATGTTTTGTCAAACTTGTGTTAACACCGACAGCAGGGAACATCAATTTTCCCTCTCTTTCCATAGCCTGAAGTCTTATAATACCTGTTGTGGTTTCTTCAGTTGAACCGATAACATTTGCGGCAATTTCAGGGTAATCTTTGTGGATTGTAGAAACCATGTCACAGCCGTCCTCTATAATCAAATCCGGTTTGTGAGCAATAGCTTCAGCAATATGCGCTCTGTAAGTTTCCACGCTTTCACCTGCAATAGCAAATACAGGGATACCGTAATATTTTACGAGGGCTGCAGCAACATCATCCTGAGTTGACAAAGGATTAGAAGCAACAAGAACAGCATCAGCTCCGCCGGATTTCATTACTATACATAATGCAGCGGTTTCTTTTGTAACGTGTGAACACGCAGACAATCTCAAACCTTTAAAAGGTTGTTCTTTTATAAATCTTTCCTGAATTTTTCTCAGGACCGGCATATCTTTAAATGCCCATTCAATTTGATTTTTGCCCTGTTCTGCAAGATTAATATCCTTAATATCGCATTTTAATTCTGTCATTAGCATTCATTTTCTCCTGCTTTTTAGTACATTTAAATGAATAAATGTATTTAGTACAATTTATATTATAAAACAAATTTTCACTATGTAAAAAAAAAGTATTTTTATGTTAAAATTTGTTAAAAGAGTATGTCGTTTTGGCAAAAAAGTTTATTCAGGAAACTTATATGGCATGTACGTATGTAAGGAGTCTCGTGTGAAAGTCAATCTAAATAATATTGGGATAAATCAACAAAATAAGAGTGTAGCATTTAAAGGTTACAGACCTACCAAAGATGAAAAAGGTCACAAAGTTTTTGAATTCAATTACCCGTTTGACAGTAATAAATATGACTGTTACCTTGAACTGTACGAAGTTCACACAGATGACTACGGCAACTACTACCTGGGTGATAAACTTCAATATTTTGATGCAGAACATCCGGAAAATGACAATCCGAACGGCAAAAAACTTGAACCAAACAAAGTAAACAGAGTGAATATTGCCGCAGATTTTGATGTGACAGATATGTCACAACCTATAGCTTATCACTACAAAGGTATCTCAAAAGACGGCAGCAACAAGATTGTTTACAAAATTGATAACGGTATCATCGTTGATGAAAGAACCAAAGACACCCCTGACAAAATTGTCAACATTTTCACTCAAAACGGAACAAACAATTTCCACGGCGGCTCCGCAAAACTATTCATAACAGACACTTATAAACCCGGCGTATATTTCGACAAAAACGGACAAATCAAAGAAAATCAAGAAATCAAAAACCGCGCAAAAAATACAATCCCAAACATCACAACTGTTATGGGCGGGAATATCGCCGGTGTAATAAAAGGACTTGACGATGGGGACTTTGACAACTACGATTATTTGATTACTCCGCCTTGGTTTATGTCAGCAACAATGGGCGGACACGGATACTGGAGTGAGGACTGTTTCCAGATTTCACCTAATCTTGGAGATATCAGCGACTACAGAAAATTCGTCAAGAAAATCTTTGCAAAAGACAAACACTTTATCACAGACGCAGCTTTCGTAAACGAAGGTCTGTTAGGTGCACACTTCCAGCATCTTCTTAAATGGGAGGGTGAATCCTACGCAGACGGCTGGCTTAGTGCAGACGGTTTAAAAAGCGGGCACCTCACTGCCGGGGTTTTCGGCAAAAATCACCACTTTATTTCTCATAAAATTATTAACAGTCCTTTCGCATATAGACAAAAACACAACGGACAAATCGAAAAGACTGAAAACCACAATTATGACAAGAGAAAACCAACCTACGTACAGGTATTTGATACAAGACTTGTCGCTGAAAATGAGAAAAAAGATTCTACTAAATTAATTACAACTTATGTCAAGCCTAATACTGACAATCCTCTGGAAATCAACAACCATAATGACACAATTGTACCTTATCCGTTTATGGTATTTGACCCGATGGTTTACGACAGAAACATTGACAGGCTGAATGAATATAACAGTTCAAAACCGCAGGACGAACAGGTAAAAATGGATTCTTATCTCGGCACAAGAATTCTTACAAAACTTGGCAACTTGTATCTTGATGAAAAATTTGAGGGCGGTTTCAAAACCTGGGAAGCAAACCCTGATATCGCAAAATTAAACTTTATAGCCTCAAATGGAGACACTCAGGATTCATTTAATATTAAAACAGAAGAAGAAAGAAGAAAATTCTTTACCAGACTTGAACAAAAGAATTGCGAAGTTCAAGATTACATTATCTCCTCTGCAAAATTCTGGACAAAACAGACAAGACAAATTATGAATTTGCAGGTTGCACAACACTTAAAAACACCTGACAGTGCAAACCCGAATGAGGCTTATGAACAAATTCTTCAAAATATAGATGCAGGAATTTTCCCGCAAAGCCTCAGAAGAAAAATTGATAAAACTACTGTGGAAAATGTTTTAAATGATGATTACAACTTAAAAACTCTTTCCAAAGAAAGTTTTATGACACAGCTTGAAACAAATTTGATGAACTTCCAGCTTGAATCAATAGGATTTGGAAATGATGTAGTAGGTGTACTTGCATCTCCTTATATTTCAAAACGTGCAACTTCCGACAAAGATATAGGAAAATCCCGTTTTGATATATATCTGGAACACAACAGCACCATTCCGGAAGAATGCAAAGCAACTTATGAAGAAGTAAATAAACTATTTCTCAAAGACGGTGTCATCAACCAGTTTGCAATGGATATATTAACTGCTGTAAACCAGCAGCTAGGCAAAAAACGTTCCTTGATGAACATCTACAGAGACGCAACACCATACGGCAAATACGTGCTGCCTTATCTGTCTGATGAAATAGTTAAATTTGCCGTAATCAAGGGGCTCGACCCGAGAGCTGATGTCAGCTTTGATGAAAATACCGGTGAAATCCTCTACAATTATGATGAATTAAAACAAAAAAGTCTGAAAAGCCTTAAAATCACTGAAGGCGGTCCGGAAGAAGAAGCCCGTGCACTCATAAACAAAATCAAATCCGGCGTTAAAAATATAAATGATGAAGACAGACAAATCCTTATCGACGGATTGCTCAAGTCTATTGAGGGTACAAACGAAAACAGTTTCAAACTGGCAGAAATGATTGTTGACAGAAGCGGCAACGGACTTGACTGGAGAATTGACGCGACAAAAGATATCGCTGATGTTGATGCCCTGAAAGACGGCAATACAGATTTTGAATATACGTGGGACAAAATAATAGATTTCTGGGGCAAATTCGGACAGGAAGTTCTGGCAGAAAACCCGAATGCTTATATGGTCGCAGAAGTAACTGACGAAACAGATTTGTACAGAATAGGCGGCGGCAAATTCTCCGACAGATACTCCAACCCTGCGAACAGAGACAACGACTCCAATATGGAATCTATTGATATGAAATTCTTGAGAGAAACAGGCATAACTTCTCTTGCGAACTACTCATACATATTCTCTACAATTTCAGATATCTTTACAAAAAATACAGAAGACGGTGACAGTAAAATCGACACTAACCCTAAAAAAATCGGCAGAGAAATTTACGACAAATTTATACAGCCTGGTATGTTTAAAAACTATCTGAAAGCAATGCCTCTTGATGCCTTGTTGTTCTCATACAACTTTGTCGGCAACCACGACAAACCGAGAATTTTGCAATGCTTGGCAATGGATATGGGAATGTTCTACACTGATTTGACAAATCCGGCAAACTATGACTACAGAGTCCGTGCATACAGGGTTTTGAACGACATACATAATTTTGATGATGCAACAAAAGCACAGGTTGCTGCCGGAGTCGAAAATTTTGATTTTAGCAGATACAGTCCGAAAGCTATTGCAGCTGCCGAAATGTTGAGAACCGGTTTGATGGGCGGATTGAATGCTCTCGCAGGTGAAAACGATCCGGAAAGACCGGGGTTCCGCGGAGAAAATCATAAAAAAATCTATGAAGCAGTCGGGCAAAGTTTACAAGATTTAGCCAGAGGCTCATACCTGAATAAATACTTTGAAAATGACGCTCTCGGTACAAAAGAAGTTCACTGGCTGATACATATTGCATTAAATCAAGCAGAACAAGTTCACGGACTTAAAATGTCCAAAGAAGACAGAAAACTTCTTGAAAACAAAGCCTTTGAAGTAATTATGGAAGCACCTTACTCAAAACTTGAAGGTATGATGCAATATCTTCAGGCAATAGTCGGCATCCCGACACTTTATGCCGGTGACGAACTCGGTTCAACAGGTTACGAATCAAAAACAAAAAATATCTACCTCCAAAACCGCGGCTATCTTCATAATGAATGGGCAGACCCGAATAGTCCGGAAGCTAAAGATTTCATCGTTAAAGGCAAACAGAAAATTGATAAAGAAATGGGTATCAGAACAAAATTTGAAAACCACGCACTGAACGATGGCGCACCGATTATGCTTAAACTGCAGTATCCAAAAGGTGATGAAAACTCCAAAAATTGCCCTATTACAGCATTTTTCAGACAAAGTACAGATGGCGCAATGGCTGTTACATTACTGAACCCGACCGGAATGACCCGTGACCCGAATGTTAAATACCAGCCTGCTCACCTCACATTAGATTCAATCGGACTGGGGAAAGACTTAGCGGAATATAACGAAGATGTAGGTCTTAACTTTGGTATCCAGCCCGGAACAAGATTTGTTGATGCAAGAGACGGCAATGATGAATATGTCGTCAGAGAATTTAATAACAATTACTTTATCAAAAAAGTAAACAAAAATAATCCGGATGACCCGAATCAGGATTTGCCTGTAGAACTTAAAGATGCGACCCTTGTTCTTACACACGCACCGTCATTCACTGGCAGAATCAATAAAGCACTTGTTCCTAACCGCTACCAGCAGCCTAAAGAAATAACTACAGGTTCAAAATTAGAACTGGTTGCAAGATAATTCGCCTTAAATAACAGGCAGGAAATAAAAGCACTTAAAGAAAAAGAGTTTCAGTTTATAACTGAAACTCTTTTGTATTTATACTTACACTGCAAATCTAAAGTGTACTAAATCGCCGTCTTGTACAACGTAATCTTTTCCCTCAAGACGGGTGACACCTTTGTCTTTACAAGCCGCATAAGAGCCGCAGGCTACAAATTCATCATACGGAGTTATTTCGGCACGGATAAAACCTTTTTCAAAATCAGTATGGATAACACCTGCTGCTTGAGGAGCTTTGGCACCTGCAGGTATTGTCCAAGCGTGGACTTCTTTTTCACCGGCAGTTATAAAGGTTCTCAAGTTCAACAAATGGTAAACGGATTTAATCATTCTGTTGATACCGCTATCTTCAATACCAAGTTCAGCAAGGTATTCTTTTGCCTCGTCTTCGCCAAGCTCTGCAAGTTCTTCTTCAATTTTGGCAGAAATGAGGACGACTTCGGCATTATGTTTTGAGGCATAATCTTTTACCTGTGCTGTATAAGCATTGCCGTTTTTCAAATCATATTCAGAAACATTTGCCGCATAAATTACCGGTTTTGTAGACATAAGATTCAACTGTTTGACAACCGGAATTTCATCTTCATCAAAGTGTTCTTTTACATTAATAAATGTTCCCTCTGATAACAAATCAGTCAATTTAGTGAGCACTTTATCTTCAAGAACTGCATCTTTATCGCCGCCTTTAGCCTGTTTAGAGATACGAGCCTGACGTTTTTCGACAGACGCCAAATCAGCAAGTGCGAGTTCTGTGTTAATAACTTCAATATCATCTAACGGATTAACACGGCCGGCAACGTGGATAGTATTCGGGTCATCAAAGCATCTTACGACCTGAATAATGGCATCAACTTCTCTGATATTGTGCAGAAATTGGTTTCCCAATCCCTCACCTTTGCTTGCCCCCTTGACCAGTCCGGCTATATCGACAAACTCAATAGCAGTCGGAATAATTTGCTGGGTTTTACAAAGTTTTGCAAGCACCTCAAGTCTTTCATCCGGCACGTTAACAACTCCGATATTCGGTTCAATTGTACAAAACGGATAATTAGCACTCTGAGCATTTTTTGCACTTGTCAAAGCATTGAATAAAGTTGACTTTCCAACATTCGGCAATCCTACTATACCTGTTCTAAGCATTATGATTAGTTCCTTTTCTTCTGTTACGTATGTTCATCTTAGCGCAAACACAAATGAATTACAAAAATTTTCTGCGTTATTTCACAATGCAAATGATAATTTTCAGTCATTCTGAGGGGAGGGGAGAATCTCAGGTTATACATAAAATGTAAACATAGCCTCATTATGTACACTTCATTTCCCACTCAGAAAAAATCGACATCTAAGTCTGAGGAAATAGTTTTAAAACATCCGTTTTCTTACGCCATATCCTCTGTCGGACCGTTCATAACCTGAATACCGAATTTTGTTCTGAACAGGTGTTTTACTGTATCAGCCTGAATTTCGTACATCATTTTGTTGAACAGGTCATAAGCCTCGCGTTTATATTCAATCAACGGATCTTTTTGTCCGTAAGCACGGAGTCCGATACCATCTCTCAGCATATCAATATTATGCAGGTGATCAATCCATTTGTTATCAACAACGCGGAGCAGAATATCTCGTTCCAAATTTCTGATTACATTATTATGAGAGAACGCAACCTGCGGAATATAATTTTCGTCATACTGAGAAACTATATCGTTGTAGAAATTAACAACTTCGGTTTCGTGGTCTCTATAGGCTCTAATTGCAAAATCTCTGACCTTATCATAAATAGCATCAAATTTCAGATTTTGCACATCGGAAACTTCCAATCCTGAAAGCTGAGGGATAACAGAATGAAGTTCTTTCATCATAGTCTGCAAGTCTTCGTAGACATAATCTTCAGGATGCTGTTCCGGTGCGATATAACTTTTCAGAATTCTGTCAATTTCTCGTTCAATCATATAATAAACATCTTCGCTCAAATCTTTGCCAAACAAAACTTTGCGGCGCTGAGCGTAGAATTTTTCACGTTGAATATTCATAACGTCGTCGTATTCAAGAACGCTCTTTCTTGCATCGAAATGCATTGTTTCAACTTTTTTCTGAGCAGATTCAATCTGACGTGTAATCAGAGGAGATTCTATCGCCATAGACTCTTCCACATTCAGCATATTCATCAACGCAGTAATCTTATCCCCGCCGAAAATTCTCATCAAAGTATCCTCAAGCGAGAGGAAAAATCTTGTAGACCCCGGATCTCCCTGACGGGCAGCACGACCTCTCAACTGGTTATCAATACGGCGTGATTCGTGGCGCTCTGTACCGATTACGTGTAAGCCGCCGGCTTCAACAACTTTTTTATGTTCTTCTTCAGTAATTTTTCTTGCAGCATCAAGAGCAGCCTCTTTTTTGGCTTCATAATCAGGTGTATTTTCAGGAGTAATCCCCTGTTTATCAAGTTCTTCTTTTGCCATATATTCCGCGTTGCCGCCCAATAGAATATCTGTACCGCGGCCTGCCATATTAGTTGCGATTGTAACAGCCCCGACACGCCCTGCCTGAGCAATAATATAAGCTTCACGCTCGTGATGTTTTGCGTTCAAAACATTGTGCGGGATATTGCGCAATTTTAAAAGATGAGAAACATATTCGGATTTTTCAATACTGATTGTACCTACAAGAACAGGTCTGCCTTTTTTGTGCTGTTCTATAATATCATCAACAACAGAAAGGTATTTTTGTTTTTCTGTTTTGTAAATTACATCAGGATAATTTTTTCTTATATCAGGTTTGTTTGTCGGGATAGCAGTAACTTCAAGGTTATAAATTTTGCCAAACTCAGCTTCTTCCGTCATTGCAGTACCGGTCATGCCGGCAAGTTTCGGATACAATCTGAAAAGGTTTTGGAAAGTAATACTTGCTAAAGTCTGAGTTTCATCCTGAATAGGAACGCCCTCTTTTGCTTCTACAGCCTGATGTAAACCGTCAGACCAGCGTCTGCCTTCCATCAAACGTCCTGTAAATTCATCTACGATAATAACTTCACCGTCTTTTACAACATAGTCAGTATCACGCACAAATAGTTCTTTTGCTTTCAACGCCTGCAAGAGATGGTGAGCATACTGGGTATTTATATCGAACAAATCTTTAATTCCGATAAGCTCTTGCGCTCTGTCAATACCGTCTTCTGTAAGGATAACATTTTTATTTTTTTCATCTACTTCATAATCGACATCTTTTTTTAATTGCGGAGCAATTTTAGACATAAGCTCATAAGTTTCTGCGGATTTTTCAAGCCTGCCGCTAATAATAAGCGGGGTACGCGCTTCGTCAATCAAGATACTGTCAACTTCGTCTATTATGGCATAATTGAAAGGTCTTTGGACAAGCATTTCAACACTTGCAGCCATATTATCTCTCAGATAATCAAAACCGAATTCATTATTTGTACCATACGTAATATCGCACTGATAAGCTTTTCTTTTTTCTTCGTAATCATCAGCACTGCGTCCGCCTGAGAGGATAACTCCAACGGTCAGCCCGAGAAATTTATAAATTTTGCCCATCCACTCGCTGTCACGTTTTGCCAGATAATCATTAACAGTAATGACGTGGACGCCTTTTCCTGTAAGTGCGTTTAAATAAGCAGGGAGTGTAGCGACAAGAGTTTTACCCTCACCGGTTCTCATCTCTGCGATGTGACCGTTATGGAGGAAATAACCGCCTATAAGCTGTACGTCAAAGTGTCTCATATTGAGAACTCTTTTACCCGCTTCACGAACGGTTGCAAAAGCTTCCGGCAGAATTTTATCAAGTGCTTCTTTTTCCAGAATTCTATCCTGCTTAAAATTATCAGACGTAGGACGCTTTGCTAGAATAGCCTTAAACTCATCGGTTTTAGCTCGCAATTCGGCATCACTCATAGCAGCAAACTGCGGTTCCAGGGCATTTATGTGGTCAATAATCCCCATAATGCTTTTAACTTTTCTCTCATTGGGATCACCCAGCAGTTTCAGCAGTAAGCTTATCATATTAATTTTTCCTCTCCATTTTTGTCTGATATATTTCCATACTAACACGGACACAGAAAAAAAGGTATTGCCCTTAAGGAAAAAAATAATATTTTGCTAACGATAGCCTGTCATACTGAGCGCGAAGTATCTAGATGATTCTTCTGGTTAAAACCCACAGAATGACGGGCTTTTATATACTCCCATATATCTATTTCTTTGTGCGCTAAGAATTACCAGTGTCTGTGGTGGTGATGCGGTGGTGGCGGAGGCACTACCGGATGTACATGATAATGAGGCGGCGGACAGTATGACGGAGCGACAAACAATCTCATCAAATTGATAAATGTATTAACATTTTTCATTTTCATATAATCATTCATCGCCGCTCTATATTCACTATAACTCATTGTGTTCGGATTAGAGTTATCCTCATTATAAAGCTTAGATACAATGTTAAACTCAGTGGCATCTCTGTTCATCTGATAGTTGTTGTAAGGATAAATATTACTCAGATTCCAGTTGTTACGTTCAGCACGAATGACTTCATTTGCAGAAATTTCACCGCTTTCGTCGGCATCAAGTTCATTAAAAACCTGTCCCATAGATTTGTTATAGCTGAAATTATTCATATCTCCGAGCACAAAACAATCTGGAACTGTTGTTATAACAGGCTCCGGCACCACTACTGTGTATGGAATAACTGGCGGTTGACGGAAATATATCTGAGCATCCGCTTTCTGCATAGGAGCCGCAACGGCAAGCGCAACAACAGCTGCACCCGCTGCGTTTTTTAACTTGTTGTTATTCTTTTTACTTTCGCCCGCGAAATTAGGTCGGGTTTGATAATTATTGACCGGCGCAATTCTCATAAACACTAACTCCTTTTTTAGACCACATTATTATATTAAGTCAAGCGTAAGAATAAATGTCATTTTGTTAATTTATTGTTACACAAATAACAATTACTCCAACACAAAGCCGAATCTTGTACGGGCGTAATTGTCACCGCCTAAATCTTCGTATCTTGCTTTTGCGTCAGCGTCATAGATAATTCTTTGACCGTCTTTATAGATAATCAATTCTTTGCTGAATCCACCCATTACATTTTTCATTTCAACTGAATCAATTTTTTCAACATCCTGAAAATCTTTGTTGAGAGATTCCATCATCGCACGTACAGCAGTATTGTTAACCACACGTTCGGTATAAATTTCCTGTTTTAATTCTGCATTTTGTCTGCTGTTATAAACCGACTGAGCCGCAAAAGTTAAGACTACACCGGCAAGGAACGGCTTTACATATTGTTTTGCAGTACCGACAAAATCTTTCAAATTCGTTTTAGGTAAGTCACCCTCATTTTTAGGTTTGTCTTTATTAACTTCAGTCTCGTCAAGTTTTGAACCAAAAGCCGGAGTTGAAATTTTGTGCTGTTTTAGTCCTGCTGATGCAAATGAAATCGGGGTTATATACATTGTTTATCTCCTATGATTTAAGTTAACAAAGAATATAAACCCCGTAAAAAATATTTTTGCTACTTGATTACAAAATTATTACAAATTTTTATTAAATATGCATCAAGTTCAAATCTTCGACAATTCCGACCTGGCGCCCGGCTTTTTTACCCAAGGCGTAGGCTTCTACTTCCATCGCATTGTTTAAATATTCGTCTGTTACTTTTGTCAAAAT
>CALUVE010000002.1 GCA_944324135.1 Candidatus Gastranaerophilales bacterium | reverse complement strand
CCTTATACTTCCTTTATCGGCTCTTTTAATGTTTTTCTTTAATTTTTCAACCTTTTTTCTTAATATTTCGTTACAATCACCAGGCAAGTTAGTCCCATTTCCACCGCCACACAAGCAAAAAGACCGCTTTTGATAAAGCGGTCTTTTTTGTATTTTTGTTAAGAAAACTACTTGATATTAGAGAAAGTCCATGCATCGAAAGTTGGAGTTTCAGAAATATTCATTTCTTTTTTAGTAGTTCCTGTAGTTGAATCATCGTGTGCAATTGGTTTGTAGAGTCTGTTGTAGTACTCAATAACCATTCTGTCTGAATTGAAGTAAGCTTCAGAAGTTCTTATAGCCTGTCTCATCAATCTAGCCCACTCAGTTTTGTTTTCATAGTAAGTCGGGATGATTTGATTTTCGATGATATTCATGAGACATTCATGGTCTTTCCAATGACGTTCTTCCCAAGGCATTTCGTCATCAATTTCAGGATATTCAACAGTGTAGCCATTAATTCCGTTAAATGTACCTTCAACAGTCCAACCGTCATAGATAGAAAGGTGAAGTGCACCGTTAGCGTTAGCTGACATACCTGAAGTACCTGAAGCTTCAAACGGTCTGAGCGGAGTGTTTAACCAGATATCAGAACCGCGTTTCAATTTGCCTGACAATTCAAGTTCATAACCAGGTAAAACAACAACATTTTTAAGTGTGTGTGAGCGGTTAAGAAGTTTGTTAAACATTTCTTTACCCATAACGTCATCCGGGTGGAATTTACCGGCAAAGATGATTTGGATTTTGTTAGCGTCAAGCAATTTGTTGATTCTGTCTTTATCCATGAGGATAAGCCAAGCGCGTTTGTAATCGGCAAATCTTCTTGCCCAGGTAATAGTCAATACATCCGGATCAAATCTTTTACCTGCGACATTAGCAACGTATTCAAAGAGTTCTTCTTTCATTTCGCGTTTAACAGCAAGAAGTTTTTCAGGAGTATGAGCTTCTTGAATACGTTTATCCTGCCAGTAGTGGAGGTTTACAGCATTTGTAATTGCTCTAATCGGGCATCTGCCGTCAACCCATTCCCACATTTTGTTAGCAACAAGACCGTGGAGCTGAGATACAGCGTTTGCAATTCTGCTCATTCTGAGTGCTGCAACAGTGAGAGAGAAGTTTTCTCCGCCTAATTGTACTGCAGTTTCTCTTGAAGCGCCTGCAAAGAACCCGCCGTCCATAAGTGTATCAACCCAGTGAACTTCGTTACCTGCTGCAACAGGTGTGTGAGTTGTGAATACAGTTCTTTTCTTAACTTCGTTCAAATCTCCGTTGTATTGTCTTAAGAGTTCAAAAGCTGCAGGGAGTGCGTGACCTTCGTTCATGTGAACAACGTCAAACTTGTATCCGACTTCTTGAAGAATTCTGATACCTGCAACACCAAGAACTGTTTCTTGTGCAATTCTGATTTTTTCATTTCCGTCATAAAGCTTGTGAGAAATGCTCTTTGCCCAATCGCTGTTACCTTCAATATCAGTTGTCAAAAGGTAAACAGGACAAGTACCGAATAAATCCGGTTCTACTAAGTAAGCTTTAACTTTAACTTTTTCACCGAAAATTTCAACTTCTGTTGAAGCACCTATATCTTTAAGAAAGTCATAATATTTTCTGATATAAGCAACTTCGACCTGACCATCATGTGCAATACGTTGATCATAATAGCCGTATGACCACAACATAGTGACACCGACCATTGGCATTTGCAAATATCCTGCGGAAAGCATGTGTGAACCGGCTAAGAAACCAAGTCCGCCTGAATAAGTCTTTAATGACTGATCCATTGCGATTTCCATTGAGAAATATGCTACATTTGGTAATGACATAAATTTTTCCTCTTCTTATACTATGTACACTAAATTTTAATTAGTGACCCTTGGGGTCTTATAACAGCATAACACAAAAATTTATTATGCAAATCTAATTTGAAATAACTATTACGTAATATCCTCATAAAGTGCGTCGTGAGGCTGTTTGCGGATTTAAAAAACTTAATATTTTATATTAAATTTGTTTTACTTTTTCAAGAATTTTAGTGAGTGCAATTTTTACATGTGAATAATTCAAACCGCCTTGCATATAAGCAACGTAAGGGGGGCGCATTGGGCCGTCTGCAGAAAGTTCAATAGTTGAACCCTCAATAAAAGTTCCGCCTGCCATAATGACTTTATCTTCATATCCCGGGATATATTCCGGAATAGGAGTAACATAGCCGTTTACCGGTGAAAGCGACTGAATTGTCCTGCAGAACTGCTCAAGAGGCTCCGGTGAATTAAAGGTTATATTTTGAATTATATCTGTACGTTTTTCGTAGTATTTAGGGTAAGATTCATAACCGATTTCATCAAAGACTTTTGCTGCAAGAACAGCGCCCTTGACCGCATCTGCAACAACAGAAGGTGCCATAAAAAGCCCCTGAAATATCAGTCTGTGCTGATTAAACATTGCACCGCCCTCGCATCCTATGCCGGGTGCGGTGAGTCGGTTTGCTGATTTGTCTACATATTTTGCTTTACCGGCAATATATCCGCCTGCTTCTACTATTCCGCCGCCGGGATTTTTTATGAGAGAGCCTGCAATCAAATCTGCTCCTGCTTCAATCGGTTCTTTTGTGTCTACAAATTCACCGTAGCAGTTGTCAACAAAGCAGATGCAGTCGGGATTTTTTGATTTTACTGTTTTACAAATTTCTTCTATTATATCCATAGAAAGAGATTTTCTTGTCGAATAGCCTTTTGAACGCTGGATTAGAACCATTTTTACAGTTTTATCAATTGCGGCTTCAAGCTTTTCAAAATCAATTTCTGTTTCGTCTTTTAGGGGAATTTCTTCATACAAAACGCCGTGTGCGATGAGTGAATCTTCTTTTGTTTCATCGTCGCCTGCTGTCCCAATAACTTCTTGCATAGTGTCATAGGGCGCGCCGGCAACGGAAATCAATTTATCGCCTGGTCGCAGGTTGCCGAACAGACAGCAGGCAAGTGTATGGGTGCCTGATGCAAAATGTATTCTGACAAGTGCTTTTTCTGCTTTGAACACGTCTGCAAATACTCTATCAAGTACTTCCCGTCCAAGATCATCATGTCCGTAGCCTGAAACCGTATAAAAATGTTCAGGAGCAACTTTGTTCTCTATAAATGCTTTCAGAACTTTTTCCTGATTGTAGTCTCTTATTTCGTCAATTTGTTCAAATTCTTTGGCGAGTGCTTTTTCAGCCTGTTTTATAATTTCTTTGCTATTCATAATGTCTTTATTTTATTGCAAGCGATTTTATACGTCAAATGGTTATCTATAAAGGAGTGTGGAATTATATCAATTGTGAGATTTAAATAGATATATGAGACTTATAGCAGTAATTTTAGTTGCATGTTTTTTTATTATTCCGGCAAGAGCCGCCGAAAGCGGTTACGGACTTTATCGTCCGGAGAATTACAACTATGAAAAATACGGCAATACTGATGAGAAAATTCTTTTTATAATGGATTTTTCAAACAGTATGACGGATTATCTGAACGGACAGAGGAAACTTGATTTGATGCTTGAGACAATGGCACAGATTCTTCCTCATATCGGGCGTGATGTTTCAATTGGTTTGAGAATTTACGGGCATAAAATGGGGTTTACTGCTTTTGAGGCGTGCAGGGCGTCTACTCTTGCCGTTCCTATTGCACCGGCAAATGCATTCAATGTCCAGCGTTCATTAAATGATACAAAACCGCGGGGAATGACCCCGATTACGTACTCACTTAAGCAGG
This sequence comes from Candidatus Gastranaerophilales bacterium, assembly GCA_944324135.1. GTDB lineage: Bacteria > Cyanobacteriota > Vampirovibrionia > Gastranaerophilales > Gastranaerophilaceae > CALUVN01. Next base: position 112,185 of record CALUVE010000002.1, on the reverse strand, counting down.
CTGTTAAATACGATTTTCTCGGGGTAAGCGGTAAAAAACGCATTATTCTTTTGACTGACGGCGGAGAAAATTGCGATGAAAGTCCGTGTACTTATGTAATGGAGCTAATCAAAGTTCGTAAAGATATTTCTATCGACGTAATTGCTTTTAATGTAAAAGACAGGGACGATTTGGAACAGTTAGAGTGTACCGCGCTTGTGACAAGCGGCAAATTTTATACAGCAGACACTGCTGCAGAACTTGTTGATCGTATAACACAGAGTATCAGCGGTAAGAAAGAGGTAGAAGCTAAAATTCTGACAGAGAGGTAGTTTATTATTTATGGTTTGCAGCCATCGTCGAGGTTATCAATTTTGCCGTCGTGGTCGTTGTCTACCCCGTCAGAGCACGAGCCTATTGAATCGGGGCTTTCTGCGCGGATATCAGTTTTGAGATATTTGTCAGGAATTTTTACCCAGATGTAATTAAAGTAGTCTTTGTAAAATTCAGCAAAATTTTTATCTTCTATCAGCAGCATATTTTCGTCATTTCTGTTTTCTCCGCTGTTTGAAAAATTCATTGAACCGAGAATTGTGTATTTGTCATCAATAATCATAGTTTTCATGTGCATTTTGCCTGCATAATTCTCAACTTTTACCGGTACCCCTGCCGTGCGTAAAGTGTGGTGTTTTGTGTGCAGTTGGGTTGAACTCGTTCCGTCAATAATAATTTTTACATCTACACCGCGCTTTTTAGCGTTAATAAGTGCATCAGCCATCCCCTGATGTGTAAGAACGAAAGTCGGTATATAGATATATTTTTCTGCCTTATTTATAAGCGGAACAATCTCACGGCTTATAGCTTTATCCTGCGGAGAAAAATATACTGATACTATTGAAGTGCAGAGCTGTATGTTTTTATTGTATTCGCTCGGCTGTTTATTTGTGTGGAATTTGCCGGATAACATTTCTTCAAACTCTTTTTTATAGAGTTCTGCTATGTGTACAGAGTTTATTATTACGATGCTGTTTGCATTAAAACCGGAAAGGCCTGTTCTGCTAAAGTTCATCGAGCCAGTCAAAACTTTTTTCCCGTCAAATATCATAAATTTATTGTGCATAAGATAATTGGTGAGAAGTTTACTTTCGGGATTGAAATCTGTCCGGTATTCATCAGCAAGTGCGGTTATTTTTTCACTATCCGGATAGTGTTTGTCCTGAGGTATTTTTGTGTCTGTTACAAGTCTGATAGTTACTCCGCGTTCTTTTGCTTTTGAAAGCGAATTTTCAACTGCCGGAACGCTTTCCCAGCCATATATTGCCATATCAATTGTTTCTGATGTCTCATCTATATTTTTTACAATCGTCTGACAAATATTGCTTATACAGCTTGTATCTGGTTTAAGTCTGTTTGTGAAATCAGTAAGGTAAATTTGGATATCACCCGCCCCTGAAATTGTCGGAACAGGTTTTAGTATGGTGTCATCATCAGAACCGGTGTTCTCTCCAAGACATACTTTGCAAGGCATTGCGTTGTAGGGAAGCTGGCGTCTGAGAAGTGTTACCGTGTCCCGTGCCGCTTTTGCATATTTGCAGTCAGGGGAATGATATTTGTTATTTCTGTGATTTAAAATAACTATGTCAAGTCCTTTTGCTTTTTCAAGCTGCTGGCTAAATGCTTCTTGATTTTGCGGGATGTTATTTTTTATGGCAAATCCATTTTGCGTGAGTATTTCTCTATAATCTTTGCCGTTTACATTAATATTTGCCAGCCGGCACTGTGAAGTGTTTTCTCCTGTAAAATTAACTTTAACTTCTTTATCAAGAAGCGTTTTAGATGCAAAATCTTCTGCCAGATATCCGAGTGCGATTAAGTCCTTTTCCGGCAGCTTATTTTTGAAAGCAAGCTCTGTGACGTCTGCTTTTATATTAGAAGTGTAACTGGTAACATCCGGCAGGCATATTGTCTCGTTGTCATCAGGTTTTCTGTTTCCGTTTAAGTCTATCTGGAACATTGTCGGGGTAAGAATTTTTAAAACAACGTTGCTGTTCAGCCGGAAATATTCTTCTGCAAAGAATAGGCAGAACGCAATAAATACAAATAGAAATGTTAATAATTTTTTATTCATTTAAGATTCTTATAATTTGTTAAATCAAAGCCGGCGCGAAATATTTTATCCGCAAGAAGTTTGTCCTGTGCCAGAGCGTAATCATTCGGGTGTTTTTGCTTGTCCGGTGTAAGAAAACACTCAATTATGCAGTTTTCGTCAATACCTGTCAGGTATTCTTCTATCAACTGCGAATTTAAAAATTCTCTATACAAACTTCCTATAGTAAAGTTGTTCGTTTCTGTCCCAAATCTTCCTGATGTGATAGTATTTTTGCGGGAAAATAAATTCATTAATAGAGTTTTGATGAAATTGACAGAAAATTTTGTTTTTGAACATTTGCCGATTTGCGTGCTTAAAAGAATTTCTTCTCTTGGCAGTCTGATATATGGTATGTTGTATTCTGCGGCGAGCTTGCAGGTAAGTTTAAAAATTTGTGGTATTGAGTGCACATTCCTGCGGGAAGTTATTGCATATACAGGTGTCAGTTCCAGAATTTTTTCGATTTGTTTTCGAAATTCTTTTTCAATATTCAAAATTCCTTTTGGATTGGCAGACATACTGCATAAAGCTAGATATGTGTTATTAAATTTTTTTTTGTTATCAACAATAAATTCGCAGTCCGAAAGGGCTTTGCCGTCAGAAATGTTTAAGTGGGCATTGATGCTCAGGTGCGGACATTCCGGCAGAATTTCATTTACTGCAGCATCAAATTCTTTGCCGTTAGCACAAAGACTTGCAGAAGTTATGAGACCTGCATTGTAGCCATCCAGAACCCCTCTGTTGATGCTGTTATTTACCCCGAAATCATCTGCAGTTAATATAAATTTTTTATTACCCATCAACTATTCCTGTATTTATAAAAGACCGTGCCACTGTCTATCGAATTTAACAATTATAACCTCAGAATAAATTTCCTCTTTTTAATTGTATAACACCCGCAAGGATTGCCTTAGTGCTGCTATGTTTCCATCCTGACACGGTTCGGCAGCTTACACCGCTACACCCTTAAACGTCAACGAAAATTTATCCGTCAATTATAACCGCTAAACCCTCACAACAGGCTCTGCACCCCGCATTGGCTTCGGGTCGAGAGATTGCAATTCCCCGTGGAGCACGGTCATTTTTATTATACCATAAAAAATTTTTTAATCTACCAGTTTTGTAATTAGTATAGGGGCATTATTGTAAAAATAAGGCAGTGACGCTCCTGCATCTGTATAGCCAACCCATACGACTCCAGGGTATTTCTGTTTGTTTATTTCCCGCAGTTTTTCTTCTACATTTGTGAACTTTGTTTTAGAAATTTTGAGGTTTGCAAGATTGCTGATGTCGCCTATATTTATGATAGTGTAATCACCGTTGCTTGTCTTATAGTATTCTTTTGCATCTTCAATTGCTTTATAAACCCACTTAATCCTGCCGTTTTTCTTCAGGTTTGGCGGAATTTCCATTGTGTAAATACCTATCTCTTTTGCGTGTTCAAGCAAGGCACTGATTGCCTTTTTCCCCTCTGTAGCATTTTGTGCGGTTAAAATTAGTCCTGATTTGAGTTTGTCACCGTAAATGAATTTTTCGTCGCCCTCCATTGCGGCTTTTATCGGATATAACAGTTTCTTTTTAAGGTATCTCGCCGCATTTTTGTATTTCAGCTTGTTTAGACCGATGTTTTTGTCCGCAATTTCAATGATGCTTTCAGGGACGATGTTTTTCATTCTCAGTTTTAAGAGCGAACCTGCAACGGCTGCAACTGCCAGCGAAATTACAGTAACGCGAAAAGAATTGTTAGCCAGTTCTTTTGAGTGGTAAGACGGATCTGTTTGATACAAAAAAGGATTGCTGATTTCGACGCGTTTCTCAAAAGCAGGCTGTTTGCTGTTATATGCAGAATAATTCACAGAACTTATACGCATGATACTCTTTTAAACCATGAAATAAGTTATTTTTGCTAGAATGTAAACTTTTGTATATGTGAAATATTACCTCTAAATTCTCCTTTCAGGGAATGTTATTTAAGTTCGTGAGTAATAATTTATAACTTGAAGGAGGACGCTTATGACTAAAAAGTTAGAATTGTACAGGTGTAATATTTGCGGCAATTTAGCTGAAATAATTCTCCCGGGAGATGGTGAACTTGTCTGCTGCGGCGAGGTGATGGAGCACCTGAAAGCAAAAAACAATGATTCTGAAACTAATGAAAAACACGTGCCTGTATTTATAAAAAATGATAATGGTATGGAGGAAGTGAGAGTTGGCAGTACTCCTCATCCGATGGAACAGGAGCATTACATAACTTTTATTGAAACAATTTCGCCTGATTATATCAGTGCAAAACTTCAATATCTGCACCCCGGTGAAGATGCAAAGATGATTATTGGTGAAAAACTTGGCAAAACGCTAGCGCGTGAATTTTGTAACATACACGGTTTATGGGAGGGACAAAGTGATTAGTGATAAAGTCAGAAATATCCTTAATGAACAGATTAACAAAGAATTTTATTCCGCTTATTTGTATCTTGCTATGTCTGCTTATTTTGATGAAATTGGTCTTTACGGCTTTTCTAACTGGACCAAGGTTCAGGCAAGAGAAGAAGTTGACCACGGAATGATTCTCTTTGATTATATGATTGACAGAAATACAAAAGTTGAACTATTAAACATTGACACACCTGATTCAGATTTTACAAGTCCTATGCAGGTGTTTGAAATAATTCTTGCACACGAAATAAAAGTGACAGAAAGTGTAAATCGTGTTGCAGATTTGACTGATGATGAATGTGATCTTGCAACACGTAATTTTATCGACTGGTACATCGCTGAACAGGTTGAAGAAGAAGCCTCAGTGCGGGATGTTATCACTAAACTCAACATGTTTGGTGAGGAAAAAGCCTCTCTGTACCTGCTTGATAAAGAATTTAAGGAACGCAAATATAATGCTCATTCTTATAAATAAAAACTTAACTGCATAGTTTTTTCAGACGTCACAGTATGACGTCTTTTTTTTGTGAATATTCTTAAATATTGCGATTTTGTAACCAATTTGTTTCATGATGGAAAATAAATTATTATATTAGTATGAGTAAAGGGAAAATTGTAGTAGTTGATGATGAAAAAATTGTCACCTCTGCTTTTAAAACGCTTTTAAAAGTAGAGGGATATTCTGATGCTGCATTTTTCAACAAACCTAAGGAAGCTGTTGATTACTTAAAATCAGAAAAACCTGATTTAATAATTTCTGACTTTATGATGCCGGAGATGAACGGTTTAGAGTTTCTTACGGCGGCTAAAAAACTTCATCCTGAAGTAAGTATGATTCTTTTAACCGGATATGCTGACAAAGAAAATGCGATTCGGGCAATTAACGAGGTAGGACTTTACAAGTATATTGAAAAACCATGGGATAATGATGATTTGTTAATGAATATCAAAAACGGTATTGAGCGCAGTCATCTTATTTCTGATTTAAGAAGAACTATAGAAGAATTGGAAGAAGCCAAAAGTAAACTGCAGGCTTACTCTGAAAATTTGGAAATTCTGGTTGCAGAACGCACAAAAGAACTCTCCGAGGCAAATGCAAAACTCAGCGGTATTGTTAATTATTGTGCTGACGGAATTATTATTATTGATAAAAACGGTTGTATAATTCAGGTTAACCCCGCCTGCGAAAATATTATTGGTATGTCACAAAAATCCCTTTTAAAAATGAAATTTCAGGAAATTGCATATTCACATAAGCCAGAAATGAATTCATCGGTTAACAATCCCGAAGGTGGCATTTTCGGACTTAATGCAGATAAAAGCGAAGTTATCTTGAGAGATTATTTTATAGTTAATAAACTCAGCAAAGAGCATATTCCGGTTGAAATCAGCTTCGCTGCCATATCTTCTGAGGAGGATGCTCCTGAGCGTTATGTCGGAGTTATTCGTGATGTAAGTGTGCAAAAAGAAACAGAAAAATTACGTGATGATTTCATTGCAACCTTGACTCATGATTTGAGAACTCCTCTTTTGGCTGCTATTCAAACCTTAAAATTCTTCCTTGAGGGCGCTCTGGGTGAACTTACTGAAAAACAAAAAGTACTTTTGACTACAATGCTTGGCAGTAACGAGGATTTGTTAGGGTTAGTAAATGCGCTTCTTGAGGTGTACAGGTTTGACAGCGGAAAACTTGAGCTTTGCAAAACCTCTTTCAGTTTTAAAAATCTTGTAGAACAGTGCTATGACGAAATCAAACCGCTTGCACTGAACAAAAATATTGATTTTATATTGAATTGTGAAGTGCCCGATGATAATGAAATTTATGCTGACAAAGCGGAATTGAAGCGTGTTATTATCAATCTTTGCGGTAATGCAGTCAATTATACTAACAAGGGCGGTCGTATTGAAATTTTGACCAAAATTCAGTCTGGGGATTTAATATTCTCGGTTACTGACAACGGAAACGGTATTCCGAAAGAAGATTTGCCGCTTTTGTTTAAACGTTTTTCTCAAGGTACGAGCCGCAAACGTTCAACAGGTACGGGACTCGGACTTTATCTTTCTCGTCAGATTATTGAAGCACATGGCGGAAAAATCTGGGCTGAGAGTAAAATTGACAAGGGAAGTGAATTTTCTTTCCTGTTGACAGGTGTAGAGAATTCTCAAATAAAAAAATCTAAAACAGAAAGGCAGAAAATAAATGGTTAAGGTGTTAATTGTAGAAGATCACGATATGGCAAGAATGGGGCTTTCCGTGATTCTCGGAAATAACCCTAATATAGAAATTGCGGATATGTCTGCAGACGGTCAGGAGGGTGTTAATAAGGCACTAGCTCTTGAACCTGATGTTGTAATTATGGATATTGGTCTGCCGACTATTGACGGAATTGAGGCTACACGCAAAATTAAAACAGCAAATCCCAAAATCAGGGTCTTGATGTATACATCAAGAGAATCAGAGGATGATATTTTTGACTCATTTCAGGCAGGAGCAGACGGGTATATTACAAAAGGAGCAACAGCAGAACAAACTGTGTCAGCTGTTTTAGCGGTCGGTGAGGGGGCTGCGTGGCTTGACCCTGCAATTGCAAAAGTTGTGTTGACAAATATCAGACGTTCTACTGAAACTCAAACACGCAGAGGTGAAATAAATTATGCTCTCGGCAAAAACCTGTACGGACTGACTGAACGTGAAATGGAAGTTTTAGCTCTTATTGTTGACGGGCTTACAAATCCGCAGATTGCTGATAAACTCGTTATCACTCTTTCTACTACAAAAACTCACGTTCACAGTATTTTGCAAAAATTGTATGTGGAAAGTCGCTCCAAAGCTGTTGCAATGGCGATGAAAGAGGGTTTGGTTTAGGAATTCTATGTATAAGAAAACAGCACTTATCATTTTGACAGCGTTATCTATTTCTGTTTTACCTGTGTTTGCTGACTATGAGGATTTTAAGTTCAACATGGGCAACACTATTGATGATTTTAAAGATAATGTTGATGATGCAAAAGATAAGGTTGATGATTTCAAGGACGATGTGTCAGACTTTAAAGAGGGTATTCAGCTGAACATTCCTAATCCGTTTGAACCTGATATGCGTAAAAAAGAAGCTAAACATAAGCACATGGTTGAAAAACAAGAGGTTAAAGAAGAGTACGAGCGCAAACGTCAGGAAATCAAACCATCAGGGTATATGACTGTGGAAGAGTATGAGCAGCGTTCAATGGCTGTTGACCACTCGCAGGATGAAATTGAGATTCCAAAGCCGGAAAAAGAATCAGATATGAAATATGTTCCTCAATATACCTATAAAATTGTGCGGTATAACAATCCGCCGGGTTCCCCTGAACTTTCGATAAAGAAGAAATTTTATTCTATGAAACATATGAATATGCAGGGAATTGCTTCACCCGATTTTACAAAACTTGTGTATCCGGTTGTGTATTATTATGCTAACGGAGCTTCTGTTGCTTGTGAATTGTTTGTTATTCCGCTTGATGAGGGGGAAACTAATCTTAACAAACTTATGAAAGCGAATGTTAAACGCAGACTGCCTGATCCTATTCTTTCTACAGACAGAACCATTGACAATGCTTTGACATTCAGAACTCTCACTCCGGTTGATTTTTCAACTGACGGTAATCTTTTGCTTGCTAAAGAGAAAATCGGCAGCAGTGCTGATGGTATCTGGCAGACAAACGCTCTTGTCTACCATTTTGATACTAAAATGTCTTATGACCTTGTAGAAGTAAGAGATGCTATCGTATATTACTGGAAAGAAAATAAGAATCTTGATTTGGAGGACAAACGCTGGGATATTTATCCAATCGGTTTTGATATCAACAATCCTGATAGAATTATTGTTCAGGCATACGGATTTACTGGCGATAAGCCTGTGTTCCTCGGTACTTGGAGTATTGACAGCAAGGGCGAACAGTCCAGATTGGAAACTTTTGTAAATGCCGAAAATCGTGTCAGTATGAACGGGTTTAAACTTGTACAGGACGGTGTTGTAAAACCGGGTATATCCGAAGCAGAAGAAAAGCAGCTCCAGCGTTTTGAACGGGAAAAGGAAAAAGCTCAAAGAGATGAAGAAAAAGCTCAACGTGATGCACTGAAAGAGGAATACAAAGCTAAAATTAAAGCCATGGATGAGCAGTATAAAGAAGAACAGCATAACTTCAATTTGCAGCAGCGCGTCAAAGGGTCTACCTCTGATAACGATGCTGTAGAAATGTATGAGCAGTTAAAAGCTGAAGAAATTAAGAAATTCCTTGAAAAGCAGGAAAAATTAAACGCAAAAGAACAAAAACGTATCGATAAATTAAATAGTCAGGCTCAGAAATATCAGGATGCCGCTGATGCTATAGAAGTTCCGGCGCCTCAGCAGAGCGAATAAGTTCAAGTTTCTTAACTCTGGAAAGTTTTTTAATCCTGATTTCTTCTTTCATAGCATCGGATTTTGTCGGAAATTCTTGTGAATAAACTATTTTGTCAGGTTTGTGTGCTCTTGTGTATTTTGCACCGTTACCGCTTTTGTGAGCCTCAAACCTGCGCTCTACATCATCTGTGTATCCGCAATAGAATTTATCATCTTGTGTGTGGATTATATACACGTAATATTTCTTTTCCATAAGATTATTTTGAATTAAAAAAGGCGGTTTGAAAACCGCCCTTTAATGTATCTTTTCTTTATTTCTCTCGTTTTAATTTTTTTATGAATTAGCAGAATGAAGAAAAACCGCCTGATGAACCGCAAGATGCACCGCCGCCTGCACAGCATCCTGTTGATACAGCTCCGCCGCTAAATCCTATTGTTGCAACTGCAGATGAAAAACTGCTTAAAAATCCGCCAGCTGTTGCGCTGCTGTCACCGCAGTCCGCATAGCTTGCATAATCTACTGAAACCGGATGGCTTGTTGTGAATGTGTCGTAAGAATTCATTGCCAGATAATCAGCTTTTTGACCCATTGGCATTAAAGCAAGTGATCCTGCTGTTTCAACAGTTTCCACAGGTTTATTAGCGTTGTTAACTCTTTCAGCTTGTGCTTGTCTTGTTGCTACGTTCATTAACTGCTCCTTAATTGCTCTCGTGTTACTTACATATATAAACTATTTTTTTTTATTTGAATTTCAGCATGGATATTTTTTGTTACATTTGTTAACATTAACTCAAAATACGTCAAAATATTTTATTTACAGACTTATAATATAAACACACATGCAAGAAAGAGGTATTATATGCGCGTAAACCCAATAAGTTTAAATCAGGTTAATTTTCAACGTAACGAAAAAAATTCTGAAAGACAGTCTTCACCGCTCAAAAATGCGGCAAAAGCAATCATTGTTGTTCCTTTTATAATGCCGGTTGCAATTACGTCATGCGGACCGGACGATATTGATATCGACATAAACAGAGAACACGAAATTCATGCAACTGATTCAGTAACACATGATTCGCATCATGACCATTACGAGTCAAAAGCCGCTAATTTTGATGATAATACCCTTGATATTCTGGGCTAATATAAATCATCCGGTTGATTAAGTTACATCAGAGGATTGATGTACTCTACCCTGTTAAACTTTATCATAGTAGTGTGAAAAAAGTTTGATTAGGGGAGAGCTTTTGAAAAGGATAAAATTTTTAATACAATTGGTTTTAATATTTGCATTTACATCTTTATCAGCTGTGGCAGCGGATAATATTCTGAATTCTGTTGTACTGGAAGGTGTTGATGACGGTTATAACATTACGTTCAAGACTGATTCGGTTGCAAAGGTCAAACGGGTAGCATCTTCACAGGATAATGTTACACTAATCTTGTACGGTGTAAATTCAGCGCCTGAGGTTAATGTGTTTTACAAAAATACTCCTGACGCGAGCAGTTTGATTGTTGAAAACAGCAGTCGTAATGATGTTAAAGTCCATATAAAAGCTGATAATATTGCAAATTCCAATATTATATTTGATTTGCCTGCTTCTGCACCTGTATTTGTTACAGAGTCAGATAAAAATGAAAATGTTGCATTTAATATATTCGCAGCGGGACTTGTAATTGCGCTTGCGGTGCTTATTAAATCTGTTGCAACTGAAAAGCAGAACGAGAAATCACTTATAGAGCGCAGTTTGAAAGAAAGAGAATTGGAGCTTTACAGGGCTTATTCCAAAAATAATCAATTTGGTATTTCACCGGCAAGTTCAAGAGAATACACATCAAATGTATTAGGGAGACACAGAACCATACGCAGCATGCAGACAATTGCTCGTAAGTAGGATTTAATTATGGCTATCAGAGTTTTATTAATACTATTATCATTATTTTTATTAACTAATATTGTGATAATTACAGTGAGTGCTATTACAGGGGTTAACTTATACCAAAAACACGGTTCTTTGATTTGGAAAGGGTATTTGATATTTATACTTTTTCTGGTTGCAGTGTACACTGTACTTGCACTTCTTGGATTAGAATAGGGAGGAATTATGGATAAAAAATCGTTAGCAACACCAATGTTAGTAGTAATACTATTAATCTTGTTCGTTATACTTTGTAACCCGATTGCCATGGTCGGTGTCGGTGAAAGAGGGGTAAAAGTTACACTCGGTATGGTTTCACCTACAAGCTACACAGAGGGAATTCATCTCATAACACCGTTTATTTCCAAAATTAAAACTATGGATGTTAAAACTCAGAAAATTTATATTCAGACACCGGTTTATACAAAGGACATCCAGCAGGCAAATATTTCATATGTCATAAACTTCAATCTACAGCCTGAAAATGTTCATAAAATGTATAGAGAAGTCGGTATGACATACAAAGATACAGTCCTCATGCCTGTAGTAGAGGGAACTATTAAAGACGTAATAGGTAAATGGAACGCACAAGATTTGGTTGCGAACAGAGAAATTGCAACAAGAGAAATACTTGATAAACTTGTAAAACAGCTTGCACCGCGATACATCAATGTTACAGGTTTCCAAATGACTGAAATCAAGTATTCAGATGTATTTGAACGAGCAATCGAAAGTAAGGTTACAGCTGAGCAGGAAGCTTTGAAAGCAAAAAATAAGACAGTTCAAATTCAGGAAGAAGCAAGACAAAAGGTTATTTCAGCTGAAGCTGAAGCTCGCTCTATGGCTATCAGAGCAAACGCACTCACTCAAAACAAAGCACTTGTTCAGTATGAAGCTGTACAAAAATGGGACGGCAAGATGCCTCAATATATGCTCGGCGGTTCTATGCCATTTATAAATATAAAATAGATTACTTTACTCAAACATTAATATAGCGATTGAATATCCGCTCGATTACCGGGCGGATTTTATTAACTGTAAACAAAAAAGAATATCAAAGCACTTTATTGATAATATCAATAATTTTGCCAGCAGAAGTACCGTTGCCATAAGGGTTTTGAGCTTGGAGTCTTGTTTCTTCTTTTGTTCTTGAAAGTATGAGTTCTGATTCTGTCACAATCTTATCATAATCAGCTCCGACAAGTTTTGATACCCCTGCGTCAATCCCTTCCTGTCTTTCAGTTTCATATCGCATAACGAGGGTCGGGCAGCCGAAAGACGGCGCTTCTTCTTGTATGCCGCCGGAATCTGTGAGAATTAATTTTGAATTTTTCATCAAATACACTAGATTCGGGTAATCAAGCGGTTTGAATAGTTTGATATTCTTAAACCTGGTGAGTCTTGAGTGAATTTTATCTTTTACATTTGGATTTGGATGTACAGGGATAACAAATGTATGGTCAGAATATTTACCTGCAAGAAATTCTACAGCATCTAGAATTCTGTCAATTCTTTCCCCGTGGTTTTCCCGTCTGTGGGCTGTTATCAGTACAAGTTTATCATCAATTTTGACATTATTTGCCTCAAAAAATTCGGAAGCATTAGCAAGGGTTTCTTCTGAAAGACAAAATAGCGCGTCAATAACCGTATTTCCTACAACGTGAATAGAGGCTTCGCATATATTTTCTTTCAAAAGAGCCTGTCTGTTCTTTTCTGTCGGCGCAAAATTCAAAGCTGTAACGCGGGATGCCATCTGACGCATAACTTCTTCAGGAAAGGGTTCATAAATATCATAGGAGCGCAGACCGGCTTCTACATGGTATACAGGAACTTTATTATAAAAACTTGTTAAAGCCCCGCATAAAACTGTCATTGTGTCCCCTTGAACTATTGTAGCATCAATCTTGTGCTGCTTGAACACATTATCAAGCGCGCTTAGAATTCTTATCTGAACTTCTGCGAGTGATTGGTCAGGGCGCATACAGTCAAGATTTATGTCAGCTTTCAATCCAAAATATTCAAGGGTTTGGTTTGAGAGCTCTTTTTGCTGCTCTGTATTACATACTATAACATTGAATCTGTCCGGATGTTTGCGGGCTTCAAGTATTACCGGAGCCAGCTTAATCACTTCCGGTCTTGTTCCGAATACTACTAGTAAATTCTTCCTATCCATAAATCATAGTCTATTATAAAAAATATCCTCATGCAATAAATATTAAATATTATCTATTCCGGTAATTTAATTATTCTCTCACACTGTATAATTTATAGATATCGGAGGTGATTTTATGCTAGAGCTTTTTATTTCAGAAACTTGTCCATACAGCATAAAAGTAATGGATTTTTTTGAAGCAAATAATATTGAATATACAAAACGAGATATTGCTGAGCCGGCAAATATTAAAATTCTGCTTGAAAAAGGCGGAAAATCGCAAGTGCCGTTTCTGATTGACAGTGAGCACGGGATGTCGCTTTATGAATCAGAGGACATTATAGATTATGTAAAAAGGTTAAAAAGGTAGTTTGATATGTCATTTAATTACTATAAACCCTCGAAATCGGAATTTAACGATTGTATAGCAAAGGGTGTTTGTTCTGTCCCGCCGACAGTGTCTGCATTAAAGGAGGTCATAGTGATGCTCCTCAGACATCTTGCATATTACATAGAAAAGTTAAACAAAAACGGTGTTGAATGTGACGAATTAAAAAAAGAGTTAGTCAGTTCGCTTGCAGAAATATTTACAACCGCAGACTACAGCGACGGTGAAGTATATTCAAGTATTCTGAAAAATTATAACAATCTTATACAGACAAAAGAATTTTATATTCAGCTTTGCAAAGATAAAAATATCCCGCCTCAGGAAATCAGAGGCGAGGTGAAAATTTCTCCTGACATGAATCTTGCAAGGCTTATTTCGCTCGGAGAACAAATTTTCAGAGCACGTGGTAAAAAACTGGGTAACAATCATAAGCAGCTCTTTGATATTTTATTGCTGATTACAAGAAATTTTGCAAGTAATATAATCACACTCGAATCGTCAGGCAGTATTGAGAGTAAATATATAGATAAAGTTATTTCATCTCTTGTGATTTTGAATTATCCGCGTAAATCAGTAGTTAAAATTAAAGAGTTAATTTCAGAAATTGTATTAATGAATTTAGAAGTTGTTACAAAACTAGGTTCGATAATATATTCGCAATTTGGGCCCGTAAAAGAAATTTCTGTTAACCAGTCCTCCAGACAGGGGAAAGCTATACTTGTTTCAGGACGGAATTTATCTGATTTATTTAATCTTCTGACCCAGCTGGAGAATTTAGATATCGACGTTTACACACATTCGGATTTGTTGATTGCGCACGCACTTGATAAGTTCAGCGGCTTTAAAAATTTATACGGGCACTATGACAGCGGAGTAGAAAATTTTATGCTTGATTTTGCTACATTTCCGGGCTCAATTTTGCTCACGCACGGTGCCGTTAAAAATTTGGAATACCTGTACAGAGGGCGTCTTTTTAGTACAGATAGTATTTTGCCGGTCGGTGTTTCGCATATTCAAAATAATGATTTTACTGCATTGATTGATTCTGCACAAAATGCCCGCGGGTTTAAAACAGGAAAATCAAAGAAAAATACAACTGTCGGTTATGATGCGGATTTTCTGTGCGAAAAATTGAAAGATGCTGCTAATAAATTTAATAGCAAAGAAATCTCAAAAATATTTGTCATAGGTATGACCAGTAATGAAAACAGAAATAATGATTTTTACAACAAACTACTGTCTGCGGCTAGTGCGGATACTTTTATTATAACATTTGGCGGCGAGAAGAAAGACAAAAATATACTTCCTATTAATCTTGCTAACAATGTCCCGCTGCTGTTCAGGCTGATGAATAAATTTATTTCACTTCTTGAATCAGACTACGGAAGAATTTCTTTCTTTATATCGAAATGTGATTCAAATTCATTAAGCACGATGATTGCGCTCAAAGAACTCGGATTTAATAATATATATCTGAGCACCTGTCCGCCTAACGCTGTTAATCCACAAACAATAAATGCCCTGAGCAGATTTTACGGAATTAAAACTCTCTCAAATCCGCAAGAGGACATCAAGTATCTAGTTAACTGACGCATCAAAAAAGGACTTCCACAAGTAGAAGTCCTTTTTGATATAAATATTAAATGAATTAATATCTGTAGTGAGCAAAAGCTTTGTTAGCTTCAGCCATTTTGTGGGTATCTTCACGTTTTTTGCAAGCTGCACCCTGACCGTTTGATGCATCAATCATTTCATTAGTTAATTTTTCAATGAATGATTTGCCGTGTCTTTTTTTAGCAGCTTCAATAAGCCATGAAGAAGCAAGAGCAAATCCTCTGTCTGCTTTAACTTCAATAGGTACTTGATAAGTAGAACCGCCGATACGTCTTGCTTTAACTTCCAATAACGGAGTTGCATTAGTTAATGCTTTTTGGAAGATCTCAAGAGCTTTTTCATTAGTTCTTTCTTCAATTTTAGCTAATGTAGCGTAGAAGATTTTTTCAGCTACAGATTTTTTACCACGTCTCATAATTCTGTTAATAAATTTAGAAATATCAACTGAATTATATACCGGATCTGCTAACGGAATTCTTTTTGCTGGTTTAGAACGTCTAGACATTACTTCTTACCTCCTTTAGCATTTTTCTTAGCACCGTATTTAGATCTGCTTTGTGCTCTGTTAGCAACACCAGCAGTATCAAGGGTACCTCTTACGATGTGGTAACGAACACCCGGAAGGTCTTTAACCCTGCCGCCTCTGATAAGGACAACACTGTGTTCTTGAAGGTTGTGGCCGATACCCGGAATATATGAAGTAACTTCAAATCCGTTTGTTAATCTTACACGGGCAACTTTTCTCAAAGCTGAGTTTGGTTTTTTAGGGGTTGTAGTGTAAACCCTTGTGCATACTCCACGTCTTTGAGGGCAATCCATCAAAGCAGGAGATTTTGTTTTGTCTGTAAGCTTTTTACGCTCGCTGCGTACAAGCTGATTAATTGTAGGCATTGTTTTCTCCTTTTATTAGTAACATTCATCTGGCAAGATCATAATCCTGAAACCCTTACGCATTCCGGTTATGACTGGACTACGGGGCGGAATCTATGTTTTACAATAATCAATTCCTACTGCCGGATCCTTTACGTCCTGTCTTGCCCGCTTTGCCTGTATATCCAGCACGAAATTACTCGGCATAGCGTCTGATTCTATTAAATACCAAGCATAATCAGCTGTCAAGCAAAATACTTATATTTTGTAACATATTGCTTGATTATGATAGTTTAAAATCGCCGTATTTTTTAATATGTTCAACCAGACCGCCGTCATTGAGAAGTTTTATCATAACAGGCGGAAGTGGTTCAATAGGAATAATTGCGCCGTTTGTGAGGTCTTTAAGGATACCTTTTTCTATATCCAAATCCAGTTCATCTCCTGCGTCAATTGCGTCAGTGTCAGCTTCAATTGCAAGAAGCCCGATATTTATTGCGTTGCGATAGAAAATTCTTGCAAATGATTTTGCTATAACAGCGCCAACACCGGCAATTTTAATTATTTGAGGCGCGTGTTCACGGGACGAGCCAAGTCCGAAGTTAGAGCCGGCTACAACAAAATCACCTTTTTGCATTTTTGAGGCAAATTCAGGATCAGCATCTTCCAGAACGTGTTTTGCAAATTCCGGCAGGTTTGAGCGCAGGTGAAAAAGTCTGCCGGGTGCTATGTGGTCTGTTGATATGTTGTCTCCGAATTTGAATGCTTTGCCTCTCATGATAAAATCTCCTTTTTTCTTATGATACAACAAAAAAGGAAATGTGTGATATAATTATTACAAAAGAGGTGTAATATGTATTTTGACAGAAAATGTAAAATAACTTATATATGCAATGGCGGCACCATTTTCTCAGAGGATAACCGCCTTACCGATTCGGAAAATTACCCGCCGTTGAGTGAAGCTGGGGTTGAGGAAGTCGAAAGAATTTGTGATTATTTAAAAAAACGCGGAATTAAAAATAACAAAATTTATTCATCTCCTGCAACACGTGCAATGCAGACTGCACAGATGGTCGCTAAGATTTACAAGCAGGACTTTGAAATTGTTGAGGACTTGCATCCGAGAAAATGCGGAGGCTTCAACAATATGACCTTTGAGCAGCTTGAAGAAAAGTGCCCTGAGGATTTGAAGCGATTGATTACACAACCGGAAATCAGAACTCCGGAAGATGCTGAAAGTATTTCTGAGTTTATTGCACGTGTAAAAGTTGTTATAGATAAAATTGTTGCCGAAAATCAAGGTGCAAGAATTATTATTGTCACTCATAAAGATATTATCAAAGCTGCTATTTGTCTCGCTCTTGATATTCCGGCAAGTTCATTACAGAGAATTTACATAAAAACAGGTTCTGCGACCCAAATTAGCTATTATGACGGGTGGGCAAGTTTGATGTATTCAGATTATACACCTGTTTAAAGCAGTTTTGTAAGAAGTTCATTAAATAGCTCAAGCTGTTTTTGTGCAAGGGCAGATTTGCTGAGATACATATCCTGTTCAAAGTTGATAAGGATTGATTTGAGTGTTTCATTGTCAGCAGATATTTTTTTAATTGCTTCCAGGCCGGAGACACCGTCTATTTCTTGTACTTTAGAAGTGAGTTCAGCTTGTTCAATTTTAGGGGCTTTTATATCGCCCTGATATTTTATTCTAAGCATATTTTCGCCTGTACTGTTTACCAGCGTAAGTTCATTGTTTGACGGGCGTTCAATCAGCATAAAACCGCCTTTTTCAGATGTAAGAGTAGTATATTTAGGATGTGTGTCTGTTATTTTTGCAGGCGTGTATCGTTCTATGCTTTTAAAGTCGTCATTATAGTTGATAAATGATTTGTCAGGATTGTATGTATAATGTCCCCCTAAACAGGCTTTATCAGAGCCGAATTCTGTGTTATAAATGTGCGTGCAGTTTGTCATTTTGGGTGTCATATCAAAACCGTCAACAACGTGATTTCTGATAGAACCGCGCGCGATTGTACCTCTGCTTGCATAGGCTTTCAGAACATCTTTGTAGTTTGTCAGAGGTTTTTGTATATCCGGCTTTAGCCCAAAATCATTATGTAGAATTTCGCAAACTTCGTTATAGCCGTCGTCTATAATTTCCTGCTGATTTCTTACTATGTCGCGGAATTTCTGTGAATGTATAATTTTATAGACTTCTTCTTTTGATTTTCCTGTTTGTGTTGCTATATCATCAATTGTAGAATCAATATCAAGTTTATGGCGCCACCTGCTTAATAGTTTTTCACTATAGGTAGCTGGCTCCATTGTGTTCCCGAGAGGTTTGACAGCTGCTAATTCATAACAATCCAGAAAATTGTCTAAATCGTATTGTCTTACAACCTTTTGAGCGACTGATTTATTTATGTCAGAAGCGGTAACCATACCAGTTTGCGGGTTATATTCAATTGGTCTGAAACCGTCAATCTTTAATACATTTGTACTTCTGCCTTGTTTATTAATAATCGGCGTCAGGTTGTTTCCTATGAATAATTCGCTAATCTGGCTGAATTCACCATCTGCAGGTCTTAAAATATTCATAATATTATCACCGTTTATAACCTGCATAAAGCTCATATCATCATTAAATTTGAGTACTCTGTGTTCATCTGCACCGGATTTAATAATATTTGTAAGTAAACTTTCATGATTATCAACTACAATTTTTTCCGGAGTTTTGAGTTTTTGAGGCATGAGGTTTGAGAAAAAGCTTTCTCCAAAACTGAAATCGAATTTTTTGTTTATAATATTTTGAACAGTTTCTGAATGAGCAATTTCTTCTGCGATAGTGCTGATTTCATCACCTGCGTCAGGCATACCTCTGCCGCGTCTAAGATAATATATGCCGCCTGTTACTGTAGCAATTAATGCTGCAGCTGCTGATGCAGACCAGAAAATTCTGGATTTTTTTGTATGCTTATCCTCAGCTGAAACTGTCTGTTCAGTTTGTTTTTTCGGTACAGTACTACCTGTTCGATTCAACAGAAAATCATTCTGCAGATTTAAGTTCACTTTACTTTCTAACATATATATTAAAACAACATGCCTGACTTTTTTTTGCTACAATGTAACTTTTTGTAAAGCCAGAAGACGTTTATTTTCCTGCATTAAGAAAGCTTTTCCTGGTTTAATTTCAATAAAATCCCATGGTAATTTCATATCAAAGTCATAATCTGCAAGTGCAAAAAACTCTGCATCTATGCAATTTTTTGCTGCAGATTTAAAGGCACCTATTTTGCCGCCTTTTTTATATACGTTTATGAGAAAATCGCTTAGCGTACCGTCACCGCGGGACAAAACTGCCTGCCAGAAATCCCATTTGATGCTTGAAAAATGTGCTGTAATACCGAGTTTATGAAATTCTTTTTTGAGATAATTAACTTTATTTTCAAGAGTTTTGGTATCCTCACGCCCGCACCATTGGAAAGGAGTGTTTGCTTTTGGAACAAAACTTGAAAATCCAAATGATATATCAAATCCTTTGTTTTCTGATTTAAGCTTATCAGCAAGCCTTAGAAGTTCCTGCAAATCCTCTTCGCATTCGGTAGGCAGCCCGAGCATTCCATAAAATTTGACTCCTTTCAGTCCGTTTTCTCTACAAATTTTAACAGCTTCAAAAATTTGTTCTTCACTCACATTTTTATTTATAACCTTGCGTAATCTGTCACTCCCGGCTTCTATTGCAAGGGTTGTATTCTTTTGTCCGGCAGCGGCAAGTGTTCTGATTATTTCAGGTTTAACTGCATCTATTCGAAGTGAAGAAACGCTCATCTCAATTTTTTCACCCTTTTGAATTTTGTCGTAAATATATTGACAAATATCGTAAAAATGAGGATGTGCGCTTATTTGCGCGCCGAGCAGGGCTATTTTATTAGTTTTAGACAGTCCAAGTTCAATAACTTTTATCAACTCATCATAAGGCATGAATCGAAGCGGTAGGTTCAGATAAGATGCCAAGCAAAATCCGCATCGGTTTGAGCATCCGCGTGCAACTTCTACAATAAAAGTATTTTTAAAAAAGGCATTGTCGCTCAATATCGGGGTATAAATACATTCAGTCAGCCTTTTGGTCAGTTTTTTTACGGATTTTTGACTCGCAGACGGAACATAAACACCATCAATAGATGAAAGCATTTTTAAAATTTCATGTCTGCTTTTATCTTTATTCTCTTTACACAACCTGACGACTTCCAGATTAACATCTTCACCGTCACCTATTATGATAAAATCAAAAAAATCTTTATACGGTTCAGGATTTGCACTCACAACTGGCCCGCCAGCAAATACTAGAGGGCAATTTTCATCTCTTTCTGCTGCCTTTAGAGGATATTTATATTTTTCCAGCATTGAAAAAATTGTTAGAAAATCCATGTCAAATGAGAATGAAAATCCCAAAATATCAACATTTTGAGGGGAGTAAACAGTTTTATCCGTATCGGAAAAAATCATTTCAGCATTTACATCCGCCATTTCGTCAATTCCTTTGTACACCCACAGAAAACCTAATGAAGAGAGCGCAAAAGATTTAGGACCCGGAAATGCCATCCACAGTGTGAAATCAGCATTTTTATTAGTTATTGAATTGTACAAATAAATATCTTTGGGCATAAAAATTTACTCATTATTGCTGTTAATTGGAAGTATATAAAGTTCGTCAATCAATACACAAACAGTTGCAGCGAGTGCGGGCGCGAGAATAACCCCCCATAACCCGAGAAACTGTTGACCTACAAACAATGCAAAAAACATTGTCAGCGGGTGTAATTTCATGAACTTGCCGAATAAAAACGGTCTTACAATGTAATTAGACAGCTGTTGAACGACTAAAAATAATATTATAGCGATGATTACCTTGGTTATTCCAAGCTGATATGCAACCAGCACAATAACAGCGAGAGCGATTGCAGGCCCGAGTATAGGTATAATATCAAGGATACCTGAAATTAGCCCCAGAAGAATTGCATAATCTATTCTCATAAACCAGAGGTAAACAGTTACCATAATTCCGACCGCAAGCATTGATATTATCTGTGCTCTGATATAACTGCCTACTTTCATACTTATAGATTTGAGGATTGTCAGAGCCTTATCTTTGAGGTTTTGAGGGAATAACTCGACAAATTTATCTTTAAGGTAATTTTTGTCAACAAGCAGGTAGAATACTATCATTGCAATTGCAAGTGCTAATACGAAAAATTCCCCGAGTGCCATCGTGAAATTCCACGATTGGTTGAATATGTTCTGTGCAATATCTGTGGTTTTATCAAGCTGAAAGCCTTTATCAAATATATCTTGTATGCTCAAACCGAATATATCAAGGTTTATGAGATAATTAGTCAGCATCTGGATTTTTGCTGGCAAAATCGTTGTAAATGTTTTTATTTCCTTGAACGCAATTAAAAATATTGGAAGAAATACTGCGATTACGCCCGCACAGCTGGCTGTCAGTACAATTGATGCTGCGACTGCTCTATTTACTTTTCTGTTTTGTAATTTTTCAACATATGGATTTAACGCGCAGGCAATAACGTATGATGCAAAAAATAACAGTAATATTCCTGCTATTTTAGGGATTATGAATAGCAGAGCAATTATTGAAACAAAAAATAAAATATTTTTAACAGTAAAAAATGATTTAAACATACAGATATCTCCTTGAGATAAAATTACTTAACAAGTATATACCAAAAATTTTAATTGAGCAATTATATAACTGTTTACTCTATCTTATGTGAACTGATTTTCAGCCAATTGTAACAAATTGTTAACATTTCATTATAAATAGGCAATTTATCAATTGATATATACTTTATATATTTACGAGGACTAAAATAAGGACACATCATGGGTTTCTTCACAGGCGCATACCTAAAAATAATGACCGGAAAGATGAAGCGGCAGCTTCAGAACCGTCTTGTGCAAGTGACATTGCAGATGAACCGTGTTACCAAACAGATAGGTGACATGGAAAAACAACTGCAAAACCAAGAAAACGCCATGAAGAATGCTGTCAAATATAACACCAGTATATTCATGGTTCAACAGATGAATAAAATGGGTATGGGTTCAGGTTTAGAAGCTATCTTCGGTGCTGCAGCAGGAAATGTTGATGCAGATGCAGCAGCTAAGATGAAAGCAATGAGCGATGCAGAACGTATGCAATATCAACAGATGGCATACCAGCAGGCACAATCAATGGCTCAGCAGCAGTCTGCTATGAACCAGGAATACATTACACAAATGATGGATATGTACAGAGAGGCACAACTCGAACCGTTGAAAAATATGGAAGACAGTTTGGCAACAGAAAAGGCAACTTTGGAAACAAGAATTCAAACCCTCGACGATCAAGAAAAAGCCGCAAAAGAAATGGAAAAACAAGGCGCGAAAGATATGGCACCGGATTACACAGGACAGGGTCAAGGCTAATAAACAAAAATTATATAAAAAAGAAAACCGCTCACCACCGAGCGGTTTTCTTTTCGTATTAGTAATCATCTATTTGAATAGCATTAACGGGGCAGGTTATAGCAGCATCAATGCAATTATCTTCATTCCAGTGTACTCTGTCCTGATTTACTGCGGCTTTTCTCCCGTGCATTCCAAAAACCTCCGGACTAATCACTGCACAAGCTCCGCAGCCTACACAATTATCTCTTATACTAACCCACATATGACTTCTCCTTTTATTTTACATATAAAGTATGTCATACGTGAAAATACATTAAAATATACAAAAAGCGCATACAAAAGGGCTATTCTGATTCTTGAAGAATTTGAGCACCGTTCTTTTCAACAGGAAGAGTAAGTATCTCTGCTTTTAGATTGAGGTCATTCCAAATATCTTTGACAATAGTGCGTATACGTTCAAGGTCATTTTTCAAAGATATTATGAGAATAGACGGACCTGCGCCGCTAAGTACACAGCCTAGAACGTTATCCTCGTGCTTCAGGCTTTGTATAATTTTTTCTAAACCAGGCACAAGTTTCATTCTGTAAGGCTGATGCAGTTTGTCTTTCAGCGCAAGTTTCATTAATTCGGCATCTTTTGTATGAATTGCTTCAACAAACATAGCCATTCTTTGAGCATTGTAGACGGCATCTTTCATAGGCACTTCTTCAGGCAGAACAGAACGGGAGATATCAGTCGCAAGTTCATATTCCGGAATACATACAGTTATTACCCATTCTTCCGGCCAATCAAGTTTTCTGTAGACAATGCTGCCATCATCTTCTTTTGCCGAAATAACAAGCCCGCCGACAATCGCAGGTGTTATATTATCAGGGTGTCCTTCAACCTCTGTTGCGATAGAGAGTAAAGCAGCCTCGTCCGCAGGGTTTCCAAGTAGTTTATTAGCTGCAATAAGTCCGCCAACAATGACAGATGCACTGCTTCCTAACCCTCTTGCTATCGGTATCTGTGAATGTATATTAATTTTCAGCTCGCTTGGAGACTGTCCGATTGAGTTGTATAAAAGCTCAACAGCCTTATAAATAATGCTGTTTTCATCCATAGGAATATGTTCAAGAGAAAATTCTTCTCCAACTGATTCGTCAGCAAGTACGTTGATTTCAATACCTGTTCCGGGTAATACAGTCTCCTCAATAGTTATTGTATTATATATAGGGAGTGCCATCCCCAGACAATCAAATCCCGGTCCTAAATTGGCAGTAGTTGCCGGCACTTTAACACTTATTTTCATAAATTCCTTTCATTCTGATAATTATATTATAACAAAAACATAAAAAAAGACTATTTATAAGTTATTTAAAGAATTTTACCCGTATTACAGGCTCTGTTATAATTAATATATGTATACTTTTTATCCATACTTTACAAACGATGGTTCAGTAGGACTGTTCAGTCCAGAGGCAGATGATATTTACCACTCTACATACGGTGCTTTGTCTGAGGCGCTGGAAAAATTCGTTCTGCCTATGGAGTTATCTGAATTCATTAAAAAGAATAATCAAATCAAAATTTTAGATATTTGTTACGGTATTGGTTATAATTCAAAAACTTTTTTAGATTTTTTTATAAAAAATTTCTTATTAAAAAATAACACTACCGCTGCGATAGGTTCAGATAATATTTCTTTAAAGAATACAAATAAAAAATCATCAAACTTTAATATTTATATCAAAGCGATAGATACTGATAAAACGCTTGCTTATTTATCTCCATTTATTGTGACCGGAAAGAAATTTTTCAGGAGTAATAAACTTTCTTTTCATGATGAGCGGGTTGAAAAATTTTTAAACAAAAAAAATGTTATTTCCAATGAGAACTCTCCCAGAGAAAAAATAAAGTATTTATTTTCAAATAGAACGAAAAAATCAGTAATAAATAATGGAAAATTTTTAGGAAGCCGTAATCCAAAAATTTCTCCTGTAACAAATATAATTTTTCTTTTAGAAATTATAAATAGCCATCCGGAATTTCTGACAGATGTAAATATCAACCATATACTAACCGATAAAAAATACAAAGAATTTTTAGCACGCGATATAGCCGCGTTATTCAATTTTAAGAGAAATCAGGGGTACAAATATACCCTTTTAAGACGTTTAATTGTGTGCTTACATAATATATATTATAACCACCTATCTATAAGTTATAAAAAGGCTCTAAAATGCCTGAAATTATGCGATTTTAATTTTGACCTAAAAATTTGTGATGCACGTAATGCTATCATCGAAGATAAAAATACTTATAATTTTGTCTTTCTTGATGCTTTTACTCCAGCAAAGTGTCCTGCACTCTGGACATTAGATTTTTTCAAACTCTTATATGACAGAATTGATGAAGATGGAATTATTTTAACCTACTCAAATTCTGCCTCTGTAAGAAAAGCATTCTTAGAGTCAGGGTTCTATGTCGGTAAAATATATAATGAATCAGAAAGTAAATTTATCGGAACCATTGCTTCTAAAAATAAATCACTTATAAAAAATGAACTCTCGCAATACGATTTAGGGCTCTTGAATACAAAAGCAGGTATTGTTTATCGTGATAAAAATTTAAACGCCTCAAATGAGGCTATAATTGCTTATCATAAATCAGAGGTTGAAACAAGTGATTTGGAGAGCAGTTCGAGTTACATAAAGAAATCAGGGAGAAAACATAATGTATGATATAATTGTCGCCGGAGGCGGAACATCAGGCTGCGCTGCCGCATATACAGCCGGTAAGGCGGGATTAAAAGTTTTACTTATTGAAAAAAATATTCACTTAGGCGGTTCAATAACCTCCGGACTCGTTGTGCCTGTAATGAAATCAGGCGAAAATCAGATAAATACAGAATTTTACAATGCACTAATTTCAGAATTATCAGCAATCGGCGGGCAGGTGACTTATCAGGGGAACAGCGGCTGGTTTAATCCTGAGCTTACAAAGATTGCGCTTGACAGATTAATGGAAAAAGCATCTGTGGATGTCATTCTTGGAACTTCTATTGAGTCAGTTCAAAAAGCCGGTCGTGATATCGTATCTGTTTCAATAAACACAAAAATATTATCTGAATATAGCGAGCAGATAGATACTAATAATAATTATATTTATTCCCATAATATTTTATCAGAACCTATCGCCGCGAGGTATATAATTGATGCAACAGGAAATTGTGAAATTGGAAAAATTTCCGGATGTGATTTTTTAGAGGAAAATCATGAAAACCAGCCTGTTAGTTTAAGATTTATAATGAGTGGTGTTGATTTGTCGGTATTTGCAAAGTGGCTTTTAGAGGTAGACAAGGATAGAGAGGTTACAAGTGTAGAAGAAATAGACGGTGTGGTGCATTTGTCTACTGCATACACATGGGACAACGACAAGGATTGGGCGCTGGCACCATTTTTTGATGATGCTGTAAATAAAAACCTTATTAAAGACTACGACAGAAACTATTTTCAGATATTTACAGTTGCCGGAATGCCAGATGCTGTTGCTTTTAATTGTCCGCGTTTAGTAGATAAGATTAATCCGCTCAATATAATGGATACATCAATGGCCTTAAAATACGCTCGTTCAAGCATTTTAAGGTTAAGCAGATTTTGCAAAACATATTTCCCGGGGTTTGAAAATGCGTATGTTTCAAACATTGCAGATATGCTTGGAGTCAGGGTTTCAAGGAGAATTAAGGGCAGATATGTCTACACTATAGATGACATAACTGAGCACAGAACTTTTGAGCATCCTGTTGTAGTATCGGATTACCCTGTGGATGTCCATTCAGCGCAAAAAGACGAGTCCATACTGGATAAAACAAGCGATTATCAACTTCCGATAGAAGCTTTAATGTCAGCTGATATAGATAATTTATTTGTTATAGGACGCTGTATTTCTGCTGATTTCAAAGCACAAGCCGCATTAAGGGTTCAAGCAAGCTGTTTTTCTATGGGTGAGGGAGCTGCAAAGTATATTATTAATACACTCAAAGAGTATTAGAATTTTGTAATTTTTCCTTAAGAATTTCAGCGGCATTAAGAAGCGGATCAATAGTTGTCGAAAACGGCGGTGCATACGTAAGGTCATTGCGCACAAATTCATTTACAGTTAATTTTGCAAGCAGAGCACCTGTGAGGGCATTTATTCTTTTATCTGCATCGCCGCTCCCTATAGCTTGTCCGCCGAGTAGTCTGCCGCTTTTTGCATCTGCAACTATTTTAAGTGTGATATTATTAACATCCGGCATATATCCGACTTTATCATTTTTAGTGACAGTTGCTGAGATTGGTGTAAAACCGTTTAACATTGCTTTTCTTTCTGTAAATCCGCTCATTGAAGCTGTAAATCCCAAACATCTTGTGACGGTTGAACCAAGTACACCATCAAAATATTCTTCCCCGCCGCATAGGTTTATAGCAGCAATTCTACCCTCTTTATTCGCTGTAGAACCGAGAGGAATCCAAATTTTTGTTCCGTCAATAAGCGATGTTTTTTCAGCGCAATCACCGCACGCGTATATATCAGCGTTTGATGTGCGCATATCTTTATTTACAAAAATTGCGCCGGTTTGCCCGATGGTAAGTCCGCAATCTTTTGCGAGTTCAACGTTTGGAATTACGCCGGCACTAATTAGAACAATATCTGCTTCTATTTCAGTTCCGTTTGAGAGTTTAACGCTGTGTACACCGTCCTCATCACCGGAAAACTCTGTAACAACAGTATTCGTTATAATTTGAAAGCGGCCGCCGCTTATAGAATTCATCTGTTCCAGAATCAAGTCAGACATATCAGAGTCAAATGCAGGCATAAAATGAGGAGCTTGTTCAATTACAGCCGCGTGCAAATTCTGTTTTACAAAAGCCTCAAGCATCTCGACCCCTATATACCCGCTGCCTATTATTACAGCCTGACGTGATGTTGAGAGTTTTTCTTTTATTTTTATCCCGTCCTCTATTGTCCTAAGGGTAAAAATATTTTTCAAAGTCGAATTTTTTATGTAAGGCACTCTTGGTCTTGCGCCTGTTGCTATTACAAGCTTGTCGTAATCAATTAGCGCGGCGTCTTTATTATCAAGGTTCTCTACAAGTATTTTTTTACTTTCGGGAAGAATTTTGGAAACCTTGTGCCTAAGATGCACATAAATTTTATCCTTAGCAAACTCTTCAGGCGTTCGTACAAGGAGCATTTTGTAGTTTTCAAAGTTCCCCTCTATGTAATATGGAAGTCCGCACGCTGAATAAGAAACGTGCGTGTCTTCAGTATATATGTCTATTTCTGCATCAGGCAGCAGACGCCTTGATTTGGCGGCACATTTTGTACCTGCTGCAACTCCGCCTATAATTACAATTTTTGTCATACTATATTCTTTTTCTGACAAAAATCTTTCTCAACAGCCGGTTGTCTAATTTAGACCAGAAGTTGACATTATCATATCTTTCATAAAAGCGCAATATGCGTCCATATCCTCGTCATAATATATTTCATCACCGTGGACCGCATCCTCTATAAGCAATTTCAAATCAACAATAATCTGATTTTGTTTTAATTCATCAAACATGATACACACTCCATATAATCTTCTTACAGTTTATATGTCGGTAAGCATGGTTAAAAACTTTAGAATTATAGCTTTTTTTGTTACAAAATTTAAACAAGTAGCAAAAATTATGTTTTCGATATTTATATAATCAGAGGTATTTCAAATGCAGATATATAACGTAAACACCAATACAGCTTTCACATCCCGAATAAAACCCTCTAACGCTTTCAAAGAAGTAAAGGCTTATGCAGAAAACTCAGGCAGACAAGAAGAACTAAAAGCTGCGCTCGACAAGCTTGATTTGATAAAAGAATACAGGTTTGATATTACTCATATGTACAGTAAAGTGCAGGATACCTGTAAAACAGTAATAAAATACAAAAACAACGGACAACTTGCAAAACATACACTGTTTAACGATAAAGTTAAAAATCCGGCAGAGGCAACATTTAACTGTATATTAGCACTTGCAAACAGAAATAGTGCTCTTCATAAAGAAATATTCAGGTAATAAGCTAATCATTTTCGCCAAATACATATTTTTTGCGCAAATTCCACTGCACCAGTGTTAGAACTAATATAATGAAAAATAAAACATAAGCAATAGCAGAGGCTTTTCCAACATTGAAAAATTCAAAGGCATTTTTGTAAATTGCGTATACAAGAACATTAGTACTGTCAAGCGGCCCGCCTTGAGTCATAAGATATATCAGGTCAAATACTTGAAATGAACTGATTGCGGTAATAATTATTACAAAAAATATTGTAGGAGAAAGCATTGGAACTGTAACTCTTAAAAAAGTTTGAGCAGGATTGGCCCCGTCAATTTTGGCAGCTTCATATAAATTTTCAGGAATAGATGCGAATCCGGAGAGAAAAATTACCATATTGTACCCGATTAACTTCCATACAGTGACAACAATAAGCGCAGGAAGCGCCCAGTTTGTATCATAGAGCCATTGTATATGAAGGTGCAAAACATTATTCAAAATCCCTATATTAGGGTCAAATATCCACTGCCAGACTATACCTATTACTATCATTGGAGTAATAAAAGGGAGAAAATAGGCTGTTTTATAAAATTCGCCCCCTCTGATTTTGGAATTAAGTATAGCAGCAAGTACGAGCGGTATAATAACTCCCAAAACCGATGTTGCTACAGCAAAGACCAGAGTATTTATCAATATTTTGAAAAATAATGGTTCGGTAAATATCAATCTGTAATTATCTAGTCCGACAAATTGAATAGGATTTAGCAAATCCCAGCTTGTAAAGCTCAACCCGAAAGACGCAATAACAGGAATCACTATAAATATTAATGTTCCCAGCAAGGCCGGCAAAATAAAAATAAGCCCTGCAAAATTCTGGTTGTTAATAATTTTTGCAAGAATATTTTTCATGGTAATATAATTATAAAATAAACTAATCGGGGAGTCTTAATATGAAAAAATATGAACATGCATTTGGCAAAAATGACATCAGAGGCATATATAATGAAGATATTACTGAAGAACTTTATTATAATGTAGGTTTAAATTTTGTGAAATGGCTTGAAGAAAAATCTACAGAAAAACCTGCAGATATGTGGATTACTGTCACTCGTGACGCACGCCTGCATTCTCCTGCTTTAGCTAAGGCTCTTGAAGCCGGACTGTGTGATGCCGGTGTCAATGTAGTTGATTTAGGACTTGCTCCGACTCCTATCGGTTACTATTCAGAAGCCGCAGGTTTGCCTGATAAAATTACAAATGGTAATAAAATCATTTCAGCAATGATTATCACGGCAAGCCATAACCCGTCTGAATATAACGGTTTAAAGATGACCTTTGCACACCAAACACTGAATGAACAACAAATTAGTGAAGTTCGCGATATTACTTTTGCAAACTGGACTAAAATGCCAGAGGTGCTTAGTCATTCTGTTATTGATTACAATATCATACCTGATTATCAGAAAGATATGGTTGAAAGATTTTCAAATGCCGGTAAAGGTATAAAAGTTGTTGTAGACAGTGCAAACGCTACTGGCGGAGTTGTTGCGCCTGAGTTGTATAAAGAACTCGGGTGCGAGGTTATTGAACTTTTTTCTGAGCCTGACGGGAGATTTCCTAACCATCATCCGAATCCTAGCGATGAAAAAACGCTTGATGCTATTAAAAAATCTGTTGTTGAAAACAATGCTGATTTAGGGATAGCATTTGACGGGGACAGTGACAGAATAGGCGTAATTGACAGTTCGGGAAATGCAATGACCGGCGACAAACTTCTTTTGATTTATGCGCTCGATTTGATTGATAGCTGTAAAAAATCAGGTCAAAAGCTTCCGACTGTTGTTTCTGAGGTTAAATGTTCACAGGTTTTGTATGACACTATCAATTCAACCGGTGCTCATGCAGTTATGTGTAAAACCGGACACGGCTATATCAAAGAAAAAATGAAAGAGACAGGGGCCTTACTTGCTGGCGAAATGAGCGGTCATACATTCTTTAAAGACAGATACTACGGTTTTGATGACGCAGTATATGCCGGCTGCAGAATTATCGAAATTCTTTCAAAAAAAAGAAAAACAGACCCGAATTTTCAAATTCAAGATATGCTTAAACCGTTTGATGCGGTCTATTCATCAAGCGAAGTGCGTTTTCCATGTCCAAATGACAGAAAAAAAGAAACGCTCGCTGCATTTAAATCAGCAGTCGAAAAGAATAAAAATCTGTTCGGCGCAGATATCAAGGATATTGTCACAATTGACGGCATGAGGATTATTTTTGACGGCGGTTTTGCCCTGATTCGCCAGAGTAATACAGAGCCTGTATTTACTCTCAGATTTGAGGCAAAAAACAAATCTCAATGCGACCAATTTAAAAATGCTATGATTTCTGAGCTTGAATTGTGCCTCAAATAGCAAAAAAAAAATTTGTTCAGTTTTTCTCTACTTGAGTATAAAGGAGAATTAATTAATGAAAATAACATCTACCCCGCAGCAGCAACAATTCACAGGGTGTTACGTCCTGAAAGATACGCAAAATGCATATAAAACAATAGTGAATGAAATTATGCCTACTTTCCGTATACTTGCCCCTCATCATCCTGTCTTTGCAGTGAAAGAGGATTTAATATTTAACAATACCTTATCCGATAGATTGTCACGCATTGCAGCCAAAACAGGCTATAGCCAAGACTGGCTGGTTAGCAACGCGCGTCAGCACGGTGTGAAAGTTAATTTAGAACCGACAGAAGATGTTTACGTATTTACTGGAAAAGATTTTGGTGAAGTTTTTAAATATATGAAATCAAAAAATTCCTTATTAGAGAAGTTTAGACAGGTTCGACACGATATCAAAATTTTCAGACAGTCACGTAGCCTGCCTAATTATCTCAGAGAGGTTGATTACGTAAACAGAAAAATCGGACTTGCAAGAGATGACTTCCGCGATTTTACTCAAAAACGTAATTGTAAAAAGGTTAGCGGTCTGCCTGAATTGATGCTTACCATTACAAAAGAGCTTTAAAAATTACTTTAATAGTTCATTAAGCGCATCATCCAAGGTATTTGCAGTTTTGAACTGACTGCCTTTTATAAATTCTTTAAATAAATTTTCAAGGTGTTCCATTTCTTTCATAATAAATGCAAAGAACCTCAGGTGTGCCGGTTTAGACATAGCAAATTCTAATGCTTTTGTCTGAGATAAGTCTTTCTGATAGCTTGTTTCCGATGTTGTCGTGCGTAATCTGCGCAAATCATCTCCTGAAATAAAATATATATCACCGCTGCGATGCAAATCAGTATTTATTTCGTGCAATTTGGCGTTCTGGAGAAGCCATTCTCTGCTATAACCGAAACGCTCTGCCTCTGCATCAATGTATTCAATTTTTTTATTATAAAAAATAATGTCAGGCATAAATACTTCAAGTTCTTTTTGTTTTTTGCCCTTTGGAAGTTTTTTGAGCACATTATTTGTAATATGATTGAATAATGCGTCGTCCCCTTTTAGTTTTATACAAGCAGTGAAATTCATATTTGATTTTGTACTGTTATTAATTTGCATTTTAACTCCTTTTCCATATTCAAAACCTCTGAAAAAAAATTTTTGCGTAAAGAAATAAATGCTTTTGGAAAATACTTGCAATAAAAAATTCTTCGTGTTAAACTTTATCTGTCAGAAAAGTTACTCACGAATATTTTTACCAATAGCTTTAATCGGCTTTTATTGGTGTGTTCGTACAAAATAAATAGAAATTTGATTGTATTTAAAAATGAAAGGTAAAATTACAATGGATTTAGAAAACAAAGATGAATTAACTGTTGAAACTACTGACGTTACTGAAACAGAAGAAGTAACAGAAGTAGCAGAAGACACTGTTGTTGATGAAATTGCAGCAGAAGAAACTCAAAAACCGGCAAGAAAAGGCCGCGGCAAGAAACAAAAAATTGAAACTCATGAAGAAAAACCGCAGAGCGAATGGACAGAACGTGTTGTTCAAATCCGCCGTGTAACAAAAGTTGTTAAAGGCGGTAAAAAATTAAGCTTCCGTGCTATCGTTATCGTCGGAAACCAGAAAGGTCAAGTTGGTATCGGCTGTGCTAAAGCTTCTGAAGTTATTATCGCTATTCAAAAAGCAATTGCAGACGGAAGAAAAAATCTTATCACAGTTCCTATATTCAAAACTACAATTCCGCACCCGATTACAGGACGTTCTGGTGCAGGTGCTGTTATGTTGAGACCTGCTTCTCAAGGTACAGGTATTATCGCAGGCGGTGCTGTACGTTTGGTTCTTGAACTTGCTGGTATTGAAAATATTCTTTCAAAATCTTTAGGTTCAAAATCACCTTTGAACGCTGCAAACGCTACTTTGAATGCTTTGAAAAGCCTCACTCCGTTCAGCGAAGTTGCTAAAAAACGCGGCTTGACTATGGCAGAATTGTTAAATTAGTAGAATATAAATTATAAGGAATAATAAAATGGCTAAAAATGATCAGAAACAAATTAAAATTAAACTTGTTAAAAGTTTAATAGGTTCTTCTGAACCGCAAAGAAAAGTTGTTAAGGCTCTTGGTCTGACTAAAAAAGATCAGGTTGTTGAGCACTACAACAGCCCGGTAATTATGGGTATGGTAAATAAAGTTTCCCACCTCCTCGAAGTGACTGAGTAGCAGGAAACTGATTGCGTGTGCTGCAATTTATGTTGCAGAGTTAGTTAATAGCGAGCAATCGCGAACAAGAAAGAGGAAAAATAAATGACAGATAAAATTACATTGGAATCATTGAGCCCTGCAGAAGGTTCAACACATAAAACAAAAAGAGTAGGCAGAGGCCGTTCATCAGGCAGAGGTAAAACATCTTGCCGCGGTCATAACGGCGAAGGCCAACGTTCAGGCAGCAGTTCAAAAAGAGGTTTTGAAGGCGGTCAGATGCCGGCTTACAGAAGACTTCCTAAATTGAAAGGCTTCCAGATTATTAACAAAATCAACTACGCAGCTGTAAATGTTGGCAGACTGGCTAATTTCGGTCTGACTGATATTAGTTTAGAATCTTTAATTGAAGCACGTAGAATTCATCCGTCAAGCCAGGGCTTGAGAATTCTCGGAAACGGTGAAGTTAAAACTGCTTTGAACATTAAAGCAAATTACGTTACACCATCAGCTAAAGAAAAAATTGAAGCAGCAGGCGGAAAGGTTGAGTTAGTATAATGGCACAAGGAATGAGAATGCCTACTACAGATGACTTGTTGTCAATGTGGAACGCATCCGGCTTAAAACAAAAAATAATATTCACGTTTCTGATGATAGCAGCGTTTAGATTCGGAGTTCAATTACCGCTTTTTGGTATTAATAACTCTGTATTCAGCACGATTGCCGGCGGAAACAATATTATCGGTTTTCTTGACCTGTTTTCAGGCGGTGCGCTTGGTAAGGTATCTATATTTGCACTTGGTATCGGACCATACATTACAGCATCAATCATCATGCAGTTGATTTCTGTTGTTGTTCCGTCACTGGAAAAACTACAGAAAGAAGAAGGCGAAGCAGGTAGAAGAAAATTGTCACAGTATACCAGACTATTTACTGTTGTACTTGCAATGTTTCAATCTATCGTATTTATGTTATATTTGCACCACTTGCCCGGTGCAATTGTTCAGGGGATTAACCCCGGATTATTCTTTATAAGTTCTGTTGCTGTCCTCACTGCAGGTTCTGTTCTTGTAATGTGGATTTCTGAACTTATTACTGAAAAAGGAATAGGCAACGGCGGTTCTTTGATAATCTTTGTCGGTATATTATCAGGTATTCCGATTTATGCATCAAGAACTTTCCAGATGGTCGCAAATAACGGTTCTTTACAGCTAGCTCTCGGGGTATTGCTCGCAATATTCTTCGCTGCAATGATTTTCATTGTTATAATGCAGGAAGCTGTTAGAAAAGTTATTATTGTTAACCCGAAAAGACAGGTTGGCAACAAAGTTTACGGCGGTATGAATTCTTATATTCCGTTCAAACTTAATCCGGGCGGCGTTATGCCTATTATCTTTGCAATTGCAATTTTGCTTTTCCCGTCAACAATTTTAAGCCTTGTCGGACAGGCAAATTTTGCTGAAGGACCGGCTAAAGATATGGTTATGAGATTAACCCATATCCTTAGTCCTGACGGTATTGTTTACTATCTTATGTATTTTGGTTTAATCGTATTGCTGACATTCTTCTACGCATCAATTATGCCAAACATGCAGCCAAAAGATATTGCAACTAACCTGAAAAAATACGGTTCTTCCATTCCGGGTATAAAACCAGGTAAACCAACAGCAGAAGCGCTCGATAAAATCTTGAGTAAGACTACATTTATCGGTGCTATGGGGCTTGGTATCATTGCACTTATACCTTCACTTGCAACTTATATTACACACATTACAACCTTGCAAGGTATTGGTGCTACTTCCCTTATAATCATGGTCGGTGTTGCATTAGACCTTATTAATCAGGTCAGAACGCATCTTCTCGCCCGTAATTATGAGTCATTCCTGAAAGAATAACGTTTTTTATTCATATAAAAAATAGCTCCTAGTTATCAGGGGCTATTTTTTTATGTTATTTTTAAGCATTTAGTTTAATGAAACTTGAGGAAAAAACATATATTATGAATATGTAAATCCTCAACTCTTCTGATTGCTCAGTTTTTGCCCCTCAGATTAAGAGGGGCTTTTCTTAATTTTCTTTAAAGAATAGACACAGTCGGAAAAATAATATATAATTTAAGCATGATGTAGTATTTTGAAAGGACTTGAGATGAGAGAATTACTTGAAAAAGGTCAGAGAGTTGTAATGGTTCCGCATGATTTTAAAAATGCAAACAAAGGTGTTATCACAGATGTTACCCCTGACGGATTTACATTACAGCTTGATTACGACCCAATCGGTATATTAAGGAGTAATTACTGTGAATTCTATACACAAACTCCTCACGGTATGCTCTTTTTCACTTCTTATATGAAAGAAATGAATGATAAAACCCTGAAAATTTCAAGTCCTGCAAAACACAAATTCTTGCAAAGACGTCAGTATACACGTATCAAATTTGTTGAGGATACTGAAATTTCAGCTGATTTCATCTCTCACAAGATAAAAACTCTCGATATTTCTGCAGGCGGTATGAAATTTATTACTGCTGAGAACCTTGATATTGAAAAAACATATTACATCACACTTCAACTTTCCAAACAGCAAAGTATTGAGTGTATGTATTCAACAATCCGTGTAGAAAAAAATGATGATAAAACTTATACACACTCTGGCAGATTTGAATTTAAATCTAATATTGACAAAATGATTTTGATTCAATATTGTACTAAACGTGCTATAGAAATCAGAAATAAGTAAGGTTTAATGTGAGTTTAATTAGTTTATTCAGAAAAAATAATCATACAAAGTTATTTACAACCCCGTCACACTCACAAAAATTCTTTATATTTCACAAATTCAGACAATTTTATAAATACGATATTTCTGAAACAGAAGCGCACGACCCTCAGTCTGCGCTTAATAAAGCGCAAAATCGTGCTGCTGATATATACGGAACAAAAGCAACATACTTTTTGACTAACGGTTCAACTTCGGGTATACATGCTGCTGTTTTGTGCTGTGTAAAAAAAGACGAGAAAGTTTTGCTATGGAAAAGCGCGCACAGGTCGCATCTTAATGCTGTTAAACTTGCCGGTGCCATTCCTGTATTTTACGAGCACCCCCATTCTGACACCTGGGATGTCCCTCTTGGGGTTGAGCCTGCTGCAATTGATAATTTACTAAAAGGAAACAATATAAAAGCCTTAATTGTGACTTCTCCGACTTATGAAGGATACACCTCTGACATACGTGCGATACAGGCTATTTGCAAACGCAACGGAGTATATTTAATAGTTGATGAGGCGCACGGTGCTCTGTATCCTTTTTCTGACAGATTGCCCGAAAGTGCCGTAAATATAGCTGACTTTACAATCCAATCACTCCATAAAACAGCCGGCGGCCTTAATCCAACTGCACTTTTGCATGTCAATTGTGAATTGGATGCCAAACCGGCACTTGATATGATTATGACTACATCACCGTCATATCCGCTCCTTGCAACTATTGAAGCAAATATAAACTATTTGAATAGTTCAAAGGGTAGAAAAAAACTTTCTGAACTGATTCAAGCTTTGTGTGAACTGAGACATTCATGTCCTAACTGTGATTTCGGGGGGAATGATGTTACAAAAATTCTTGTAAGAATTCCGAAATTCAGCGGATTTGCGCTTTCTGAACTTTTATTTGATAAATACAATATAGAAGATGAGATTACAAATTCAAAATCTACAATGCTCCTGTGCGGTCTAGGCACTGATACAAAAAAAATCAATGCGTTAAAATCGGCGCTCCAAAAATTATCACAATTGTAAATATTTGTTAACATTTACCTTAAAAATATTAAAGAAATATACTATTTAAGCCGATAACCATAGTAAGGACAAAAAGTTACTAAGGATACTGAAAGGACAAATCGTCAACTATGGGAATGGCGGCATCACAAGCTAGATTATTATCAATCACAACTCGTTTGTCAGATAACGAGTTGAGATCTCAGCTTATTAACAACCAGAAAATCCGTCTCGCTACCGAAAGTGCAAAGGCTAGCGAACGGTATGTTGCTGCCTTGAATAACACCAAAATGATGTATTCTGCCTACGACGTAAAAGGTAATCCTTTAAACAAAGAATTGACTTTTGCAAACTTGACTGCATACAGCTCATACAACAACCAGTACGGTTTGAAAAACCTTGCAGGACAAATTTTAGTTTCGGAAGAAACAGCACATAACTATGAAGAAGCATGGAAAATTGCCGCTAAAGGTGACACCAATACAACAGCACTTGAAGAATTCCTCAAGATGTATAATCTTGAAAAGAGTACAACATTCTTTGACGGCATTACAACAGATATCATTGATGCATGCTTAGGTATGGATACTGAAAACGGTAAATCTTCAGGTTTGACCGGTGCAGATTTGAAAGCAATGTACCTTGGCGGAGAAGATACAAAAAATCCGCCTGATGTTCACGAAGGCTATGACGCTATTATGTCTGGTACTGAATATAACACTAAATTTGAACCGCTGTTCACAAACTATATAAACACATATGAAACATATGAAAAAGAAATGCATAAGTACATTGATACTTACAATAAAGAATCAACTGCAAACGGTGGTGAATTATATCTTACTGATTTAAGCTCTAAAATTAATTCTGCAGGATCAGATCTTGGACTTCTTCAAGGTTACTGTGAAGAGTTTGCAAAAAAATTAGAGCAAGCAAATGGAATGGCAGTACAGGGCTCAACCTATTTTACGGATATGGCTGCGTACGTCAGAGACCTTGCAAACGGTATCGCAAGACAAGAAACAGATAGAACTGGTGGAACAATTACTGTAAATGGTGAAAAAGATGAAAATGGTAACTGGGTCGATTTTGATTTCCAATTTACGCCACCAGCAACAGTTATACCTGGTCCAACAGAAGACGGCGAAAGTAATGGCACATTCGCTGTGGGTATAAGTACGGATCCGGATTATTACATTGTAACCCAAACTGGTACTGACCCAGACTCTAACGAATCAGCAACTATAACCTACTATATACCTAAAACAACCGGTGATGTGTATATTCAAGAAGAACCGGATCCAGAAGCTCTTAAAGGTCAGCTTTTAGGTGTACTTAACACTTATTTAAGCGATTGCTATCCTCAGTTTGATTATTCTAAGTTTAATCTTCCGACTAATAGCGCCGCATATAATGCACGTGTAGCATTTGAAGAAGCAGCAAAAGCTCTTGCAGAATATATGTTTGGGCCTGGCAATCCAAATGTTGGTCCTGAGGATTATCAAAACTTAAATGATTTAGCCTTTATATTTGAAGTTGGTTCAAAACAACCCGGTTTAACAGCCGGCGAGGGCGGTGCTGACAACTTCTACAGCGTACTCGACGTACTTATCCTTGATGCAGTTATGAACGAGCTCGGTGAACCTGTTGTCACCTGGATAGATACAACAAATCCAAATGAAGACGCAACAGCAAAAGCTCAATGGTATACAAACTTGTTCAACAGAATGCAGACAGTAGAAACAACAGAAAACGAAAACGGTGAGATTACTGAAGAAAGAAAAACAAATTATCAAGTTATAGAAAATGGTCTAGCAACGAGTGCAGAGTGGTTGCAATTTGCATTAGAAACAGGACTCGTGTCAATGGAACAGGTCGATGCAAACAACAAATGGTGTTCAACTCTTTACTCAAATTGCAGCGATATCACAGAGACAACCGATAGTACAGAAGCTACAATTGCCGAGGCTGAATACAATTCTACAATGGCAAAGATTGAAGCTAAAGATAAACAGTTTGATATGCAGCTCAAAAACATTGATACCGAACACGAATCTCTCCAAACAGAATACGATTCTATCAAGTCAGTACTTGATAAGCATATTGAAAGAAACTTCAAAATGTACTCAGCTTAATAAGGAATATAAGATAATTGATAAAAGACCGCAGCAGTCAAAGCCGCGGTCTTTTTGTACATATTAAGACAATCTTAATAAGATATAAAGATTATGTAAGGAAATCAAAGTTGAGTAATTTTTTGAATTATAATAAGAACATAGAGAAAAGAAATAATGGAGTAAGTTATGGAATCAGTAAATGAAATATTAACAAAGTTAGAAAATGCAGACAATGTTACTAAAAATGAATTAGAAAATAAACTCGTAGATATCGGAACAGAAGTTCTCCCGCAGCTTGTTGATGAATTACAGGTTGTAAGAGGTATCAAACGCGGTGTTGTTGCTATGACTCTCATCAGAATTGGCGATGCTTCTGTTGAATATCTTCAAAAAGCTGCTGAACACAACAAAGATTTTGAATGGGTTGCTGAATACCTTATTAGAGAAATCAAAGGTTCTATGGCTGCTTAGATTTTAATAAATTTTAGAAAAAAGAGGGGTTTGTTTACAGACTCCTCTTTTTTTTGAATTTATGGTAGAATCAAACTATGAATATGGGGATAAAGAGAAAGCTTTTATTTTATATAACTCTGGTTATTTTTATTTTTGCTGTAAGCATGCTTGTCAGCAATTACGATTTTGATTTATGGGCAAGACTGATTGCCGGCATGGGAGTCGTGGAGGGACATCAGGTTCTGAAAACTGATTTTCTGTCTTACACTCCGACTCATACCTGGTGGGATCACGAATGGGGCTCAGGTGTGGTGTTTTATCTTGTGCTCAAATTTTTGGGTCCATATAGCTTGATTCTCCTGCAGGCGTTGTTTACAGTTGGTATTTTTGTACTAATTTCAAAGATTGTCAAATTAAAATACAGTGTAATGCCGTATTGTCTATTTATATATGTATTTGCTATTATGGCACTAAATCAGAATTTCAGTTCACCTGTAAGATGCCATATGTTTTCTTTCTTGCTGTTCACCCTGTTTATTTACATACTTGAACTGGCAAGAAGAAATAAACCTAAATTACTAATTTTACTGCCGTTTTTGACTATTTTCTGGAACAATGTTCACGGCGGAGTTGTTTCGGGGCTTGGGTTAATTGCAATGTTTGCACTGGGTGAATTTTTAAATAAAAAACCTTGGAAACCCTATATTTACACACTCATACCATCGGTTTTATTCCTTGCAATTAATCCTTACGGATTTGAATATATCAAATTTTTATTAACGGCAACGACAATGGAACGCCCTGATATTTCTGAATGGTGGGGAATTTTCTCCAAATATCAGATGAATAAACAGATTATGTTTAAAGTATTCATGTTCTCTTCCGTTGCAGTTGTTATCTATAATATTATTCAGAATATTAAAAAATCATCATTGAAAAAATGGTATGATGAGCAGGATAAAGTAAAATGGATAGTTCTGCTTGTAACTTTATATCTTTCTATAAGTCATGTTAAGCTAATACCTTTCTTTGTAATTTCAGTTTGCTGCTATGCCTACGATGACATTTATAATTTTGGTAAAACTCTGAATATACCTGCTTTTACTGAAAAAATTGTATATATTATGATTTTATTTATGTCAATATTTTCTTTGGCAACAAAAGAATTCACCGTACCGTTAAATTATGCGGCATATCCTGTACGCGAAGTTGAATTTATACGGTTAAATAACATAAAAGGCGATGTGCTCACCAACTTTGGGCTTGGTAGTTACGTTTCCTATAAACTGTATCCAAACAACTTGATATATATGGACGGCCGTTACGAAGAGGTGTATTATGACGAAATGGTGCCATTATTAAAGAAATTCTTTCTTGTTAACCCGGGCTGGGATGAAGTTCTTATAAAATACCCGCCGGAAATTATGATTCTAGAAAAATATTATCCTGTATATGACACATTGAAGAATTCTGAACGATGGAAACTGGTATTTGAAGGGGAGGTTTTCGGGGTATTTGTACTTGCGGAAAATGCCCTTGAAAATTACGAAATTCCAACAAGAGACATAAACTACTACAAGGACACCCTTTTTGACACTGATATCAAATTCTAATTTGGAGCATTAATATGATTAAAAATCCTTTAAAATATACTTGTTTGTTCGGCGGAGGAGCAATCAGAGGTATTGCACACGTAGGAGCGCTCAGAGCAATGGAAAAACTTGGCATTGAAACTAACACCTATGCAGGTTCCTCTGTTGGGTCTATTGTTGCTGCTCTTGTCGGCATTGGTTACAATGCAGATGAAATTGAAGATATTTTTTTAAAGGTAAATTTCAACCTTTTCAAGGACATACAATTTGGAATAAAACAGCAGTTTGCCATAAGTAAAGGTGAAGTTTTTCTGGACTGGATGCGCGAGCTTTTGGAAAAAAAGTTTTACGGAGAAAAGTACGTTAAAGGAGAAAATCCGCCTGTTAGATTTAAAGATCTGAAAAAGAATGTTGTCATTATAACCACAGATCTCTCTAACTTTTCCTGCAAAGAATTTTCTAAATTTGAAACTCCGGACTACGAAATTGCTAAGGCTGTTAGAATTTCTTCAAGTATGCCGGGGCTCATGTGTCCTATTGAATATGAAAATGCGATGCTTGTGGACGGTGACCTCCAAAAAAGCTGGCCGATGTGGAAGCTTTCGAAAAACCTCTGTCCGGAAGATGAACGTATCCTTGAATTGAGACTTGAGGGTGACTTTGAAGGGACTGATTTTAACCCTATTGAATATCTTAATGCCGTATACAGCTGTATGACTGCTATGGGAACATCTTTTATCACTGAACTTTATGGTGCGTGTGATAAATATGATTACCTTACTATTAACACAGGTGATGTTAATATTATTGATTTCAACCAATCTGAAGATAGAAGGCTCCATCTTTCACAGTTAGGCTAC
The DNA here is from genome assembly GCA_944324135.1 of Candidatus Gastranaerophilales bacterium. GTDB lineage: Bacteria > Cyanobacteriota > Vampirovibrionia > Gastranaerophilales > Gastranaerophilaceae > CALUVN01. Next base: position 70,328 of record CALUVE010000002.1, on the reverse strand, counting down.
GAGCAGACTATACACTATTTCAAAGATGTCTTGCCTGCCAAAAAAGCTAATATTTTTAATTGCTACAATAATGTTTATACTAAATTACTTAAAATCAGAACATTTATTGCAAAAGATAAAATTCTAAATGCTAAATCTGAATCAGCAGAAATATTTGTTGATTTGTGTGATTGTAAAAAAATTATAGATTCACTTGATTATGAAGTTATTAAAGATTTCCACTGCTCACTGGCCTCCAATATTGCCTACCCAGCCTTATTTGGCAGGATTAAACTTATCAATAAAAAAGAAATTACATCAAAATTGGATAGTTTGATTACTCAAATTTCAGAAAAGATGAGTGAATTGAAATCATATTTAACGCTTATAAATAAATCAAAATAAAAAAGGGAAGTTTAAAAACTTCCCTAAAAAATGCCCTTGACCAGACTTGAACTGGTACTGAGTTATACACCCAATTGGATTTTAAGTCCAACGCGTCTACCGATTCCGCCACAAGGGCGCGGATATTAAATTTTCAATTACTGCCGGACTCACAGGTGAATGGCGTCTACCTCCCCTCTCCTCGAACGATACTCAATCGTTCTCGTCGGCAGAGTGCCACGAGGGCATAGATATTAAATTTTCACTTGATTATATTAACTGAAAAACATTGTCATGTCAAACATTATTTCTCGAGATGTATAAAGCAAATTTCACCCAAAATTTTTAAAACAACGTCATACTGAGCGTTAGCGAAGTATCTCGATAAAAACACTTCTTCGGACTAAAGTCCTCAGAATGACGGTTTTTTATAGTATCTGTGGAATTTGCTATATAAGCCCCTATTTCTCAAAAAAATCAGTTATTCCCAGCCAGTCAAAAGTCTTGCTGTTGGCTTTTAGACGGATTTCTGACGATGATTCATAGCGCATACAGTTGAAAGCCTTGTCTAAATCGTCATCACCCGTCATGGAGATTTTTGGTAAATTAAATTCGTCTGCCAGCTTCTCAACTTTGACATCATAATTTACAGCGGCAGACTTTATGCCGAACTTAACAGCGAGCAGCAGTGCGTGAAAACGCATTGCAATCAAATAATCCAGAGTTGATATTTTAGCAACAAGAGATTTACCGGTCAAACCGGAAACGACCTCAATATCAGCGTTATGGTTAATTGCTCTAACATATTGCGCAAACTTGTTGCATATTTCTAAATCCACAGCATCCTGAAAAGAAATAACAACGATTTTTAAATCGGAAAAATCTTTTACAACCTGAGCCGCAAGAGATTTTAACAATTTGTCATTCATTGTCTTAAAATCACGCAGTTGAATACCTATTGAGTGCGTATTGGCAGAAGTAGAAAGCGGGAATGAATATATTGGGTCGCAAACTAATTTAGCATCTACATTCCAGTCATTAAGCAGCTGCAAACTTTTTTCATCACGAACACTCACATAAGCGCATCTTTTTAGCAGCTGTCTTGTCAAAAAAGCTGCTATTGGATTGTTTACAGGACCGATACCCTGCGCGAAAATGATAACTTCTTTTTTATATTTTATACCAAGCCATATAACCCACAGATAATATAAAAGGCTCTTCAGACTGGTTACATCCTGCAGCAGGCTGCCGCCGCCCGAGATGAGAACATCAGCTTGTTTGATGACACCTGCAACCTTGGAAAAAGAAAAGTTCTTAACAGCTTTTACATAATAATTCAAAGACGTAAAACGCGGATTGCCAGAAATAACAGTAATATCTGTGTCAAAGTCTTTCAGTTTTTGAATAAGAGTGTACAAAATTGCTTCGTCACCGAAATTTCCATATCCGTAATATCCAGAGATAACAACTTTTTTTGTCATAATTAACAAGCACCGCCGCGGAATATATTATATACTTCATCTTTATAAGGAATTGATTTTATTGCACCAATTCCCTGAGACTGCAAACCTGCAACGATGGAAGCAAGTTTAGCAGCTTCAAAAGGAGTAAATCCTTTTACAAGAGCATGCAGGAAACCGCCGTTGAAAACATCGCCGGCACAGGTAGTATCAATTACATCCCTTGTATAAAACTCTGTAAATACTATGTTGCCGTTATATCCTGTGAAATAACCGCCGTCCTGACCTGATTTTATGACTACTACACTAACACCTTTATCCCACATTGATTTCATTATATTTTCGACAGAGCTAATTTCAAGAATATTAACAGTATCATGTTTTGCACTCATGAATAAAATATCAACATTACCGATAATTTCATTGAAATACTCTCTGGCATTCTCAGGAGAAGTTATAAGTGATGAAAAGTTCGGATCATAAGCAGTCAGGACAGAATTATCCTTTGCAATTTGGAACGCAGTGTTTACAGCCTCTTTTGCAGATAAAGAAAGCGACTGAGTAATTCCTGATGCGTAAATTGCCCTCGCAGAGGTTATATAATCTTTAGAAATATCTTCGATGGACAACTTGGCAGGTGCTATTTTACGTCTATAGTATGCAAATTCCTTTTCAGTAGCACTTTCATGAGCAGTAAAGTAAAACCCGTTAGGGTCAGTTGAAAGTTTTACCTGAGAAATGTCCAATCCCTCAGCCTGCCAGCTGTCAAGGAGATATTCTTTGAATGCATCGTTGCCGACTCTTGTAATAAAACCGACTTTTGAGCCGAGACGAAGTGCTGCAACGGCAGCAGCCAGAGCATCTCCGCCGTAGTATTTATACAAACATTCAGCTGCACTTAGCCTCGTATTACTTGATAATTCAATCAAACATTCACCGATAGTAACAATATCAAGTTTCTGTTCCATTTAAACTACCCCCTGATGTCAGCCAGAACCCGTTTAGCGCGCTTGGTTATTTCGTTGTAATTAAAGCCGTCATAAAAATCACGACCGACACCTACAGCAAAAGCTCCAGCTTTTATGTAGTCGTTAACTTCATTAAGCTTAACATTTCCAAGCGGTAAAACATTTAAAAACGGCATTGGTCTTAACAAATCTTCAATATATTGAACACCGCCCATAGCAGTAATCGGATATATTTTTATGACCGGTATACGAGCTTTCCAGGCAGAATATGCCTCGTTTGCTGTTGAAGTACCTGCTATAAACGGAATTTTTTCATTTTTTGATATTTTTACAAGATTCATCTGGAAAATAGGTGATGATATACATTTGGCGCCTGCCTCAATAGCAACTTTTGCCTGAAGTGATGTAATAATACCACCTGCACAAACATAAGCATGCTTTGATATTTCCTCTATAGCTTTATATATTTTGGAATTTTGAACATTAATTTCAAGAACATTGATACCGCCCTCAATCAGCGCTTTTGCCGTTGAAATTACAGCATCAGGGTCATTTCCTCTAATTATTGGTAAAATTTTTTCGTCTGATAAGATATTAATTAAATTTTCTTGCATAAACTATCCTTTTTTCAAAATTTATTATATCATAAAATAGAAAACGGGATAGAGTGTTATGAAGAGACTTAAATCTAAACTATTTTACTTATACGCATTTTTGATACATATTTTACTGTCAGTTATTATTATTTTAGTATCATGGGAATTTTTGGAATATAAAGCCTACAATTTCATGATGAAAAATGTGACAGCCAAACCGACTATTTCCAAAGACATTATAATTATATCAATTGATAATACCTCTGTATCACGCTACAAGTGGCCTTGGAAGAGAGAATTGTACTCCTACATATTTGAATACATAAATACCTATTCCAAACCAAAAGCCATAGGTTACGATGCCATATTGAGTGTACTTGATGAAGAGAACCCCGAATCTGACGCTAAATTTTTTGCACAGCTGAAAAAAACTCCAAATCTTGTTGTCGGATTTATTCCAATGAGAGAAAATGTCTCAATAGAAGAATCAAATCCTGAATTTTTTAATGCGTTTAAGGATAAATTTTACGTAAAAATTCATGATATGAGAAAAAATAAGATTCCGGGGCGCTACAACTCAATAATTCGTTTTCCGAAACCATACTTTGATTCTGTAGCAAATGCAGGCTCTGTAAAATCAACAACAGCACTCTACGGATATCTTCAATCTGCTGACAACATTGTGACTGTTAACGGCAAAATGTTCCCTGTGCTGGCACTCCGCATATATATGCTTGTAAACGACATAAACGAATTAACACTCACTGACAATGAAATTATTATCCCGAAAACCGGCAAAAGAATTCCGGTTATGAATTCTCCAATAGGTTCTCAAACTTTGATTACTTATAAAAAAATGATGAGGAATAGCGATTATTCACACATAAAATACTCTGCCTCTGACGTCATTGATTCATTGATGCTGATGAAACAGGGCAAAAAACCGATAATTGACCCGCACGAATTTGATGACAAGATTATATTAATCGGCGGCAACGCGCAGGCTGCAGCTATAGGCCCTGTCGATGCTCTGCTGACCCCTGTTCATGAAAAACATCCGGGGGTTGATATTCAAGCTACTATTCTTGACAACATCATAAATTCTGATTTCACAAAACAATCAACCATTCTGTTTGATCTGGTACTGCTTGCGCTATTGACTGCAGGAACAATGTATCTGATATTAAAACTCAGTTTCTTCAAATCCTTAATAGCTGTCATAGCTCTCGGTGCACTTTACACAGCATTTTCAGTTGTTTGTTTCAAATTTAACATTGCTGTAAATGTTATAACACCGCTCCTTATCCAGCTGAGTACCCTTATTTTCGGCTATTCCTACAGATTCATCCTTGAGGGCAGAAACAAGGAAAAGATTAAGCAGGCAATGGGCAAATACATATCTCAGGATGTTATGAAAAACGTTGTCCAAAATATAGATGACATCAAGCTGGGCGGCAAAAAAGCAGTTGTAACAGTTCTATTTGCAGACATCCGCGGTTTCACCAGCATGAGCGAAAAAATGACTGCCGAAGATGTTTCTAAAATCCTGAACGAATACTTTACGGAAATTGAACCGATTATCTCAAAATACAACGGCGTTATAAATAAATTCATCGGTGATGCTGTTATGGCCGTATTTGGCGACCCTATTGAAGATTTAAACCATCCGGTAAATGCTGTTCGCTGTGCTAATGAAATGCTGAAGAAAGTTGACCAGCTGCAGGACAAGTGGCTTTTTGAGGGCAAACCTAAAATTGAAATCGGTATTGGTATAAATACAGGTGAAGCTTTTGTAGGGAATATTGGCTCCGAAAAAAGGCTTGAATACACAGTTATTGGGGATACAGTAAACCTTGCCAGCCGTATTGAAAGTTATAACAAAGTATACAAAACAAATCTTCTGATAAGCAGTTCTACATACTCGTATGTCAGCGGAATTGCGGATGTAATTAAAATCAGCGAAGTTACAATCAGGGGAAAATCTAAAAAAATGGATATTTATGAAGTATTGAGGCTCTCTTAATTGGAAAATCTTGACCAAATACGAACTGCTATAGAACTTGAAATTAAGCACAGATACATAGATATCCGCGGCAAAAAACAGACTTTTTCTTCATTCATAAAAAATGAAGCTCTAAAATTATATAAAAAAAATAATAAATCCCCAAAATGGGAAATTATTGCTGAAATTTTTGCCCACTACCCCTGTGACAGCGTACAAGGCCGCCGCCGCGCTATTGAAAGACTGATTAAAGTTATTAAATCAGAAATTAAGTCTCAAAATTCCTCAAAAGATAGCTCTTCACCTGATACAAAAAACTTTTCAACAGACCCTGCGGAAGTTGATGTCATGTACGTAAAAGGTGTAGGGCCTAAAATTGCATATAAACTCAACAAAATGGGTATATACACTGCACAAGATTTGATAATGTATTTTCCTAAAAGACATATTGACTATTCGGCAAGAACACTTATAAGAGACTTAAAAGAGGGAGAAAATACAACAATTTTCGGTTACATAAAATCCGTTTCTGCATTTAACTCTAAAAATAATCTTTCTGTTATAAAAGTCATAATCACTGATGAAAGCGGCAATCTGGAACTTGGATTTTTTCAAGCGAAATCAAACCGCTTTATGCTTGAAAGGATAAAAGCTCAGTTTCCGGTAAATGCCGGTATAATGGTATCAGGCAAGGTAAAACTCAATAATTACAACAAAAAACTTACAATTGATAAACCCTCATACTCAATTATGACCGGAGAATTTCTGGAAAATTCATCATCTAATCTTAATATTGCAAGAATTGTTCCTATTTACACTGTAACTGAGGATTTAAGCATTAAAACGCTTCGACGTGCAATTTTTAATGCTATAGAACTGTATAAAGACAAAATTCCAGATGTGCTACCGCAGGATTTGATGCAAAAGCACGGTATTTTAAACAAAAGCATTGCAATACAACAAGTTCATTTCCCTGAAACACAGGATATGCTTGATAGGGCTAGATTCAGCTTAATTTTTGAAGAATTATTTCTGGTGCAGCTAAAACTTGTCAGGCTGAGAGAAAATGCTCGTCATAGCGGCTCATCACTTGCATTGCAAGTAAAACAAAACGGTCTTGTAAAACAATTTATTGACAGTCTCCCGTTTGAGTTAACTAGCGGACAAAAAAAAGCTGTAAACGAAATTCTTGCTGATATGACCTCTGATGAACCAATGCAAAGACTTCTACAGGGAGATGTCGGCAGCGGTAAAACTGTTGTCGCTACGATAATGCTCCTTGCGGCAGTTGAAAACGGGTATCAAGGTGCAATCATGGCGCCGACTGAAATTCTTGCGCAGCAGCATTATAATAATCTTGTACAATGGCTTACCCCTATGGGATTAAGTGTGGGATTGTTCTTAGGTTCGCAGGGCAAAAAAGTCAGAAATGAAATGCTGACTAATTTAAAAAACGGACAAATGCATATTGCAGTTGGTACGCACGCACTAATTCAGGACACTGTTGATTTTGCAAATCTTGGCGCAATAGTCGTTGATGAACAGCACAGATTCGGAGTAAAACAAAGAAATATTCTCCGAAAAAAATCACATAATCCTCAAATGCTCACAATGACTGCAACCCCGATTCCACGGACACTTGCTCTCACTGTGCACGGCGATTTGGATTTAACCGTGATTGACGAGCTCCCTAAAGGGAGACTCCCGATAAAAACAACTCTCACAAGTTCACACAGGGGTGTCTATGAACTTATTAAATCCGAAGTAAATGCAGGCAGACAAGCCTACGTTGTGTATCCGTTGATTGATGAAAGCGAGACATTATCAGCTAAAGCCGCAACAATCGAAGCTGAAAAACTTCAGAATGAAATCTTTCCGCAATACAAAATTGGACTGCTGCACGGCAAATTGAAAAATGACGAAAAAGAACAGGTCATGGCTGACTTTAAGAATAAAAAATATGATATTCTCGTTTCAACAACAGTTGTAGAAGTCGGGGTTGATGTTCCGAACGCTACAGTTATGATTATTGAAAATGCTGAACGTTTCGGACTATCTCAACTCCATCAGCTGAGAGGACGTGTCGGGCGAAGCGCTCTCCAGTCATATTGTGTACTTGTGACAGCATCTAAATCACAGGAAACCCGTGAACGTTTAAATATTATGACTCAAACTAACGACGGTTTTGTTATTGCTGAAAAAGATTTGCAGCTGCGCGGCCCCGGAGAATTTCTCGGAACACGCCAGAGCGGTTTGCCTGATTTGATAATATCTGACATAGTACGCGATGCAAAAATTCTTGAACTTGCGCGTAACGAAGCAATAGACTTTATTAAAACACGTAATTTGGACGAATATCCTATTCTAAACTCTGCAACATCTCTCCAATTATTTACCGGGTTAGATGTTTAAATCTTAACATTTATTAATATTTATCTTATTAAATGTACCATATATTTATAAAAAATGTTATAATATAAATATAGGGATAACAAAGAGTATAAGCGAACAATAACCGGTTTACACAAGTGCTTTTGTAAAGAAATGTAACAAAACAATGTTATATACGCAATTATGCAATACGTATATACTTTATATATATAAAGCACTATAAACTAAGGAGATATGTTTATGACATTCTTTCAACCAGTAAGACCCGGAGCATGGGGTAAATTTAGTACACCATCAGTAATAAACAAGACAGTGATTTCTGGCAGCTTTAACAACTACAGCAGTGGTTTTGGATGCGGAATGCCAACAATGGGCGGTTTTGGAGTCGGGATGCCAATGATGGGCGGCTATACAATGGACTACGGTTGCTGCGGCGGCGGTGGTTGGAAGTCATTCTTAGGCGGATTCTTCGGCGGCTTCCTTGGCGGTCTGTTAGGCGGCGGAGGCAACAGCAGTGCAGTAGGACTTTACGGCGGAGGCGGCGGAGGAACAACCGGCGGTGCTGCTGGTGCTGGCGGCAACGAAGTTGACGGTCTCCAGAAACTTCTTGGCAAGGACTATAATGTATCATTCTTGAACGGAGAATATGCTGTAAAAGATAAAGATGGTAATATTCTGACAGGTAAAACACCTCAAGATATTATTGATCAGATAAATGGCGGCGCTGACGGAGCTGATGGAGCAGATGGTGCTGATGGTGCTAAAGGTACACGCAGCACAGGCGATGGCAGAGAAACAGCACTTAAAGAATTGCGAGAAGAAGCTGACAAATTTAATAAAGATAACGGTACTAACGGGTTTAATTTATCTGTAAATGACAACCCGAATGGTGAAGACGGCAAAGGTACTGACTTACAATATACCTTAACATATACAGACAGCAAGGGTAAAACTCACACGTCAGAATTTAGAACCGTACCAACACCTGGACAATTAAAAGATTTCAAAGATGGTATAGAAAATAGAATAAATTCAGGAAATGGCGACGGTACTGAAGGAGCTGACGATACAGACGGTGCCGATGGCAAAGGCAATGGCGTTCAAGATGACGGAGGCAGAGGATCACAAAATGTTCCGGGCGGTACAAACGAAGCTTTTGAAAAAATCTTCGGTAAAGGAGTCCTGCCGGAGGGATGCGAAGCTGTTGAAGACGGAGAAGGCAAATTCGCTGGCGTAAAATACAATGGCAAAGTATACAAAACACCTGATGAATTAATGAAAGCAATTAATGGTTTCGACCTTGTATCAAGCAACGGATTTAAATTAAGCTCACTTGATGGCAAAACATTTGATATCATTGACCACGGCGATGTAGGTGATATCGGTAATGTAAAAGCAACTGATATAACAGGTGACACAATTAAAATCGGCAGCCACACTTACAAAGTTGTAAGTACAGATGATAGCGGTCACGTTTACCTGCAAGCAACAGATAACCCAAGACAACCTGAAATATACATACTTGAACAAGGTACAGACAAATTCAGATTAAGCCAATACAAATACACTGAATCAGGACAAACAAGAGGACAAGGTAAAGCTGGTTATGCAGGCTTAAGCGATAATATTGCCTAATAAGTTAATCATTGAAAATATAAAAGAGCGGGATTTCAAAAATTCCGCTCTTTTATTTTCTAAACAAAATATAACGCACAATGCACTGGTCTAATTATTTACAAAACCAGAAAAAAATCGTATAATTGATTACACACATAAAGAAAGGAGTGTTTATTATTATGGAAGACCTAAGAGTAGCAATCGGTTCTGATCACGGTGGATTTTTTTATAAACAAAAAATCATAGAATACTTGAAATCAAGAAACATCCCGTATACTGATGTAGGAACATACACCCGTGAAGCATGTGATTATCCGAAAATTGCCCACGACGTAGCAGAACTTGTTATCTCAGGACAGGCAAACAGAGGTATACTCATTTGCGGAACAGGTATAGGTATGTCAATTGCCGCTAACAAAGTCCGCGGAATCAGAGCAGCGCTCTGTGGTGACACATATTCTGCAAGAGTTTCCCGCGCACACAACAACGCAAATGTTCTCTGCCTCGGAGAAAGGGTTATAGGCGAACACCTTGCTCTTGATATTGTCGATATATGGCTTAAATCTGCATTCGAAAACGGCAGCAGACACGCTCGCAGAGTTGGTATGATTGAGTAGTTTAAGAAAGAGGCTTCAGTTGGAAGAATTAAATTCACATAAATTTGCCTGTATCATCGCAAGAGTTCTGGATGACAAACTGGCTAAAAATATAACCATACTGAATATCAGTAATGTTTCCTCCCTGGCTGACTTCTTTGTAATTGCGACTGCGGATTCAACCCCGCATGTAAAAGCGCTTATGGAAGAAGTTAAAGACCGCATCAAAACTCTATTTTCAAGGCTGCCGGCCAGAATGGAAAATGATGCTAAAAACAGGTGGAATCTTCTTGATTACGGAGATGTTGTTGTTCATATTCTGCATAAAGAAGAGAGAGAAACCTATGCTATCGAAAAATTCTGGAGCAACGCTTTCAGTATCTCGGAAGATGAATGGAAAGAGGCATCTAAAGACTATTCACAATACAAATAATAAAAAACAAGCCCTGATGTTACAGGGCTTGTTACATTTCTAAACGATTTTACAAACTGAAAAAAATAGGCTAAAATATAAAGCATGGAAAATAAAAATAACGATTTAGGACAAAGAATTAATGATGCCATCCTTGCAATGGCTAAAGATCCGCAAAACGCGGAAAATTATCACACATTATCAGAGCTTTATCTGGAGCAGCAGGATTATGACAAGGTAATGTCTGTTCTTGAAAGTTTGCTTACTATCCATCCGAAAGATGTCCAAGCTCTCGTTGGAATGGGTACTATGTGGTTCTATGAAAAAGATTTCAGAAAATCACTCTCGTACTACAACAAAGCTCTTGAAATCAACCCTAAAAATTATCTGATTTATTATAATATCGGTAATGTATTTGCTGAGTGGAAAAATTTTGACAAAGCTCTATTCTACTACAATCGTGCAATAGACCTTAATGCGACAAATCCGGAAATCTACAATGCTATAGCACTGTTATACTATGATTTTAACAACTATATTGAAGCTAAAGCTTATTATGAAAAAGCACTTTCGCTTGATCCGGAAAATATTACAGCTCTTGTGGATATGGGGAATGTTTGTTTCAAACTTTTCGACTATGCAACAGCATTAGAACTCTACAAAAAAGTTTTTGTCCTCAATCCGGATAACAAAATAGTTGCGATTTGTATTGGTAATACACTCACACTTATGAAAGAGAGAGAACAGGCTTACCACTATTTTGAAAAAGCTCTTACAATGGACGGTGACAATTACAAAGCATATATTTGTTATGCAATGGCACTTTCCGAGTTCCAAGAATATGATGTAGCAGTTGAAATGTACAAACGTGCAATCAATCAACAGCCTAAAGAGATAAATGCGCAGATTTTGCTTGCAAACCTTTATACAAACTTCAACCAGCTTGATATGGCTATGGATTTGTACAAAGAAACTCTCAAGCTCAAACCAAATTCAGCTGAAACATATATGCTTTTGGGCAATGCTCATTATCTCAAAGGTGAGATTGAGCCTGCTATTGCATCCTACCGTGCTTCGATGAAAATTGAACCGGAGAATGACGAATTTAAACTCATTTACCTGCAAATTGTTGACGAATATATAGACAAAAAACGTGCAGGAGAACTGGAGGTACACTAATGTACCCTGATAATAATGAATTTAATAAACCTTTTATGATTGAGCGCATTGTAGCTGCGCTCAGTTACTTTACTGTGGGTTTTGTCGGCTGTGCGTGGCTCATAATATCAAAATTTGCCGGTTTAAGACTTACCAAATTTTTAACATTCCACGTATTTCAGTCTATATTTCTATCAATAGGATATGTGCTTCTGTCTTTCTTAATATCATTTATAGTCCAATTCTTCAGCATGATTCCTATTCTGAACAAAATCACTGCACAAGTTATATTTTTACTGAATATGCCTGTACTTGTCGGCTACTCGGTTGTACAAATTTTCATATACGGATTACTAATTTACTGTATAATTACATCTTTTGCAGGCAAGTATACAAAAATTCCGTACGTTTCTGATATTATCGGCTATAACGTAAGATAAGCCCCATCTTCTAACTTGCGGAAAGTACAACAGCATTTGAAAGCGGAATGCCGCCGTGGACTTTAGGGTTATTAACAATATTCCCGTTTACATACATAACTGTTGAACCGCCGCCATCAAGATTGATTGCGCTAGTACAGCCGATACTTTTCATAAAACCGGCAAGCTCGGAAAGGGTCAGACCGACCGATGCTCCCTCACGTCCGTCAACCGCAACTAAAATCAGCCTGTTATCTGCAGTATAACCGATTGCACTGCGTGGATTGCGACCGGTGATTGAGTGAAGCTTCTGCGCGGTAACATCAACAAATACTGAACCGTCTTTCACAAGATACGGGCCGCCGCTTATAATGTGTTTAACATTTTTCCACTCTGGTAGTGTCTTTATATTCAGCTTAATTTTTTTACCAGTTTCATATGCACTCAAAATCGACTTTGGACCAACAATTACATAGCCGTCTGCAGGAATTTGCAAAGCTGCAGTTGAAGTTGAAACAATTCTGCCGTCGCTAACTGCAATTTGATATCCGTATTTCGGACTACGTGGCGCTGTTGTTCCCCACTCAGGGGTATACAATAATACATGCGTAGAAAGAGTACGCTGCTGATTAACATTATCAATCTTAATAATTTTACCGTCTGATTTAACCTTTGCGTCTAAACTAACCCTTGCAATATCAAAACCTTCATCAAAAACACCTAAAGCAACTCTATCATACATCGGACCTGTCATAAGTTTACCGTCAATCATCAAAGTTCCGATAGGAACACCCGTCTGGGGTTTGAAATACGTTCCGTTTAAAGCAACGAGCGAGGAACTTTTCTTTGCGATATTTTTTATTGAGCGCCTGCTGTTTAATTTCTCGGATGCCAGTTCCGGCTTTATAACCAGATTAGCAAGTTTTAAATCAGCCTCAACAATGTTAATCCTCACAGGGCGCCCGCTAAAGTATTTTGTAATTTTAATATGCTTTACCCCGCGCTTAACATCATTGATTGCTGCCTTTGGATACTTATCCCGCACAGATTTGTTAAATTTTTCCTCTTTCAGCTCCGGTGAAATTTCTTCCATAATCTGCCGCCCGACACTAACATTCATTTTTTGTACAGCGGCACTCGCAACCCTGACTTCGTCAGACATTGCGAGTACCCAAACTTGTGAACATACCAGTACCCCTATAATCGAAAGATTGAAGAGACTGCCGATTATACCTGCGATATCTTTACCGTTCAGCCCGTACGGGCGCGCTAAAATAGTATCCATAGTGCCACCTGTTAAGTCTTGTAGTACGCGGATACCTTTTTTATTTTAGAGTGGTGTGGGGAATAACACTCATCAGAAACCTAAATAACCGTTAGGAACTTCCTACTACTATTGTAACATATTTTTAGAAAAATGTCAAGGGGCTTAAAGGTAATAATAGCAATAATTTACAGGGTTTTATAGTGTTTAAATAACACTATATCAAGAATTTACGCGGATTAATCTAAATCAACAGGTTCTCTAAGAATTTTATCAATTGCCTCTCGAGCGGTAAACACAAGCCATTCCGGCACATTGTCTATGGTTGTAAATTGTCTTAGTACATCAACAGTACGTTTAAAGCTTCTGACAATATCGCCTTCACCAACATCAAGAGATTCAGCAATTGTTTCCCACTCTGCGCCATCTACCCAGAGTTCAATCAGTGAACTGTAAAAAGGATTTATATACAAAGGAGCTTCTACAGAGTAGCGTTTTTGAACTTTATCAATTTTTCTTCTAATGTTACGGATTAAATTAAGCGATTTTCTAACAGGTTCAGACAGAGGGAGCCCGTACATCATATCAGTGCGCTGTTCTTCAGTAGTAACAGCCGAAACAACCGCAGCAAGCTGAGCAGGGGTTAAATTTTGAAGAGCATCAGAAAATATGATTTGAGAAAGATAGAGTTCATTCTCAGAACGGATTTGAGAAGTAGTCTTACCCCAATCTGTAGGATAATCTTCTTTCAGATAGCCAAAATCAATTAGAACGCTTCTATGGGAAAGAAATTTATTCCAGAAAATGTCCCGTTGACGCTCCATTTCTTTTTCAAGTTTATGCTGACGAGCATAAATTCTTGCAATAACTTCAACATTTTTTGAATGTTTTTTGTAAAGTTTACAAGTATCACACCTATAATTGTGCATTTTATTAAGCAGTTCTTTGTTTTGCTGCCCGAACTGTATAACTTCTTCAGAAAGAGGTCTGTTTTTATTTTTTTCTTGCTTAAGAATTTTCTTATAAGTCTGGCGATTTTGAACATAAATATGACGCATCTTATCATATTCGTGTAAGTCGGCATCAGTCAACTTGAACGGGCAGACAAAATCTCTCTGTTTAATTTCAGCCTCATTCAGGTCATACTGTTTTAAAAGCGGCTGGAGCCTTGAACCTGAAGAAAAATACCCGAAACTTTTCAGGATTAACTCCTTTGCCTCATCAAGACTAAAACGCTGAAGGAGGTTCAAAACCATAGAGTATCCTGGTGCAAAGCGGCTTTCGAGAGGGTTGGCATCACTCAGAACAAGTTCAGCAACTTCTTCCGGAGTCTGGAATTGTGTACCTACAATTACAACATAACCAACTTCATCCATACCGCGTCGACCGGCACGACCGGACATCTGGAGGAATTCGCTGGCAGTAAGCATTCTGTGCCCGCTATCCGTACGCTTGCTTGTCGAACTGATAACAGTTGTACGCGCAGGCATATTTATGCCGGCAGCGAGTGTTTCTGTCGCGAATACAACTTTTATCAAACCTTTCTGAAATAATTTTTCAACAAGATTTTTCCAGGCCGGCAAAAGTCCCGCGTGGTGAGAGGCAACCCCGCACATAAGATAATCAAGATGTTTGTTGTTATAAAGATGAGGATACTCCGCTATATATTCATCAATAAACTGTTTAATTTGAGCCTGTTCCTCACGTGTAACAAGTTCTAAAGAGGCGCATCTTTCCATCTGTTCGTCACATTTTTTGCGTGAGAAAGTAAAATAAATAGCAGGTAACATATCGCTCTGATAAAGATTTCTAACAACATCAACTACTGGCGATTTTGGTGATTTACGTTTACCTCTGTGAAAATCACGTTTTTCTGGTTTAATTTTTTTATTCAATTGCCCGCTTGGAGTCAATAGCGGGAGCAACTTATAGGGCTGAGAACTGTCAAAATAAAAAAATCTCAACGGAACAGGGCGGAAATCAGTGTCAACAAGTTCAGTTTTGGAATGAACAGTATTAATCCAATCCGTAAGCTCCTGCGCGTTAGCAACTGTTGCAGACAGGGCTATAATTTGAACGTTTGTAGGACAGTAGATAATACTTTCTTCCCAAACAGTACCGCGCTGCTCATCATTCATATAGTGAACTTCATCAAGGACAACATACCTGACATCTTTCATGTTGTCTGCAACAGCACCAAAGTTTGTACCGTAGAGCATATTTCTGAAAACCTCTGTAGTCATAACAACAATCTGCGCGTTACGATTTATAGAAGTATCTCCAGTTAAAAGACCAACCTTTTCAGTACCGTATTTTTCTCCAAAATCATAAAACTTCTGATTAGAAAGAGCCTTTAGAGGAGTAGTGTAAAACACCCTCAAGCCCTGCTCAAGTGCGCGATGGATAGCGTGCTGAGCGATTACCGTTTTACCAGCACCTGTAGGCGCGCAAACAACGACACTTTCGCCGTTGTCTATACAGTTACAGGCATCTTTTTGAAATTCATCCAGTTCAAACGGAAATTCGTACATCCTAACCCTTTATATTTTATCGAAACCGGTATATTTTCTGAGAACTTCCGGAATAATGATAGTACCGTCAGCCTGCTGGTAATTTTCGACAATGGCTGCAAAAGTTCTGCCGACAGCAAGTCCTGAACCGTTAATTGTATGTACAAATTGCACTTTACCGGTATCTTTGTCACGGTAGCGTATATTTGCACGTCTAGCTTGATAATCGCCATAATTTGAACAGCTTGAAATCTCTTTGTAAGTACCATAAGACGGCATCCAAACTTCCAAATCCCAGCATTTGTTAGCTGAAAAACCGATATCAGCAGTACATAGAGCTTCTCTTCTGTATGGAAGTTCAAGTAACTGGAGCATTTTTTCAGCATCTTCAGTCAATTTTTCGTGTTCATCTTTACTTGACTGAGGAGTACACAGTTTTACAAGTTCAACTTTATTAAACTGGTGAACTCTGATTAAACCTCTTGTATCTTTTCCTGCAGAACCGGCCTCACGACGGAAGCAAGGAGTATATGCCGTCATATACATAGGCAAATCATCTTCAGACAAAATTTCACCGGCATAGATATTTGTAACAGGAACTTCAGCGGTCGGAATCAAGTACAAATCTTCATCAACACACTTGTACATATCCTCCTTGAATTTCGGAAGCTGGCCTGTGCCGGTCATTGTAGCTGCATTTGCCATAAAAGGCGGCAGAATTTCTTCATAACCTTGTTCACCTGTATGATAATCAAGGAAAAAGTTGATAATTGCACGTTCCAGCTTGGCGCCCTTGCCGCGGTAAAGAGTAAAGCGGCTTTGTGAAAGTTTTACACCGCGCTCAAAATCAACAAGATTTTTCTCTTCACACAAATCCCAGTGAGCCTTGAATTCGAAATCAAATTTACGAGGTTCACCCCATTTGTAAACTTCAACGTTATCATCTTCAGAAGCCCCGATCGGAGTTGTTTCATCCGGAATATTCGGGATATGCAGCAAAATATCACGCTGTTTTGCATCTAATTCTGTTTGCTTTTCCTCAAGAGTCTTGATTTCATCACCGATTTTTCTGACATCTTCCTGAATTGCATCAGTGTTTTCACCTTTTTTCTTTAATTCACCGATTTTTTGTGATTCACTTTTTCTTTTTGCTCTGAGTTCATCAGCCTGAGTTTGAATTTTGCGGCGTTCAACGTCTATTTCAATAACCTCATCTATTGACAAATCAGGGTTTCTGCGTTTTAAAAGTTCATTTATTTTATCCGGATTTTCTCTAATCAGTTTGATATCAAGCATCTGTAAAACCTCTTTCTTATATATTCTTAAAGCATTATAATTCTAATTCAAATACAAGTATTAATCAAGAATAAAATATCCTTAAATAAATCTTTAGATTGATAGACTTTACTACAAAATATTTTATAATGAAAATGAAGGGATAGAGTGTATGTTCAAAAAATTAGCATTAAGACTCAGAAAAGAGAATAAGGCGGTAAATGAAAACATTTCCTGTCCGATAGAAAAAGGCGGAAATGAGTTTATGGACGGGCTGACCAAAAAAGCTGTCAAACTTTACGAAAAAGAATGTGACATTAAAAATTTTTCAAAACTCGTTCTTTCTAATCCCGAAAACACAGACCACAATGAAATGGTTAAAGAACTTTTTGATGATGGCGTCACAGATCCGTTCATTGACGAAAAACTCTCAATGCTTGCTGACAACAAAAGATTTCTGAACGATTTAGGATTGTTATAAGTTTGAGATTAGAGCATCACGGAATTCGGTTGTACTGCAATTCCCGCCGAGGTCAGGGGTGCAAATACCAGATTCAAGAGTTTTGAATAAGGCTCTCTCAATTTTTTCTGCATAGGTATTTTCTTTAATATATCGCAACATCTCAATTGCTGAAAGCAAAAGTGCCGTAGGATTGGCTTTGTTCTGCCCTTTTATATCAGGAGCAGAACCATGAACAGGTTCAAATACAGCGTAGTCAAGTCCGATATTTGCACCCTGCGCAACACCCAAACCGCCGATTAGACCGGCACAAAGGTCTGAGACAATATCCCCATACAAATTAGGCAGTACAAGAACGTCAAATTGTTCAGGTTTTTGAACAAGTTGCATACATAGATTGTCCACAAGAATTTCACGTTTTTTAATCTGAGGATAATTTTCAGCAACTTTACGGTAACACTCCAAAAACATTCCGTCAGAAAGTTTCATAATATTAGCTTTTGTGACAACGCAAACCTCTTTACGTCCGTTTTGAAGTGCATAATCGAACGCAAATTTACAAATACGTTCAGAAGCTTTTCTTGTGATAATTTTAATACTTTCTGCAGTATCCTCATCAGGCTGGCGTTCAATTCCAGCGTATAAATCCTCAGTATTTTCTCTTACAACAACAATGTCGACATTATCAAATCTGGTTTTTACATTAGGCAAATTCTTGCAGGGTCTTAAATTTGCATACAAGTCCAATGTTTTGCGCAGCTGAACATTCACAGAGCGGAAACCTTTTCCTATCGGAGTTGTTACAGGTGCTTTAAGAGCAATTTTATTTTTTTTAATCGAATTTATGACTCTCTCCGGTAGAGGAACGCCCTCCTTTTCAATAACATCTTCACCTGCAGTTTGGACATCCCAATCAATCTTCAGTCCGCTGGCTTCAATAATTTTTACGACCGCATCAGATATTTCAGGTCCAATCCCATCACCGTTTATTAATGTCACTGTCCGCATAAAACTCTCCTGTAAATAGTATCAATAAGACAAATATACTCCCATAATTCTAATTTGTAAATATAAAAAATATTAAGAAATATTAACAAAATAAATCAAAATGGCAATTCCAAAATTAAAAAAAACTTTATATAAACAGGTAAGGTAAAAAAGGTAGGTTAATAGTCATGAGTGTAGGTTCAATTGGGTGGAAAACACTTTACAACGCAGCAAAAGGTTATGCAAAAAGAGCAGGCAAGCTATATCCTGGATTTGTAACAGGAACAGCAAACGATGTAATGTCAGCAGCAATGAAAAGCCGTATAAAAGGTAGAGCAGCAACAGGCGAAAGCTGGTTTAAAGCAGTAAAAGGCGGATTCAAAGACGGCATACTGGCTGCAGAAAAATACAACAACAAAGTTGTTGCCAAAAATGGCGGTAATGCCTGGGCAGCATTGTGGAAAAACATTAAAACAATTCCATCACAAATAGGAAGAGGTTGGAAAGTCGGCGGGGCAAGAGCAGCAAGCCTTGGTAAAAGTAAACTGCTTGGCAGTCTTAAAGGCGCTCTAAAAGGTGTTGGTACAAGAATGCCGCTGATAGGTACATTACTTCTGGCAGCGTTTTCATTGCCTGATATAGTAAAAGCAACAGCAAACGAAGGTATAGCATCAGGGGGTGCTGAAGTATTAAAAGTAGCAGCAAGAGTCGGAGGCGGCACCCTTGCAGCTGCAGTAGGTACGGCAATTCTAGGCCCGATAGGTGGTATCGTCGGTTATGCTGTAGGTGACTGGCTGACTTCAAAAGTAGTTGGCAAAAGCTACTCCGAAAGAAAACTCGACCAGGAACAAAAAATTGCCGAAGAAGTAGAAAAACGCGTAGCAGAAAATACTGCAGCAACTGCAGGCTATCAGCAAGTACCGTTCGGAGGTTTAGATCCATATATGATGATGCAGATGCAGCAATTAATGGGTAACGGCGGAAATATATTTGAACGCGACATATTTGGTAATCCGTTCGCTTACAACCCGCAGCAAACACCTGCAGCCTCACAGGAAAGTGACAAAGAAAAAACTGAAAAAGCATAAATATACATCCAATCAATTACCCCAATCCACGGCAAGTCTTGAAAAAGATTTGCCGTTTTAATATTTGTAACAAAAAAGGCAATTTTCAGACAAAAAAATACTTTATATATACAAGGGAAAATTATTCACGGGGATTATAATGACTGCAAAAGTTAAGGGCGTACAGCCGCAGCAATACAATAAACAAAATGTCGAAAAATTGGTAAAATATGCCAATGGTTCAGAATTAAATCCTACAGAAATCGGACCTACTGTCAGTCTGACTTTCATGGCCGGCGCTGAATTAACTACGCAGGGTTCACAATGGTGGAAGAATAACAAAGGACACAGAGTACAATCTCTTAAACAAAATTTAACACCGAATTTAACAAAGACAAAAAATTTCGTTATAGATTTTAAGAAAAATCCCGGCGGCACAATTATGAACGGTTACAGGGAGCATCAGGTAAAAAGTATGCTTAAAACTACC
The DNA here is from genome assembly GCA_944324135.1 of Candidatus Gastranaerophilales bacterium. Classification (GTDB taxonomy): domain Bacteria; phylum Cyanobacteriota; class Vampirovibrionia; order Gastranaerophilales; family Gastranaerophilaceae; genus CALUVN01. The sequence goes on along the minus strand of CALUVE010000002.1, from coordinate 50,293 downwards.
CCAAAGGCACCTGTAATTGCTGAGGGCGCAGCTATTACACCAAAAATCCATAATGCACAGGTTGTAGCTGACAAATATCAAAATGTAAGAACTTTGCTTGAAGAAGCACAAACTCTTAAAGGTGATGCACTTAAAACCGCTACAAAAAATATAGAGGCAGCAGAAGCACTGGCAAAATATAATATACATCAAGCTAAAATGTCAGGTGAGATAAAACCGACAAGCAAAATAGGACAGGCAAAAAGATTTGTTGCAAAGAAAACAGGTATCTCTGCACTTAAAGGTAAATACTTGAAAGCAGCAACAACTTCATCTAAATTGAGAACTTTAAGTAAATATGCAAAAGGCGGCAACGCACTCTTTGCAGCTATTTCTGCAGGCGTTGCAGGGCTTGAGGTATACGGCACATATCAGGCCCTCGGCAAAGAAAGCGGAAACAGACAACTTGTTAAGAGCACAATAAACACAGCAGCAGATGTTGGCGGATGGATTATAGGTGCCAAAGCAGGTGCGGTAGCAGGTGCTGCTATAGGTTCATGCATACCTATTCCTGTTGTCGGAACAGTAGTCGGTGCTATTGTTGGAGTCGGATGCGGACTTTTGGGAAGCTGGCTTGCAGGCAAAGCTGCAAGAGCCGTAACCGGACCATCTGAACTTGAATTAGCAGAACAAAAACAGGTAGAAATTGCCATGAATAATCCGGAAGCTATGGGTAATCTTCTTGAAGCAGCAACAATACGTTGTGCAGAAGAAGTGGAATCAGGTGTCATCAGCGCAGATACAGAAGCAATAGCAGATGTGTATGATGACGTGTACGCCACATATACTGAACAAAATCTTGATCTTATGGCAGAAGCTGACGCCTCAGCACAAGCGCCTGAATCAGAAACTGAAACAGCCACTCAATCTCAAAGTAGCGAAGAAGAAACCGTAACAGAAACTTCAGAGGAAACCTCATCTTCCCAAAGCACAACATTACTTGCTGATGCATCAACAAATGGTTCAACTACAGAAGAAACAGAAGAAGAAACTAAAGAGTCAGAATCTAAATCAGAAGACAAAGTAAAAAATAAAGAATTAGCAAAAATTTTAACAAATTTAAGCAGCCTAATCGGATACGGAACAAGCTCAACAACAACTTCAACTTATGCTTTCAACCCGACATATGCGCCGTCATTCAATATGGGATTTACTCCGACGATGCCTATGTACGGTATGGGGTTCAATCCGATGATGAACAATTTCAATTTCTTTCCTCAATTTGGATATATGGCGTAATAAAAAAGGTCTGATTATACAGACCTTTTCTTTAAAATTAAAATTTAGGAAGATTAAAGTCTCTTTCCGCAATGGAGGCAGTGCACTCAAGAATTTCATCGAGAAATTTTGAGATAGCTCTTTCCATTGAAATAACTTCCTCCTTGAGCGCTTGGAAACTTTCGTCTTTCACTTCACGCAGTGCGCTGTTAAATAATTTGTCATGATACATAACTTACATACTCCTATGAATTATTTACATACTAAATAACGGCTTATTTTTTCTAAAACTTTAAATAATTAAATAATATTGTTACAAAATTTATTATTTATGAGATATTTTTTTGCTTTTAAAGTAAAATTATAGAATGATGCGTCATAAGTAACGCAGGAAGGTAAACATATTTATATGATGACGGATTTTCAATTGACAAGCTATGATTATTATTCCAGCAGAAGGGATATGGAAGTAATTTCAAATATAGTTGATGCGCTCAACAAGATTCTTGAAGAAGATAAAACACAGGCTCAACCTTTATTTTTACGCATATCAGAGAATCTTGTGCTGAATATTGCGAGAAAAGTTGTTCTGGATAAGAAAAAAACATTCTTAATCGGAATTACAGGTGAAAGTGCATCCGGAAAAACCGTTTTTGTTGACAATACGATTAAAGCCTGCGTTAAAGACAAAAAAGAAGGGATTTACACAGTTATACGCTGTGATGACTACTACAAAGACACCTCCAAGGAGTTGATTGAAGCAGGCAGCTACGAGGAATTGTTTAAAACCGGATTTAGCTTTGATACGCCGGATGCCATAAATCTTGACTTGATGAAAGATCATCTTGTCGCACTGAAAAACGGCGAGACTATTACATCTCCGAATTATAACTTTGTAACCTGCGTATCTGACCCGAACGGTGAGGTTAAAAAACCGGCCAAAGTTGTTCTCACAGAAGGACTATACGTCTTAAACGAAGGTTTACGTGATATTATGGACGTGAAAGTTTATGTTTTCACGCCGCTTGAAGTTTTGAAAGACAGATGGTACAGAAGAGCTGCGCTCCGTGGCAAAACCGGTCACGCAGCTGATTTACAGTTTCAGGATGTAAACAAAACAGCACAGCAATACATCAGACCTGCCTATCAGATTTCTGACGCTGTAATTAACGGTCTTGTCAGCCAGGAATATATCCAGCAAATCACTGACAAAATTCTGAATACACTTAGAGAAATTGTGTACTAATTTTTTATTGTATAAGTAATAACAAAAAGAAAAGCGCCTTATTCAGGCGCTTTCTTCTGCAATTGCCCTCACTTACCGAGGCATGTTGTTAGTGTTTCATCTGACATGGACAAACAGGTTCTTCAATAACTTCATAAACAGGCATTATAACCCTTTTGCAAGTGCTGCAGTCCTTATTTTTTGGAAAAGCTCTCGTACAGGTCGGACATACAGGAGCAGCGGCACCTGTACACATGTTGCACTCCTGTTTTTTAACTTTCTTACAAGGATTACAGTTTTTAAATCCTGTGAAAGGATTCAGACTAAAACTTGTTTTGTTTTCACCAATTCCAACATACGGAAGAGGATTGAGGTAACTCAGAGCCTCACCGGCACTCCAGGCATTAGCGCTTTGCGATGGAACAAGCATGAGTGTAAAAACAGCAAGTGGTAATAAAAATTTTTTCATAATAATCTCCCAGTTAAATTAAAAACCATCAGCCGTAAAATCGGCTACATATTTATTTTAAACTTTAAGGAAAAGAATACGACACCTGATAGGGTAATACAGCCTGCTCATTAGGCGGTGGACAAAAGCACTAAAAAAGGGTTGTCCATTCAGGACAACCCTTTTAATAACAAGTGTTACTAATCTGATAATTACTTAACGCTAGCATCTTCAAGCAAGATTACATAAATTTCTTCGCCTTCTTTAGCATTGTAATTCAAGCCCGGAGTAACAAGACCAGTAACTAAACCGATACCGGCACCTACAGGAAGACCGATAGCCACACCGGTACCAACTTTTGTCGGTTCAGGAATGAACGCAAAACCAACACCGGCACCTGTACCGATAGCACCGAAAGTAACTGTAGATAACAGAACTTTACCGGCAGTCATCCAAGGACCTTCTTTAAGTTCGTAGTTTTTGTAGAACGGTTTAGCAACGAGTTTGTACTGACTTCCGTTCGGGAAGATTACTCTGTCTAAATGTAAGAATACTCTTGCGTTTTTGTTGAACCATTTTGGAGCAACAATTTCGTCAACAGTAGCAAAGAATTTAGAACCAGCCGGGATAACAACTGTACCTTCATCAGTGCAGATATCCTCATCTGCTACGAAATACAAAGTATCACCTGCAGCATGGTTTTTAGATTTGAATTTTTCATCAAAAGCAACTTCTAAAACGTTACCTTTAACAATGATTTTTCTCATGTTAGTAATTTTAACTTCGTTAGATTCAGCTTTTCTAGAAACATTCAAATGTTCAACTCTTACAACATCTTCAGAAACATACTGTTGTTTAACAAGACCGATTTTAGATTTCAATCTTGAAAGCAAAACAGCAGCTTCAGCTCTTGTTAAAGCGTCATCAGGTCTCAACTCATCAGCATTCGGATAGTTTACATAAATACCGTCTGTCAAAGTTTTAGCATAGACATACTTAGCCCAGCCAGGAACTTTATTTGCATCAACAAAGTTAGACAAAATGCTTGTGTCAGTAACTTTTTCACGTGTAATGTGGCTTACAACAGATTGAGCTTCTGAGCGGATAAGCACTTTAGACGGCTGGAATGTTTTGTTCGGATAACCGTAAACCAAGCCAAGCTGTTGAGAACGCAAAATTGCGCCATAATCTGGATCAGAAGATGAAACATCTTTGAATGAATTTTGAATCTTAATTTCCATATTGTCATTAGCTAACAATTTCAATAAAGATTTTACAAATTCAACCCTTGTAACAACTTCTTCTGGATAGAAATTAGTAGACGCATCAAGTGTCATAATATCGCTTGAAACAACGTCAGCAATTTCTTTTTGTGCCCAGTAATCTTTGCTTACATCAGCAATACCGTCATAAGCAAATGCAGGCACGGCAGCAGTTGCAAGTAGACCTAATACAACAACGCCGGTAGATAATAATTTTCTCATGTTTACTTCCTCATATTCTATAAACAGTAACCATCAAGTTTGTTCACAGTATAACTCATAATATAACATTTGTAAACCCGTACAAAATTATGATTTAATCTTGAAAAAAAATTTTTAGCATAATAGAATTGCATGTTTGAAAACCCCTTTACACATAGAAAGAAGGCTGAAATGAAACATTACACAATGACTAAGATTGTTGCGACGCTTGGTCCTGCAACAACTACCAAGGCGGATATAAAACGATTATACGATGCAGGCGTAACTATGTTCCGTCTCAATTCATCACACGAAACTCCTGCAGTACATTTAGAGAGATTAAATTACATCAGAGAAATTGAAAAAGAAGAAAAAACTCTTATCCCTGTTCTACTTGACCTCCAGGGTCCAAAAATCAGAATAGGCGAACTTAAAGAAAGTTTTGAAATTAAAAAAGGCGAATTGCTTAAATTTAAACACCAAAAAGAAATGGTTGACGGTATCATACCTGTTGATTATGAGGGTATTGCTGATGATGTAAAACCGGGAGAAAGAATCCTGATTGATGATGGCAAATTACAGCTCGTTGCAGAATCTGTTGAAAACGGAGTAATTACAGCTCGTGTTGAAACAGGCGGTCTTTTAAAGAAAAGAAAAGGTATAAATATTCCGGGTGCAACAGGCAGTATAGATGTTCTTACCCAACAAGACTTTGAATACGTAAATTTTGCAGTTACAAACAACATTGATTATCTCGGACTTTCATTTGTAAGAACTGCAGACGACGTAAAAAAACTCAGAAAAATCCTTGATAACATGAATTCACAGGTCAAAATAATTTCGAAGATTGAAAAACCGCAGGCGGTTGAAAATATCGACGAAATTATTTCTTTATCTGACGGTATCATGGTCGCAAGGGGCGATTTGGGTATTGAAATTTCAACAGAAAAAGTACCTATCGTTCAAAAAGACATCATAAGAAAAGCAAACCTTAACCGCAAAGTAGTTATTGTTGCGACACAGATGCTTGAAAGCATGATTGAAAATCCGATTCCGACACGTGCAGAAACTTCTGACGTTGCAAACGCAATTTTTGACGGTGCGGACGCTGTAATGCTTTCCGGAGAAACTGCCGCAGGAAAATACCCTGAAGAAGCTGTTCATATTATGAAAATGATTGCTGACAACGTAGAATCAAGCAACTTCTTAGAAAGAAACTGCTTCTCTAAAAATATGATTGAAAGTATTACAAACCAATCAATGGCAATCGGTATGGCAATTACTGATATTATCAAAAATATTGATGTAAAAGCGATTGTAACAATTACCGCAAGCGGTTATACTCCAAAATTTTTATCTGAAGCACGTCCTAGTGTACCGATATTTGCATGCTGCCCGCAGAAAACCACATGTCGCGGCATCAAATTGTACAGAGGTATTTACCCGATTGACCTGCAAATTGAGGGCAAAATTGATAAACAAACCCTTAGAAAAATTGACGATTTCTTCCTTAACCAGATGGAATATTCAAAAGGTGATATCGTAGTATTTACCGGTTCAATACCTCAACTGCTCACAGGCGGAACAAACTTCATCAAAATCCACGAACTGGGTTCTACAGATAATATATAATATCTGCCGGTCTTTGTTCCGGATTCAACTACTTATAAATAACAAATAAAAAAGCCCCTTTTATAGGGGCTGAATTTTTGTTTAGGAAGGTAGGAATAGGAATTTGTCTCTCTTTTTTTAAACGGAATATATTAAATCTCTCTCTTAATATCGTGTTATTTAATGTTGTGTTATGTCTTACATATATATAAAGTATATACGCAAACCGCAATTTCAGTAGTTGGATTTATTGTTACAAAAGTTAACACAAAAAATAACAAAAGAACTATTGCAATTTATTCAATTACGTTTTAAAATAAATAAGTAAATAGGTTTTTTGAGGGTTAGTAATGCTAGTATCTTCGATTGCTAAATTTAATGCTATAAATCAAATGAGCAATTCTGCGTTTGCTATGATGCAGAATTCAAATGCAATGATGAACAATGCTAATGGTCACACATTCGGAGGGGAGCATGATTTGAGCATGCTCAATCAAATGGACAAAAAATTGAGTCTTGATTTAGTGACGAATAAATTATTATACAAAATATCATACTTACAGGAAAAAATGGCTGAAAAACGCCTTGAAGCCGAATGCAAAAAGAACGGTTCAACATTTACAACACTTGCATAACGGTTTTATTCTTTTTCTATATTCAGCTTTCTAACTAACGGAGAGCAGATTGCCGGTATGACAGCGACTATTAGCAATACTTTTGTAATGCCGAAATTTTGTGCTGAAAATCCGATTATTGTCATGCAAATTGCAACGATACCCCAGGAGAACCCGTTTATAAAGCCTGATATTACGCTTTTGTATTGAGGCAGAACATTTTGGGCAAGATACATAGTGACAGGAAAAGCCATCATAGTAAACATTCCCATTAGAGCAAATATGACAAGCGAAAATACAGGCATAACCTTATAAGTCAAGATAAATAAAATCATAAGCGGCAGAGTAGATGTCATAGAAAAATAGAAGATATTACGAGTACCGAGAATCTGCTCAGCATTACGGCTGATGAGAGAGCCTATACCGCCTGCAAAAATAAACAGGAATAGTGCAACCCCGATATAAAAAGGAGAACACCCCATACTTTTCCATAAAAACGGCAAAAGTATAGCACACGAATTATTTATTAAAGTTTTCAGCATGGAAATAACAATAAGAATACGGAGCTCATTATTAGAGAGTATATCGCTGAAAGTTCTGCTCAAAGATGTACTTTTAAGAGCCGAAGACACAATAGAAAATTTCGGCACAAGCGCAAACATCAAAAGTGCCCAGCAAATCCCGAACACAGCAAGAACCGGCATGCGTTCAAAACCCCAGAATTGCGCGACATAAGCTGACAAAATCGGCCCGAAAGCATACCCGACAGTACCCATGCTCAAAAATACACCTAAAGATTTTGCTGCACTGCTCCCAGCAAAATAAGTAACAACCCCGAGCGCCTGCGGGTGGAAAAAACTCGACCCAAGACTTCCGAAAATTATAAAGAATATAAGAAACGGTATACTTGGCGCTCCAGGAGCAAAAGAGATAAACATAGAGGACATCAAAAGTCCCCAGAAAATAAAAAATCTTTTATGAAATCTGTCAGCATAAAACCCGAACAGTGGCTGCAAAAGATTAGAAAAAATCTGTGCAATACTCATAATAACAGTTGCAAACGCCATTGAAAAAGCAAGTTTAGCTGCAATAAAAGGCATGATAGGGTTCAGCAAACCTGTATAAATATCATTTACAAAATGCCCTCCTGACAGCCAGAACAGGGCTCTTACATTTTTAGTGTCAGTATTATTATTTTCCATAGCAGAAAAATTATACAGAAAACACATATAAATAAAAAGAAGTTATTCAGCTGATTTTTTATTAAGAAGAAAGTAAAAAAACAGTGCTAAAATCATCAATACAACAGAAACGACCTGCGCGACATGCAACGAGCCGAAATCAAGAGCACTGTCTACCCTGATAGCTTCAATAAAAATTCTTACCAATGAATACAAAAACAAATACGCACACGCTGTGACCCCGGGAGACGTTTTCTTCTTAGAAAGAATAACTACCAGCAAAATAAAAATCAAAAAGTCTAAAATACTTTCATACAAAAAAGTCGGATGGAAATACTCATACTGAATAAAGGAATCCGGACGATGAGAAATCGGGATATAAAGTTTCCATGGAAGATTAGTGGGCAGTCCGAAAGCTTCTGAATTAAAGAAATTTCCCCATCTTCCAATTGATTGTCCTATAGCAGCTCCGCAGGCGAATACATCAAAAAGCTTCCAGAACTCAATTTTTTTGCGCACTGCAGTAAAAATAATTGCACACACTCCAATAAAAATCATCCCGTGAACAGAAAGCCCGCCCTGTCTAAGGTTGAAAATCTCAAGCGGGTAATGAATATAATAATCCAAATTCAAAAGACAATAATACAATCGTGCCCCGATAATTCCTGAAAAAATTATGAAAGGAGAATAATCAATAATTACATCTGCCTTTTCTCTGGAATAAAACGTCCTGAAAAGAAAAAAAGCCATGACACAGCCGACAAGGACAGCAAAAGCCATTATAATTCCGTAAAAATAAACAGGCATCGAAAAAATTCTAAAAGCAACGTCGCCAGGTGAAGTAAACAACTACTTTATTGCACCTCTTGGAGTTGTTTATTCTGTGCGCCCTGCTGCAGCTCATCAACTTTAGCCTCAAGAGCCTTAACTTTGTCTGAAACAGCCTCAGCATCATCAGGATTTTGAGCAATTTCAAGATACTTATTGTAATTTGCAACAGCATCTGTCAAAAGCTGAATTTCTGCATTAACTGCGGCTGGAGAAACCATTTTCACAGTTGAAATATCTGCATCTTCAATATCGTATTGTGTATCCTGCAGGACTTTTTCAAACTGACCGTTTTCTGAGACAATCACTTCACCTGAATCAACCGCAGTTGCAAGGCTTTCCTGAGCTACTGCAAGAGAGTAATAAGCATCAGGAAAATCCGATTTCAATTCAATTGCTTTCTTATAAGAGGAAATAGCTTTCAAATAATCTTCCCCCTGTGTATATGCAACAGCGAGATTGTAATGAGATTCAAAAACACTGTCATCCAAGTCAATACTGGATTTTAAACGCTCGATTGCAGTTTGATAATCCCCCTGTTCAAGTGAAACTTTAGCCTTATTATTAAGTTCTTGAACTGCAAAATTATTAATACAAGCAGTGGAAAATACTGAAATTGACAGAATACTAACAAGTAAAAGTGCTTTTTTCATATAATCTCAACCCTCTTATAAAAAAAATAATGTTAAGGTAATTATAAAATAAGCAAAAAAAATATGCAAATTTTTAAAATTTAAGTTACAATAGAATACAAAGGAGTAAAAATCCATGTCTAACGAAAAAGTAGTAAAATTAGGTCAGAAGAAAAAAGAACACCACGATCACGAAGCATCCGAAAGTCATTCACATAATGAAGAACTTGTATATTGCAGTTTTTGCCACCGTCCGAACACGCAAGTGTTAAAAATGGTACAAGGGCCTGGTGTTAACATATGTTCTGAGTGTGCAATGATTGCAGTACAATATTTAATACTCAATGATAGAATGCCGTCAGCTGAAGCACAGCAAATTCTTGATGCGTTCTGGGGGAAAGCCCGTAAATGATTTTTAGCGAGGATATCAAACAGTTGAATCCTTTTGAAATAAAGGCTGAACTGAATAATTTGTTTAAAAAGTACAAAGAAAGTTCAAGCCTGCAGCCTTGTGATGTAAATATCAAACTACTTGACGCACAACAGGATAAAAAAACAATTACAAAACTGCTTTTCAAAGAGTTAACCAATCCTCAGGATGACAACAAAGAGATAATTAAATATCTACTCGAGCGATATCTGGAAAAAGAAGAATTAACATCAAAACTCTGGGCAATTCTTAATGAAAAATACATTTCTAACTCCGTAAAATTAGTAATTCTCAACTTTCTAAGAGAAATTGACACAGACTGGTCTTATGACAAATTAAGTGAAGTAGTAGATGAAAATGAGCTGCTTGACGCTGATACAAGGAAACTTCTCACATCAGCAATTGCAAATCCGGAAGTACAAATTGACTTTCTGGACTTTTTAAATTCACTGAAACCGGAGGACAAAATTATCCTTATACAGTCTCTGGGAGAAGATTTTTCAGAAAATGGACTTGCGAATATACTTATTCCGGTGTTTTTGTCACAGCCGCAGAGTGATGCAGGATTAGAAGCACTAAGGCTGCTCGGCGAGTCTAAGTCGCTTCTTGCATTCCACGCGCTCAATACGTCTCTGGAATTTATTGACGAAAAACTGGTTCCGCTTGTAAAAAAGAATATTTCTACGCTGAAAATGGCAGGTATCCGAGAGGATAATTCACTAAAATTTTATAAAGAAATTCTATCAGAGACAAAACCATACAGATTCTGCGCAACATTTCCGGACGGACACGGCAACTCTGCCCTTATATTTTCAAGAATAAATAAAGACGAGAAAATCCAGTTTGCGGCTGTTGTTATAAATGATTACAACGGCATACGTGATTGTTTCGGGTTTAACGAAATAACAAAATTTGAATGCGATACTATTATCAAACGTTTTTATAAAGATGAAAAAGCGTTGAATATTTTACCAGAAGAGTTAATGATACTGCTCAATCAGGCAGAGAAACTCGCCCGCAAAAATTTTGCCAACAGAAGTATACCTTACGAATATATCTGCTGGAAAAATATTCTTGCTGATATTGATTACAGCCAGCTTGATATTGAAAGCATAGTACGCGACAGACTGAACACAAGAAAAATTTCTCAAAACGAATTTGATGAATTTCTGGAATCGGAAGCAGCCTCACACTGGTTTCTGGATAGTGAATACAGCAGTGAATTTGAAGAATTTCTTGCTTCTCTTAACAAAAAATTAAAAAAAGATACCAATAACATTGACCTTGATAAATTGGTTGCTGAAAATATTTTTGCAATATTTGATGAAACAGAAGTTACCGTGTGGACGAAGAGGATTCTAATGTGTGCATACCTGTTTATGATTACCGGTGATACTCACCTTGCAGAAATCTCTTTCAATATATACGGCAGCAAAGACCTTATGCAAAAACTTTATTCTTACATAATAAAGCGCAGTATCTACGAATACTACTTTTCTCTAAAATACAATAAGGATAACTCTGTATTTACGGAGTCAGAATTGAGTCAAATAGTAAACAAAATAGAAAAAACATGGGTAGAAAATGTATAAAGTAATGTGTCTGGATATAGGAACAAAAAGAATAGGAGTAGCCTTGAGCGATTATTTATTAATGATAGCGAACGGACATTCCGTAGTTGAGCGAAATCCGGAACACAAAGCTTTGGAACAAATTTTGAAAATAGCAAAAGAAAACAACGTAAAAAAAATAGTTGTCGGTCTGCCTCTAAATATGGACGGGACACACGGATTTCAGGCGGATGACTGCAAAAATTTTGCTTCAAAAATTCATGATTATGAGATAATTTTTGAAGACGAAAGACTCACCTCAAGTCAAGCAGAAGAAAATTTAAGAGACAGAAAAATTGACTTCAAAAAAAACAAAGGACTGGTTGATATTGAGAGTGCTTGTATTATACTGGAACAATACCTATCAAGAAAATAAAAAAGAAAGAGGAAATCATGGAAAACAATGAAAACAATCTTGAATTAGAAGACAGATTAATTGAAACTATTGACGAAAATGGCAATGTCATCACATTTGAACTATACGACATAGTTGAAGTTGATGAACAGGAATATGCCCTTCTTCTTCCTACAGATGATGAAGAAAATGCAGACGATGAAGATGCAGAAATTGTTCTTATGAGACTTTCAAAAAACGGTGAAGACTACCTGTTTGAAACAATTGAAGACGATGATGAATTTAACAGAGTTGCTGCATACGTTGAAAGCCTTGACGAAGATATTGAGGAAGAAGAGGAAGAATAATTTGTTTGAAAAATTTACGGAAAAAGCAATAAATGTAGTAAGTGAATCACAAAGACAGGCTCTTGAGCTGAATTCACAGTATGTGACGACAGAATGCCTTTTGCTTGCACTAATAAAAGAGGCAAAGGGAATTTCTCTGAAGATTTTTAAAACCTACGATATTGATTTCGATAAGGTGAAAACAGAGGTTATGAAAATTCTTCCGCCAAAATCAGCACAGAGCTGCAAAACACCGCTGCCATTCAGTGACAATTACAAATCAATACTGAAAACTACAATGGATTTGGCCGGCAAGTCAGGCAATCTGACTGTTTTGTATGAACATTTATTTCTTGCCGTAATAAGTGAAACAAATTCAACTGCGGTTAAAATTCTCCAAGATTTAGGATTTGATATTCCAAAATCAAGAGTACTTTTAGAAAAACTTGTGCAGAAAAAGATTAAAAAATTATACCATCCGGAAGCTGATGACACAAAAGAAGCTGACGTAAATCAGGCTGAATCAACAGATGCACTGTTTGACAGCGAAGAATCCGCAAAAGTTTTTGAACGTGCGGTTGCAAAACTTTCTGCCTCAAATTACGAAATTTTAGGTACCGAACAAATTATATCTTCAATACTGGAGGATACTGAGTCAGATTTATCCAAAATACTTGCTCAATACGGAGTTACATCGGAAATATTTGACGAAAAACTCGCCAACATTCAATCAAGACAATCAGAATACGAGGGGCGTCAGATTATTTTCACTCCAAATGCTTTCAGAGTAATGAATTTAGCCCTAGAAACGGCAAAGGAGCTGGGTTCTTCAGTTGTTTTACCGGAACACATGGTACTCGGACTTTTAAAAACTAAAAAAGGGGTCGCATACGATATATTCAAAGAATTAAAAGTTCCTGATAACGACCTTGCACACGGCATCATAAAACCGATAGAAAAACAAATGCCTGAAACGCTTATTATATTAAGACTTGCAAAAGAAGAAGCCCGCCGTCTGGGACGCAATATTGTCGGAACAGAAATGTTCCTGCTGGGTATCATAGGACAGGCAACCGGAGTAGGTGCAGAGGTACTTAAAGAACTTGAGATTAACATAAAAGATGCGAGAACCATCATTGAAAATATGATAGGATACGGCAATGAATACTTTGAAAAAGAAATAGTATTCACAAAAAGAGCTAAAAAAGTGCTGGAAATAGCATGGGAACTAGCAAAAAAAGAAAAAAAATCCAGAATTGAATCAGCACACATGCTTCAGGCTCTAACACTTGTGCCGGATTGTCTTGCAATGAAAGCTCTGGAACAACTCGGCGTTGATGCCGTTGAAATCACCCAGGGCATAAAAAAACAAACTCTTTCGGATTAATATGAAAGAAATTGAAAAAAAAGTTGAACAATTTATCAAAGATTATAATATTACAGGCGAAGTTTTGATAGGATTCTCCGGCGGCGTTGATTCAATGTGCCTGCTTGATGTAACAACCAAATTAGCGTCCAAATACAATATACATCCTACAGCACTTCATCTTAACCATAACTGGCGCGGAGAACAAAGTTTGCAGGATGAAATTAACTGTAAAAAATTCTGTGCGTCTAAAGGGATTGATTTTTACGCGGAAACACTCCCTGAAAATATACCGCATACTGAAACCGCGGCAAGAGAAGCAAGGTATGAATTTTTTGAAAGATGTGCAAAAAAATTCGGTTCAAAAATTATTTTTACCGCGCATAACGCGTCAGACAACGCAGAAACCGTTTTATACAGAATTTTTAAAGGTACGGGTATAAACGGGCTTACCGGTATAAAAAAGACCAGAGAAATTTATTATAGACCCCTTATAGAGATTTATCGTGATGAGATAGAAAACTATTGCAAAGAAAATCATTTAACTCCAAACATTGATGAATCCAACTTTAATACGGAATACAACAGAAATTTTATCAGGCACGAAATAATAAAATCCGCTGAAAAAATTAATCCTGATGTCCTGCAGGCTTTAAATACACTTTCTGAAAATGCTTCAGAAACATCACAGATTGCTGATGAATATACTGAGATTGTTAAATCCGAATTAAAAACAGAAAACGGGCTTGACACCGGTAAATTTATTTCACTCTCAAAAGCATTGCAAAATAGAATTATATACGGAATTTTTCAGGATAATGCACTTGATACTGACAGCGAAAAAATTAACAGAATACGGGAATTCATAAACTCATCAGCAGCGCTTAAATCAGGTACTACCTGTTCATTAAACGGAGAATTGAGACTTTTTGTAAATAACAGAATTATATCACTGCAAAAAAATTGTGATGGAGTAAAATTTGAAATTTTAATCCGACAAACCGGCCGCTATAAAACACCATTTGGAGAATTTATCCTTGAAGAATGTTCCCAAACGCCCTCAGAACTAAAAAAAGATGACGAATCCTACGTTTATGCAACACTTAATGAAATAAATTTTACGCTGCGTACACGTCGGGACGGTGATATTATCCAGCCGCTCGGGATGGCGGGGCATCAAAAACTAAAAAAATATTTTAATGAAAAAAAATTGCCGTATTTTGAAAAAGACAGAATTGTTCTGCTCGTTGACGGCAAAGAAATTCTCTGGGCTGCAGGATACGGCTTAAGTGAAAAAATTAAAGCTGGAGAAAAACCTACACACATGCTAAAATTTATAGAAGAAGAGGTTGGAAATGGAAATTAAAGAATCAGATTTAAAAGTATTATTCACTGAAACAGAAATACAAAATAAAATAAAAGAACTTGCTAAAGAGATGAATGACTTTTACAGGGGAGAAGATGTCTACGCTATCTGTGTATTAAAAGGAGCAGTCTTATTTGCGGTTGATTTGGTGAAACACCTTAATATGCCGTTAAAAATGGAGTTTATACGACTTTCAAGCTACGGAACAGGCATGACAACAACAGGAAAAGTCAATGCCGTAGATATTTCACTTCCGGATTTGAACGGGAAAAATGTTCTTATAATAGAAGATATAGTAGATACCGGACTGACTGCAAAATTTTTGATGGATTTTATGCACTGCAATTTCAAAACCAAAAGTACAAAATTTTGCTCGCTGCTTGATAAAAAGATTACAAGAAAAGTTGATATTGAACCTGATTACTATGGTTTTGAAGTTGATGACAAATTCTTGATAGGCTACGGGCTGGACTACGAGGGATACTACAGAAACTTAAGATATATCGGCTATGTAGAGCAATGAATATATACAAAAAAAGTCTGTTAAATATAAACAAGTTTTTTCAAATTAATCTTCGCAATAAAAACTGCGTTGATGAAATTTTTAATGTGCTGCAGGAAATTCTTCCGTACGAATCTGCATACATTTTTTATATTTTTCCTGACGGGGTCAAAGCAGAGTACACAAGGAATAACAAACTTTCAAATAATTGTTACGCACAAATTGACGATATTGATTTCAAAACAAAGAATCTGTTAAAATCAGATTTTAAAATAGATAATGCTGTTTTTGCCACACTCATTTTATGCGGAAATAATCAGTATACACAGGATGAAGAATTGATTTTTTCAACAGTATCTGAAATAATATCAAACCTTATAAAAAATATAGAACTCAATAATATTATATCTCTGCAGGTAAAAGCACAGCAGGAAACCATAATTGAATTAAACAAAGCATACAAAACTATTGAAAAACAAAATAAAAAAATACTTAAATCTGATAAAATCAAAAGTGACTTTCTTGCAAATATAACACACGAATTAAGAACCCCGCTAAACTCCATAATAGGCTTTTCAGACCTGTTAACAGCCAAATGCATCGGGGATTTAAACGACAAGCAGGAGGAATATCTAAACGACATCAAAATATCAGGACTGCATCTTCTTGGAATGATAAATGAAATTCTGGACATGTCCAAAATTGAAGCCGGAGCAGTAAGATTGAACAAAACTTTATTCAACGCAAAAACAGCAGCCGAAGAAGTTTTGAATATAATCCGACCGCTTGCCATTAAAAAAAATATAAGATTAATACCTGATATTGAAGAGATAGAAGTAAGTGCAGACTATCAAAAATTTCAACAAATTTTATTTAATTTACTCAACAACGCAATAAAATTCACCCCCGAAAACGGCACTGTACAACTAAAAACAGAAATGAGCGGCTGCAAATATACCCTCACGGTAAAAGATACAGGATGCGGAATAGAAAAAAAATACCACAAAAAAATCTTTAACAAATTTGAGCAGGGGAAAAATAAAGACACACAGAACTCAACTGGGCTGGGACTGACAATTACAAAAGCACTTGTAAAACTTCACGGCGGCACAATATCT
Organism: Candidatus Gastranaerophilales bacterium; assembly: GCA_944324135.1. Classification (GTDB taxonomy): domain Bacteria; phylum Cyanobacteriota; class Vampirovibrionia; order Gastranaerophilales; family Gastranaerophilaceae; genus CALUVN01. The sequence continues at coordinate 33,961 of CALUVE010000002.1, read as the reverse complement.
TTAAAAAGTGAGCCGGAGTGCGGTACCGAATTTATAGTTACACTACCTTGTTAAGATATGAAAAATATGATACTATCAATATAGGGTTGGAATTTAGATTAAATATAAGGAGAAAATATGGCTTCAATAAAAGATGCGATAGAGGAATGTATTACAGACCAAAATTCAGCATTTAAATTTCTTATACTTGCAATACCTGTTTTTATTGCAATAAGCCCCGTCATATCTAGTGCGACAAACTTTGAGGAAATCAAAGCGAACATGTCAAACATAACCGCGTATGATCCGTGGTGGGGACTCGGGTCAATTTTTCTTATATTTGGATTGTCTCTCATTACAACACACAATGTAATCAATTCAAACAATATGATACTTCCGACCTGTAATATTTTCACCTTTATATTCCAGACTATAAAAGGGGTATTTTGTCTTGCACCTTTATTTATTATGTATTCATTTATTCCTGCAATATTGATTAAGTATTCGGCAAGCTTCATACCGGAGAATTTCGCAAACTTTGTCAACTTTGTCGTAACAACAGTATTTGAAATTGGCATGTTTGCTTCGTATATTTTATATTCTAGAAATTACAACATTAAAGAAGCATACAAGTTAAAATTGATATATGAAACCCTTGTTGAAACAGGAATTGGAATAATATATTGTTTAGGTTTACTGGGAATTGCAAACGTGCTGATTACCGGTTTTATAATTTATGTTTTCACAGTATTTAATCTGATTGCAACACCACTATTCACTTATATTTTTTCATTCATACTTGTAACAAACGTATCAATATTTGCCCATTTGCTTGCACAACTAGGCTATGAAAAAATAATAAGAGAAGAGAACAAAGACAGAATTATTTAGCCATTTCTCTAAGCTTTTTGAGCTGGTCACGGATTTCTGCCGCACGTTCAAAATCAAGAATTTTGGCGGCTTTATGCATATCTTTTTCCAATTTATCAATAAGTTTTGGCAAATCTTTTTTGTCGATACCCATATCAACCATCTCTTCAGCAACAATATCTTCTAAGTCACGATAGCTTGCAACAAGAGAGAGCAGATTATTCTCTATCGGCTTTTTAATAGTTTGCGGAATTATTCCATATTTTTTATTATATTCAATTTGGATTTCACGACGTCTGTTTGTTTCGTCGATTGCTTTTTGCATAGAATCCGTAATTTTATCGGCATACATAATAACTTCACCGCACGCATTACGGGCTGCACGCCCGATAGTCTGTATAAGACTTGTTTCAGAACGCAAAAAGCCCTCCTTATCGGCATCCATAATCGCTACGAGTGAAACCTCAGGAATATCAAGACCTTCTCTAAGCAGGTTAACCCCAATCAGAACATCAAATTCTCCAAGTCTTAAATCTCTTAAAATTTCAACACGTTCAAGAGACTGGATTTCACTATGGAGATAGCGCACCTTTATCCCCTCTTGTAGGAAGTAATCCGTCAAATCCTCTGCCATACGCTTAGTTAGAGTAGTGATAAGTACACGCTCGTTTTTAGCAGTACGTTTTTCGATTTCAGCTTTCAAATCAGGGATTTGTGTATCAATAGGACGTACATGAACTTTAGGATCAACAAGCCCTGTAGGTCGGATAATTTGTTCCACGAGCCTTTCAGAAGTTTTACGTTCAAAATCACCGGGGGTAGCGGAAATATAAATTTTTTGTCCAACCTTTGCAAAGAATTCATCTTCTCTGAGCGGTCTGTTATCCTTAGCACACGGCAGACGGAATCCATAGGAAATCAAAACATCCTTTCTTGCAGCATCGCCATGACTCATGCCTTTTAGCTGAGGGAGAGTAACATGAGATTCATCAATAACAGTGAGAAAATCACCCCTGAAATAATCAAGCAGGGTAGCAGGGGCAGAACCCGGCGGACGCCGTTCAATGATTCTTGAGTAATTTTCTATGCCTGAACAATACCCCATTTCCTTAATCATTTCCATATCATACTTTACGCGTTGTTCAAGACGCTGCGCTTCAATGAGCTTATTTTCACTTTCAAGTTCTGCAAGTCTGTTTTTCAATTCCTGCCTGATAAGCCCGAGGGTTTCATCTATATTTTCATCATAAGAAATATAGTGAACAGCAGGATAAATAACCGTTTTTTCCGGCGTTTCAAGAATTTCACCAGTGACATTATCAATTCTTACAATTTTTTCGACCTCATCACCGAAAAAATAAACTCTTGTAATAATTTTTTCATAAGACGGCATAATTTCGACTATATCGCCCCTGGCTCTGAAAGTAGAACGCTCCAAAACGAGGTCATTTCTTGTATATTGAACGCTGATTAAATGTCTCAATAAGTCATCGCGGTCAATATTATCACCAACATTTATCTCCACTGAACCTTTAAAATAATTTTCAGGAAGTCCTAAGCCGTAAATACAGCTTACGGACGCAATGATAATGACGTCATTACGTTCATAGAGACTGCGTGTAGTATTATGACGCAGCCTGTCAATTTCCTCGTTAATTGAAGCAGATTTTTCAATATAAGTATCAGTTCGCGGAATATAAGCTTCCGGCTGATAATAGTCGTAATAACTTATAAAATATTCAACCGCGTTATCCGGAAACAATTCCTTAAATTCATTGTAAAGCTGTGCAGCAAGAGTTTTGTTATGAGCAATAATCAAAGTCGGCTTCTGAACTTTTTCAATAACATTAGCAATAGTAAAAGTTTTTCCGGAGCCGGTAATCCCGAGCAAAGTTTGCGCATCAAATCCGGAATTAATACCATCAACAAGCTGTTCAATGGCTTTTGGCTGGTCGCCTGAGGGTTTATACTTTGCGTTTATAACAAACTTTCTATCTTCCATATTATAATTTTAGCTCAAGTAAATTTTTTTTACAAAAAGTGGCAAAAAATTTTTTTTACGTGGATTATATAAAATACAGACCCTTAAATTTAGGAAAAATCAATTGATTAGCAGAATAACATTTACGTCAGCTGAACAGAATCCTGTTACAAATACAAAACCCGCCCAGCCGGTTAAAGAAGAAAAAAAGAAACAACAGGAGGAAGATTACCAAGACCCGCTTAACGATTGGAAGTTAAGAGCTTTGTCATACTCAAACGAAATTGGTGCAGCACTAAACGTAATAACCCCAAAACTCGGTGCAGCATTATGGATTCCGACATTTATGTATCTGGGGGCGGACATATACGACAAGTACAAAAATGATAAAGATGTATACAGTCCGAGCAGCAAAAGAGGGCTTGAACAGGTAATATCGCAATCAGTATCCAGCATATTGCTGCCCGCTATACCTATTCTTGTTGGTCAAAAGCTCACTTCCCCAATCGGAAAAATTTTCAGCGACCACCTTTCAATTAATGAAAAAGACGCATCAATAAATGAAATCAACCTGTTCATCGACCAGATACCGAATGAAATATTTGATAACAAAACTAAATACAAAGAATATCTTAGAACTACAATCAATAACAGACGGAATGTAATTAAACATGAAGTTAAAACAGATAACTTCTTCAAAAAAATATACAAGTATCTTAACGGCAACTACGCACTCTGGAACACTAAAGAGAAACGATTGGACAAATTTATAGACCAGAATTGCGATGAAATATTTGCAATAAAAGAAAATCTTGAAAAAGGCATCCGCCACAAAAAATTATCCGAAAAACTCTTTAATGAATATACAGCAGAAGTTGCACTGAAAGAGACTCTCTACGGAGGAGATACAACACGACAGGCACTGAGAAAAGTGCTGAAAAAGCATGAAAACACCAAAATATTCAGAAATAAACTCATAAAAACCTTTGGTGGTATAGCTGCATTGATACTTTTGATAAAACCTATTGACAATTTCACACAGAAAACATTGATAGATAAGTTTGTAGATCCGGGAATAGATAGGCTAAACGAAAGACTGGCAGATAGCAACCTTTTAAAAATGAAAGTAAACGCTGAGCGCGAAGCCAAAACAAAGCATAAATCCACAGATAAGAAAGAGCAAAAGAACTAAATATTTCTGAATTTCTCAGACAAATTTTCTAAAATAGAAGCAAGACTATCAGCGCTTACTTCAAGCTTATCAAAAGAGATATCAGAATCATTAGAATTCACCAGATAGAAATTTCTGAAAACATCAACGCCACACTCTGATGCCTCAAGTTCAACAACAAGATTGAATTTAGAGAATATTTTGCGTTTTGCAAATTCAAATGATGTATTTAATTCTTTAGCATACAAACCGGATAATCTTTCAACGCAATCATCCAGCCCGCAGGCTCTGAATGTGAGACGTAGAGCTGATGTGATTTCATCGTTAAATGAATTAATAAAGCAAGGCAAAAAATCTTCCTGCAGATTATCAACAAAAATACACTCTGAATTCAACCGCAAAATATTATCAAAAATTCCTCTAAAATCTGAAACAGAACTAACAAATTCAGTTTCAACAGGGAAAACACTATCCCTCAAAGGTTTAATATAAGGAGAACACTGAAGTAATACAGAACGGCTGTTCAAATATTTTGAACTGAAAAAATTTATAAGTTTTTCCATACATAAACTTTTGCCTGAATTAAAACCTCCAATAAAAAGTATATTCAACTTAGAAGAGGCAAGACAGCTTAGCACAGAAATATTTGGAGTAATATCAGCGGATTTTCTGATAACATAAAATTCAGACGGAGTAAAAACTGCAGATATTAAAAAATCGTGATACCTGAAATTCAGAGAGGACACCCCGGAATCGGAGTCAATACCACGCATTCTGTAAATATTACGTCTTAATTTTTGCAGTTGAGACGCATCTGCAATTCTGTCAGATTTTGCTGTTTTACCGTCGTTTTCAACGTATACATCACCGTTTCCTAAAATATAGACGACACTCTTATTATTTTCGCCATGCAAAAACAAATCAAAATCCAAAAACTCAGATTCCTGCTTTAAAACCCTGTCCACAACTCTTGCCAGATGAAAATCCTGATCCAAAAAGAGAATTCCATCTTCAGATATTAACGATTGAATAAATTCTGACAAAAGTCGTCTCTGCTCATTCAAAGATAAATCGTACCAGTTCTTTACGGCATCAATCTTTTGAATTGCTTTAAGCTCATAACGTTCAGTCATAACTGCTTCAACATTATCAGCTACATAAGAGTCACCTGATTTTAAATAAGTTTCATCAAAATCAAGTGAATCATAATCATGGGATTGTATATTTACAAATTTACTGTCAACTTTCTCAAATCTATCCTGTAAAGCCATATTAATCGTCTTTTCTATTATTCTTTAATTTATTTTCAAAATCTGCTCTAAAAATATTATCCGTCAAAAATAAAGAAAAATCTCTATAAGATTTAGCAACATTAGAGGACGGATTCAACTCAACAACCGGAATGCCTTTATTAATAGCAGACATCATCGTAAAGTAATTATTGGGAATTTTCCAGTATATTTTTTTACCGAGCACCTGTTCAACGTCATCAGATGTGACCTCATCATTTTCCATATAACGATTTATTAGAATCTGAATTTTATCATTAGCAAAACCCAGTTTAGAAAATAATTCAAGACATCTCTGGCAGTTTCGCATAGCCGGCAGATTTGCAACTGCCGTCAGCAAGACCAAATCGGATTTGCCGAGCGCGGTTATTGTTTTGTCATCAAATGCAGAGGCTGAATCAATTACAATGAATGCAAAAGTTTTAGACAAAAGGGTTATAAGCCTGTCAATCTGTTTTGGCGAAACATCATCAGCCATCTTGAAAAACGGCGGATCAGCAAGTACATACAAAGATGTATCCTTATATTTTTCAAGAGTGCTCAAAAGAAAATCCTCATTAATTTTACCAAGATTTTCAATCATATAGGAAATATTGAAAGATGGTTTTAAATCCAAAAAAGTAGTTACATCCCCCAGCTGAAAATTCAAATCAACCAGAGCAACATTTTCTTTTGTAGTTTTAGCAATTTCTAAAGCAAGGTTGGTTGCAATAGAGGTTTTACCTATACCGCCTTTATTAGAAAATACTGAAATAATTCGGCATCTGGAGGATTCTTTAACAGGAGCATCAAACGAATCAGCGAGTTTTTGGATAGAATTTAAAAATTCAGTTTTGATAAGGGGATAAGAAACAAACTCCCTTGCGCCGGCTCTCATTAGCTTGACCATAAGTTCAACAGACGGATTTTCGGAGACAATAAGCACCTTACAATCCGGAATCTCGGCAGAAATTTTTGTAACAAAATCAATCTTTTGCTCTGTCCTATCATCAATATCAACCACGAGTAAAATTCTTTTAGCTGATGCAATAATTTCATAAGCCTGTGATAAATCCGAAACATAACCTCTACAATCAAATTTATCCAGCTCTTTCAGAAACATGCCGATTATACCGGCAGCCTGCGCATCATCAGATAAAACAAGTGTTGAAACAGATTCCGTCATAATCGAATTATATCATTTTGAGAATAAACTTGCAATAAAAAAGCCCTATACAGATGTGATTTTGTTACCTGCGCGGCTCGCAGGTGGGTGAACGCCCCGGATAATCCGTTTCCCGCTGGCGATTTATACAATCGGCGGGTATACTTCAACACCGTAGAGTCAATTCTCCCTGTTAATAAAGATGTAGGAACAAAATTAGACACCCGTACAGAGCTTTTATATTATAACATATATCAAATTATTCTTCAACCTCCCAAGCTGGTTAGAAACATTAATTACCATTTCATTGAAAGAGTTTCCATAGCCTGTCTTTCAACAGCATCTGACTTTTTCAGCGCTGCATCAACGGCAGATGTATCTTCTTTAACACCCGCAAGATTTACAGGTGCAGAAGATGGAACATAAGTTCTTACAGGTTCTAATTCTTCATCTTTTTTCTTTTCTTCTTTCTGTTCTGGCTGCTCAACCGGTTTAGGAGTTAATTTATTTTCATACATCTGACCATGAGATGCCATATTCAAAAGGTTAGTAGGCCTTGATAAATCCGGTTTAGCTTGAGGAGTAGGTTGTTCAACATAAGGATGACCGTTTGTTGCCATATTAATCAAGTTTGTAGGTCTGGATAAGTCAGGCTGAACCATATTATTAACAGCCTGCTGATGTTTCAAGTCAGCAATATATTTTTCAAGCTCTGCCTGTTGTTGAGGGGTCATACCATTAGGGTCTTCAGCAGGTTTGTCAGATTCTTTATCAAGAATAGATTTTGACGGTCTGCCAAATATCATGTGTGTAAATTTCACACCAAGATTATTCAAGAACGGCATAACCATCATCATAACAGCAATGATTCTGACAGGATAGCCTAACCCCTGTTTCAACCAGTACTTAGGATGCTTAAATGCATCAAGGAGCATTTGTCCGACCTTTTTAAAGCCGAATTTAGGCTCCAGATGAAGCGCCTTAGTACGATAAGCAGCAGGCTGTTCTATACCGACAGTCACAATTCTGGCAAGCTTTTTAACCAGTTTTGTAATAGGATTCCAGGTATCACCTTTCAGAATACCTGACAAAGCCTTTTTAGCGGCTTTATATTCGCCTTTTGAAGCATATTTAGCAGCAGTAGCCTTATCGTTAAAGAACTTGAATGCTTCACGGTAAGCTTCAGTCATATTTTTACCTGATTTTGCCGCATTTTGAGCTTTCAGGATAACTTCTTTAGCTGCATTGTAGCTTTCTACACTCATCTTAGCTTTCTTAGCGTCAAGCTTTTTGAGCAGATTTACAAAAGTTTTTTCGCTGATACCTGCATACTGAGCACCGCCGAATATATGAACAAGTTTCAAAGCGATCGGGGAGAAAATAAAGAAACCTACCATTTCAGCAAGACGCTCTGTGAAAGTCTGGAACTTGTCGCCTTTATCCGCTGTAGCAGTCCTTATAATAACATCAGCCAGCAAAGTAGCGTTCATCAATGCAACAAACTTACCACCGGCTACACGGTTAGTTGCACCCTCAAGGAAATAGTTTGTCAGTTTTGGTAAAAATCTACCGAGTTTAGTTTTTTGTGTAGGAGTACCGTCCGGCATTTTACCAATAGCACTTATCAATTTATTTCTGAACTCAGACATATAAACACGACGACCCATTATGTGCCCCTTGAATTTGGTCCACCAGTTTTTGTCAGAGGTCCAAACTTTTGAATACATATTAGGATTTGCCTTGTCACAAGCCTTTATAACATCATCAATGTTGTTAATAATATCGTCTTTAACAGAGTTGAAATGTTTAAGATTATTATATCCGAGCGCCCTTGCTTTCATATTTTTCAAAGCCTCCGCACGGCGTTCCGGAGACAATTTCATAAACCTGTCAATAATTTCAGGACTTTTATTTTTAGATAAAAGTTCAAACTGCGCACGTTCGATAACTTCTTTAGCGCTTGAGCCGCCATTTATAAGAGCCTGCTTAGCATCAATAAACGCCTTGTCAGCCCCGAACATATCCAAATCTTTAACAGAATGAATACTCCTATCTATAAAGTTTTCGGCAACCTGCGGATAATCATACAGGATAAACCCTCTCATACCTTTAGCCTGAGATTTAACAAATTCAAGTTCAGGACTTGTAGGGGTTTTCATACCGCGCAAAATTGCACTGTGGTCAAAAGCCTGTTTCACAACCCAATTTTTGGCAGACTTAACCCATCTGCCCAATGTCTGCATAGGACCGGATTTAGCAACTTTATTTTCAGTAATAATATCCGATACTTTATCCCCAAACTTACCGATTTTTCCCTGAATAGTCTTGCTATAATCAGTACCTCTGGAAGCTTTAGCAAACAAATCCATACCCTGAGCGGTTACATACCAGGCCGGCAGGCCGACAGCCCAGAGCTTTAATGGGTCAATTTCTTCAAACTCACCGGCTCTGTTGGCAACATAACTATCCTGAGCTTTTTCTTTTATAGCCTCGGCATCTAGCCCAGCCTGCATAGCAGGAGAACCCGCAGCCGGCATGGCAGCCTGAAACTGCTGCTGGGGCTGAACAGTATTGCCAAATATCGGTTTATATTTATAATCTGGTTGATTAAGCATATTTATCCCTACTATAACCTTATATATAATTAAAAACCAGCTTAAGCCGAAAATTGCCATTTTTAGTCAATTGTAACGAAATGTAACAAGTTTTATAAAAACTGAAATCGGGAAGCTTTTATATACTTTATATATACATCAGAGATAATTAAGAAGAGAGGCGACAGAGATGGCAGTTAAAAATTTGAATAAAATTGATGATAAATTGAAATCTATGTATGACAATCAAGTGACAATAGCAACAAATCAAGCATTTGTCGACCGCTCGGATTTGTTATTTGAACAGATGAACTTTATTGCGATGGCAAACAAGCAGGCGCTTCATCTGAGATAAAAGCTTTAAGCACTTACATTCTTCCTATTCCTATATTCCTAAAACAAGTTTAACTATTTAACTCCAATTAATTTTTCCCCTACAAATTTTGTACCTGATTTCTTCCCGAGATCAGGTTTTTTTTATTGTGAAAGTGACATTCTGAGCGTAGCGAAGAATCTACTGATTTTTATAAAGAGGCAGAAAAATTATTTTCGGAGCACGCTCCCGCCCTGCTCCCGCTATCGTCCTCAAATAACATTTCTGCCTCTTTACCTCGCACCAGATGTAGAGGGGTGAATGTTGGAAACCTCTTACGGGCGGTGTTAAAGCCGCCTTTTAAAAGACATATAAAGTTCATTGAATATCTTCAAGAGGCGATATTTCAGTCTGCGGAAATAGTACTGATGCAAACATAATGTTTGCCCCCCCCCACCTAACCTCCCCCACGGAGTGGGGAGGAGTTAAAAACTCTGTGCGATGGGTGAATGTTGGAAACCTCTTACGGGCAATGTTAAAGCCGATTTTTAAAAGACATTTAAAGTTCATTGAATATCTTCAAGAGGCGATATTTCAGTCTGCGGAAATAGTACTGATGCAAACATAATGTTTGCCCCCCCCCACCTAACCTCCCCCGCAAGGGGGGAGGGTCTAAACCAGACATTTGCATCATTACTACTTCCACAGACAAAATATATTTATGCTAAAATTTACTTATGAAATTATGCGTATTTCAAGGGACATTCAATCCGATACACAGGGCACATTTAAAGGTTGCAGAGTATGCATCCGGGAACTATAGCTTTGACAAAATACTGTTCATTCCCGCCTACAAACCTCCTCATAAAGACTACGACCCTGATATGTCCATACACAGATTGAATATGGTTAATCTCGCCATTAAAAACAACCCTAATTTTGAATGTTCTGATATTGAATTTCATAACGAGGGGAAATCTTACACATATCTGACTATAAAAGAACTCTACAAAGATTACAACATTGACGCCAAAATCAGTTTCATCATTGGCACAGACGCCTTTGAAAAAATAGAAAGCTGGTACAAAACTGATGAGCTAAAAAAACTTCTAGATTTCATAGTGTTTGAAAGAACTAATGATTTTTATCCTGATAAGTATGATTATTTAAGAGATAAAGGATACAACTTTATTTTTGCCAATATGAAATACTACGATATTTCCTCCACACAATTGAGGTCAAGAATTGCAAACGGTGAGACAATAAGTGATATAGTAACAGAAGAAGTAGAAAGATATATAAAACAAAATGGTTTATACAAAAATTAACGAAGATGAAATAAAAAAATGGCTCTCAGAAAACCTGAACGAGGAACGCTACAGCCATTCACTCGGAACAGCGCAGTGCGCAAAAGAATTAGCCTTAAAATTTGGGCTTGACCCCGAAAAAGCATACATTGCAGGACTTTTACATGACTGTGCCAAATGTTTCAGCAACGAAAAACTGCTCGAAATTATTAAAGACAATCTCCAGGTAGAAGAGTCAGAAATGCTGAATTACAAAACGCTTCACGCACCCGTAAGCGCATATTATGCAAAAAAAGTTTTCGGTGTAACGGATGAGGAAATACTTTCTGCTATCAGATGGCACACCTTAGGTCAGATTAATATGACAGAGTTTGAAAAAATCATATTTCTAGCAGATAAAATTGAACCGAATACAAGAGACAAATCCTACCGTGAAGAAATTCTTAATATTCTGGAGGGAAATAACGGACTAAATAAGGCACTTTTAAAATGCTACAAAGAAACCTTAAAAAGCCTTGTAAAAAGGGATTTGAAAATATGTTTGCTGACGGTTGAAATATACAACAAGCTGGAAGATTTATGCAAGACTGTGTAAAAATGTTACAAATTGACTCAATGCAGACAGAACAGGCATGTTCATGCTAAAATTTGTTTAAAGATGAGGAGTGTTTAATGAGAATACTTGAAGTAAAAAACAATCTGGTTAAAATAAGTTTCAACGCAGATGAACACCTTGTTCTATCAGGATTTGTAATTATAGAAGACGAAAACATGCCCTATGTGGCTCAAATTATGAATCTGAAAGCCGATGAGACCGGCAATTATGCTATCGTAAAACTTATTTTTACATTTAACTCTGATGGTATAGTATCAAACTATGACGGCTCTATTCCATCGTTGAATGCAGTAGTGACAAATCTTCCGTCACCGGAACTGCTTGATATTCTTCCGTTAAACAACCCGCTTAAAATGGGGGTTTTGGCTCAACAGCAGTTTTTACTTAATCTTGACCAGACACTTCTTAAAAAAGATTTACTCATTTGCTCTGATAAAAATGAAAACACAGACATCTTAATAAACAATATTATCAAACAACTCCAGCGCAATAACCAAAAAGTTATTGTATGTGATATTGATGACTCCATAACTCACGAAGACAAATTTATTTTTACTGAAGATTTCAAACTTCCGCTCAACTATGACACAATAAATTATATTTGGGAAAACGAGCTGGACGATGTAGATGCAACGAGCAAAGCTGTTATTCAGGATATTTTTCTTGAAGTTCAGGAATATGCCAAAACTGCACCTCATAAATACATTCCTTTCAACACATTTATTGAGGTTGTAAACTCGCAATATGCTGAAACTTCACTACCCGAGCTGGTTTTGTTAAAAAATAAGCTTCTAAAATACGAAGAAAACAATATATTTGCAAATCATTACTCGGAATTTGAAAGTTTACAAGAATTTTTAGGGAAAAACATCTCTACTGTAATTGATATTTCAACAGCGATAAACCCTAAACTGCAAAAACAGGTCATTGAATATATTTATGAAGTTATGCACTCTATGAGGGAAACAATTATATCCCTTGTACCTGTAACAAACTCTAATTCGGATAAAAAGCTCTTAAAATTATTCTATGCTCCGGGAAATGTATTCACCACAGTAATAAGCAGCCACGAATACAAATACATATCAGAATTAAAACAAATTGCGCGTAATATAATTATGTTCCAGCCGCAGACTGTTCAACATGATTTTGCAAGCTATAACACATATCTGAACAAACTTAATCCTGATGAATTTATAGTTTATGGTGAACTTACCCAGAATATACCGCTGATAGTTCAATCAATGCAACTTGAAGCACTTGACACACTTGAACGTAAACTTCAGGAAGAAAAACAACTTGCAGAAGAAAAACAAAAAGAGTTTGAAAAAGCTCAAGCAGAACTTGAAGCTGCCTCAAGACCTATAATGACACCGCCAGATTCAGAACACATAACTGTTGATTTTGAAGATGAGCCTGACGACATCGCAGATAATGCTCTTGAAGCTGTCAATGAAAACTCTTCTGATGATTTACAAATAATAGAAGAAGAACCTCACGGGGAAGAACTTTCTGAAGAAAGCCTTGAACCGATTGAGGAAGAAGAGTCTGCACCTGTTGAAACCTATGACGACATAGTGATTAATGAAGAACAGGAAGACGGCACTACTATAGAAGAAGAAATTCTTCCGCCGTCAAAAGATACACCGGAAGATATTTCAGAAGAGCCTGCAACTTCTGAAATTCAGGAAGAAATAACTATAGAAGAGCCACTACCGGAAGATCCTTATCAGAACATATTTGATAACCAAAATCCATTTCCAAAAGAATCACAGGAACAGAACACCATTACTGATACAGCAGCAGAAGATGTTGACAAATACATCATATACAATGACCAAAAAGATGAAATTCCATCAATTGATGATTTAATCGAAATGGAAAAACAGGAGCAGCTGGCTCTGGAATCAACTGCTGATACAACAGATCATAATATACCTGACGAGACTTCATCATTATCAGAAATACCGGAGGTTACGTATCCAAAAGAAGAGGCGGTGGAAGAAGACAATTCTGTTATCATAGAAGAGCTTCCGTCTGCAGAAGTACCGGCAGATGAACAGGAACAGCCATTATTTAATGAACAGCCGGAAAATCCTCCATCTGCTTCCGATGAAGATGCTGAAAATTTACAGGAAGAACCAGTTGTAATTGAAGAAGAAGAAAACCACAGTTTTGCTACGCTTGAAGAGCTTGCTCCTGCGGAAAATGAAAACAAATATGTAGGATTAAACGATTTTGAAGATGCAGCAGCAAAAACTGAAGATACTCTAACAGAAGACGATTTGAATTTCATAGACGAATTGAATCTTGATGCGCCGGCAGAAGAGCAAACCGCAGAGCAATCTGCAGAAGATAATGAAGTTGCAGCTGATGAAATTGAAACATTGCCGCCGGCAAACAACAATGTTCAAGATACAGCTGAAACTGCGGATTCGGAATTTGATGACACTCCTATAGTTCCGATATATCCGGCAGAAGATAATATTGATATTGTCGAGGGAAATGCAGAGACCTTTGAACAAGGTGATAAAGTTTCACATCCGAAATATGGTATCGGCATAGTAGAAAAGATGATTAAATACGGCAACAAAACGCTCTGCTCAATCAACTTTGAAAACGTAGGCAGAAGATTGCTTGACCCCGCAATATCAGAAATAACAAAAGCTTAGCGTCTAAGATTTGCCGCACCTTTGAGGTAAACAAATTGAGGCTCAAAATTTTCGTCGCAGTTGAGCACAATAAGCACTCTAAGGCATTTTTCAAGTGAATTCGGAACATTGAGTTCATGAAAACACATCATAGCAACCTTATCCCAGCCATCGAGTTCAAGACGTGCAAATTTGGCAGGAAACGCAGCATTCAAATCCTCTGTCAGAGTGAATATAACGTGCGAAATATTACAGGCTTTAATATCATTCTGCAAAATCATAGCATTTAACAGTTCAACAACAGCACTTCTGATTTCTGTATCAGTATTGCAATCTACAGTAATAGCACCTCTTATACCTTTTGTCACCATAGTAAAAAATCCTTATTTTTTTAGTCCGTTATACCAGTCGCGCGCGGACATCTCACCTTTTCCCTCAGGCTTTACCCTGATAAGAAGCAGGTTACAATCAGCACATGCAACTTCTATACCATCTTTTGACACAGAGCAGAATTCACCGCAAGCCCCATGAGACTTAGGCGATTTAACAACTTTTGTCTCCATAACTTTTATAATTTTACCGTCGTGCATAAAATACGCACCGGGGAATTTATAAATACCGCGTACCAGATTATGGATATCATCAGCAGAATTATTCCAGTTTATCAAGGTTTCTTCTTTTGTAAGCTTTCCTGCCATACAAACACCGTTTTCTGACTGTTTGACAGGAGTTATACTTCCGTCGATAAGTCCAATTAGCGTTTTCTCAATCAGCTCCGGGGAAGCCTCACTGATTTTTTCGAACAAATCTACGCAGGTCATATCCTCCGGAATATCAATAACTTTTTTAAGGCAAACATCTCCGCAGTCAAGTCCCAATTCTGTAATCATCGTACAGATACCTGTCTGCTTATCACCGTTGATAATAGCGCGTTGAATAGGGTTGGCACCGCGGTATTTAGGAAGCAAAGATGCATGGAGATTAATCGTATGGTATTTGGGAATATCAAGCACATCCTGCGACAAAATTTGCCCGAAAGCAAAGGTTACCAAAAAATCAGGCTCAAGTTTTTTTAATTCTTCCTGAATTTCCGGTTCTTTACGAATAGATTTAGGCTGAAACACAGGGAGATTTTTTGTCAGGGCAAATTCTTTGATAGGGGACATACAAATTTTATGTCCTCTGCCTGCCGGCTTGTCCGGCTGGGTTACGACACCTAAAACTTCAATTTTTTCAGAATTATACAAATACTCCAGAGATTTTAGAGCAATCACAGGGGTACCGAAAAAAACAACCTTAATTTTTTTCATCTTCAAGAATTTTCTCCAATTCCGGTTCTTCAATCAATTTATCAGGCTCAATAGGCGGCAGATTATATTTATGCAGAATTTCATCAGCCTCAAATCTGTTAACACAGTGGTCTATAAACAGAATACCATCAAGGTGATCATTTTCATGTTGAATAGCATTAGCCATTAATTCGCCGTCTTTAGCCTCAAGAATGAAAGATTTACCTTTAATATCAAGGGCTTTTACCATAACATTTTTATAACGTCTTACATCAGTATAAGCTTCCGGAAAACTCAAGCAGCCTTCCTGCTTAATCATAGCGCCTGATTTTTTTATAATTTTCGGATTAATAAAGACAATCGGATTATACGGCTCATCATTTTTGGAAACATCAATAACAAAGACTCTCAAATTAACGCCGATTTGAGGGGCTGCAAGCCCAACACCATTGTTGGTATACATAGTATCCAACAAATCCTGAACCAAATCCTGTATTTTTTTAGATACTTTGTGAACCTCTTTTGATGGTTCTCTTAAACTTTTTTCGCCGTATTTTAGAACTTTTCTGACTGCCATATTTACCTCTCTTACAGAATATTATACTATAAACAGCAGACCAATTGCAAACAAACGCAAACGGGAGTTATGTACCAAATTTTAGCAAAGGCAAAGATTTTCAAAACAGTGTCATACTGAGCGTTAGCGAAGTATCTCAATAAAAAGATTCTTCGGACTTTAGTCCTCAGAATGACGGATTTTTATAGTATCAGTGGAATTTGCAACATAACTTCCACGCAAACAGTTAAAGTTGAAGTCTATATAACATTAATAAATTTGTGAACCTGTGGAATCAGACGTACTTTTATGTGGCGGTCAAGGAATTTATCAAGAATTTTTGTACAAAACTCAGGAGAAACACTCATAATGCTGCCGTTCATCCTGGGCTGTAAGATTAAATCCAAATCATATTTTTGCGCAAGAATACAACAAGCATCAACCTCTGAATCCGTGATATTTTCATCAAATACTATTTTGGCAAAACATTCTTTACCTATAGCATGTTCAAAAAATTTATCATGCAAGACATAAGCATTTTTTATACCTGTTGCACTTTCAAGCTTTATATCCGCAGAAATTATGTCAACATACTGTTTTATTTTGTCAAATTCATTGTAGAGAGTAGCATTAGTTTCAAGATAAATTTTACGTCCGCTCATCATAGGTAAAAATTGAGCAAGAAAATCTGCAGACAAAAGCGGTTCTCCACCGGTCAGAGAAACAGAAGCAATTGTATCCAGATTGAAAGACTTCGCTTTTTCAAAAAGTTCCACCGGAGTATACTCAACAAAATCTCTATCCGCAGAAAATTCAGTATCACAATAATTACAATGTAAGTTGCACTCGCAAAAGCGGATAAAAAGCTGTTTTACACCGACATAAGGCCCCTCGCCCTGAATCGATGCGAAGATTTCTTTTATTTTTGCTTTAATCTGCTCAGACATGTTTAAATTTCTCTCTTATATCAACTGATGATATTTTTTTAAGCTTTTCATACAGCTTGATTTCATCATCCCGCAAACTATCCGGAATTTCAATAGTAACTGTAACAATAATATCGCCTTTTTTGCCGTTTTTTTCTAACCCTTGCCCTGCGAGCCTGAATTTTTGACCGGAATGTGTACGGGGCGGTACTTTAAATTTAACAGTTCCGTCAAAAGCAGGGATTTCTATTGTGGCGCCAAGTGCAGCTTCAAATGGTAAAATAGGAACATTACACAAAATATCCGCACCGTCATATTTCCATAGAGAATCCTGAATAATTGAAATTTTTAAAAACAAATCACCGTTTTTTCCTCCGTGCAGTCCGGGATTTCCCTCGTTTGCAACACGAAGTTTAGCTCCGTTTTTAATATTAGGCGGTATTTTAACCGTAATTTTTTTATGTTCGGAAATTTCGCCTGTGCCGTCGCATTCAGAACATTTTGCTCCGTTTATAAACTTTCTGCCGCGGCATCTCGGGCACATATAACTATGCAGAACATTCACGGTCCTTGATGAACCTTTTATACTTTCTGCAATTGTAATTGAAATATCAGTATTTATATCAGAACCGTTTATTGGAGTTTTTTTGTCAGATTTAGGTTTTTGTGCACTTTTTGAAAACTCATCGAAAATATCAGAAAAAATATTCTTTGAAGATTTAGTTTTTTGGTTGCTTGTTTCAGATTTAGAGGTACCCGATTTTGAAGATTCCTCCTTGTACTCTTTTTCAGGCTTCTTTGCCTGAGGCTGTTTTTCCTCTGCTTTATGTTCAGTAGAAGATGAATTTTCTTTTTTGGTTTTATTTATAGTCCTATCTTCAAATTTTGGTTCTTTTGATTTTTTATACTGTGCGCCGGATTGGGATGATTTATAGGACTTAAAAAATCCGTAAAGCGTGTTATATTTATTACGTTTAACATTATCAGACAAAGTTTCATAGGCTTCTGTAACAGCTTTAAATTTTGCAACCGCCTCAGCGCTGTCATTAACATCGGGATGATACTTACGCGCGAGTTTGCGGTAAGCAGCCTTTATTTCCGACACATCAGAATCCGGGGTTACCCCGAGAATTTCATAGTAATTTTTGCCATTTGATAACGCCATACACCTATAATAACGATTTTGAAGAAAATTTCAACTATTTTACAGGTGCGCAAACATCTTTTCTGTATTTAATACCGGAAAAATTGACACAGCTCAAATCTTCATACAATAAATTTCTTGCAGTAGCAAGTGTAGAGGCTGTTCTTGTAATAACAAACGATTTTCCTTTGGAAGCTATATACTCAAAATACGGATTTTTCTTGACATTAAAGTAAGAAATTTCAGCTTCATCCTCAATCAAATCAAGCCCATTGATAACCTTTTCATCATTTCCTGTTGAAGATACAACGCAAGAGACACCAAATTTATTTTTTAAACGGATAAAATTATAGTCATCAGCAAATGAACCAACAGCACAGGCAATAAAAAGCTGAACAACATCTTCATCAAGTAAATTCAAAACCAAATCCGCATCATGCTCCTGGAAAAAAGTTTTTAAACCGGTCAAACAATACGAACCATCGTCTTTCAAAACAGCATCAAAGCCCATAATCCCGACATAAGGGGAACCTGACTTCTCAAGTGAATTAACAACACGAAAAGCAACATCTTTCATAAGTTTATTTTCAAACTCAAAAGATACCTTGTAATCAGGAGCAAAAGCACCTGTACCGCTTGTAAAAATTCCCCCATCACCGTCTGACATAAACTTGTAATCAGCAACTGCAGAAATAGGCAAAACATTATATCCGTCAGTAATTACGTAAAAAGTGAAATCATGCCCGTAGACATAATCTTCCATAATAACTTTTTTTTCGCCTCTAAAAAATAAATCATCAATGTAAGTTCTGGCTTCTGAAACATTCACAGCGGCAAATCTATCCGGAACAGAAAGAGAATTTTCATCACATTTGATAATTAAAGGCATATTTGCAGTTTTTAAATAATCATATGCAAGCTGCGGTTTATCAAAAATAGCAAATTTTGGAGTTGGAATACGCTGTTTATACAGAAATTTTTTAGCAGCAGCTTTTGAAATAAATGCGTTAGCACTCTGCTTAGACGGTGCAAAAATCATCTGAGAAGCGGTATTGAATACAGAAGCAATATCACTTTTAACAGCAAGCTCTGATACTGCAACCGTTAAATCAATGCTATTTTCAACAACAAATTCTAAAAGTTCCTCCGGTTTATCTTCTCTGATATCTATGCACTCAGCTAACTCAGCAAATAAAGGGTTACAAGAGGTAACATATACATTTTCAACACTAGAAGATTTTTTTAAGACTTTTACAAGTGCATACGCACTTGCAGAGGAACCAACGACTAAAATTTTATTTTTTTTATTTTCCATAAGAAAATTATACTACACAAAAAGAATGATTTTGTTAAGAAATATAACAATTTTATAAAAAAATGTGTTATAATAATGACAAAAGGGAAAAAATTATTAAATTCTAAATACAAAAGAGAGGGTTTAGTAAAATGGCAAGTTTAGTAAGTTTGTTAACACAAGTATTATCACAAAGTAATGTGCAAGGAACAACCGCCGTAAGGGTTGCGCCCTCATCGACAAATCCGTACAGCAGAAATCCGTTTGTCAATTATAACGGCAACACATACTCAAACACATACGCTAAAAACAATCCTGTTCGCGGCGGATATTTTGCCGGATATTATAACGGAAAGCAAAATATAGTCGGACAGAGATTATTTATAGAAGTGTAGTAAAATCAAAAACAATAATTAAAAAGACCTCCACACCCTCGGAGGTCTTTTGCTGTAACAAAATATAACAATAAAAAATTAATTAAAATTAAGTAAAATATTCATGCTAAAATAAAAAAGCAAAATGCGTTTTAGAGAGAACTGCATAAGGGAAAATGCTACATGAGTTATTGCGATATAATAGATAAATTAGACATCTTTCTCATAACCTATAACAGATGTGAGGAGCTGAATGACACTTTATCTGAACTACTTTCAGAGAAATCCCCCATTAAAAATTTTCCTATAAAAATTATTGATAACAACTCAACTGATGATACTTATAAAGTTGTTCAAAAATTTATGCAAATGCATAAAAATATTAGCTATGAAAAAAACAGACACAACATTGGCGGGAATGCCAATATAATGAATGCTTTTTACCAGGCTAAAAAAGAATACGTATGGGTTTTAGCAGATAATGACCACTACTGTTGGGACAGCTGGCATGAAGTTGAAAAAGCTATAGAAGAAAAACAGGATGCCATTATGGTATCCACTTATAACTGTCCGCAGCTCAGCATTGCTCAATGTTTTTATCAGAGTACTTTTCTGCCGGGTGTAATATATAAAACTGAACACATAAATGATGAAGTAATGACCAATATGGCGTTTAATATTTCTAATATATTTCCTCACACAGCACTTTTTGCATATCTGGTAAACAATAATAAAAATATTTATCTGGTACAAAACGGAATAGTTGAAATAGGCGATAATAAAGACAAGAAAACCGGCATACAGGATTTCACAAGAGGATATAAAAAAGATGAACTGCACCCTCTAATGAAAAATATGACATGGTCTGCTGGATATGCCAACACTGTATACATGATTCAAAATAAAAAACTAAGAAGCACAATTATTTCTGAAAAAATGTTTTCACCTAATTTATATTCGGCAGACTTCTTAGAGTCAAAGGATCAGAATGAATCTGCAAAGAATTTAACTACATACAATATTGCCTGTATATTTGCCGTATTAAGTCCTTTATTCCGAATAAGATTCATTATAAATTTGATATTATATTTTACTTTGTACAGAATTATATACATATATTCTGTTACACCAAGACCGGCAAGAGGAAGCAAAAAAATACAAAAGAAATGGAGAATAAGATTATTTAGAAAAATTACATTATCTATCAAAAAAGAACAACCAATCAAAAAATACGATAGTAAAATGTATTGTCCGATACTGAATAATTTTGAAACTCATTGAAATCTTAGACCAAGGAGAAGAATTATGCAAAAACCTGTAGTAATAGCTGAAATAGGTTGCAACCATAAAGGTGATATGGCTATTGCACATAAAATGATTAAACTTTTAGGTACATTCAAACTATTAAACGAAAATTCTTATATTGACATTGTCAAATTTCAAAAAAGAACCAATAAAGAACTTCTAACTCCGGAAGAATACAACGCTCCGCATCCAAATCCTGCAAACAGCTTCGGTAAAACTTACGGCGAACATCGGGAATTTTTAGAGTTTAACCTGGAACAAAATAAACAACTGAAACAATGGTGCGAAGATGAGGGGCTTGTTTATTCAACATCAACTTGGGATTTGACTGCAGCAAAAGAAATTGTCTCCCTGAATCCTAAACTTATCAAAGTTCCATCTGCAAGTAACTTAAACTTTGACATGCTTGAATACCTGCGGGATAACTACTTTGGTGAAGTACACATCTCATTTGGTATGACTACACACAAGGAAGAACAAAAAATAATTGACTTTTTCAAGGCTAAAAACAGAGCAAAAGATTTAGTAATTTATGCTTGCACTTCAGGGTATCCTGTTCCGTTTGAAGATGTTTGCCTATTGGAAATAAAAAGACTGAAAGAAACCTACGGTGATGACGTAAAAGCCATAGGATTTTCCGGACACCATTTAGGTATAGCTGTAGATATCGCAGCTTTAGCACTCGGTGCTGAATATTTTGAAAGACATTTTACTCTTGACAGAACCTGGAAAGGTACCGACCACGCAGCATCACTTGAACCACAGGGGATGCAGAAACTCGCCAGAGATTTGAGACAAACCTATTTTGCTCTACAATATAAACCTAAAGAAATACTTGATATTGAAGAAATTCAACGTAAAAAGCTGAAACGAATTCTGGAGAGTGTATAGATGAATATTGCATTTATACCTGTTAGAGGCGGCAGCAAATCAATTCCGCTCAAAAATATAAAAATTTTAGCAGGACATCCGCTGGTTTACTGGACAGCCACGGCGGCAAATAATGCAAAATGTATTGATAAAGTAGTTATTGCAACTGATAACAACGAAATAAAAACAACAGTTGAAAAGTTTAATCTACCCAAAGTAGAAATTTACAAAAGAAAAGCCGAAAATGCGCAGGATTACTCAACAACAGAAAGTGTAATGCTTGAATATATTGACGCGGCCAATCTGCATAATGAGGATTATTTTTTCCTGATACAGGCAACTTCACCGCTTTTAAAATCCAAACACATTGACGAAATGTTTACTAAATTAATTACTGATAATGCGGACTCAGCCCTCACCTGCGTGAGAAATAAACGTTTTTACTGGAGCGAAAAAGGACAGCCGCTTAATTACGACTACAAAAATCGTCTCAGACGTCAGGATTTTCAAGGAATAATGATGGAAAACGGTGCTTGCTACATAAATTCAGTAAAAAATATACTTGAGTATAAAAACCGTCTGTCAGGCAAAATCTCCATATACGAGATGCCTGAATACACTTCTGTAGAAATTGATGAACCTGACGATTTTTTATTAATTGAAAAATTAATGGAGAAACACAAAAATGACTAAAATAAAGCTATTCGCAACTGATGTAGACGGAACTATGACCGATGCCGGCATGTATTACACAGAAGACGGCATTGAATTAAAAAAATTTAATTTTCGCGACGGCATGGGGTTCAAACTGCTGCGGGAAGCCGGAATTAAAACAGCAGTCATAACATCAGAGACTTCCGCTATGGTAAAAAAAAGAGCCGATAAGCTAAAAGTAGATTACCTGTCTATGGGTAGCTGGGAGAAACTTGACTTTGTAAAAAATATTTGCAAAGATTTAGATATAACACTTGATGAAGTAGCATACGTTGGTGATGATATAAACGATATTGAGCTTTTACAGTCAGTAAAATACAAAGCTTGCCCAAACGATGCCGTGAAAAAAGTAAAAGAGATTGAGGATATAATTATCTTAGAAAATAAAGGCGGAGAGGGCGCTGTCAGAGAGTTTATTGAATTACTTCTGGAGTGCAATTAAATACAATGAATGCATTAATAGAAAAATTTAAACAAACACAAGCATACGTAAACTATTCCAGGATGTGGCCGTACGTTAAACCTTACTGGTTCAGAGCACTTATGGCTGTATTAATATGTATTCCGATAGGTTCACTTGATGCTGTTATTGCACTTGCACTCAAGCCTTATATGGATTTAGTCATGGTCGAAAAAACCGTAGAATCGCCATGGTACATACCTTTTGGAATTGTTGCATTTACCTGCATTCAGGGTATGCTGAACTATCTTGCGACCTATCTGAACACATGGGTTGGCGGCAAAATTACCAATGACCTCAAGTTTAATTTGTTCAAAAAAATGCTTACTTTTGAAACAGCATACTTTGACAGAAAAAAATCAGGCGATATCGTATACCGTTTTAACAATGATGCAGATAGCGCCTGTGCAGGACTTCTTGATAACCTCAAGACCTTTGTTTCAAGACTATTTTCTTCCATATCACTTGTCGGAGTACTGATTTACAACTCCTGGCAGCTGGCAATCATTGCGATAATAGTATTAGGATGCGCATTTTTGCCGCTTGCAAAAATAAGAGAACGAATTAAAAGCGTTATGGACAAATCAGTTGCCGCCGGTTCTACTATCATAACAGCTTACAATGAGGCTTTTGCAGGTAACAAAACTATTACATCCTACAACCTTGATACCTATCAGGAAAATAAATTCAAAAACAACCTTAACAATATTTTCAGCTTGAAAATAAAAATGATACAGAGAACAAGCTGGCTGTCACCAATGATGCACGTAATTGTTTCTGTCGGTATAGGTCTTGCAATCGGATACGGCTCACACCTTATTTTGACAAAACAGATTACAAGCGGAAACTTTGTATCATTTATAACAGCATTGATTATGCTCTATACACCGATTAAGAATCTCGGCAACAACTTTAATGCTGTACAGTTTTCATTTATGGCAATTGAACGTGTATTCAATGTTCTTGACGCGAAACCCGCCATCAAAGATAAACCTGATGCCAAGGTCTTAAACGGTGTTCACAGCAGCGTTGACTTTGAACATGTTAATTTTGAATATATTAAAAATAAACCTGTCCTAAAAGATATAAATTTATCTGTCAAAGCAGGCGAAACAATAGCTCTAGTCGGTAATTCCGGAGGCGGAAAGTCAACTATAGTAAGTCTTATACCAAGATTTTATGACGTCAAATCCGGTGCAATCAAAATTGACGGAACAGATATAAGAGATTACACGCTAAAATCACTCAGAGCAAATATCTCCGTTGTATTTCAGGATAACTTTTTGTTTTCAGGCACAATAAAAGAAAATATTCTTTTAGGGAAACAAGACGCAACGGATGAAGAAATACATAAAGCCCTTGAAATGGCATATCTTGATGAATTTGTAAAAACACTGAAAGACGGAATTGATACCTACATAGGGGAACGCGGGATACTGCTTTCAGGAGGTCAAAAACAACGTGTTGCAATAGCACGTGCATTCATCAAAAATGCACCAATCGTCATACTTGATGAAGCAACAAGCGCTCTTGATAATAAATCCGAAGCAATTGTACAAAAAGCAATTGACAATCTTATGAAAGATAAGACTGTATTTGTCATTGCGCACAGACTTTCTACAGTGCAAAATGCACACAGAATTGCTGTAATAAATGAGGGTAAACTCACTGAACTCGGCACACACGATGAATTAATGCAAATAGAAAACGGCTTATACAAAAATCTATACAATATGCAATTCAAAAAACAAGAGGCTGTTGCTGTATAATGAAAAAGTTTAAAAAATTTCTTCAATTCATATTTTCGATAAAAAATTTTGATGACAACAACAGAAAACTAGTAACAATAATGGGGTTGAAAATAAAATTTAAAGAACCGAACAGCAATTTTTATTATCTTCAAAAAACTAATATTCAAGCAGCCGCACAGCACCCGCGGACATTTAATGGTTATCAAAACAAATACAACGGTCAAAAAATAGCACTCATCGCCTGCGGTCCGACATTAAAATATTATTCACAAATTCCTGATACCGTACATATTGGCGTCAACCGCTCATTTTTGCACAAAAATATAACAGCGCTTGATTATCTGTTTATACAGGACAGGCTCGAACATGATATGGAGCTTGCCAATAAATATTTACCTGATAAGTGTCAAAAATTCTACGGAGTAATTCCGGAGAGAAGATATTCAAAAGTAAAAAATAAGATTATTAAAATCTCTAATCAAGACATCGCAGAGGCAAATGCTAAAATCTATATTCTTGAAGATTCCGTAAGACGTAACTGGGCTAATAATCTGGAAATAGAACCGATTGGAGACTGGCTGGGATGCGTATTTTCGGCACTGCAGTTTGCCATGTACACAAATCCTGAAGTTATCTATCTGGTAGGATGCGACTGTTCTGCTAAAGGACATTTTTACAAAGAAAAACCAAGCATTTTTAAAAATAAGAATTTAACAAATCTGGAATATCAGTTAAAACCATGGCAGCACTTTAAAGAAATCGCAACAAAGATGTACCCGCATACAAAAATCATTTCAGTTAATCCTGTCGGCCTAAAAGGTATGTTCCAGGAGGTTTATACACAGAGTTATATTAACGCCCACCCGGAACAATGCAGAAATAAAGCTGAGATATTGCCTTCAATATAACCCCTATTGACGTCAATGTATTTTAAAGATATTCTAAAGTTAGCCTAAGCTAACAATAAGGAGTAAATAATGTACATACAACCTGTAATGACATATTCAACTTTCGTGACAAACAGAAAAAGGACTATTTGCAAACCTGCATTTACATCCTGCGATAATAATTCCTGCCTGCAAAAACAGATATCAGATTTACGAGTATTCAACCATCACATTTACGAATATAAAAAGGGATTGAGAAGACTGATTTTGACGACAGAGAAGGGCGAGTATCAGGAAACAATTGAAAACAGGCTAAAACATGAACAAATTCCGTATTTAATCAATCCGGTCGGAAACGGAAAAATCAACGTGTTCTTCGGGGATGAAAGATGTGTAAAAGTAGCATCAACCTTAAACGTAAAACTAAATACACTTACACCGGAACAGGATTTTATATTAGGTATTATGTTAGGTTACGACAGGGTTTTGCAGTGTGAAAGATATCTAAAATTCAAAGAACGGGAAAAAGTATTATAATCAAACATTACAAATTGAATCCAGATAATCATTAGTAAATTTAAGACGCAATTTGGTATCAGTGAACAGCTTTTGATATTCCTGAAGAGTTGAAATAACACCATCTCCAGAGACCTTTAAATCACAGATATTTTCAATAATATTAGTCCAAATCACCCTATCGGCGCCGCATGTACCGATATCAAGATTACACTTCATGCCGGCAAGAATAATCTTTTTCAAAAGAGTTTTTCTTGGTTTTTCAGCCTCGATACTGTAATCCGCAAAAGAATTAATATTCATTTTAGTTAAAAATATAACAAGCATTTCAGCCATGGTATTAGGATTTTTTACACTTGTTAGGGCAATACAGTCAGTAATTCTAAGGGTATTCCCGACCAGCACAAAGTTATTCGGGTTTTGGAAATCAAACGTATAGTTTTTTGCACCGCGCCCCATCTTGTTCAAAGTATCAAAATCTTTAGCAACAGCATCAAAAGCGCGCTGAGGCACATCAGCAAACTTTGGCAAATAAATATTATAATAATATGCCAAACGTTCATCCGGATAAGATGTTAAAAGTAGTCTTTCGGGCACACCAACCTGAGTGTGAGAACCTGTTGAGGAAACATTCCTCAATATTTTAGCATCAGTAAAATTTGCAACTGTTTCACCATAATAAGTTTTTAAAGCACCGAATTTTCTCTTTGGAATATTTTCGAAAAAGAATAAATCAGCGCGTGTATTCGGCACTTTTATGGCATATTTATCATCAAGTTTGTAAACTCTACCATGAAACCCTGCTCCAAGCAAATAATTTTTATGCAAATGTTTATCAAGAAAACGGGTAAGCAAATCAGACAAATTTTTAGCATCATCACGGGTTACACGGTGTTTGAGAAGCACTGCATCCAAATTTCTTGAAAAAGCAGAGCGGTATCCTGTAAAAGTCTGATTTTCTTTGGATTTTTGATAATTGGGGTATGAATTAAAATTTAAAGCGGCTATCTGCATATTGCACCAAAAACATGTAAACAAATTTTTTTGCCTGTATATAAAAAAATATTACATTTTCATTTTGAATATTGACTTAAAAACTGACAAAACATATCATAGAAAGTAGTGCTAAGGAGATATCGGCAGCAATGACTATAGGACTAATAAGTGCCTACACATATTTCGTAATCACAAAACGACAAAACTTGCGATTTACAACGATTATAACAATACTACTGGCATTACTATACGCATTTTTGTACATATTACTTCTGTTACAAGATTTAGCGCTG
This sequence comes from Candidatus Gastranaerophilales bacterium, assembly GCA_944324135.1. GTDB lineage: Bacteria > Cyanobacteriota > Vampirovibrionia > Gastranaerophilales > Gastranaerophilaceae > CALUVN01. Next base: position 6,671 of record CALUVE010000002.1, on the reverse strand, counting down.
TTATTGGGCAGCTTGGGATTATTTGTAATAATTGCAGTAATAATGTACGCAACAAGAAATGTAGACTGGTATGGAGAAAATTAGCAGCGTTACATATTACGTTTACGCTTCAATCCATTCAGCCCGTCCGGTAAATTAAGCTTTATCCAGCGAGTAACAACAAATTTACTCACTGAAAGGGCATCCATTATTTCCTTGATTGTATAGCCACTGTTTACAAGTCTGGGCATTTCGGCATGAATGCGTGCGTAATCAGGATTATTCAGAGAATTTTTATACGCTCTGGGAGAATCTAAATTGTACCTTTTTAAAAGCTTATAAATTCTGAACTTATCTACATTAAAATTTTCAGCAATTTGTTCGGCGGAAATTCCGGACCGAAGAGCATCTTCTAACTCACGCTTATTTATATAAACCTTTGTACCGAATGAAATATTGTTACTGTTAAAACTATAAATACTTAAATTCATATTAATTTTAAAACCGGACAAAATTTTTTTTGACAGATGGCACTGAATATGCAAGCAACTTAAGTTTCCCCGCCGCTTGTAATATCCGCAGTTCGTAGGTTTTGGTAATCTCTGATTACCGAAACATTTTTGTTATGGTAAATTAAAATTTACCACAACCTACTATTATACAGAGATATTATGTCCTGAAATATCATTAAAATTTAAATATTACAATATAGCACGACATTTTATAATAAGTGCTTTAATTTTAGAATAATTAAGAGAGAAATGATAGTAAGTAATATTTATGGTAAAGATTTGTAAGTGGTTAAATAAGAATGAGATGTCAGGAATTCAAATTCGCGACAATGGGAATATTTATCCATGTCCTGTACGTTGGATTAACTTGGCAGATAATTCTGAAATGTATGCAGATTACCAAAATCTTACGCTCGAAGATATACAAGGACTACGTGAAAAATTTTTGAATGAAATAAATAACGGAGCACAACCTGAATGTCAGAATTGTAACCTGCTAAAAGAAGTCAACGATGAAAATGCAGGTATAGGACCAATAAAACACTTGATATATCACCCGCACACACTATGCTCTTTAAACTGCAGGTATTGTTTCTATACTGATGAACAAAGAAGCACCCCTATTGATCAAAAATATAAAGATTTATATAAAACTATAAAACACCTTTATGATATTGGATTTTTGGATAAAAAACAATTTGCTCTCGACCTAGGCGGCGGAGAGCCATTATTGCTTGATGGAATTGATAAAACACTGGATTTTATGAGTGAAACATGGGAAAATTCAACATTTTATCTGCTTTCAAATTCTACAATTGTGGATAGGGTTAATAAACTGATTGATATTATAAAAAAAGGCTATAATAACATTCATAAGGTTTTAATTACTTCTGTTGATTGCGGAACCCCTGCAACTTATGAATATATTCGTCGAAAAGATTATTTTTACAATGTTACCGAAAATCTTTATAACTATGCAGTTAATGAGACCTTTGACGAGATTTTTCTGAAATATATACTTCTTGATGATATGACAAATTCCGATGATGAGAATATTTTTGGATTTCTACGTTTATGCAAACTAATTTCTAATAAACAAAAAAAACTCTTCAGGATTAGTATTGATGTTGACTGGTTAAAGCGGAAACATGATGACGGTAAAATTCCTGACGAGTTACTAAAAGTAGCCGGTAAAATGTATTACATTATCACAGAAGTTATGCAGATTAATTATATATTTCTGAGTGATTATCTGAGTGAGAATACAAAACAGGGCGTAGAAGCAGTTAAAAAACTCAAAGCCTATGCGACAGAGTATAAAAATAGCCCTAAATCTTATAGAGAAAAATATGAATTGAATAATCTACAAAAGGATAATACTGTTGATAGCATAATTAAAATTGAAAGTGTATTTAATAAGTATACAAATATCACAAACGCTCTGACACAAGAAGTTAAAGAAGTGAAAGAAGATGTATTAACTGCCCAAAATGAGATTTGTAAAATTAATAAAACATTATCCTCAGATTTACAAAACTTAAAACAGGATATGCAGTGTATGCACGATGAGATATACAACATAAATGAAATATTAGCTAAAAATTTACAAGAAATTAAAGAAACAAATCACAACTTTTCTAAAGAACTATCAAATTATTTTTCACGCCCAACAACATTCCAAAAAATTTTTTCTGTCAGAAATGAAGGGGCTCACAAAGTTTTGAGCATTTTAGGGATTAAATGTAAATTTAGTAGAAATTTAAGTAAGGAAAATTATGAAAGAGTTTAAACCATTTTTTATTAATAGCAATTTATGTTATGACGAATGTGATATTGCCACTTTCGATAAATATATGCGTTCTATACAATATAATATAGGTAATTCGTATATTACGTATTCATTAATAAAAGAATTGTGCGGTGGTTTTAAAAAAGTTCCACATATTCAAAATATTTACTACTACGATTTTTCTAAGGTTGATACAGATATTGATTTTATCAATAGTGAATGTACACATTGTTTTTTCATTATTCAGGATTTTATACGTATTAATGAGTTTCCTCTTCCTTACGAAAGACTTATTTATATGTTTTCCAAAATCAATATACCCATAATTGTCGCTGGAATAGGGGCCAATGCCTTTGGTGGTCTGGATTCCAAATTGCATAAAAAATTAAAACCGATTGTTGTTAAATTTTTGCAATACTTATCCGAGCGTTGTGTTCAAATTGGTGTAAGAGGATTTTACACAGAAGAAGTTTTGAATAATCTAGGAATTCATAATGTTACAGCCATGGGCTGCCCCTCTTTTTATGAAATGGGGCCAGAAAGAAAAGTTATTAAGAAACCCCTAGATTTAACTACCCCAGGTATAGATATCTTACTATCCAGCACTGTGACTAATAAATACCTTCTTAACAGTTTTCAAATTTGTCAAGATTTTCAAGAAACAGATATTATAAAAACAGTAGCATTTAATAATTTTGATATTCCATTGACGCCAGAACAATGCGAAAAGTTTTTTGCTCGAAAATATAGAATATTTTCAAACATTGATGATTGGCGAAAATTTGTATCACAGTTTAGTTTCACAATTGGTAATCGTGTTCACGGTTCTATAATATCTTTAAATGCAGGGATTCCTGCAGTATGCCGTAATGGTGATGCCAGGGCTGCAGAGATGTGTAAATTGTTAAATATTCCTGTACGTTTGGATGTTAATTATGAAGCAGATGTATTTAAAATTTATGATGAAGTTGATGTAGATGCAATGAACGATTCCTATCCCGCACTTTATGAAAATTATGTGGAATTTTTACACAAAAACGGACTTTCAATATACTCATCGAATGGTAAAGAAGTTTATGATACTCAACCTTCTTTGAAGCTATATAGCAACGTCAAAGATGATGATATATGGCAGAATTTAATACGGCTACGTATGAGTAATTCAGCTCTGCAAAAAAAATTAATTGAGCAGGATAGAAAATTAAAAAATATAGAGAAGATAGATATTGTAAAAAATAAGCTGGAACATCTAGAAAATACTTTGATTAATACGCCTAAAATAAGCGTTTTAGAGAAATTATTTTCAGTGAAAGAGGAAAACCAACACAAAGTTATAACAATATTAGGAATTAAGTGTAAATTTAGGAGGTAGAGTTGAATATAGAAGATACGCTGGAAATAATTTTAATAACTTATAACCGCAAAGATTTGCTACAAAAAACTTTTGAACAAATATTTACGATAAATTCTCCTATAAGAAATTTTCCAATAACGATTCTTGATAATAAATCTACTGATGGGACATCTGAATTAATACAAGAATATAAAACGAAATTTCCTAAAATCAAACATATAATAAACACACGAAATATTGGTGGAAATGCAAATATTATCCGTGCTTTTGAACTTGTTAGTAAAAAATATTTCTGGATTTTGTGCGATGATGACAATTATGACTGGACATATTGGTCTGAAATTGAACAGGCTATTCGTGAAGAAAGGGATATTATTTTAACTGAACACCTCACAAAAGGTAACAACTTACCTATTGAAGTTATTGTTAATGAATTGTGTTTCCTCCCAGCCGGCATTTACAAGTCTGAATTGTTATCTGATGATGTCATTCATAACGCCTATGCTAATATTTATAACTCATTTCCACATCAGGCATTGGTTTGCGAGTGTGTAAATAAAAACAAAACTTTTTTTGTGCCTCAACATACCATCCTTGTCCAAAATATGGATAAGGGAGAAAATATGGGTTATAAAAGAGGCTATAAAGAAAATATTCATTTCAGAATTGCCAACTTTAGCTTATTTTCAGGAATGGTTAATTCTTATCAAATGATTACGGATAAAAGAATCCGACAAAAATGTTGTGGATGTCTCTACTTAGGAAGATCTTTTTATGGTTCAATGGAATATTTTTTATCGACAAATGGAATATATAGCTATAATATATGTGATATTTTTAACGGTGTTGACGCTAAAAAGAAATTTATACTACTGGGTGCTATATTAATGCATATTCTTAGCTCACAAATTAGATTTAAAATCAGTCAAAAGGGGCTATACATAGAAATTCCCAAAATTCTGCGCACAAAACTTCTTCCACGTAAACTACTATTTTGGATTAAGTAATACTTGTAAATAAAATATTAAAAAAATATGCCGCAACTCACTCTGCCCAGCAAAACGATTGAGTATCGTTTTGCGAGAGTTCGTAGGTTTGGGTAATCTCTGATTACCGAAACACTTTTGTTGTGGTAAATTAAAATTTACCACAACCTACTACTTAAGAAAATGAAAAGAAAAAATTTGCCTAGGTGCGGGAGGAATGAAAAATAGGTTAAAACTGAACATTGATAACCATTTTAACCTATTTAGTGGAATTTGCTATATAAGTCCCCCAATTATAAATTATTTACCTAGGTTTAGCAAGTTTTTTCGTAACATTTTCCAATATTTCAAAATAAAATATACTAAAACCTTGCTTTGAAATAATAAACTAAACAATCTTATATCAAAGTCAGATAATTTAATTAATTCAATAAAATTTTTTAAATACTTATCAACACATATAACCCCATATTTTTTTGCTTCATATAGTGTTGTTAAATATGTATAGTAATCCATATAAAGTTTCACATCTCTATATGTTAATTTCTCATTATTTACAATCTTATATTCAACATCTACCAACTTATTAAAATCTTTACCATAATATTTTTTTAAATTGTCAAGAGAAATCCTTAATGCATTTATCCTTTGAAGTTTATTATGCTTTACAGAAACACTATTTGTAGAACGATAATAAATCAACAGAACTTCTGGAATATTAACAATTTTTAAATTTTTAAAACACCTGCTCCATAATTCATAATCTTCTGCATATTTATAATCTTCTGAATAATATAAATTATATTTTTCAACCAATGCTCTACGAATCATAACAAGAGGATGACAAACAAAGTTCACATTCAAGCATAAACAAACTTTCTGATATAAATAATCATTTAAAATATCTGCATCACCATATACAAAAGTTCTGTTATTATATTCATCAAATACTTTCATCGCTCCAGTACTAAGATCTATTGACAAATCTGAATCCATAAGATTTATTTGTTTTTCAAATCTTTGAGGATACGAATAATCATCAGAATCCATTCTTGCAATATATTCTCCTTTTGCGAGCTTAAATCCCCTGTTTAGAGAATATTCTATCCCTTTATTACTTTCATTTTCTATATAGATAATCCTTTCATCGTCATACGATAAAACGACATCTTTCACATTATTAACTGAACCGTCATTAATTATAAGAAACTCAAAATTTCCATAAGTTTGATTTAAAATACTCTCTATAGAACGCCTTAATGGCATTTCATCTGTATTATATACAGGCATAACAACTGAAATTTTCGGATAATCTTTATTCATATAATTAATTCCTTTTTTTCATAAAATTATGTTGATCAGGATATAAAATTTTTAAAAATTTCATGTCCAAATTCTGTTAAAATAGCCTCAGGATGATACTGTACACCATAAATTGGCAAATTTTTATGTTCTAATCCCATAATTAAATTATCGTCAGTTTGAGCAGTTTTTGTCAAACAACTTGGGAAAGTATTATTAATTTTATCAAAAACCTCAATAAAAGATTTATTATCAAATGCTTTAATAATATCTATTGGATTTTTAAAACATTTATCAGCAAATACATTCATAAAAAGAATGTAGCATTAAAGAGAACTTTCTTCAAGATTATTATAATCTTTGCCACCAACAGCCTTATACAAATTTATTGTTGCAATAAGATAATTTATTCTGCCTGAAATTTTCAAATTTTCACATTCCAACAATCTTTCTTGTGCTTTTAAATATTCAATATTTTCAGAAGCGCCAATCTCACGTTTTTTTTCTGCTAAATCAAATTTTTGAAGTTCAATATCATATCTTTCATCTGATATTTTACGATTTTTATCAGTTCGTAGGTTTTGGTAATCTCTGATTACCGAAACACTTTTGTTGTGGTAAATTAAAATTTACCACAACCTACTACTTCAAAATTCGTGAGAATTTTGATTAAAAAAAATATGCCGCAACTCACTCTGCCGAGCAAAACGATTGAGTATCGTTTTGCTAGAGGGAACCAAGGACTTCAA
>CALUVE010000001.1 GCA_944324135.1 Candidatus Gastranaerophilales bacterium | reverse complement strand
ATTTTGGAAAAAGTAGTCAAACAAGTTCAGGGTGACAATTAGCCCCTCACCCCTGCCCCTCTCCCCGAGGTAGAGGGTAGTATTTAGTTCCTCCCCACTCCGTGGGGGAGGAATAAATTAGATGTTTGCCTGAATAAAGAGGCAGAAATGTTATTTGAGGACGATAGCGGGAGCAGGGCGGGAGCGTGCTCCGAAAATAATTTTTCTGCCTCTTTATTTAAATCAGTAGATTCTTCGCTGCGCTCAGAATGACGGCTGGCAAACATCATGTTTGCTATAGTGACTTAATCTCTTTTTTAACTTTCGGCGAGTCGTTGTCGTCATCGGAGCCGAGCATGAAGCGGAAGCCGCCGGTGAGGGAAACACCGTTACGCCCGCCGTTACGTATCATTGCCTGCAAGTATGCCGTGAACTTGTCAGCCCAGTTACGTTGAACACCAACCCCGTATTCAACATACGGTTTAACGCTCATTTCCGGAAGTCTAACGTTGTTGGCAGTAACTTTGCTTTCGTTCATTAAGTTCCATACCATACCGACAGACGCATAAGGCTGCCAGCCGCCCTTGAGGTTTGCGATGAAACGGACACTCGGGTTTAATTGAATAGTATGCAGCGGATCGGATTCTATGTTAACCCCTGCCGCATTCTTGTAGTCGAAAGTGTTGACAAAGGTATAGCTTAAGAACATAATAGGCTGGATGATAAATTTTCCGTCTTTGAATTCAAAGTTGTAACCTGTTTTAGAACCAACACCGGCAAGCAAGCTTGTATAATCTTCTTTACCGTACATAGAATGCGATTCACCGACAGAGGCTCCTGCAGAAGCTGTGATAGCAGTCCAGAAGTTACCTTTATAGAAAGTTTCGGTGAAACCGAGCAAGCCGCCGTTCATGGTAGTGTCAACGCCTGAGTAGTTTAGACTAGAGCCCATATAGCCGGCGTAGCCTGTGAATACTCTGTGCCATCCGTTTTTCATTTCTTTGAAATCACCGTCAAAGCCGACTAAAGAACCATAAGTAATGGCATCGACATCAGGGCCGTTTTTGATGTTCATAGATTCAAAAGTAGTATACGGTCTAAACCAGATACCTTTATTATGCAGATTATCCGCATAAGATGGCATATTGTCGTTGAAGTCAGTGCTAAGAGCATATTTGTTGGCATTAATTTTAGCATATCTTTCCATAGCCGGTAATTGAGTGAACGAGTCAGCGTGTTCAAATACATATTTGAAAGCTTCGTTCATTGCAGCTTGTCCTGCAGCGAGGTTAGCAACAGGGGTAGATAATACAGATGGGTTGAAATTGTCTGAATCATTGCCACTGTTCAATCCGCCTCTTGAGAATACGAAGTAACCGCCGTCATCTTCACGGGTTTCGTAAGCAACGTTGTATTTGTAGATTGGAGTGTAAGCGGTTTGGAAAGCGTCCGGCAGTTCCCCTGTACCGTTCACTACATTATCCATAACGCCTGGTTCTGCGAAGAGAATTTCTGTCAAATCTCTGTCGACAGGGGCGTCGTTCAAGAGGTTCATACCGATAACGTTGAGGTTGCCACTATGTTCCCCATATTCATCAGCAGTAATTCTGTCCATTGTTTGGTTAGCAAGGTCGACATCTGCTACAAAGTTCGTGTCACCTGTCACAGTGAAAATATTGAGCGAAGATATCCCGACTGTGTCGTTGACCATGGAGAGCATACCGCTTTTTAATTCAAGGTTGTTACCGTTAAAGATATTGTCACGTGTGCCGAAATAGACATTTGTATTTTCAACTGTGACATTAGCATTTTTGACATCGTTATTAAATACAACGCGTCCTGTTTCATCGCCTTTAATATCGAGATTGTAGGCGTATGGTGTATCTAGCTTTTCAGTTTCAAAATAATCATACCAGTTGCCGTTATAAGCATTCTCATCAAGAACGGCTTTACTGTAGGTAGCTTCGCCGTCAATAGTACCGTCAAAGCTGATTGTACCGTTGTTTTTTGCTTCAAGTGATAGTGTTACAGGGTTGAATTTTTCTTGGGTTGCGTCAATTGACGGTACCATATTCCAGTTGTTTTCATCCGGTGTCACATTGATTGTTGAATTTGTGTTGCTGACGATATAGATATCGTTTTTCTGCGTAACGTCGTTTGCAGTGACTGTGTTGTTGGAGAAAATAGAGTTTCCGTTATCTGCAATGATTTTAGTATCAGCATTAGTGAAGATAGCGCCGCCCTGCGAAATAAGATTATCTCCGTATTCTGACGGGGTGTAGTCCTCCGGCAGAGCTACGCTGTTGTTTGCAAAACTTGTGTTTTCCAGTACCAGTTTGTATTCCGGTTCGGTTTCATCCGGAAGTAAACTTTCTGCCTGTGCTGGCGGTTCTTCTGCAATGTTTGTTTCAACTTTGTTATAGCTAAAGGAAATAGCTCCGCCTTGTGCAGATTTGTTGCCGACAAACTCAGAATTTTTAATATTCAGGAAATTGGAAGTTTTCTGAAATTCCGGAGTTGTTGCTTCAGGATAGCCGCCGGCTACCAATAAGGATATACCGGAGTCAGCCAGTACAAGCGATCTAGGTTGCCCCGGTGAAGATTGACCGTGGTAGGTTTGGATGTTTTCGTTGTAATAAAATGAAATAGCGCCGCCGTCACCCGCTTTTGCGATGTTGTTTTGGAAAGAAGAATTTTCAATACTAATCAAAGGTGTTTCTGCATAAGTAGCAGGCGTAGCTTCAGTCACCGTTTCAGACATGAGCATAAGAGACTCATATCTTGGCGGCTCGGCTCCGCCAGTGTATTTTTCAAGGTTGTAGTTGTAATACCCTGCTATGGCCCCGCCGCTATATTCTGCTGTATTGCCGTTAAATGAGGTGTCTTTAATGCCTAAGAAAGGTTTTTGCGACTCTATAGGTTCTGTTGGATTTGCATATAACTCAAGTGAAACTGGCCCAGCCGGAACATCGCCGGTTTGTTCGTGTAAGTAATAACTATCCGCGATAGCTCCGCCATTTCCACTGGTGTTATTACTAAAATTGCTGTCTGTTATATTTATATAACCAACAGAATTATAAATAGCTCCTCCATCTGATTGTGAACTATTATTAGTGAAATTACCGGTTATATTGCTAATTACGGCAGTATAGTCATATTCATCACCAATGTTTGCAATGGCTCCGCCGCAAGCACCATAATCAGTTGCCCCCTGAACTTTGTTATTATCAAAATCTGCTTGAATATCTTGTATGTTGTGATTATTATATATGGCGCCGCCATATACATCAGTACGATATGTAGATTCTTCACTTTGTGCGTAATTATTCTTAAATAGTCCCTCTATTTTTTCTATTGTCCCTCCATTCCATATAGCGCCTCCTTGTGCTGTTTGCATACCATTTGTTGGAGCTACAGACTGAACATAATTGCCTATGAAATTACCATCAATTTTATTAATATAAGAATAATGGTTATAACGAGCATTCCCATCGTTATAAATAGCCCCGCCTAATGTACTTGTGTCGCCTGTGACAAAATTTTTGATAAAATCACCTGTAACGTTATTGATTGAACCACCTGTAGCAATCGCACCCCCACCCCCGCCACTATGGTTTGCACTAAAATTGCCGGTTATGTTGCCGATTGTGCCGCTGTTAACAATCGCCCCGCCACCGTCGCTAGCATAATTCCCAATAAAATCACCGGTCATTTGATTTATAGTGCCGCCATTGGCAATTGCACCGGCGCTTTGTGCTGTATTTCCAATAAAATCACCGGTAATTTGATTTATAGTGCTGCCATTGGCAATTGCACCGGCGCTTTGTGCTGTATTTCCAATAAAATCACCAGTTATCTCTTTGATTTCTCCAGAATTATATATGGCGCCACCACTGCTGTTTGCAGAGTTGCCAATAAAATCTCCACTAATAGAAGCTATATACCCCTTAGATTTATTTTCTGGCGAACTGTAGTGTGAATCATTATAAATAGCACCGCCGCTACTGTTAGCTTTATTCATTATGAAGTCACCGGTTATTTTTTGAATTTCGCCTATGCTGTCATTAAAGATTGCTCCACCGCCACTTGCTGTATTTCTGATAAAACTTCCTGTAATACCGCCTATAATAGCACTATTAGCAATAGCACCACCATCACATGTATAACCGCTAGCAATCTTAGCGGAGTTACCAATAAAATCCCCTATAATATTACCTATTTGTGCAATGCTATTATCATCCAGTGATCTATTATAAATTGCAGCCCCATTTCCTCCAACATTACCAATAAAATTCCCGGTAATATTCTCTATTATAGAATCATAACCATTATCTGCTTCATTAAAAATTGCACCTGAAGAAGCACCATAACGTTTTGCAATATTTTCAACAAAGTCGCCTTTAATTTCATTAATTAGAATATCTCGACTAGCCGCGTCATTATGTAAGACCCCATAATTTGTCTCAATACCGATAGCGTCAGCATTTATTGAAGTCTTATTATAAAAGCTATCTCCAACCCTGCTGCTGTCAACAGAATAGGTGACATCATAATCATCTGCAGTTCCTGTAGTTAAACCGCCGTTTTCTGAAAATTTATAATATCTGACTTCATCAGCTACATCAGGATGCCCGTATTCAGTCTGTTTCAAGTTCATCTGGTAATAAACAGGTGTAAATTCGCCCGTTGAGGAGTTGTATTCAAACTTAGTAATCGTGTTTTCGTCGGCTGTGTCTACCTGTGTCAAAGTGTAGGCGCTTTCGTCACCTAACGTTGGTGTAGAAAGATTAGTATCTGTTGATGTGGCCATCGCAGGTGCCGCACCTAGCAATATAGCAGTTAGTAACGCCTTTTTAGGTATACTTTTCCTGGCGATATTGCTGTTTACTTCTCTCTCTTGTTTATTACGCATTGGATTACCTCCGTGTTTCTCTCACAACACTACATTTATTTCTTACGGTTTTTTGTCACTAAAAATTTAATATTTTCAGGAAATTAAGTTACAAATCGTAATATTTTGATATTGATTCTTCCCCCCTGATTGGCGCTCTGGTTCAGAATGACGATAATCAATAGCCCCTCTCCTGCCCTAACGGACACCCTCTCCAAAACAGGTCATTGGTTGTATTTAATTCCTCACCCCTCACCCGAATTTCTAAAACTCGCATTCGCTCGTTAAGAAATTCTCCCTCAGCCGACTAGCGTCGGCATACAGTCTCACTCGGCTCGTAACCTCGCCGGTTCGAACTAGCATCCCGCAAGGGGCGAGGGATGTATTTTTAGTTCCTCCCCACTCCGTGGGGGAGGTTAGGTGGGGGGTGCTACTGTCACCCTGAACTTGTTTCAGGGTCTTAGCCCGTCAAATTCTATGCAAATTTTTTTTATTATGTTCATTTCTATATTAGTATTGATGCAAAACATCATGTTTGCCTCTTTATTTAAACCAGTAGATTCTTCGCTTCGCTCAGAATGACGGCTGGCAAACATCATGTTTGCATAAATATTATCTCCGTAAATTGATGTATAAAATTATTTAACCGAAAAAGCTTGATACTTTCTTGTACATTTCTATGATGTCGCCCATGTCAAAATATTCAAACGCACCATTTGCGGCATCTTCTGTTTTTAGACCAAAAGATTTTTTCAACAAATCAATGCAAACTTTAAATTTTTCTTCATCATTCATCTCTTCAAAGCTGCGACAAAATTCAATACGTTTTTCCAGCTTAGGTTTTGTTTTACCGCTCAAACCCTCCTGACGCGTCAGGTTGCTGTATTTATACATAGAAGTTCCTTTTAAAAATCCCAAAACCTCATCTGACAAGTTATTTACAAGCACTTTCCCGCCCCGCAGCATCTCAACAAAAAATCCCGCTTCGCAAACCATATCTTTTTTATATTTGTCCGGAATATGCTCCGCTAAATCAATATTAAACTGCGCCGCCTGCACATAGCTGTTTCCGTCGTAGGAAATATTTTTTTCATATCCCGCAATTTTTTCAGGCGATAAAATCCTCGGCGCAATCCCCTCAACCTCTTGCAATATCCCCTTAAGATCTTCCAGACAAAAAACTTCAGGATAATGGCTGCCGGTAGTTTCAATCAAACGTTGATTTATGGAATCCCCGAGAACCCCTCTGTTTACGTCTTCGGAACAAGGCTTTTCAATAACAACAAACAAACCGTCACAATCGCTCCCAGGTAATGCCCGTCCACGTCCGACAGAACAATTTCTGTCGTAAGCCGCAAACAGCACTTTGTTATCCGTTCCTTTCAGCATTTTATCAAGGGCTGTCATAATCTCCTGATTAATATTTTCGTTTACCTTTTTCAAATCCGGAAAACCGGTCATATTACAATATTCCTGAACAAACACTTTCTTTTCTGCGGGAGTAAATTCAAGAAAAGCCTCCATAACATCTTTTGCCACAGGGTTGTTAATTGTATGTTCGCGGATTTTACCGCCGTCATCCTCCTGAACCCAAATTTTAGCCGGCATCTTTTTGATTGAATTTAACCAGTTCTGTACTTTTATGACACATTCCTGCGGTAGAGTTTCCTGAATAACTTCCTGCGGTTTTACCTCAGTCGCTTTTCCTCTGAATGCCCTAACCCCGACATATCCGAGAACTGCAAGTCCCGCAAGTGCTCCTGTCAATTTTGCAGGCTGCGGTATAGACACACTCTTTTTCTCAGCAGCTTTTTGCTCTCCGTTGCCGGCTGGCTGCTGTACGTAGCAGGACAAATTTACTTTTTCAAACCCCGGTATCATAACTTTTAGAAAACCTGAACAAAAAATTTTTTGCGGAATTTATAAAAAAAATTACAAATCAGCAAGCACCCTGTCAAGGCAGGCCTTTGGCGAATACTGCCACTCGCGGAAAGTTATTCTGTTAACCTTAAATCCGCAGCGCTCAAGAATTGCCTGTTTTTTCATATTGGATATATGGTGGTGGGTTTGTACATTATCTTCAAGCCCGTCAACTTCTATTATAATCTTTTTATCCACAAGCAAATCAGCGCTCAAATCAGCAATTTCCACTCCAGCCTGAACTTCATGTCCGAGTTCACGTATTTGGGCGGCAATTTCACGCTCCAGCGGGTTTTTGTAAATATTTTCATCTATCCGGTTGTTCTTCAGGGCCTCCTGCTTGTTTTCGTACTCGGCAAGATAATTCATATAATTTCTGAAATGTCCGTCCGGCAAATCTTTAGGATTACGGGAAATAAAATTAATCATCTTTTTGCAGGCACGGGTAATCGCAACATTGAAGAGGTTTGGTTTTTGCAAGAATGTAAGGCTCTGAGTAAAGCTGTTGTTTGCAAAAGCCCACGAAATAAGCATAATATCACGTTCATCTCCCTGGAATGTGTGAGCTGTACCTATTTCTATCCTGTGTTTTCTTATCATATGGTCTGAAAGAACTTTTGACACGGAAGTTTTCAACTGTTCAACCTGTGCTCTGAACGGTGAGATAATACCGATGGACACAGGGTTATCCGGATTTTTACGTTCATCTTCAATAACAATTTCGTGGAGTTTTTTTACCACCGCCTCAACTTCCGGAATGTTACGGGTCGCGTCAAAGTCTACTTTCCCCTCCGGAACTTCTATGAGTTCAAGGACTTTATCTCCCGCAAAATCTTTCTTCATCACCCTGATTCTTCCGCCGTAGAATTCTTCATTGGAAAAATCAATAATAGGCGGCAAACTTCTGAAATGCTCATCAAGCATTACGGAATTCATAGAGTAATAATCTGCCAAATCAAACATGGAATTTGTTCTGAAACGCCACATCAGCTGGTATTTGTCAGGAATTCCGTACTGAGATAAGAAAGACTGCTCTTTTGCTTTTTCGAGGAAAGAAAGATGCGGCAGCTGTTTGTCATCGCCTACAATTACGGCGCGTTTTGCTCGGAAAAGTATCGGGAAACAGCTTGCAATATCACATTGAGACGCCTCATCAATAATTGCAACATCAAACATCCCCGGTTTTAAAGGCAAAGAATCCGAAACTGCATAGGTAGTAACACACCAGCAGGGAAATGCCTCCAAGAGAGGTTTAAAATCTTCTCCCTCAAGGATATTTGACTGGAGACGTTTTCTGCGTTCTACAAGTGAGCGGGCATGAACCTTAAGCCGCTGGCATTTTATCCCGTCGCGTAAAAGCCCTCTGATTGCTTCTCTGCGCTGGTGTTTCAAAATGTTTACGGCAAGAGCCTTTTGTTTCTTCTTCATCTGGCGGATTTGTTCTGAGAGAACATGCAAATTGCCTGTATTTTGGATTTCCGCTTCTATTCTGCGCAATCTTGATACATAACCCGCGACTTCCAATTCTGCTTTCAAACGCCCGAGGGTTTCATAGTTGACCTCAAAATGTTTCAGTTTCAGGATATTTTTAATTGTTTTCACGCTTGCGTAATTTGCTATATTTGTAAAAAATCCTGACTTTTCAATATTTTTTTCTAAAGTTGAAAGTGCCGTCAAAAGTGCATCAAGCTCAGATTTTTTCAGAGTGGTTTTCACAAACTGCATTTTACCGTTTGCTTTTTCCTGCTCTTCTGTTTCGATTGACAAATCATGCCAGTCTTTTTCCAGTTTAATAATCTGTTCGCATTTATTTTCCATTGATTTAACCATATCGAGATGTTTTTTCATATCCTCGACATTTGCAAACATAGTATCTTCGGCATCACTATCTACATCAACTTTTCCTGCCAAAAGGTCATTCAATTGATAACTCAGTTGTTTCTGGTAATTCAATCTGCCGGCACGCAGCGCAAGGTATGGTGCACCGAGTTCATTCAGTCTGTCAGCGACAACATCAACAGCCTTGTCCATACGGGAGGCAACAAGCACTGTTTTGCCGTTTGCAATAAGGTGTGAGACAAGGTTCACTATGGTCTGGGATTTGCCTGTCCCCGGAGGCCCCTGTACTGCAATAAGCTTGCTGTATTCAATGTTTTTGATAACTTTTTCCTGCGAATCACTTAAAGAAAGCGGGGTTATCGGGTAAAAATCTTTTATTTCTTTTATATTTTGGAGCGGAACTGATTTTTCTTTTGACTGGGCGTATTCATCATTAATTATGCTGAGAGCTGTTTCTCTGTAAATACCGCTCGGCTTTTCGGCAATCTGGGTTAATTCGTGCAAAACGCCTGCTGTAACTGACGGACGTTTGGTTAGAATTATGGCACACTGATTTGTAAGAGATACTTTTTCAAGTTTAACCTGAGGTTTGGAGCTGGTTTCCTCTTCTTCAATAATCTCTTCAACATTTTCTCCGTCTACTTTGTAAAAATCTTTTGCATGAGAGGTTTCTTTTGAAATATTATCTTCTTCAACGTCATCTTTGTGGTCAAAACTGATTTCAACATCAGGAATAACTGATTTTAAAGTAGTTAAAAAGATTTCCAGCTTGTCGTTTGTAAGAGGCAGGTCAGGCACAACATCCAAAATTCCCTCTAAAAGCAGGTCAACTTCATCTTCGTCATCATTTTTTTTCATCAAAGCAGCAAGCGCGCCGGTGTTGAGTGATAACATTTCATCAAGCGGAATACAGTTGATATTAACTCCGTTACGCTCAAGTTTGCACGGCATATACAAAAGCGGGGTTAAAAATTCGTTTGCTTTTTTAGATTTTGAACTTTTCCCGACAAGAAAAAGATACCCGTAAATCAGGTATTTATCTTTTGAGCCAAGTTCTGACTGAATCATAAGTTCTGTCAGCTTAGGGTCGCTCCCGTCAAGTTTGAGGTAATCGTCATAGTATGTAAAAAGCTGCTCTTCACCTTTCAGAAAAATCCATTTGTTATCTTTATCCCCTTTAAGGTTTCTGAAAGTTGAACTTTTGACTTCTTCACGTACGCAATCGTGGAGGTACTGGCTTAATTTTTTGATAAAACTGTTATTAAATGCCGAATTTATGGCTCTCGTTGCTTCCTGTAACATCTTCTTACCTCATGTATTCCATATTGTAGCATTTTATCGTAAAATAAACAATATGAATATCGTAGATATAAAGGATACTTCAGGAAAATTGTTCTACATCGGCGGCGTGGTGCGCGATGAACTTTTGGGACGCAAAAGTTTTGACATTGATATAACATATATCGGAAACGCCATAGAGTACTGCGCAAAATTCGGAAAAGTCCTCCGCGTAAATCCTGATTTTGGGACAATTAGAGTTGATGTTGGAGGGTGTGAAGTTGATTTTGCCTCCACCCGCGCTGAAGTTTACGACAGAAAAGGGCATCTCCCGAGAGTGACCAAAATCGGCTGCAGTCTGAAAGAAGATGTCTTAAGACGTGATTTTACCGTGAATGCACTTGCCAAATCAGTAACCACCGGAGATATTATCGACTACACCGGCGGACTTGAAGATTTAAAACATAAAACCCTCCGCGTTCTCCATGACGAAAGTTTTATTGATGACCCGACAAGAATTATCCGCGGACTAAAATTCGCTGTAAGGTTCGGGTTTGAACTCGATGAACATACAAAAAAACTCCAAACGGATTATCTGTCTAATATTAACTATGACATGTGCTATAAAAGAGTCAAAAAAGAATTGACCGAAACATTTAATTTGAATTCACAGGAGGCGTTTGAACGGTTTATCTCTCAAGGGATATACAAACTCGTGACGGAAAAAGATATCTGTATCCCTCAGGTAAACATAGAAAAATTAATAAAAGAATACCCTGTCCAAAACGTATGGCTTGTATACACAGGGATTCTGGGCGACCTGTCGCGGCTTGAGCTTACCCGTCAGGAAAAGAAAATCCTTGATGACTTCGCCGCGCTCCAAAATAATCAAATGAATGACGACTACGAAATCTACAAAGCTTTTATAGATACAGAGCCGGAAAGTATCTTGCTCTACGCCATTATGCAGGATGAAAATAAAGCCCGCCGCTATCTTGATTACCTGCGGAATATAAAAATTCAAACAACCGGCGATGATTTGCAGAACCTCGGCATTAAACCGTCACCCGAGTACAAAGTAATTTTTGATAAAATCCTCCGCGTAAAACTCCAAAACCCTCAAATGTCCAAGGCTGATGAAATTAGTCTGATTAAAAATTCTCTGGAGTAATTAATTAACCGGAAATACCAATGTAATTTTCAGCAAAATTGTCTATAACAAATATATGACAAATTCTTGCGAAAAACTCTTAAAAGCACTCGGGCACTCAACGAAATTTAAGCCGGACAAATGGACGGAAGAAAAAATGTTCCGTGCCTTGAATACAGGCTGCCGAAAAAAATGGATAGGGAATATTCTGCCGGTTGAATTGCTTTCCCGTACGGTAAAAGATGCCGTGTCGTCCGTTCTGACACTATCCGAGGGAGAAATTTTTTACGATAAATTTCCCGATAACATCCTCACACCAAATTACGGAGACAAATGGGGCAGACTCGCAAATTATATAGAAATCAACAACCGCGCAATTGCAGAAATGAACGGGAACAAATGCGCCGGCGGGATTTTAAGTATGATAAAAATTCTTCCGGCAATCCCGCCGTCTGCAAACAGCTGGGCTAACTGTATTATCCTCTCGCAAATTTTCCCGAATATTTTTGGAGACGGCTACAATAAACCACCGGCTGAAGAAAATTCCATATACGGGCTTAAATTAAACGCCGGATACAGCGCAAACATTATTGACTATTCTATCTCTGACAAAATCTCACCGGAAGAACAGATTGCCGCCTTTAATGATTTGGCGCATTTCAGAGGACTCAAAACAGGTTTCCGCATGGTAATATCTGCCGACCAGATGAAAGTTGCCGCTCCGGATAAAGAGGATGTCACTTTCAACTGGTGCAACCCCGAACATCAGGAGCTTTATATAAACGAATGCGTAAAGCTGATGAATCTGGGGTTTGAAGCAATGTTTATAGATTCCGCAAAACACATAGGCGGGTTTGACTGCGAAAACTATACGGGAGTCGGCGACCTGCCGGAATATCCGCAGATGCAGTATATTCTATATGAAATAAGAAAACGTTCCGGCAAAAATAACCTCAGCTTTGTCGGAGAAAAAAGCTCTGATGATTTTGAACGCTACAGGCTGATGGGGTTAACAGCCGGCACAGATTTTATCACAGGTGACGACTTTTACGCGGTGAGAACTCTTTCCGAAAAATGCAAATACATGCGGGATTACGCACCCGGAGTTCAGGTGGAAAATGACAATTACGAGGGCGGACTGTCGTATGAACAACTTTTGAACAGGATAAACTCTTCGCTTTTCGGGTTCTATCTTGCAAGCGACAAACTGCCGAGTTTTATGCAAACACACGACCTGTTTCCGCTCCGGTATGACACAAACACTCATCACATAATGATGACAAACCCGTCATATTCTACAGACCAAACACCCGAAAGCCACTGGGAAAACCTGTTTACCAAAGAAGACGGCCGCGCTTACAATCTTCGCGTCGGAGAATTGTTTGCCCACGCCCTCCAATTCTAACATTACAAAAATGAAGTATTTGATAAAATTTTAATTATTATAATTTTTCTTTATAATATCCGCTATATCATTCAATCTCAACAATTCCTCTGTTGTAAAAGTTGAAAGCTTATTGCTGATTGAGCGTATCAATTCTGATTTTTCCTGACACGGTTCATCCAAAAATAATTCCACCACTTTGATATCAAATGCTGCACATATTTTATCAATAGTTTTTGCTGTTGGAGTGGATTTATATTGTTCAATATTTCTAACAGCTTCGACCGTTAAACCAACACGTTCCCCAAACTTGTCTTGCGTTAATCCGCGCTCCACTCTTAACTTTTTTATTCTCGAACAAAGCAGTTGTTTATACATCATATAAATAAGCCTAATTTACAGTTTCAAAATATTAAAGTTGGTAGGTCGGATTTACCCAGCCTACAGATAAACTATTTTTCAAAAGTTTTGGCAATTTTGAATATTTGTTCTAATTCTTCTGTGCCAAGTGTGCATAATATTGCATTAATATTATGTAATATGTCTGACTTTTCTCTGTTAGAAAGTTCAACAGGACGACAGAGAAAATCCGGTGTTATGTTAAATACTTCGCAAATTTTATTTATTGTTTTTGCCTGCGGTTGGTACATATTACGCTCAAGATTACTAACACCTTTACTTGAAAGACCAATCTTTTCTGCAAATTGCTCCTGTGAAAGTTTATTCTTTTCCCTGAGTATTTTTATATTTGCATTAATAATTTTTTGAAAATCCATATTTCACATAGTAAAAAAGTTTTTGGACAAATTAAATGAACTAATTAGGGATTGTTAGAATTATATAGAGATATAATCAAACAGGCGGATGCCCACACACACAACAACAACAACAACACGAACCCCACAGGGTATTCTAACAGATAAATATATAATTTTATTAATAATATTTCCTGTATTTTCAGATATCAAAAATTTTTTCTGAAATTACCAAATAAAAAACCGGCTCTCTAAGCCGGTATTATAAAAAATGTTACATAAATTATCTTTTCATATCCTAAATCAACAGCTATTGTTCAATAGTTGTGTCTGTTTCGTCAATCTTTCTCAATACTTCGTCGAGTTTATCCCGCAGAGCCAGAATGAACAGTGCAATTTCATCTTTGAAACTGTATGTCCCGGGCCAAAAACTGTAATAATAATTGTTTTTCATTTTTTTAAAGCTCCTTTTTATAACTAACCTCACAAATTTTTATACGGAGTTATCTTGTAAAATCTTTAGGAAATAACGTATGTTTTTTACAATTTGTTACAAAAAGACTATCTTTGCCCTAAAAATAAGGTTATGCTATAATTTTTATAAAAAGGTGGAGATAGCTAGTTATGAACTTATTACATATATTTACCGATATTCCGATTTTAATCGTATTATTCACGTTTGTAATCTCTGTGAGCTTCTGTATTAACAGATATATGTTTGTCGGTAAAAATTTAAAAATCTTTTATGCTTTTATATGCAGATTTAAAAAGACAGACCTGAACTTCCGGTTTAAAGAGATAGACGAGTGGATGAGCATGAACCCTTATGTTTCATCTGCGTGGATGGAATTTAAAAACACCCTTGTATTTTCAGAATCAGTTGCCCTGAAAACAAAAGATAATGATTTAACTTACAAAGAAGTATCCTCCACCGTACAGAATATTCAGACCACCGTTGACCCGCTATACTTTTTCAGTGAAGAATATCTTGTCACCGGAAAATACAACAGCAAATTCTTAAGCGCCGTACCGACAGTCCTGACAGGTTTTGGTCCGTTATTTACATTCTTGAACATTGCAATTGCGTTCGGTAAATTGGACTTCTCCTCACAGGAAAAAATCCTTACATCAGTTGCAGGCTTGATGGCATCCATGCAGGTCGCAGCTCTTGTATCAGTATTCGCGGTAGGTGCATCACTTATATTCATCCTGACTGAAAAAATGCTCTACAACAATATTGTATTGAGAAGTCTGCATAAATGTCAGGATGTAATGGGCAAATTGTTTGATAACATTTCATCTGAAAAATTCCTCTTTGAACTTTTGAGAGAAACAAAAATCCAGAACAATTCAATTACAAATATGATAACAACACTGCCTAACAATTTTAAGGTAGCATTAAATTCCGGTATAGCAAGCAACCTTGTACCGTATTTGGAAAACCTTATCTTCGGGCTTAACCAGCTGAACAAACAAATGAAAGAAGTTGCTAAAAACAGCGGCAAGTCTGACGCGGTAGACGAACTATTCTAAGGAGTGACTGACTATGGGGATGATGGCAAAAAAAGGGCATTCCGGAGAAGCGGAAGAAAACGTATTCTGGACCACCATGTCCGACCTTATGTTAGGTCTGGCGATTGTATTTATGACACTGTTCGTACTGGCGATGACCGGTTTTACGCAGGAGACCATTGAGATGCAGCAGAACCAGATGAAAGCAACAGAACAGCTTGCCGAAAGACTTCAAGAAGCCGGAATTGATGCTGACGTCGACAAACTCACAGGTCAGGTAAAAATTTCCAACCTGCAGCTTTTTGAAGTTAACAGCTGGACGCTTTCTCCTAAAGGAAAAGCTTATCTTGATAAATTTTCTCCTATATACATAAACACAATATTTACACATGAAATTTTGAAAGATACTGTTAGAAATATTGTAATTCAGGGGCATACAGACTCTCAAACCTTTGCCGGCTTAAAAACAGAAGATGAACAATTTGTCAAAAACATGGATTTGAGTACAAAGCGTGCCAACGCGGTTGCTGAATACATGTTTAAAACTAATTTTAATAAAGAGTTCAGCCCTCAGCTGAGAAAAATGCTTGTTGTTGAGGGCAGAAGCTTTTCTGACCCTATACTTGTTGACGGAAAAGAAGATTTTGACAAGAGCAGACGTGTTGAACTTAAGCTTGTTGTTAAACCTAAAAACATCTCAAGAATTTTTGGTATGACATTTGGAAGTGTATTTGAATGATAGATAAGAACTCCATACTTGAAACAATAAATATGATAAAACTCCACAACCTTGATATCCGCACGGTGACACTTGCTCTGAGCCTGCGCGACTGTGCCGGAGAGGATATTGACGTTGTTTGTGACAAGATTTATAACAAAATAACAAAATATGCCAAAAATCTTGTTGAATACGCTAACGATTTAGAAAACGACTATTCAATCCCGATTATTAATAAAAGGATAGCGGTAACACCAATTTCTATAATAGGAGAGTCCTGCACAAACCCTGATTATGTAAAAATTGCCAAAACACTGGATAGAGCTGCCCGCGAGGTAGGAGTTAATTTTATCGGAGGATTTTCTGCACTTGTGGAAAAAGGTTTTACAAAAGGCGACAGGCTCCTGATGGAAAGTATTCCACAGGCGCTGGCGGAGACTGAATGTCTTTGTTCTTCAATAAACTTAGCCTCATCAAAAGCCGGCATAAACATGGATGCTGTTTTAAAGATGGCAGAAACCGTAAAACGCGCAGCAGAATTAACAAAAGACCGCGATTGTATCGGAGCGGCAAAGCTGGTTTGTTTTTGCAATTCAGCTAGTGACAACCCGTTTATGGCTGGAGCGTTCTGCGGGGTTGGGGAACCGGAATGCGCTTTGAATGTCGGAGTTTCAGGCCCGGGAGTTGTAAGAGCTGCCATTGAGGAACTCGGGTTTGATGCTGATATGAGCGAACTTGCCAATACGATTAAAAAGATTGCATATAAGATAACAACAACCGGAGAACTTGTAGGCAGAAAGCTTGCAAAGCGGCTTGATATTCCGTTCGGGGTAATTGATTTGTCGCTGGCGCCGACACCGGCCGAGGGGGACAGCGTAGCCGGAATTTTTCAGGCAATGGGATTAGAGCATGCCGGAGCGCACGGAACAACAGCGGCGCTTGCAATGCTTAATGATGCGGTGAAAAAAGGCGGAATTATGGCAAGTTCACATGTCGGCGGGCTTTCAGGAGCTTTCATACCGGTATCCGAAGATGCAGGCATGATAGAGGCTGCGACTTTGGGACATTTAACTTTTGATAAGCTTGAGGCAATGACATCTGTTTGTTCTGTCGGGCTTGATATGATTGCAATTCCTGGAGACACTCCTGTAGATACAATTGCAGGCATGATAGCAGACGAAATGGCAATTGGTATGATAAACAAAAAAACCACAGCCGTAAGAGTTATTCCTGTTATCGGAAAGAATGTCGGAGACAAAATTTATTACGGCGGCCTGCTCGGAGAAGCACCTGTTATACCTGTGAATAAACTTTCTTCAACAAAATTTGTACGCCGCGGCGGCAGAATTCCTGCTCCTATCCACAGTTTGAATAACTAGATTAAGTCATTTTGAGCGCAGCTAATCTTCGTTGACAACGCCGGAAAAAACTCTGTTATTTGAATTTTCTGACCATAGACATAGCTTTTTTCATAGTTTTGTGGTCTAATTTGCCGCCGCCAAAACCTTTGCCCAAACCGCCCAGAGGATTTCCCGGCATGCCTGAGCCCATTTTGCCAAGCGCACCGAACATACCTTTCATTTCATGCATACCTTTCATCATCATACGCATTTGTTCAAATTGTTTTACAAATGTATTGATTTCAGAAAGCTCCATACCGCAGCCTTTTGCTATTCTTTTTTTGCGGCTGGAATTCAAAAGATTAGGGTTAGCACGCTCTTGCGGGGTCATACTCTGGATAAAAACTTCTATCCGCTTAAATTGTTTTTCCCCCTCGTGAGAAATCTTGTCACGGTCATCTTTCCCGATATTAAGCCCCGGAATCATCCCGAGCAAATTCCCCATTGAACCAAACATCTGCATCTGTTTCTGCATTTTCAGAAAATCATTGAAAGAAAATTCAGCTTTAGCCATCTTTTCTTCCAATTCTTTAGCCTGTTTTTCATCAAAAACTTCCTGCGCACGTTCAACAAGAGAAACAATATCTCCCATCCCGAGAATTCTTGTCGCCATACGTTCCGGATAAAAATTCTCCAGTGCGTTCAATTTTTCGCCTGTACCTGTAAGCTTAATCGGTTTACCGGTACAGTATGCAATACTCAAAGCAGCGCCGCCTCTTGAATCCCCGTCAAGTTTGGTCAGAACAAGTCCGGTCAGCCCTATTTGAGCATCAAAATTCTCCGCAACATTCACTGCCTCCTGACCTGTCATAGCATCGACTACAAGCAGTTTTTCCTGCGGATGGAAAACCCTGTCGATTATCAAAAGTTCTGCCATCATATCAGTATCTATCTGCAAACGTCCTGCAGTATCCAGAATTATTGTATTAAAACCTTTTTCGTTTGCATAGTTAATCGCACTCTGAACAATATTTTGAACATCTTTGCTATCAGGGATTGTGAAAACCTCAACTCCGATTTCCTGACCGAGAGTCTGCAATTGTGTAATTGCAGCCGGACGGTAGACATCGCAGGCAACAAGAAGCGGATTGCGTTTTTCATTTTTCAATTTGACAGCAAGCTTTGCACTTGAGGTTGTCTTACCGGACCCCTGCAGCCCGAGCATCATAATAATATTCGGATGCCCGTCAAAATTCAGCGGGGTCAGTTCTTTCCCCAAAAGTTCAACCAGCTCGTCATGAACAATTTTGACAAGCTGCTGTGAGGGGTCTACACCCTGCAGAACATTTTCGCCCTCGGCTTTGTCTTTTATTGATGAAATAAAAGACTTTACCACTCTCAAGTTAACGTCGGCCTCAAGCAGGGCGCGGCGTATCTCGCGGAGTGCTTCCTGCATATTATCCTGAGTCAGTTCTGTGTTTCTTGTTCTGCTTATTATCTTTTGAAGTTTATCGCTCAAGCTGTCAAACATCTTTATATCCCTTTAAATCTGTAGTTATATATTCAATTTTAGCATGAAAAAACAGAAGTTTTCAGACTTCTGCCTTTTCTAATATATATTTTTAATAAGTATTAACCTACACTTCTCTTTTTATCGTCTTTGTCTTTATCTTCCGGTTTTATGGCATTTCCGTCGTCATCTACCTTGAAGTCAAGCATCTTGCGGTACATTTCATCTTCTTTTTTATCTTTCAGATGAATTCTGTACGTCATAATAGGCAGAGTTATCGGAGCGAAAAAGACAATCAAAGCGTCTTTGATAACTTTACCGAAACTTGAGCCGTCGCCGTCGCCGTTGCATTCCGGCATCGGAAACGGGTCACCGCCGTAATCTTCGCCAAACCCGAAAGTGACTTTGTTTTTCTCTGTTCTGCTGTCTGCAGATTTTATCTTTGTAAGATTTGTATAACTGTTTACCGGAGTTATTCTCATCTTTCCACCTTTAATTTTTGTACATTTGCATGCATTATAAACCCAAAAAAGAAAAAATATGTTACTTTAGTAGTATATTTTTACAATATTTAACAAAAATAAAACATCATAAAAACGTATGATTTCATTTTAAATTTGGTCTGATAATATAAAACCATACTCCTTAGAGACTAAGATACACATATCCCTAATCAACAGCTATGCACCTCAAAAGTACATAGCTTTTTTTTATTCTATAAATCCTGATATCATTCAGAAAGATATTTAATCAGTTTGTTAATATCCTTATCCCAGAGAGAATGCCAGTTTCTGATAATAACATCAGCAGGACAAATCCCTTTTTCAACATACTCTTTAATCGGGACAAGATAATCGTCCTCGTGATATCCGCCGCCAATAAGAGCTTTTTCAGCTATTTCCAGAATTTTCGGTGCGATTTCGGATATCGTAAATCTGCCGGCTTTCGCCTGCATAGCACTTTTAGGGACATTATAACGCAGCTCTGTCAAATCTCTTGTTGAGAAATCTTTCATCAGTTCTTCAATTTCGGCCATAGCATATTTGTCATACAAAATGCCTTTATATATAGCAAGCAGAGAATACTGCAAACCTTTTCCCACACAGTCATGATTTCTGATTTCTATAAAATTTCTCATACGGACTTCCGGAAAATACAGGTTGGCATGGAGTTCAAAGTCCTCCATCGCTGCCTCAAACCCCTCAAAACCTTTTGCCATAAAATCACGGAAAGTAATTCTGCCGTTAATTTGTATCGGGAGATTTTCGCGTTTTATAAAAATCATCGGAGAATCCAGAACACTGTTTATATAATCATCAATCCCGAAATCCTTTCTTAAATTACCGGCAAACCCGCAGCGTTCGTTGTCAGTATTCAGCCAGCTGAGAGCGCGGAACGTCTTGTATCCGGTATAAACCCCGCCGCGGATAGGAGAGTTTGCAAACATTGCTGTGATAAACGGGGTCAGTTTTGATGAGATTTCAAATTTTTTCATCAAGTCTTCTTCCGATTCAAAATCAATACAACATTGAATTCCGGCTGTTTCTCTCATCATTACATCAGATAAAATTCCCCACAGATATCTTGCCATTATGTGATATCTCTTTTTCGGAATCAGAGAGATTGACTTATGTGTAGAAACCGGAGAAACTCCGTATTCAAGAAGCTTTATGCCGTATTTATCAAGCACCGGAGCAAATTTTTTATTCAGAGTGTTGATTTTTTCTTCCAAATTTTTGATAGTAAACTGAGGTTCTAAACTCAACTCAAACTGGCATCCCGGTTCAAGCGTGATTGTATCATGGTTTTGCTTTAGACCGATTATATTAAAGTCATCTGTAATATAATCCCAGTTGTCCTCTTTTGCAAGAGTTCTCAACACGCTGCACACACCCTCATCATACGGAACAGCTCTGTAGGTGTCCGCAAAAATCGGAAGCCTCTCATATTCTATTCCGATTTTGTGGGTATCAGCGGGTTTAAATCCGGAAGTGAAGAGTTGTCTTATCTGTGAAAGTTCAAGTTTTTCCTTAGTTTCTGTGTTGTACACGATGCCCCCTTATGTTTTTCATTATAACATCATCAAACCTAGCAGAAAATA
Source organism: Candidatus Gastranaerophilales bacterium (assembly GCA_944324135.1). Taxonomy (GTDB): domain Bacteria; phylum Cyanobacteriota; class Vampirovibrionia; order Gastranaerophilales; family Gastranaerophilaceae; genus CALUVN01. Next base: position 97,698 of record CALUVE010000001.1, on the reverse strand, counting down.
CTCTTTCAAACATTTACCTGTCTGTGTTATTATATGTACCATGGTTAACTACTTCGAACGAGCAAAATTTTTCAGAACAAAAAAACGCCTCGGACAAAACTTTCTTATTGACGGGGATGCGATTAAAGCAATCATTGACAAAGCCGATATCAAACCCGACGAAACAGTAATAGAAATAGGTCCCGGGGTCGGGTTTGTAACGGAACAGCTGGTAAAACATGCCGGAAAAGTCATTGCAATAGAGCTGGATGAAGAAGCGGTAAAAGAACTTGAAAAACTTGATGCACCAAATCTTACAATAATCCATAATGATATTTTGAAAACAGACATTTCCTCACTCTGTGAGGGCAAAGTAAAAGTTGTTGCCAATATTCCGTACTATATTACAAGCCCCATTATCGCCCACCTGCTCGGTGAAGTAGACGACATAGACAACAAAAACCGCAACAAAATAACTGAAATTATCCTCATGGTGCAAGAAGAAGTTGCCCGCCGTATGGCTGCAGATGAAAAATCTCCCTCCAAACAATACGGATTGTTAACAATACTTTCACAGTTCTGGGCAGATGTTGAAATTTTCAGGCTGGTGGGACGCCGTTCTTTCTATCCTGCACCAAAAGTAAATTCCGCGCTTGTAAAACTTGTAATCAAAGACAAGCCGCGTATAGAATTGAGCGACTATACGCATTTTAGAAAAACAGTAAAAGCTGCCTTTTCCCAGCGGAGAAAAAATATTAAAAACTGCCTTTTAAGCGGCGGTTTTTCAAAAGAAAACATTCAAAATGCCATAGCAAAATTAGGGCTTGGCGAAAACACACGTGCTGAAAACCTCTCAATAGAAACTCTCGGAAAACTGTCAGAGGAACTAAAAAATGGAAAAAATTAAAGTCCGGTGTCCCGCAAAAATTAATCTGACGTTAAAAATTCTCAACCGCCGTCAAGACGGGTTTCATAACATAGACAGCGTAATGCAGACAATCAGCCTGTATGATTACCTGACAATCTCAGCACTAAAATCAGACCGGACAGAAATTAAACTCTCCGGCACGAGTGACGAAATTCCTTATAACGAAAAAAATCTTGTCCATAAAGCAGCAACGTTGTTTTTAGACCGGACAGGAATAAATGCAGAGATTGAAATTTACATAGAAAAAAACATACCGGTTGCAGCCGGTCTTGCCGGCGGGAGCACGGATGCCGCAGGGACTCTGTTCGGGTTGAACGAAATATTTATGCGTCCATTGAGCCGTAAAGATTTGCATGAACTATGCGCCGCTTTGGGTTCTGATTTGAATTTATGTCTGGAGGGCGGTCGGCAAAAGACCTCCGGCAGAGGGGAAATTTTAGAACAGCAGCCGTTTGAAGAATTTACTGTTTCTCTGATAAAGCCGAAAAATCTCGGCATTAGCGCAAAAGAAGCTTACACAAAATTTGCGGCAAAACAACAATCCCCCCACCTGACCTCCCCCACAGAGGGGGGAGGAACAAATATTAAACCTCCGGAGTCATCCAATAAAAATCCACAAAGCAAAAATCTTACTCTGCACGCCAGACAGTTACGAAAAGCAATGACCGAAGCAGAAAAAATTTTATGGTACTATTTACAAAAAAAACAGTTCCATAATCTTAAATTCCGACGGCAGCAAATTATCGGCAACTATATCGTTGATTTCATTTGTTTTGAGAAAAAACTTATTATAGAACTGGATGGCGGACAACACAACGAAAATAATCATATGGAATCTGACAAAAAACGTGATGAATTTTTGCAATCACAAGGTTTTAAGATTATAAGAATATGGAATAATGATATTTTTGAAAATATAGATAGTGTTTTGGAATATCTAGAACAAATAATTACTGATACTAATATTCCTCCCCACCGGCGGGGGAGGTTAGGTGGGGGGGTACCACACCATAGAGAAGAGTTTTTGAATGACCTTGAATGGGCTGTAATTGACGACTATGAAGAACTTCAGGATATTAAAAATAAATATCCGGATTCTGTTATGTCCGGCTCCGGCTCAACTTACTTTCTACTCAACGGTGAATTCGCACCCGCTGACGGTTTCTGGGTCAAAAATAACCTCAAAAGCGTTCCTTTCGGGGTAACTGTTGTTTAACGAAAAAGCCCCTGATTTCTCAGGAGCTCTTCCGTTTTTTATATTTGGGGAGATTACATTACTCAAAAAGTTTTGCGATTTTTTCAGGTGTTTCTTTGATTGTCTGCCAAGTTCTTTCCAACCAGCCTTTTGCTTCTGTTTCTTCCATACCTTTCTTAACCTGTTTGGACTCTGTTTGAGCCTGTTCAGTATCAGGATTTTTTGTTCTTGATACAGAACCATCATATACAGTTGTTGTAACTGTTGTTGTATTAGGCTTGAATGAACTTGTTGCTCTTTGTCTGCCGTTACTTGCCTGATTACTTCTGATACGTTTAACCTCATCTTCGTTGTCATATTTTCTTTTGTGTCCAAGAAGTTCTTTCGGGAGGTTAACAATCTTCGGCATATCTGCTGATGATGGTGCATATCCGTGACGTTTTTTCAATTCTTTACCGAGTTTGTATGCTGTTGCATCATCTACTCCGTACATTTCTTTTGCAATACCTGACCAGTATTCACCTGATGTATGGTGGTATTGGAATACGTCTTCTGTTTCTGTTTTGGTTTCTTCTCTAGGTGTAATTTGTGCACCGTATTCAACTTTAGGTTCCGGAGTTGGTGTCGGGGTTGGTGTTGGTGTAACAACAACTTCTTCTTCACCGCCTTCGTCTTCCGGTTCCGGTTCCGGCTGCGGTTCAATTGTCAGGATATCTTTCATTTCTTTTGCCAGTGCAGCCATTTCACGTTCTGTTGTATGTTTACCGGATGCGATACCCTGTGTGATTTCTATCAATCTGACTTTTTGTTCATCTTTCAAACCTGCAGCATCCATAAGTTCTAAGATACCTGAAACAAGTTTCTTGTTATCTTCGCCTTTAACAGAATTTACACCGTTTTGAACAATGTTTTCTGCTGTTGTCTGCATAATGCTTGATTTACCTCTGTCTTTGATAAACATTGACAGTGCTATTGACGGGAGTAAGCTGCTCAAGCCGCCGACAGCTGCAAACTGTTTAAGCTTGTTATCAGAGATTGAAATTTCTCTTAATTTTTCTGCAAGTAATTCACCGTTTTCTGCATCTATAGCCTGTGACAGGTGAGCTATGTCGATGTTTGTGTGTGAGAAATTACCGAGAACTCCGCCGACTACAGTGCCTAATCCTGTGCCTGCCAGAATTGCTGCTGCTCTGTAAAGCCATGTTCTGTCTTTCTCATAATCAAAGTTTCCGTATTTTGCCATCTGTTTAGCATTACGTTTTTTGATATCAAGTTCAGCTGCAAGATTTGCTCTTTCACTGAGTTCCATTCTGTAATCGCCTGTATGTTCAAGCATTGTATTGTTATATTTTGCCTGTGAAAATATCATTTGATTATTTTCATCAAGTGCAAATGTTCCGTCCGGATTTTGTACAAAGAACAATTCAGGTCTTGCAAGTATAGCTTTTCTTACAGATTTATTCTTGATGTATTTTGCTTCAAAACCTTCTTCTTTGTCCTTGTCTTTGTTAGCTTTATATTTATCTTTATAGAAATACAATCTTGTGTGTTCAACACGTTCTTCTGCCTGTTCATCTTTCAAGGCAAGTTCTGCAACTTCTTTGGCTTCTTTTTCAGTAAGTCCAAAGCCGTTCTGGAAATAATCTACCAAAGCATTCAATCTTATTTCACGGTTTTCTTTATTTTTCTTACCGTTCAATTCCAGATTGTCAGTTTTGCTTAATTCTTCTGATGCCTTTTTGAAGTTAAACATCATTTCTTCTTGAGCTTTCTTTTTAGCCGCTTCTTCTTCCGGTGTTAATTTTTTAGGAACAACACCGTTTGTCGGTTCACCGTTCAAAGCAGCTTGTAATCGTGTTAATTGTAGTGACATTTTTTCCCCTTTCAATTTTCCCCGTGAAAAGAAAATTATTTACTTTAATTATCCCCTATGCTTATATAAAAAATTTTTATCCTTTAAAATTGCATGAATGAGCGGATTTTCATGCAATAAAATGGCGAAAACCCTTATAAAACGGGGGGATTTAACAAGTTAACATTTTGTAACAAAACCCCGAAACATGCACCTCCTGCGGGGTTGACTTCTCAAAAAAAAACCTTAAATAAAAAATGTGGATTTCATACGAAAGTATGAGCAACATTTACACAAATTAGGATATAGTAGAAGTTGCCGTAGTAGTAAGTAATTATGGTGATAGAAAGGTATTAAAGACTTAAAATGGGGTTGAACTTAAATAATGTATACCAACGTCCATATGTCGTAAAAGACGGAAGAAACCTCGTCAGAAAAAAACAGGATGAGGAAAAATCCGCAAATGCACAGCGGGAAGAACAAGCTTCCCAAAACGGCAGAAGTAAAGGTCTGCAATATATTGAACAAAGATTACCGTCACACACTCCGGCATATCAGCAAATTCAATCTTCTTACCCGCAAAACGGCTATATAAAACAAACTCAGCGTTCATTTTTCACTACAATGCCTGCCGGTACCTCCAACGCCGGGGCTGCGACAAATACAGCTCAAGGTACGGCAGCAAATGAAGCTGTACCGAACGCTTCTCTTAATGCACTCAACAGAAGCTCCAACATAAACATTGCCCAGATTATAAAAGATTTTAATAACACCGCTATTGCTATCGGCACACCGGCAGAACTTAAGAGCAAAGTTGACAAATATATTTCGCTTGTACAGGATGAAGTCACAAGCGCACATCCTGACACAAAACTTGTCAAATCAAACCTCAAAAACGCCTCAACCATCCTCGATAATTATATTTCAGAAACTCTGAACAAGAAATCAAAAGTTGTTGAAAACTGGGTTGATGCGCTTTTCTTGCAGCAAATTGATTTTAAATACAATGAAGAAGATGTAAACCCGCAGTTCCTTGTAAAATTCCCTGAAGGCTCCCTTGAACAGGAAAACAAAGTCAAACAAGCATCAGCAGCCGAACAAACTGCAGGAGCACAGGAAACCGCTGCAGCAGAAGAGACAGAAAAAAATTCTCAAACATCTACTCTAATCCCGCAGGATAAAGAATTAAAATCCTCTTTTCTTAAGGCAAAAAAACTTACCTATGCAAACGAACCTAAAAAGGCTATAGAAACGTACCAACAAGCTCTGGTTCGCGCAAATGAAATCGGAGACACAGAAACCGAATCAAAAATTTTCTTTGAAATAGGAAAAATTTACCAGAAACACCAGTACTACTCACAGGCGTTAAAGAGTTTCAATATGTCCTCAAAAAGCACTCAGGACAATAATATAAAAACAAAATCCCATTATTCTATGGCAGAAATTTATGATGACGTAAATCAGATAACACCGGCTCTGGATCACTACTTTGCAACCGTATCATTTGCCGGAGAAGCCGAAAATCTGGTCGCACAATCAACCTCAATGGCAAAAATCGGCAATATCTATACAGATATGTATGAAAGAGAAGCTTTTGATTACTTTGAAATAGCTGACGGGCTGGCAGTTCAGACAGACAACTCCAGAGTCAAAGGCTATGTTGCCTCAAGCACCGGAAAAGCTTACGACCGCTTTGGTGAACCGCAGGAAGCTCTGAAATTATATTCACACGCTGTACAAAATTACATAGATGCCGATGCGCCGGCTAAAGTTGCTCAGAATTATATGAGCGCAGGCGATATCATGCTTGAATACAGCAGCCCGAACAAAGCCCGCGGACTTTACGAAAAAGCTCAAGCCTATGCGCGCAAAATCAATAACGAAGAACTCTTAAACCAGATTACAGAAAAACTCAGCGCTCTGTAATAAATCAGCATTTTAAAAAACATTTGTCTTAATCGGGTTTTTGAATTTTGTAATATTGCCCTGGAATATCAATTTGATATTAGCGAGTCCACCGTTTCTGTGTTTTGCAATAATAATTTCAGACTCCCCTTTTGTATCGGCTCTTTGAACTTCTTCTTCACCGTCTTCACTCTTTCTGTAATATTCATCTCTGTAGATAAACATTACAATATCGGCGTCCTGTTCTATCGCGCCGGATTCTCTCAAATCCGAAAGCATCGGGCGCTTATCTGTTCTTGATTCTACAGCACGGGAGAGCTGAGATAGTGCAATTACGGGAACATCCAGTTCTTTTGCAAGAATTTTCAAACCTCTTGAGATGGCGGAAATCTGCTGCATACGATCCTCTCTGCCTGAACCCTCCATCAATTGAAGATAGTCGATTAGAATAAGCCCGAGATTTTTTTCCTGCATTTTTAATCGTCTGCACTTCGCCCTGATATCAGTAATAGTACAGCCTGAGGTATCATCAATATAAATCGGAGCCTGTGAAAACTCATTCATTGCATTTGCAAGTTTTTCCCAGTCTTTACTTTGCATATTCCCTGTTTTCAAACGCTGGGAGTCAACTTCCGCCTCAGAACACAGCATTCTGTGCATCAGCTGGTCTTTTGACATTTCAAGCGAGAATATAGCAACCGGAACTTTTGCCCTGATAGCAACATTCTGGGCAATGTTAAGAGCAAAAGCTGTTTTCCCCATTGCAGGACGAGCTGCAAGAATAATCAAATCGGATTTTTGAAGTCCGTTAAGAGTTTCATCCAAATCATAAAACCCTGTAGGCACTCCAAGAAGTTCATCCTGATGCTCGTAGCGGTATTCTATTTTTTCATAAGTTTTTAATACCAAATCCTTTGCCGGCACAAGGTCGCTTGTAGCTTTGTTGGCGGCAATATCAAAGATTAATTTTTCAGCGCTGTCAAGAGATTCATCAATAGGATTCACATCATATCCGAAAGAGACAATCTCGGAACCGGCATTTATTAATGCACGTTTAATAGCCTTTTCCTGAACAATTCTGGCGTAATATTCCACGTTAGAAGTTGTAATTGTTTTGTAGCTCAAATCGTTAATAAAAGCTCTGCCGCCGACTATATCAAGCTTCTGGCTGTAACTCAACACATCGGAAACAGAAACAATATCAATTCTGTCGTTGTTGTTAAAAAGTTCCAGCATAGCCTCATAAACATATCTGTGAGCCGGTTTATAGAAACTTTCCGGTTTCAGATGCTCGACAATTTTTGTAATACAATCCGGATTAACCAGAATAGCACCTAAAATAGCCTCTTCCGCCTCAATATTCTGCGGTAAAAGATTCAAATCATTTTGTTGTTTTTTTGCGTTAACAGCCATGCCTTTCCATGCTCCTTTTAACACATGATATTATAATCAAATTTTATATCCAATAAATATTTCAAATAGTTAAGCCGGAGAATTGACAAAACAACCAAATATAAATAGAGTAAAAAATATGAACAAGTTAATTGAGAATATAAAATACAACCTGCACAAAAACAGCACCAGAACAGAAGAAACCCTTGGGCGGCTGCTCAAAGAAAAATCCCTGACCGTCTCGACAGCAGAATCTTGCACCGGCGGGCTTTTAGCCTCAAGGATTACGGATATTTCAGGGAGCTCAGAATATTTTAAAGAAGCCTACGTCACTTACGCAAACGAAATTAAACACAAAAACCTCGGCGTCACAACCGAAACTCTTGAAAAATTCGGCGCCGTAAGCAGTGAATGCGCGTTTGAAATGGCGCAGGGGCTTGCCAAACGTACAGAATGCGATGTCGCAATATGTACAACCGGAATAGCAGGGCCGACCGGCGGGTCAAAAAACAAACCTGTCGGGCTTGTCTATATTGCCGTAAAATTCCATGACAAAATAATTATCCGCGAATTTAAACTCAATCCCAAGCTTGACAGACGGATAATGAAATACAACTTTAGCGAACTCGCGCTGAAAACTGCTATAGAACTCCTTGAAGAATAAAAACTACATCATAACAACCTGAGCAAGCAGATCAGCGTGTTTCTTCAATAACATATCACCGAATGTATCAGGGTCAATCTGCGTAATAACCATAGAAAGTAAATCGTTCGGAAGTTCCTTAAGCATTTTAATTGTTTCTTCTTTTTCAATTACTTCAAGAGCTTTGACTACCTGAGGTTTTTGTTTGTATGTATTGATAATATTAGTATACTCTTCAGCAGCAAAAAGCTGGTACAATTCAGGATTTTCCTTACACAGAGAAAGCATCAGCTGTTGTTTCTGAGTAGATTGCATTCCGGTAAGAGCATCTTTGTATTCTGTAGGATTAAATCCGCCAATCTGGTTAATCATACCGAGGCTGTCCATTTCATCAAGCGGTTCACCCGTAACATTTTCAATCATCTGCGCAAGATATTCCGGCGGAATGGATTTGAGGTGCTCAAGAACTTTGTTTTTATCAAGTTCCGGGCCGGTCAAAACTTTATCAAGCTGATCCTCCGGCATATACTGGATTATCTCTTCTTGAGAAAACATTTCAAAAACAGCCTTGACCAGCTGTTCCGGAGGCAAATCCTCCATCATATCAAGGAGTTTATCCATAGAAAAATACATAAGCCCCTGCTGCAAATCCTCCTCCTCCATCAGAGGAAGAAATTCCTGCAGCTGCTGGGAATTCATCTGTGAGAGTATCATATATTTGTTTTCCGGATCGGCAAGTTTGAAAATTTCAACAAGAAATGCAACATTTGTGTACATTTCATTAACAATTTTAATTGCAGCCTGGTTACCGGCGGCGGCTTCTGCTTCCAGAATTTCGTCAACGGTTTTTGTCCCGTACTCCTCAAGTTTTTGCGGAGTCAGGTTCAGTTTATTTATTAAATAATTGTAATCACCGTCAATGACTAACATAGATACAATAATCCTATGGGTTTATACTCTCATACATATAATAACGTTTTTTTTTCGGTAATATTGCGTGTATAACAGTTTTTGTAACATTTTGTAACTAAATAAATAAGAAAGTTTTCATGATATAATTTTAAACAAGGAATGAGGGAATAATTTTATGGATAAATATTACTTAACAACAGCAATAGACTATGTGAACGGTGCTCCGCATATCGGACACGCTTATGAAAAGATTTTGACGGATATCATTGCAAAACACTACACACAGCGCTGCGATGATGTTTTTTTTCTCACAGGAACTGACGAGCACGGTATAAAAATTCAAAAAACCGCTGCGGCTAAGGGAATTTCTCCCAAAGAACTCTGCGATGAAAATGCTCAAAAGTTCAAAGATGCGTGGAAAGCTCTTGATATAGACTATACAAGATTTATCAGAACAACTGATGAAGATCACGAAGCTATTGTACAGAAAATTTTCAAAAAACTTGTTGAAAAAGGTGATATCTACAAACATTCCTATGAGGGTTTATACTGTTCCGGATGCGAATGTTTCCTGAACCCGAAAGACCTGACCGAGGACGGTCTTTGCCCTGACCACCTTAAAAAACCGGAAGTGGTTAAGGAGGAAAATTATTTCTTTAAACTTTCCAAATACAAAGATGCTATTATCAAACACATAAAAGCTCATCCTGACTTTATTGTGCCGCAGTTCAGAGCAAATGAAGTTTTGAACCAGCTGGAGGACATTCAGGACATCTCTGTTTCACGTGCAAAATCCAATGTTCAATGGGGAATTGACGTTCTTGATGACCCTGAACAGTCAATATATGTGTGGATAGATGCACTTTCAAACTACATCACGGCTCTTGGTTATGATACAGAAAACCCGTCTGATATGTTCAAAAAATACTGGCCTGTTGATGTCCACGTTGTAGGAAAAGATATTTTAAAATTCCACAGCATATACTGGCCGGCTATTTTGCTGGCTCTGGATCTTCCTTTGCCAAAACACATTTTTGCACACGGCTGGATTACCATAGACGAAACCAAAATGTCTAAATCTCTCGGCAACGTAATATCACCTACAGGAGTTCTGGAAAGTTTTAACCTGACAATTCCTGACCCTTTGAGATATTATATGGCAACTTCAGCTCCGTGCGGACGTGACGGAAATTATTCGGATGACGACTTCAAAGAAAAAGTTAACGCACATCTTGCAAACAGTATGGGTAATCTCTTGAACAGAACCCTCTCTATGCTTGTAAAATACTTTGACGGTGAGGTAAAAGAAGAATTCAAAGCTGATTCTGATTTGTACAAACTTGCGCTTGATACTGTTAAAAAAGTTAAAACCCACTTTGATTTCTTTGAAATCTCCGAAGCCGCGCAGGAAATCGTCCAGCTCGTTGACGTTACAAACAAATACGTAACAGACAATGCTCCGTGGACACTTGCAAAAGAAGAAAAAATGACAGAATGCGGTCAGGTTCTCACAACAGTTCTGGAAATTATGTGTGTTGTATCAGCCTTGATTTATCCGTATTGCCCGAACATTGCAAAAGAAATGGCCCGTCAGCTGTCCTTTGATTTAAATACAAAACTTGATGACTTAACCTGTAACAATATCAAAACAGGCAAGCTCATCACCAAAGAAGAAATCAAACCTGTATTTTTGAGAGTTGACAGCGAGCTTGCCGACAAATCACAAAAAGTAAAAGCATAAAACAAATAAGGACTCCAATGATTATAACACTTATTGGAATGATGGGCAGCGGTAAAACAACAACCGGTAAAGAGCTTGAAAAAGAGCTCGAGGGTTTTGCCCTGTTTGATATGGATTCTGAAATAGAAAAATCTCAAGGGTGTTCTGTCACTGAAATTTTTGAAAAATACGGGGAGGCTTTTTTCAGGGAAAAAGAAACCGAAACCATAGAAAAACTTTTGGAAAAAGATAATATTATTATCTCAACCGGCGGCGGGGTTTTTGAAAATCCTAAAAACCGCTCTCTGCTCCTCGAAAAAACAAAAGTTATATACCTCAAAACCTCCCCTGAAGTGATTTTCGACAGAATAAAAACAGAAACACACCGACCGTTATTGGGAAACAACTTTAATCCGGAAAAAATTTCCGCCATAATAGAGGCGCGGCAGGCAAATTATGAAAAAGCACACTTTACAATTGACACGGATTTCAAATCTCCATATAATATAGTAACGGAGATTATTAAATGCCTGAATTGCGCGTAAAAATAGAAGAGACTGATAAATCCTACCCCGTATATATTGACTGTTCGGAAATCTCCGGCTTGAGAGAGAAACTGGAACCGTACATTTCAGGCAGAAAAGTCTTTGTCGTCATATCCGAAAAAGTAAACAAACTCTACGGCAAGATTCTTGATATCCCCGCCGTTGATAAATTTATATTAAAAGACGGAGAAAAAGAAAAAAACTTTAAAAACTACAAAAAAATTACCGACAGAATGCTTAAAAGCCGTCTTTCCAGAAAAGATGTACTTCTTGCAATAGGAGGTGGTGTTGTCGGAGATTTGGCAGGGTTTGCAGCCTCAACATATATGCGGGGAATAGACTTTATCCAGATACCTACAACTCTGCTTGCCTGCGTCGATAGCTCTGTAGGCGGCAAAACAGGAATTGACACAGATTACGGCAAAAACCTTGTCGGGGCATTTTTTCAGCCAAAAGCTGTTTTTATCAACATAAATTTTCTGAAAACTCTTGACGAAAAACAGTTTAAGACCGGGCTCGGCGAGGTTGTTAAATATTCTTTTATAGAAAAAAGCTGCAAACCGCAGACAGAAGTAGATTTGTTCAACTTTCTTTCTGAAAATTTTGAAAAAATAAACAACAAAGATGTCCGCACTCTGGAAAAACTCGTCCAATACTGCGTTAGTTTAAAAATTGCCGTAGTAGAACAGGATGAAAAAGAGGGCGGTCTCAGAAAAATTCTTAATTTTGGACATACCTACGGGCATGCCGTAGAAAAAATAACAAACTACAAAAAATATACCCACGGAGAAGCCGTTGTAGAGGGCATGCGTTTTGCTTTCAAGCTTGCTGTGGAAAAAGGTTTAATAGAAAAAAATTACAAATTTCTGGCAGATGATGTAATTAATAAATTCCGCTTTACTCCTGTCAAAAAATTCAACATGAATAAAATAACAGAGATAATGAAAACAGACAAAAAAGCCTCAAACGGCAAGATAACCTTTGTTTTGCCGACAGAATATCAGGAGGTAAAATCTTTCGATTTTGATGAAGATTTTTTCCTCAATTACACATACTAAAAATCCATGTAGCGAAAAAGAAAGTCTCGTCATTTGACAAGACTTATAAATATACATTTACCCCACATTTATTTTAACATTAAAAAGAAAATTTGTCAACAAGTAAAGATTATATTTTTTTATTTAATTGAAAATATTTATACAAAAAGCGCTGCAGGGCAAGATTTTATATTAACAAAAAATAAACCCTACATGAAAATATTCATGTTACAATATTTTTATGAAAAGAAAACCTATAGTAGCAATAGTCGGACGCCCGAATGTAGGAAAATCAACACTTGTAAACCGTCTGATAGGACACAGAAATTCAATAGTTGATGACCGTCCGGGGGTCACAAGAGACAGAATATATTTTGATGTGGAATGGCAGAACAAACTTTTCACCGTCATTGACACGGGCGGAATTGTTCCCGGTGATGAGGATGAAATTATGCTCTCCATTTATGATCAGGCAAAAATTGCCTGCGATGAGGCTGACAAAATTATTTTTGTCGTAGACGGAAAAGACGGAGTCCACCCTGTTGATGAAGATATTGCAAATATTCTGCGCCAATCTGACAAGCCTGTTTTTGTTGCTGTGAACAAGCTGGACAACCCTGAATCTCTTGCTATGATGAGTGATTTTTATTCGCTTGCAATAGGAGAACTTGTCGGGATATCAGCACTACACGGCAGCGGAGGGGTCGGCGATTTGCTGGATATGGTGACAAAAGATTTTGAGATAACAGAAGAGGAAACCCCTGACGAAACTATTAAAATTGCAATAGTCGGACGCCCGAATGCCGGAAAATCTTCTATTGTGAATGCTCTTTTAAACGAAGACAGAGTCATTGTCTCTGACATCTCTGGCACAACCCGTGACAGCATAGACAGCAAAATTAAATACCACGGCAAAGATTTTATAATCGTTGACACCGCCGGCATCCGCAAAAAAGCAAAAGTTGAATGGGGTGTCGAAAAATTTGCGGTAGACCGTGCTATCCGTTCTATCAAGGATTGTGATGTTGCAGTGCTTGTGATTGACGCTGCACAGGGCATTTCCGATCAGGACAAAAAGATTTCTTCAATCATCACTGAAGCCGGCAAAGGTCTGATTGTCGCCGTGAATAAATGGGATTTAATTGAGAATAAAAAATCAAATACTATTAACCAGTTTGATTTAAAACTTGCAAACGAAATTCCGTTTCTTGACTTTGCACCGAAAATTTACATAAGTGCAGTTACAAAACAACGCTTGAACCAGATTTTTGAAAAAACTCTTGAAGTTTATGAACAGTGCACAAAACGCGTTTCTACAGGGCTTTTGAACAAAGTTATAAATGAAGCTTACGTTCTGAACCCGCCGCAAAGCGTCAAAAATGCAAGACTCAAAATCCTTTATACAACCCAAATTAACACTCAGCCGCCCTCTTTTGTACTGTTTGTTAACAATGAAGAATTAATGAAAGACCACTACAAACGTTATATAGAAAACAAGCTCCGTGAAGCTTTCGGCTTCTTCGGCACACCGATAAAAATATCTGTCCGCTCCCGCGGCGATAAAAATAAAAAATAAACGCAATAAAAAACCGGCAAAAGTGGATTTTTTGCCGGATTTACTTTAAAAAAATTTAAAGTAAAGAGGTGATGTGATTACATATATGTTATTTTTTATTTGTGTACGGAGTTTGTTTTTCTCTATATCTTGCTGCCGGTTGCTTTATAAAGACCTATGTTGTCTACCATAAATTCAACCTTATTTTGAGCAAGGGTTTTATCCATAACAAGGAGGTTTTCCTGTTTTTGGATTAAATCAAGCTTAGAAATTACGCCTTGATTATATTTAGCCTCAGAATAAGCATACTCTTCTGCCTCCAAATCTCTTTGTTTTTGGACTTTGTCGAGTTTATCTTTATCCATTTTCACGCACAGGAGAGCATCGTTAACCTCCTGAATTGCAGTGAGATTTGTTTTGTAATACTGCTGCAAAACACGTTCGTAGCCAAATTTTTTGATTTTCAAATTAGCCATTCTTGAACCGCCTGTAAAAACAGGCCAGAAAAGCCCGCCGCCCAATGCCATCAATGCATTGCGGGTAGTAAACACACTGCCCAAATCGTTTGCATTAAAGAACATCAAACCGCCGAGATTTATTGACGGGAGAAATTCTTTACGGGCAACACGAACATCTATACCGGCTTTTTCAACCATTTTTTCCGCTTTTAGATAGTCCGGTCTTTGAACAATTACTTCTGTTGCAATAGATTCCGGAATTGAAATATTGTAATTCAGGCTGTCAAAAGAAGTTCTCTGCAAAGAAGCTGCATTTTCAGGACTTTCGCCAATCAGGACGCAAAGCTGATTTAAAAGTTTGTCGCGCTGTTTGGTAAGTTCAACCAGAGCAGTCATGCCGTCAACGTATTCTTTATTTGCGCTGACTACATCTGATGTAGAAACAAGCCCCTCTTTGTTGCTCATTTGCATGAGGTCATAAATATTTTTTCTTATATCAACAATTTGCTGCTGAATTTCTATTGTCTTATCAAGGTTTACAATGTTAAGATAAGTAGTTCCGACAGCAGACGCTATTGCGATATACGCAGCACGTTCATCAATCTTTGCCCCCTCGTAAAGTTTCTTAACTGATTTTGTTTTATCTCTGTTTTTCAAGAAAATATCAACTTCATAAGAAGCAAATCCCGGAACAGCAAAAGACCAGTCGCTGTCTGTTGTGCCGGGCATTTTTGCGTACCCTGGGAAAAATCCTGCGCCGATTTGAGGCAATTCATTAGCAAACTGTGCTCTTGTCTGTTGGTAATACTCCTGAACAGCCAGTGAGGCTGCTTTCAGGTCATAGTTGTTTTCTATAGCTTTATTTATATAACCGGTTAAAACACTGTCATTAAATCTGTTCCACCAATCAACATTTGTATACTCATATTTATAAGACGGGTCGTATTTTTTATCTTTTTTGACCATGCTCTTGAATTCATGCGGGGCTTTGGGGTTTGTCTCCTCTTTTGCAAGTGTCACTAATGTGCTGCAATTCATGTTCAAAATCCCTGCTAATAGAGCTATTGTGATTATCTTTTTCAATTTTACTTTTCCTCTATTTAAACTACTTGCATTTCTATAATTAGTATGTTAGCATAATATTGTTGTAAATGCAACATATTTTTTTTACAACACAACATTGAAATAATAAAGGGAATTAGAAAATATGCCAAAGTGTCTACATTATACAGATACCTTGAATTATGAAATTGAACAGGTGGCAAGACTTTTGCGATTAATAAGCGTTAGAGTTTTTGAACAGCTGGAAATAGATGTAACACCGGATGAGTATGTTGCGCTTGATACTATTTTATGTAATTCAGGTATTTGCCAGCGCGACCTTGCCAAGCTGATTCTCAAAGACAGGGCAAATACAGGCAGAATTTTAGATTCACTTGAAGAGAAAGGACTTATTACAAGATTTATTGATACAAAAAATAACAGGCTTGTAAAAAAAATGGGTCTGACAGAAAGCGGCGTCAAAAAAATTCATCAGATTAACAAAAAAATAGAAGGTTTTATAAATTCGTCAAAACGCAAACTTACAGATGAAGAATTAGAAAATATTCATAGTTCGCTTAAAAAACTGCGCTGCAATCTGGAAGAAGTTTTTGAAATGAAAAATATATAGTTATATAAAAGAGGTACAAAATGGAAGAAGAAAAAATCGAAACAAAAGAACACAAAGAAGAGTCCAAACAGGATAAAAAGAAAAAAATTAACAAACCGACAATGATTGGGATAATTATATTAATCGCACTGGGAGTCGGATATTTTATTCATCAGGCGATTTTGTACCAATCAACAGATGATGCTTACGTAGAAACAACAACTGTTTCTGTAGCTCCGCGTGTGAGCGGTCAGATTGTTGAAGTTATGATAACAGATAACCAGGCGGTCGAAGAGGGAGATGAAATTGCCAAAATTGATGACACTGATTATAAAGTTGCACTGGATTCAGCAAAAGCCAGATACGAAAGAATTCTCCTTGATCAGGAAAACGCAAAAGCTAATTACAATGCAATGCAATCTGCAATCGACAGTGCAAAAGCTGATTTAGACAGATATAAAAATCTTTACGCAGCAGGTGCTGTTTCAAAACAAGCTCTTGATAACGCTCAGACAAAATATGATTCCGCAGTCGCAAACTTGACAAGCGCAGATCAGGCTTTGTTATCAAAAGATAATAATAAAGTAGCAGACGCTGATTTAAAAGCAGCAAAAGCCGCTATGGAACAGGCAGAACTTAACCTTTCATATACAACAATCAAAGCTCCTCAAGCAGGCACTATTGCGTCAAGAAGAGTTGAACGCGGTATGTATGTAAATGTTGGTTCACCATTATGCACAATTGTTCCTCATAACGTCTGGGTTGTTGCAAACTTTAAAGAAAACCAGCTCAGACACATGAAACCGGGCCAGTCTGTTGATATAAAAGTTGACACTTACCCGAACAAAGTATTTAAAGGACAAATCGACAGTATCCAAAGAAGTTCCGGAGCAAAAGCAAGCTTATTCCCGCCGGAGAACGCAGTCGGTTCTTTCGTTAAAATTGTACAGCGTGTTCCTGTAAAAATTGTATTCACTGAAGAAATTGACCCGAATGAATACAATATTGTTCCGGGAATGTCTGTCGTTCCGAAAGTAAGAGTAAGATAGAAATTTTTCATAATAAAAAAGTAAATAGTGAATAGTCCACTAAAATGCCGCAGGCAGAAAAGACGAATCTCCTTTTCGACACGGGCTGTTCACTATTTGACTATAAAAATCAGGGGAAAAGGTTAAAAAAACATGTCAAACACAGCAGTCACAACAGAACAAGAATGGAAACCCTCCGGCAATCCGTGGTTGTTAATTTTACCGGTAATGCTTGCAACTTTTATGTATGCCTTGGATGAAACTGTTGCAAACGTTGCACTGCCGCATATTGCCGGCTCATATTCAGTCAGCAGCCAGGAATCCATCTGGGTTTTAACAAGCTACCTGATGGCGAGCAGTATAGTTATTCCGATGATAGATTATTTTTGTAAAGTCCTCGGACGGAGAAACTATTTCATTCTGAGTGTTTTTGTATTTACTGTTGCATCATTTATGTGCGGAGTATCAAATTCTATCGGGATGATAGTAATTGCACGTGCCCTGCAAGGGTTTGGCGGAGGTTGTTTGATTCCGCTTTCTCAGGCAATAACAATGGAAAGCTTTAAGGGAGAATCTTTAAATAAAGCTATGGCTGTATTCGGGCTTGTTGTAGTTGTTGCGCCTATATTAGGCCCAGTAATGGGCGGATGGATTACTGATAACTGGGCATGGCCATGGATATTTTTCATCAATGTTCCGTTTGGGCTTATTGTAATTTTTCTTGCAAAAAAATACCTTGAAGATCCGCCTTATGCAAGACGCCAAAAAGGTACAACTCTTGATAAATGGGGATTTTTCTGGCTGTGCATATGGCTTGTTCCATTACAGGTGGTTTTTGATAAAGGTAATGATAAAGACTGGTTCGGCTCAACTTTTATCTGCTGGTTAACAGCAATTGCCGTAATCGGCGGAATATCATTCTTTATCTCGCAAATTTTGAATAAAAAAGACAACGCATTCATCAGATTTGATGTATTGAAAGATAAAAACTTTGTATTCGGAACAATAATGTTGATTATGTCAAACGCGATATTATTGGCATCCTTAGCAATATTACCGCAGATGCTTCAATATTTGCTCGGATATGACGCGTTCACAAGCGGGTTATCTATTATGCCGCGCGGTGTCGGGGCATTATTATCGTTATTAATCTTCGGTGCAGTCGGCGGTAGAATTCCATACAAAATGTATGCTGTTGTCGGGTTTTTCTGTCTGGGATTAGGCGGATGGATGCTCGGGCATTTGAACCTTGAAATATCACAAATGAATATTGTCATTCCAAACTTTATCTTCGGTATCGGGCTGGTATTTTCAATGATGCCGCTGGTCACACTTTCTTGTATAACTTTAAGAAATGAACAGATGACAAACGCATCAGGGTTTCAAAATCTGTTAAAAACAATCGGAGGTTCTATCGGAACATCTCTCGTTGCTACGTTCATATCAAGATTTTCACAAATGCACCAGTATATGATGGTTAAATCACTGACACCGACAAACAATATTTATGCAGAAAGATTAAGCGCTTATGCAGGAACTTTCACTCAGTATGTCAGCGACAGTTTCACAGGAATGTATATGGCACAGACAACTCTGTATAATCAGATGCTGCAGCAATGTAAACTCTGGGCGTATATGGATTCTTTCAGAATTTTTGCTGTTGGGTGTTTTATTCTGATACCTATACTTTTCATCCTGAAAGGTGAAAACCGAACTACAAAAAATTAACGCTCTTAACGTCTTGTTGTCCTAACGTTTTTGCGTCTTTTTATATTTAGAAATATTAATAACAACAGTAAAAACCTGTTTTGTGTTATTATATTAGTGGGAAAGCTTATGAAAGAGTGGATTTTAAACAAATACGAGGGTAACGAAAAATCATTAAGCGAAAGACTTCTTGCCGCACGCGGAATTAAAGGTGAAAAAGAAGTCTACGAATTTCTTCACCCTCTTGAAATGCAACTGACCCACCCCAGAGCTTTCAATGATATGGATAAAACAGTAGAAAGACTCTCCCGCGCCATTGATAACGGCGAAAAAATAGTCATATACGGAGACTTTGACGCAGACGGAGTTACATCAACTTCTGTTTTATACAGAACTTTCAAATATCTGGGCGCTGATGTTAATTATTTTATTCCGGACAGAGAAAAAGAGGGGCACGGTTTTGATACAAAAGCGCTTGTTAAAATAATGACTCAGGCAAAACCTAAAGTTATAATCTCTGTTGACTGCGGGATTTCCGATGTTGATGCCGTTAATTTTATAAACAGTTTTAAAATAGACGTAATAATAACCGACCACCACGAAGCTCCTGAGATTCTGCCAAACGCGTATGCAATAGTTAACCCGAAAGCTCCAAATGCTTTAAATGAAAATCTTTCGACAAAAGAGATAACAAATCTGACCGCACTTGCCGGCTGCGGAGTTGCGTTTAAAACAGCTCAGGCTCTTCTTGAACACTATAACAAAACCTCATACATATATGAAATTCTCCCGTTTGTAGCAGTCGGAACAATTGCCGATGTTGTTCCTTTAATCGGAGAAAACAGATATTTTGTGACAAAAGGTCTGGAACTTATATCCTCCGGCAAACATTACGGGCTGAAAAGACTGCTCGAAAGCGCCGGTTACAAAGTTGAAAACGGTATCACTGCAGAACAAATTGCATTTGGTATAGCTCCGAGAATAAATGCCTCAGGACGGCTTGATACTGTTGAAGAGGCTCTTAAGGTGCTTATCTCCGATAACCCGCAGGAAATTGAAATGGCTATTCTGGCTCTCAATGATTTTAACAAAATCCGCCAGACTCTCTGTCAGGATACCTTTCTTGAAGCTGACGCCATGGTTCAGGCTGAGGGAAACAGAAATCCTGCCATTATTTTATTCAAAAAAGATTGGCACGTTGGAATTGTCGGGATTGTGGCATCAAAATTAATGGAAAAATATTACAAACCGGTATTTTTGATGACTTATTCTGAAGAAACAAAACAGATAAGATGTTCCGCCAGAAGTGTAGAGGGGATACATCTTTATGAAGTAATAAGCGCAAATGCAGAACTCTTTGACGGTTTCGGAGGGCATTCTCTTGCGGCAGGTCTTTCTTTTTCTCCGGAAAAAACAAGTTTTGAAACAGTAAAAGCCGCCCTGAATAAAACAATAAAAGAAGTTACCTCCGGCAAAGATATCAAACCTTTTATTAATATTGACCTGGAACTTTCTCCGAGAGAAGTTGATGTTCATCTGGTGGAAGAAATATCAAAATTGGAACCTTTCGGAGCCTCTAACCCGAATCCTGTTTTTGTGATGAGAAATTTGAAACTAAAAGAAAAACGTCTCATCGGCGAAAATAAAGACCATCTAAGACTAAAAGTTCAGGCTGCTAATGAAGAATTTACGTGCCTGTGGTGGTCGAAAGGTGACATTTCTCTTGTTGCCGGAGATACTCTTGATTTAGCTTTCCACCCGCAAATAAACGAATACAACGGAAATATCAGCGTTCAGCTTATAATTGATGATATTCACTCAGAATATCTGAAAGAAACGGAAGAAAACTCCGGTAAATTAAAAATTTACGACCACAGAAAAAAAACAAACATTCTTCCGCAGGTCGACGATTATGTAAAAACAACCAAACAGGATATTGTTATTTTTGCAGAAAGTAAAACCGTTATAGACAGACTGAGTCCGTACAAACATTTGACAGAAAAAATAATTTCCAGAGACAATCTGCGCAATTGTGATGCTTTGATGCTGTTTGATTATCCTGCTGATAGAGAATTGTTTGACAAAATTCTCTCAGAAACAAATCCAAAAGCAATACATTTTATGAACTATGATATAAAATACTTTGACGAAAAAGAATTTTTGAAAACCTGTGTCGGTATGCTAAAATTTGCCCACAACAACAATGCAGGAAAAGTAGAATTAAAACGCTGCTCAAGTTTTCTCGGCAAACCTGTCAGGGTTTTTGAACTGTTGTTTGATATTTTTGAAGATATCGGTCTTATAAAAATTACAGAAAAACATCCTGATTTTTACAGAATAGAATTTCTTGGGAATGCAGAAATATCAAAAGTTTTGCACGAAACGCAGTATAATGAAATGATAGATTTGATTGACGAGAGTGAAGCATTCCAAAAAAATCTGCTGGAAGATGAGCTGACTAACCTTGCTCTCTCTGCTGTTTAATTTTTTATTAAAGTGAAAGATAATATTCTTTAAGAAGCTTGGTGTCTTCTTCTATATTAGGACTTTCACAGGTCAAAACCCCTTTTACGCCAAAAGTTTTCATTGCTTTCAGGAGGTCTTTGTAATTCATATCTGATTCTTCCAAATTCAAGTGGAAACGTTCGCCTTTTTTTGTGTATTCAATACCTGCAAGGTGTCCGTGGAAATTATTCAGAGCGTAGTCACCAAGTTCAGAGCCTAATTTTTCAAGAGAGCGGCAAAATTCATCATAAGTATTTTCCAATCCGCCGGTTCTTGCATGCAGATGAGAAAAATCTATACAGGGAAGTACCTGATTAAATTCTTTTGAGAGATTTATAATCTCGTCCAAATCCCCCCACTGAGTCGGTTTTCCTGTTGTTTCAGGACGAATCCAGCTTTTTATATTTTCTTTTTCGACTATTTCTATGATTTTCTCTGTTTGCTTTTTAACTTTTTCAAATACAACATCTTTTTCCAGCCCCATATAAAAAGCAGCATGGTATGTGATACTGTATGCACCTGTATCTTTTGCGGCAAGTGCTGTTTCAACTATTCTCTGGACACTTGCTTCTACTTTTTCTTCTTCTTTTGAATTTAAATTTATATAAAAAGGCCCGTGTGCAGTGAGGTAAAAGTTGTTATCTCCGGCTGCGGAGGCTACGAAATTTCTGGTTTCTTCGCTCATCCTGACGCCGTGGACAAATTCCAGCTCCATTCCGTCCAAGTCCATCTCTTTCAATATTTCAAAAGCACGTTTGTATCCGCCTTTTCCGGTAGATAAAGGCATACCGGCAGTGAGAAAATTCAATCTGTCAAAATTGAACAAATCCTGCATCTAAACAACCGCCTTAAACATATCTTCCACAAGCTCGCAGGCGTCTCCCACCATCTTTTGACAGTGAAGCTTACGCTCCATTCCCTGACGTCCGCCGGATAAAACTTTGCAGCAGGTTACTCCGTTTCTTTTCTTAAATTCTTCTACAAGCTGTTTGGAGCGTTCCCTTGCTTCATAAGGATTCCCTTTGGTATTATCTTTGCCAAAGTTGTAACCGGATATTATTTGAGCAGCAGCAAGAGCGCCGCAGACGCATCCTGATGCCATTCCGCCTGAAAAAGATGTTGCAACAGGCAATAGACTTTTATCACAAAGCCCCTCATCTATAGCCGCCTGAACAATGCTTTCTGAGCAAGAGTATCCGTTCATAAAGTATTCTATTGCTTTTTCTTTTAATGTTGTCATCTCAATATAAATCCTTATCTAATTTGAACAGGCATAATCAAACATACAAAGTCATCTTCACTGTTCGGCTTAAGAACTGTAGCAGAGAGGCTTGAATTCAAACCTATTTTAACTTCGTCGCTTTCAATATTTTTCAGTGCATCAAGGATAAACTTATAATTAAATGCAATTGTAATAGGTTCTGATGTGTAATCTATATCAATATGTTCTTCAGACTTTCCTGCGTCCGGAGTATCTGCTGCCAACGTCAATACATTATCAGCAAAATCAAATTTTACTATATTTGTTTTTTCGTTAACCATAATAGCAACACGTTCAAGTGCAGAAATAAATTTAGAAACATTAACAAGAGCTTCTTTCGGGCTTTCGTTCGGTATAAGCTGGTTGTATTTAGGGAATTGTCCCTCGAGAAGTCGTGATATTGTTGTTGTTGTTTCTGTTTTGAAAATGATTTTTGATTTTTCTATATAAATTCTGACAGCTTCATCTTCAATAAATGCAGCCATTTTAATAAACTCGTTCAGTGTTTTGGACGGGATAATCAACTGATGAGCACAGCCGTCTTTGTTCATAATTTTTTCTCTTACACGGGCTAGTCTGTTTCCGTCTGTTGATGCAATCTCAAGAATATCATCGTGAATATCACAAACAATACCTGATAACAGATTGCTTGTTTCATAACCTGCAGCGGCAAAGCCTGCCTGTTTAACAGCTTTTGTCAAAGGTTTCACCGCTATTTCAAAACTGTTTTCTTCATGGAGTTCAACATTTGCTATTTCCGGCGGAAATTCTGATGCTGCAATACCGATAATATCAAATGATGAATTTTGCGCTTTGATATTTACTATAGTCTCTCCGTCTGCCATAGAGAAAGTAATTAATTCGTTGCCTGTTTTGGAAACTATTTCATTCAGTGTCTTTGAGGGCAATGTAATTTTTCCCTGTTCTTCTATTTGAGCATCTACAATTGCGGTTACCGTAAAATCCAAATCTGTCGCAATCAGTTTTATAGCAGAAGTTTCCATTGTTTCTATATAGATGTTCAACAGTACGGGTTGTAATGCTTTCATACTTGTTGCGCGTTCTACTATTTTAATCCCGTTATACAAATCTTCTTTTTTTACAACAAATTTCATATCCTTACTCCTCTTTTTTATTAGTAAAATTATAGTATAAAAAAGCTTCCGTCTCTACTTTATTGACAAATGTATGAAATGTTTGTTTACAAACCTCAAAGAAATAAAAAATAGCAATCTTTTTGTTTTCTACAATTTCAAATTATATTATATTAATAATAAATAATAATATATAAATATAATAGTAATAATAAGCTCCAATTATTTGTAGAAAACCATCGGAAAGTTTGAGCAGCCTTTGTTTTGATGTGTAGAAAATTATGTAGAAAACTTTATAAGTTTTCTGTATAAAACACAAAAATATTTAAACAAACTAAAAAATATGTAGAAAACCCAAAAGTTTTCTACACCATCCTACAAAGTTTTCTACAGTATTTAAAATAAAATATTAAATAATATCATCGTTTAATATAAAATCGTGACCCATATTATGCATCAAACTTAAATATGCACTGTAATAAGTATTCATCATATCAAGATATTCATGCATTGTTTCCTGATAAGCATTTTCGTTCCACATTAACCCTAATAGAGTTGTCTCGCCTTTTCTGTATCTTTCTGTAGACATTTTGAGAATTTCTTTTGAATATTGGAGAATATCTTTATAATATTCCATATTCTCTTTTGAATAAATAAAGTCATTGTAATTTGTTTTAAGAGCTAATTTCAACTTGTTTTCATAAGATTTTTTATCCATCTTTGCTTTTTCATAGATAAAAACAGCCCGTTTAACATCAGGTCTGTATGTGTATAAAACAGGAATATCAGCAAAAACACCAATATAAGCACCGGGGAGAGCTTCTTTTCCTGTCTGGCGGGCTGTCTGGTATGCATACCCGCTTGCAAGTGTTACATCAGGTATAACTTTGTGTTTTTCAACCTTTATATCTCTGGATAATTTTTCTATGTCGGAGTCAACAACCTTTATAGAATAACTGTATCTGAACGCAATATCTTCTATTGTCTGATAGTCGGGAAGTTCTATTTTAAGGATGCTGACATCCCCGAAAAGGGATTTTTCCATTGTGTCATACAGAATAAGATCATCCTCAACGTCCATTGCTCTATTCATATCAAACTGGGCTCTCAGAAGATTTGCCTTTGCTGCGTTCAATTGAACAAGTAATTTTTTATGTTTTATGTCAGATTGAAGAATATCTATTTTGTAATTGAGTGAAGTTTGCGGTTTGGAATGAGCAATTTCTGACATTTCTTTGAAAATTTCTTCCCTGTCATTTGCTATTTTTAACAGTGATTTCATATACAAAACATTGAAATACTCTTCCATAACATTGATTTTTACATTGTGTTCTGCAAGTCTTATTTCATGTTCAACAGATTTGAGTTTTGCTTCCGCAGCTTTTTTCCTCACACCTCTTTTGGCTATTTCAAAAGGGAGCGCAATACCAAATTGGCTGGAGTTTCCGGTGTTAACTTTTCCGAGCAGGAAATTTGATTGGAATTGAGGGTTTTTTAAGGCGTTTGCTATTTTTACTTCCTGCTGGTAAATTTCATAATCCTTACGCTTTGCCTGCAATTCAAGATTTTGTTCCAGCGCAATATCAATTGCTTCATCGAGAGAAACCTTTTGCACCTCTGCATTTACCGGAGGTGTTATTAATATAATAAATGAAATTAGGAGTAAAAATTTTTTCATAATTTCTCTCTAATTAATAAATATATTAATTAAAAGACAAAATGTTGTTAATAAAATTTGCCGAAAAATTTACATATTGAAAGAGTTTTTTGTAGAAAACACAAAATAAAAAGGGAGAAATTATATCTCCCCCAGACACTTTTTTGTCAGCACAAGAAAAATTGGTTAGTATTTAAATAGGAGTTAATTGCGGTTTTCCACACGATGCCAAAAGTTGTTTTACAACTCTCGGCATCTGACATATAAAGGAGTAATTCCCCTTTGATAATGAACATTTTTTGCAATCAGCACAGACTGTGTAACATTCTATTGCCTGTTCTGTCCAGTTCTGCGTAATTGATTCGGAGATTTCTCCGTTGTTTTGAGGGTAAAATTCTTCATCTTCGATAAAATCCAGACTATTCATAGAGCATTCCCCCGTACTTGTAGTTTTTTTAGAAAACGTTAATATCTACCCCGCATTTTTATTATAACAGTTCAAATATTCATTTTAATCCTACAGATAGAGGATTATTCAGAGAGAAAATATTCTAAGATTTTTTCGTTATATCTGTTATCTATTGCACTGAAAGGGAGTACAAGTCCGCCAAATTCTTTTTCTACTTTTTTTAGGACGTTTAAAGTTTTTGATTTCGGCACGTAATCCATTTTTGTAACAACGGTAATTATTGGGAGTTTGTAATTATTAACCCACTCTCTCATTTGAAAGTCATTTTTTTGAATTTCATGTCGGCCGTCAATCAGTTGTACAAGGCTTTTTATTTGTTTTCGGTTGAGCAGATACTCTTCCAGATACTTTTGCCAGCGGTTTTGAGCTTCTTTTGATACTTTTGCGTATCCGTAGCCCGGGAGGTCTGCAAGGGTGAATTTGTCTGAAAAATTAAAAAAGTTTATTAATCTTGTTTTCCCGGGGGTATTTGAGGTTTTTGCAAGTTTTTTGTGGTTTGCAAGTCCGTTGATAAAAGAGGACTTGCCCACATTAGAACGACCCAGAAGCGGATATTCAGGAAGTTCAAATTCAGGGCACTGTGAAAGTTTTTCAGCGCTCACTACAAATTTAGCCTGTAAGTATTTCAAGTTTGTGCTCATTTTGTTGATAACGCTTTTTTCTGCTGCTCTTTTAGTTTTTGCTTGTACAATACTGTTTGAAATAAATTGTACATTTTTTCACTGTTAACAACCGTAATCTGAGTTTTCTTTTCTGTTAAATCTATATTTACAGCAGGTTTTTGACTGAAAATGTTTGATTGAAGATGTACAATCTGGAATAACCCTACTTTTAAGATACTCAAGGGTTCCATCAAGAACATTTCAAATGATTTTCGTATGTCAAATTTAGCCATAATTATTGAACTTTTGTTTTATATTTTTCAATTTTCTTTTGAACTTCAGCTTTGTCGGCTGCATCAGGACTGTATGACAGGTATTGTGAATAATATTTTATTGCACCTTGATAGTTCTTTTCCTGTTCATAAGCCATTGCTTTCAATTTAGCAATATGCGGCCCGTTGTGGAAGAAGTCAATTGCACGGTTGCAGTATTCTATAGTAGATGCATAATTTGCTTCTTTGTATTGTCTTTGTGCAACATCAAAGAACTCATTTGATTTAATTTCGCATAAATCAATGTAATTCATAGTATTTTTAGCAATTACATTGTTAGGGTCTCTGGTGAGAGCTTTTTTGAGAGCAACTCTTGCTGTTCTGAATTGTTTGTGCTGGAGAAGAATTTCTGCCAGATACAGGTCATCGTCAAGAGTTTCAGAGAAGTTTATAGCATTTTCGAATGTATAAACAGCATCTTTTTCTCTGCCGAGAGCAAGATATGCTTCACCTTTGATTACGGAATCCATGAGGTTGTTGCTTGCTGTTTGTACGATATAGTTCAAGCTGTCCTTAGACAAATCCATCTGGTGAGTAAGGTTTGCAATTTTAATTTTTGCAAGGTGAAGTTTCAGGTCATAAGGTGTTCTTTCAAGAGCCTGATTGATGTAATCGTATGCAAGATAGAGGTCTTTGTTTGTTGTGAAAGAGTTACTGTCAGCCTCATCTCTTGACATTTCATAATAAGTATTTGCAAGTCCGATGATAGCATCGTCATTGTAATCTTCATCACCGATTAATTTTGAATAGTATTCAAGAGCCTGATCATACTTTTTAGTTTCCAGAGACAAATCAGCAACGCGGATTATCCCTTGAGTGAATCTCGGATTGATAGCCAGAACGGTTTTTAATTGTTCCATTGCAAATTCGGCATCTGCGCGTTTTTCGTAAACATTAGCGAGGTTTACGTAAGGTCTGGAGTTTTCCGGTTTTACGGCAACAGCTTTTTTGAAAGAGTTGATAGCTGCCGGCTGGTTGCCCTGTTTGAGGTATAACTCACCCTGCAGGTTCAAAGCAGGAGAAGAGTTCGGATTGATGTGGATTGAGTGGTTAATCCAGGTTAAAGCTTTTGAATAATCACCCTGTCTTGCTGCAACCTGAGCCATGTGATACATAGATGTCGGGTTGTGGGTGTTGAATTTCAGAGCTTTCTGGAATTGAGCTTCTGCAGCATCAAGGTTGCCCTCAAGCATTTCCAGTACACCGAGGTTGTCGTAAGCGTTTGCAAATTCTGGATTTACCTGCAATGCAAGGTTAAACAACTCTCTTGCGTCTTTTTTGTTACCGAGTTTCAAAGTGGCTACGCCCATTGCGTTATAAGCCTGATAGTGATTACTGTCGAGATTTACTGTTTGTACAAATTCTTTTACTGCAGAATTCAAGAGATTTCTTGTGTTTTTAATATATTCAACATCGGAAGATGTTTGGCGCATCATATAGACAAGACCTTGAGCATAGTGCAAATCCGGGTTGTTCGGATATTCTTTCAAAAGAGTATCAAGTTCAGTTTGCGCCGGGGCAAGTTTGTATTGTTTTGCAAGAGAAACGGTTCTCAAAGCTTTCAGCTGAACATCTTTCGGAT
Source organism: Candidatus Gastranaerophilales bacterium (assembly GCA_944324135.1). Taxonomy (GTDB): domain Bacteria; phylum Cyanobacteriota; class Vampirovibrionia; order Gastranaerophilales; family Gastranaerophilaceae; genus CALUVN01. The sequence continues at coordinate 69,689 of CALUVE010000001.1, read as the reverse complement.
TTTGTTGCATAGCTTCCGAAATCATTTTGTCTGCGCGTTCATATTCGTTATATTCAAGTAATTTATCAATTTCAACATAGCTTTTTTCGACTTTAGCTTGAATTTCAGCGGCAAAGGCATTAGATGCAGCACACAGGACGCTTGCTAAAATCATAGATGACACTAAAAACTTTTTACAATTCATGTTTTCTCCTACAGTTTTTCACTATACTAATCTTTTGATTATATTGTATAATATATAATATAAAAAAGCAACAAGGTTACAAATGGGATTAAATGCAGATTCAAAACAGACTTTAGAAGATTTTAAGTCCTATATAATTGTGGAGAAAAATTTTTCCAAACACACAGCAAAAGCCTACTGCTCCGACGTTTTGAGCTTTTTGTTGTGGCTGGATGGCGGATATTGCGAGGATGTTACGTTTCCTAAAATTCGTGAATATTTGCATTTTATACAGAAATTTCATTACAAAAAATCAACAATTGCCAGAAAAATTGCATCTTTAAGAACTTTTTACAAATATTTATACAGAGAAAAGAAAGTGGAAAACAATCCGGCAATAGGTATTACAGCGCCAAAACTCCCGAAATCTCTTCCCAAATTTCTGACACCGGAGGAGGTTGAAAGAATTTTAAATAATATTAAGATAGAGACGCCCTCCGGATACAGAAACAGAGCGATTTTGGAACTCTTGTGGGCGACAGGAATGCGGGTTTCAGAGCTGGCTGGACTTAATTTTGGGGATTTGAACCTTGAAAATAACGAAATCAGAGTTTTTGGGAAAGGTGCAAAAGAAAGAATTATACTAGTATCAAACAGGGCGAAGACATACCTTGAACGGTATATTGAATCCGCAAGAGCGCTGATACCAAAAGGTTACAAACTGGAAGAGCCTACCGACAGTTCGCCGGTTTTTATAAACAACACAGGCTACCGTTTGCAAACCAAAACAATAAGAAATGTAATAAACGAAGTTGTAGAAAAAATAGATTTGCCTAAAAAAGTCACCCCGCACGTATTCAGGCATAGTTTTGCCACTCATTTGATAGAAAACGGAGCGGATTTAAGGGTTGTACAGGAACTTCTGGGGCACGCAAGCATTTCTAACACCCAGATTTACACCCACATATCAGCCCAGCATCTGAAAGAGGTCTATAACGAAACCCACCCGAGAGCGTAAAAGTATATTTTTCAAGGGAAATATGTTATAATTTTTTTATGAGTGATGAAGTTGTTGAAAAACTTAAAGAACTGGGGTTAAACAGCTACGAGGCGAAAGTTTATCTTGCACTGTTGAAAAAATATCCCTCAACGGGATATGAGGTCGCAAAACTTGCTGATATTCCGCAATCCCGCGCTTATGATACGCTAAAATCTCTTGAAATTGCAGGAATCGCTGTTTCCTCAGGAACAAAACCGGAAACTTACACACCAATCAAGCCTAAAGAATTAACAAAAAGATACAGACGGAAAATAACATCTACTCTTGATTTTCTGGAGAAGAAACTGCCTAATGTAAAAAGTGACCATACAGAACCGATATTAACCGTCAGCGGCAATATTCCGATTATGGATAAGGTTATAGAGGTTATCTCAAATGCCCAAAAAGAAATATACATGGAGATTTGGGCAAAAGATTTCAAACAGCTTGAGCCGGTATTAATGGATGCGTACAACCGCGGGCTGGATATAAAAATTGTCGGGTATGACTCTTTGCAGACGGTTATAGGAACAGTTTTTCAACACGCAAGCGGGCGGGAAATCGAGTACAGTGTCGGCGGCAGAATGATTTTTATTGCGGCAGACAATACTGAGGGGCTTTTTGGAAAAACAGACAATACAAAACACGAGGACGCTCAGGTTATCTGGACAAAAAATGAAGATATCGTGTTTTTGATAAAAGAATTTATCGTACACGATATGTATTTGATAGATATTCAGCATCAATTCCCGGAACAGCTTAAATATTTCTACGGTGCCGGTTTAAAACGATTGAAAGAAAAGGTTATGACAAATACCTCCAAGTACAAAATCCACTAGTAAATACGGATAGATGTCGGCTTTATTTTGAGATGCACATCAAATGTGCAGCTTTTCATTTATACCGCTGCAAACAAGATGTTTGCCTCTCTGGTGGTACTATGTGTGAAAATGTGTTATAATATAAATATACATTTGGAGTTTACGTAGATGATTGATTATGACAGTTTGCTGGAAAAAATTCCTAAAGTAAGAAAAATTCTTGATGACGGCACTGATGGTTCTTTGTACCACTATACCAAACCCGAAAAACTTCTCAGTATACTTGAATCCGGCACAATAAGATTTTCAAACGCTCTTTTCTTGAACGATAAAGAAGAAGTTACCTATTCCTACAGACTTATTGGTACTCTAATCGAAGAAATGCCGGAGCTTAATCGGGATTTGTTCTCAAAAATTAAAGAGCATTTCTACCACCGGTACAAAAATATTATAGACGGAGATGACAGCTCCGGTAATAAATATGAATATTACACCATTTCATTTTCTACGGATAATGACAACCTTACTCTCTGGAATAATTATTCAAAAGGGCAGACATATACCGGCTACAATATAGGATTTTGTAAAAAAGATTTGATTGCCGATATGGAAAAACAGGGTTTTCCGTCTGTTTACGGAAACATTATTTATAACAGAAACACCCAGCTTACTATTCTCAAAATGATTTTTGAAAAATGGAATAAAGAGTTTGAAAAACTTTCCCGCGCCCGCAGCTCTCAGAAAAACAACGATAAAAAACTTGATGTCCTTTTTGAACTGATTGATATTCTGAGTGTAATCAGTTTGTTCTTTAAAAACCCGCATTTTAAAGATGAAAAGGAATACCGCATAATTTTTATAAATAATTTCCGCAATGATGCCTTTAAGCAGACAAAAATCTTTGAGAAAAACGGGCTTTTTGTTCCGTATATTGAATACAAATTCCGCAAACGAACGGTAGATTCAATCAACATCGGTCCGACACTTGAGGAAAATATTTTCTACACAAGCACCTGCCGAATGTTATCAAATTTCGGGTACGAAAAAAAGAAAATTAACCGCTCAAAAATTCCGCTCAGATATTAATCCACATCCATATATTTTAAATCAGGGCTGATTTTAAAATCAGCAGTCGTGGAGTTTTTAATATCTTCAACCGTATACATAGGGTTAATTTCTGTCAGCAGGAGTCCGTCCGGTGTGACTTTCAGCACGCAGCGTTCCGTAATAATCAAATCAACTTCTCTGTATGCAGTCAAAGGAAGTGTACATTTTTTGACTATTTTAATTTCGTTTTTGGAAATATGTTCCATAACGACAATAACTTTTTTCGCGCCTACAACCAAATCCATAGAGCCGCCCATTCCCGGAACAAATTTTCCGGGGATACACCAGCTGGCAAGACTTCCCTCTTCATCTACCTGAAGAGCGCCAAGAACTGTGGCATCAATATGTCCGCCTCTCATCATTGTGAAAGCCATCAGCGCATCATAAAAACACGCGCCGTAATTTGCCTCAACAAGTCCGCCCCCTGCGTTTATAATCCTGTCATCAAAATCAGGCCCGCTCTGGCTTTTGCCGAGTCCTAAAATACCGTTTTCTGATTGGAATATAACATTTTTGTCTGCCGGAATATAATTGGCTACCTCTGTTGGCAAGCCAATGCCGAGAGTCACAATATCACCGTCTTGAAACTCTTTTGCGGCACGTTTTGCGATAATTGCACGGATTTGTTCTTTTGTTAATTTCTGTTCAAGCATAGCTTCCATTCTATTCCCCCTCCCGTACAACTATATAATCTACAAATAATCCCGGTATAACGACTTCGTTCGGTTCAAGGCAGTCTACAAGTTCATCAGCCTGCACAATAACGGTGTTTGCTGCTGTTGCCATAACTGTATTCAGGTTTCTTGTTGTTCCGTAAAATGCAACATTGCCGAACTTGTCGACCTTTGTTCCGTAAATTAGTGCAAAATCTGCACCGAGCGGTTTTTCATAAATATATTTTTTATCATCAATAACTATTGTTTTGCCGTGTTTTTCCAAATCAGTACCAACGCCTGTCGGAGTTAAAACTCCGCCCAAACCGGCTCCGTGTGCACGAATTTTTTCTATCAAAGTTCCCATCGGTACAAGCTCAACTTCCAAATCTCCGTCGTGCATCTGTCTGCCGCTTTCAGGATTTGTGCCGATGTGAGCGGTGATGATTTTTTTTGCCTGTTTGTTTACGATGAGTTTCCCTTTGTCTGTCTGCGGGAAAGATGTATCGTTACAAATGAGGGTAAGCTCTTTGGTGTTCTGTTCAACAAGGGCATCTATCAATTCGTCCGGCGCTCCGCAGCTCAAAAATCCGCCGAGCATTACTGTGTCGCCGTCTTTTATTAAACTTACTGCCTCTTTTGCTGATACTACGTTCTTCATATATATCCCTGCTTTCTTATCTTCAATTTTATTATAACTTACTCAATTTGTAAAATTGAAAACTTTGCGTATCATCTTTTATAAGCTCTTTGAACAGCTCAATCCCGCCAGAGAGGCTGAAAACCTCCGTGTAACCCTTTTGTAACAAAATTCTGGAGGCAACATAACTTTGAAAGCCTGTGTTACAAAACAATACAATTTTTTTGTCTTTTGGAATTTCATTTAGTCTTTCGCGCATTTGTGATGTCGGAATATTTATTGCGCCGTCAATGGTTTCGGCATCAAAAAAGGGTTTTTCTCGTACATCAACCAGCAAAGAATCTTTTAAATCCTCCATAAATGCCGGTTTGACTAATCCTTTCAGAATATTATCCGCGTGCATTCCCAGAATATTTACGCCGTCTTTTGCAGAACCGTATGGCGGTGCATAGGAAAGTTCGCTGTCCAGCATCTCCTGTATTGTTCCGTTATTCCTCATAATTGTTGAGATAACATCAATTCTTTTTTCAACACCCTCATATCCTGCTGCCTGCGCACCTAAAATTTTGCCCTGTTCGTTAAAAAGAAGTTTGTACAATGTGCGAGTTGCATCCGGATAATATCCTGCGTGTGAATTGTTGAAAATAAAGGTTTTTTTATAAGGTATATTATTTTTCAAAAGCTGTTTTTCGTTATTGCCGACATTTGCTATTGTGAGGTCAAAAACTTTCACAACAGCTGTCCCTTGAGAATTTTTGTAAACGGATTTAAATCCGTTTATATTGTCAGCAATAATTCTGCCCTGACGGTTTGCAGGGCCGGCAAGCGGAATAATAGTGTTTTTGCCGGTGATAAAATCTTTAATCTCAACGCTATCGCCTCCGGCGTAAATATCAGGGTCGGAGGTCTGCATATATTCATTAACTTTTACTCCGCCAAGAGTTCCGATTTCCAGTCCTGCAGATTTTGCAAGCGCAACATCAGGACGAACTCCGATTGCAAGAATTGCTATATCATAAGGGATTTTTTTGCCGGAATTTAGTGTTATAAAATCGTTTTCAAATTCTTTCACGCCGTCACCAAGAATAAGTTCCACTCCGTTTTTGCGCATTGTGTTGTGTGCAAAGGCAGCGACTTCTTTATCTAAAGGTGCAAGAATCTGGTCAGACAACTCAACAAGGGTTGTATTCAAACCTGCGTGGACAAAATTTTCAGCCATTTCAATTCCGATAAAACCGCCGCCGATTACTACAGCATTTTTGGCTTTCCCTGTGCGTAAAATATCTTTTATTCCATCGCCGTCTTTGAGGGTTCTGACTGTAAAAATTTTGTTGCCGTTAACTCCTGCAATCGGAGGTATCACAGGAGATGCTCCTGTTGCAAGAATCAGTTTGTCATAGGATAAATTTTCCTTACCGTTAACAGTTACGGTTTTGTTTTTTCTGTTGATTTCTGTCACGCGTGAATTAAGACGTACTTCAATATTCAAAAGATTTTTAAATCTCATCGGGCTTGAGACTATCATTTTTTCACGTGAATTTATTACGTCAGATGTGTAGTATGGCAGCCCGCAGTTTGCGATAGAAATTTCATCAGTCGCTTCAAGAATAATTATTTCGGCTTCATCATTTAATCTTCTGCATCTGGCTGCGGCACTGGCACCGCATGCTCCTCCGCCAACTACCAGTATACGCATATTCTCTAACCTCCTGATAAACTTCTATACCGCCAGTATAATATAAACATTCAGGTTTGGTAAAGTGAGTAATATATTTGTTTTAAGAATTTTTTAAAATAAAAACAAAAAACAAGGAGAAAAAAATGATTGTTGAACTTGATGAAAAAAATTTTGACAAAAATACAAAAACAGGTTTAAAACTTATAGAATTTTATGCCTCATGGTGCGGTTACTGTAAAAAACAGCGCCCTGTTATTGAAGAACTTTCTGCAAATAATATCTGGATAGGAACGGTAAATGTCGATTCCAATCCCGACCTTGCCGAGCGTTTTAACATAACAGGATTTCCTGCTTTTTTGTTATTCAAAGAGGGGAAAATAATTGCTGCACTTTCCGGTTATCATGAAAAGTCACAGCTGCTTACAAATTTGATGGAACATCTTTCTTAAGTACAAAAAAGAACCCTTGCCGCTCGGACAAAGGTTCTTTTTTTTATTAATAGTTTTAACAAAAACTATACAGCTGCATATTCAGTGCTTACGCTGCAGAATTCAAAATCTGCACCAACTCTTCTTTCGCCGTAAGTCATATCGTCCATAACGATTTCACCGCATTGTCTCAATGTTGTGAGCGGAAGAGTTTTTGCTGTTTTTGTATCAACGATAAGAGTGTTTACTCTCAAATCTTTCGGTAATTGTTCGATTTTTGTGCTTCTGATATTCAAAACATTAGCGCGAACATCTGTGTTGAATTTAACGATAGAGCTTTTTTCAACAGTCAAGCTGTCTGTCCAGATGTGTGCAGGTAATTTTTTAACATCAGCACCTGTCATGTTAACACTTTTTGCATCAATCGGATTTTCAATAGTTTTGATAGTTGCGTTAGTCATGTTCAAGTCACCGCTAACCCAGCCGATTGCTAATCTGTCGATAGTAGCTTTTGTCAAGTTCAAGTTACCGTCAACGTGATCAAGTTCTACTCTTTTCATTGTGCATCCTGATAAGTCCAAATCACCACCATTGTAATTTCTTATCATTTCTTCGTAATTATTTGCTGCCATATTAAGCCTCCTTTTTTCTTGCTTGCCAATTTTTCACGAAATTTTTTGATAGGTTAATTTTAATAATAATTTTTTTTTGAAACATCCACCAAATATAGGTTATTTTTTAAACTTTATTGACATGATTTCCTGCCAAAAACTGATTTAAATTCTCAAAAACAATTTCAGCCCGTTTTTCCATTGATTCTTTTGTTGCAAATGCAATATGCGGAGTGACAATTGTGTTTGGAGTTTTTAATAACGGATGGTTTATATCAAGCGGAGGTTCTGTCTCAAAAACATCAATTCCCGCGCCGGAAATTTTGCCGTTATTTAAACAGTCTGCAAGCGCCTCTGTATCTACAACTCCGCCGCGAGCCGCATTGATTAAAATTGCACTCTTTTTCATATAAGATAATGCTTCTTTGTTGATTAAATTTTTTGATTTTTCTGTCAGCGGACAATGTAATGTTACGATGTCAGAAATTTCGAGCATTTCTTTCAGAGGAAGATATGTAATTAAATCAGTATTTTCTTTGTGAGAAAATCCGTTGAATGCGACAATTTTGCAGCCGAATGCATGGCACAATTTTGCAACAGCCATGCCGATTGCACCGGTTCCGACAATGCCTATTGTTTTCCCTTTTAATTCATTTCCGACAAGTCCGTCTTTTGTTTTTCCCCCGCGTGTGCGGGCGTCAACCTGCGGGATTTTTCTCAAAAGTGAAAGCATAAGACAGAGCGTTAATTCTGCAACCGAATCGTTTGAATATCCGGAAGCGTTGCTCAGTTTTATTCCCATTTCTTTAGCGGTTTTTACATCAACATGATCGACCCCTGTAAAGGCAATATTGATGTATTTTAAATTTTTGCATGCACTGATTACTTCACCTTTCAGCGGCATGTTTGCGAGCATTAAAATATCTGCATTTTTTGCACGTTCTATTTGCAAATTTACGTCATCATTTCTTTCATAATGCGTAAAATTATGTCCGTTTTTTTCTAAAATTTTTATATATTTTTGCAGAACTTCATCACTCACTGATAAAGATTCCAACAATACAATATTCATTTAAAAAATCCCGATTATTTTATGCAGTTTTATACTACAATTTTTTAAAATTTTTGTCAAATTTTTATAGTATGGAAAGAAATTTTTCAAATGCTTTTTGCCCGTCTGAATTGCGCTTAAATACTCCGGAATCTTTTAAAATTTCAACAAAAATTTGTCCGATTTCGTAACGGAAAATTTCATCAATATTTTCGGAATTAAAGTTGTATTTTCTTCTTAAATTTTCTATCCAGCTGGCGTGTTTTTTTATATTTTCGTTAGAATTTATATCAAGATTATTCAGGATGTAATTTTTTAATTCTTCTGTTTCATTTTTTAATCTTGGAGGCAAAACAGCAAGCCCCATTACTTCTATAAGACCGATATTTTCTTTTTTGATATGGTGGAGGTTTGAATGCGGATGAAAAACTCCAAGAGGATGTTCATCAGTCGTTATGTTATTTCTGAGAACCAAATCAAGTTCAAATTTATCATTTTTTCTTCTTGCAATCGGCGTGATTGTATTATGCAATTCGCCATCAGTTTCCGCAAAAATAAATGCGTCTTTGTCCGTATAACTTCTCCATTTATTAAGGATTAAATCAGCAAGATTTATAAGGATTTTTTCATCACTATGACGCATTCTGATTACAGACATAGGCCATTTGACAATCCCTGTTTCTACTTCTTCATAACCACATACGGTAAAATGTTTTTCAATTTCCGCACGCGCCATTGCAAATTCATAATTGCCCCCCTGAAAGTGGTCGTGGCTCAAAATTGAACCTCCTACGATAGGTAAATCTGCATTTGAGCCGATGAAATAATGTGGAAAAATTTTTAAAAAATCAAATAATTTTTCAAAAGTATTTTTATTAATTATCATAGGAGTGTGTTTTTTGTTAAAGACAATACAATGTTCATTGTAATAAACATACGGTGAATATTGAAAACCCCATTCTTCATTTTGCAAATTAACAGGAATAATTCTGTGGTTCTGTCTGGCAGGATGATTCAGTCTGCCAGCATAACCCTCATTTTCATAACACAGTGCGCATTTTGGGTAGGCGCTTTGCGGAAGTTTTTTAGCAAGTTCTATTGCTTTGGGGTCTTTTTCCGGCTTTGAAAGATTAATTGTCAAATCCAGAACTCCATATTCTGTTTCACATGTCCATTTAATATCTTTTTCAATTCTGTAGCGTCTGATGTAATCTGTTTTTTGTGAAAAATTGTAATACCACACGGTTGCTGTTTCTGGTGATTTTTCATATTTTTTTTGAAAAATTTTAACAACTTCTGACGGGCGCGGAGTGAGGCAGGACATCAATTTTGTGTCAAACAGATCCCGATGAACAATTGTATTTTCTATTAATTTTTTTTCAACTGCGAAATCAAGAATATTTTTCAAAATTTCTTCAAGATTAATTTCAAAAATTTCATCCTGCACTTCTTCATAATCATCAAGGCAAAGTGTTTCTAAAATGCAATTTCTTGCAAAAATTTCATCTTCTTTTTCTATCAGATTATTTTCCAGACCGTAGCGGACAAGTTTTTTTATTTCCAGATTAATATTCATGAATTAAACCCCTGAGGATGATTTTTATGCCAGTTCCAGGCTGAAGAAATTATTTCTTCCAAATCGGCATGTTCAGGATGCCAGCCGAGTTTATTTTTTGCTTTTTCACTGGAGGCAATCAGCTGGGCAGGGTCGCCGGCACGACGCGGAGAAATTTTTGCAGGAATAGGATGTCCTGTTACTTTTCTTGCACATTCTATTACTTCTTTTACGGTAAATCCGACACCGTTGCCGAGGTTAAAAATACTACTTTCATTCCCAAACTCCAGATATCTTACAGCAAGAATATGCGCTGCAGCCAAATCTGTTACGTGGATATAATCTCTTATGCAGGTTCCGTCTTTTGTGTCATAATCATCTCCGAAAATCGAAATAAATTCTCTCTGTCCGTTCGGAACCTGAAGAATTAACGGAATCAGATGGGATTCAGGATTATGAGCTTCTCCGATTTTGCCGCTTTTGTGTGCGCCGCAGGCGTTGAAATATCTCAAAGAAACATATCTTATGCCGTGTGCTTTCCCGACCCATTTGAACATTTTTTCCATAGAGAGTTTTGTTTCACCATAGGTATTTGTCGGTTCTGTTCGGTCTGTTTCAAGAATAGGTATTCTTTCAGGTTCGCCGTATGTGGCGGCAGTAGAGGAAAATACGATTTTATCTATCCCATGTGCAACCATTGAATCTAAAAGAATTTTTGTTCCGCACAAATTGTTATCGTAATATTTGAGTGGTTTTTCCATACTTTCACCCACCAGTGAATTTGCTGCAAAATGGATTACGGAATCAATTTTTTCTTTTTCAAAAACACTGTCAAGAAATTCTCTGTCTCTTATATCACCTTTATAAAATCGGGCTTTCGGGTGGAGTGCCTGTTCATAACCGGTTTGCAGGTTATCAATGATAACAACATCTTCACCTTTATCAATCAGTTCATATACGGTGTGTGAACCGATATATCCGGCTCCGCCTAAAACAAGTATTGTCATGTTTTCCTCTTTCTTTTTAAATTATTTGCACTCCGCCGAGCGGTCTGATGTTTAATGTAAGACAGCAATTTTTGCCGACTGTATGTTCAATTTTATTTTTGAAATCTTCCAGCATATCCAGCGGGACAAACGCCTGCACAGTGCCCGCAAATCCGCCGCCGTGGACTCTAAAAGCTCCTCTGCCCTGCAATATTTCGTCACACATTGCAAGTGTGTAGCCAACGGCTTGTTCTTTTGAGGAGTTTTTGGGGCAGACATTCTGAAGATACATATAGGACGAATATCCTGATTCTTTCACTATTTTTAAAAATTCATCAAAATCAGCGGTTTCAAGCAATTGAGTTTCCTGTTTGGCTCGTTCGTTTTCTTTAAAGAAATGAAAAGCTCTTAAAACAGCTCTGTCCCCTGTTACCTTACGAATTTCGGATATGTTATTCAAAAAATCTTCTTTTCTTACTTCTGACAAATAATTTTTGTCAAAATATTTTGCAACGGCTTTCATATCAAACGGTATAGCCGCGTATTCATAGGTTAAATCAGAATGGTCAGCACCAGAATCAATGATACAAAGAGCGTGTCCTGATTTTGCGAAATCAAAATTTATTTTTTTGACGGCAGGTTTTTCGCTGTCCTGAAAATCAATAGCAATAGCACCGCCGACAGAAGATGCCATTTGATCCATAAGTCCTGACGGTTTGCCAAAGTAGACATTTTCCGCAAACTGTCCGATTCTGGCAATTTCAACAGCATCAACCTGATTGTCTGCAAAAAGTCCGTTCATAATGCAGCCTATTAAAACTTCAAAAGCTGCTGATGAAGATAATCCGGAACCTTTCAAGACATTTGAGGTGGTGTACGCGTCAAAACCTTTTATGTTATACCCCATGGATTTGAACTTTGCATAAACCCCGCGAATCAAAGCTTTTGCCGTATTAAATTCACTTTCAGCGGGCACGGTTTCTTTTAAATTGATTATATCAAGTGGATACCCCTCGGATTGGATACGAATTTCGTCAAGACCATTAAGTGATACTGCTGCTATAATATCAAGATTGACACTGCCGGCAAGTACGCATCCGTGCTGGTGGTCGGTATGATTACCCCCGATTTCTGTTCTTCCCGGTGCACTAAAAACAGAAATTTCTTCTTTTTTGCCGAATATTTTTTCAAAATTTTCGATAAGATTCAGATACCGGTTTTTGTGAACTTGCAGCTCATCAATAGGACAGCAGTACAATCTGGAAAAAAGTTCATCATAAACTTTTTCATTCAAATTATTTTTAAATTCTTCCGTTATTATCATAATTACCCGTAGTTTTTTCGTTTAAAACGGATTTGCACTGAAAATATTTTACAGTATTTTAGGATTTGTTTCAAGTTTAATGTTTGGGGACTTATGTATATGTTTCCACCCAATATTATTAAAAGATAAGCATAATGTCATTCCGAACGACGGATTGACCTCCGTGTTTCGGAATCTTACCACCGGCAAGACCCTGAAACAAGTTCAGGGTGACAATTTTAGCTATTATTAGTGGAATTTGCTACATAAGTCCCAATGTTTGTCCGCAAAAGCGGGCTGACTTTTTGAAATATTTTTCTGCCTGATGTGAGAGTGGCTCTGTTGACGGAGAATTTATCTGCCTGTAGTTATGTAAAATTTTCTTAATATTAATTTTCCTGAAAAGGTTCTGTGATAAACTCTTTACGTTGGAATTAAGAGGTTAATATTATGAGAAAAATTTTGTCATTACTTATTACGTGTATTGTTCTCTTTTCGTTTTCACCTGCATTTGGCGCTACCTCCAGACTTTTTACGGCAAAAGAAATTAAGAAAAACAACGAGGCTATTTATGAGGTTGGATTCAGGCTGCTCAATGCTAACAAAATTGACAAACGTATGACATTTTCTTATTCTACAAAAGATTCCGTCAACGCATCTACAAGTTTAATCAACAGAAACATTGTCATCTATGACGGTCTGATTCAATATATGTCGTCAGAAGATGAGCTTGCTGCTGTTCTGGCGCATGAAATTTCTCACGCGGTTGATTCTTATAACGGGATATTCAGAGGTGCTCTGGAATTTGTTCCGCATATATTCATCCCGAGAAAGTATGAGAGAAAGGCAGATTTAAGAGCTGTTGACTATATGGTGAATGCCGGTTACAATCCGGTTGCCCTTATTGTTATTATGAACAAGGCTTTTCCGCAATATCGTTATGAAGTTCTTGGTACTCATCCCCTCACCTCAAGACGAATGGCTATGATTTATGAATATATTTATACAAAATATCCGGCTTTTCTTGTTCATAACCCTTACCAGAACGATGTTTACTACCAGAATTTTCTGCTGAATTCCGAACACAATCGTAAAAAACTGGCAGATAAAGTCAGAACAGGTTCAAAGAAGAAAATAAGATATGATTATTAGAATTTTTCTGATATTTATAATGCTTTTTTCTACTGCAAGCGCCGCTGAATTAATCAGGGATGAGCTTGTTGAAACTACTCTTGACAAATCTCTGAAACCCGCACCTTATGTACAGAAAGTCTATCGGGATAAACTTGTTGAAAAAACATTGAAAGGTAAAGATTTTGGCAAACCTGTCCCGAATTTGAATTATGATTACTCGGATAGTGATGCCGTTGTGGTCAGGCTCCGCCCGAAAACGAAAATCTCCACCCATAGCAGGCTGAAAGACGGTGATGTGGTTAAATTTGTCGTTGCACAAAATATAGTTTATAACGGGAAAATTGTATTAAAGAAAAATTCAGAAGTCAGTGCAGTTGTCGAAAATATTTCTCCGAACGACAGATATGGTGTGCCGGCAAATCTTGTAATCTCCAGATTCACTACAGAAGCTTTGCCGGAAAAGACTCTTGACGGCGAGATTAACCGTCAGGGAAAGAATCATTCTGTCTGGGTTTATCCTCTGTCTTATTTTTTGATGCCGTTTTTCGGGGCCGGTATTGGCACAACTTTTATCCGCGGCGGGAATGTCTCTATACCGCCTGATGAAATAATAGAAATTTATTACCGCCCGACACGGTTTAGAACCGGTTTGTGAAAATGAGGGAGGTATTTATTCCGCCAAAAGCAAAGTTATTTGACATTACGTAATTCGTATTAATTTCTCTGCCCTCATGTTTGATATAATCCAGCGGCGCACAGTTTTCGTCCACATTGTTTAGATTTAATGTAGGGGCAAACCATTTTTTATTCATCATTTCTATTGTTAAAATTGCCTCAATAGCTCCGCAGGCTCCGAGGGTGTGTCCGGTGTAGCTTTTGAGCGAACTAATCGGGACGGCTCGCTTAAATATATCAAAAGTTGCGTTGCTTTCGGTCATATCGCCCTGAATTGTACCAGTGCCGTGTGCGTTCACATAACCTATTTTGTCCGGCGAAAGATTTGCGCTTTTTAAAGATAATTCCATAACTTTAGCCACCGTTGGTCTGTTCGGAGTTGTGATATGGTTTCCGTCAGTATTTGTACCAAATCCGATTACCTCGGCAATTATATTAGCTCCGCGTTTTTTGGCGTGTTCATATTCTTCAAGAATAATAGTTCCGGCGCCCTCGCCGATTACCAATCCGTCGCGTTCCGCGTCAAAAGGGGACGGGGTCAGCTCTGGATGTGAATTCTTCTGACTGGTTGCATAAAGTGTATCAAAAATAGCTATCTGTGTCGGGTGGAGTTCATCCGAACCGCCGGCTATCATCACATCCGCATAGCCGTTTTGGATTGCCTCATAAGCGCTCCCGACGCCCAGAGAACCGGAGGTACACGCTGTTGATGTTGTTATCAGACGTCCTGTTGTCTTAAAATACATTGAAATATTTACAGGAGCAGTATGTGCCATCATTTTTACGTAAGAGCCTGATGTAAGCCCCTTGACTGATTTTTCCACCTGCATTGAATAAAAATCAATGAGAGCCTCCATTGTTCCTGAAGAGGAACCGTAACTTACCCCTGTTCTGCCGTTTTGGATTATCGGGTCATCCAGAAGTCCTGCCTGTTCGAGAGCTTTTTCAGTACAGGCTACACTCATTACGGAAACTCTGCCCATTGTTCGCAATACTTTTCTTGTATAATGTTCAGGGGTTTTAAAATCCTCTATCGGAGCGGCAAGTTTTGTGTTTAACCGTTCATACTGCTCAAGTTCTTCCATATATCTGACAGTGTTTTCATATTTGTGCAGCCGTTCAAAAGCTGCCTCAGGGCTAAAGCCGAGAGAACTCACCAGTGACATTCCGGTAACTACAACCCGCCTCACAGATACAGTCCTCCGTTTACGGAAATTACCTGTCCTGTAATATAGGAGGCATCTTCACTCATCAGATAATTTATAAGACTTGCAACCTCTTTTGGTCTGCCCAGACGTTTCATCGGAATCATTTTTTTCATCTCATCAACTGGCAAATCTTTTGTCATATCGGTTTCAATCGCACCCGGGGCTACGCAGTTGACCGTGATTCCGCGTTTGGCAAGTTCAAGACTCAAAGCTTTTGTTGCACCTATAATTCCTGCTTTTGACGCACTGTAGTTTACCTGACCGCGGTTTCCGCATAAGCCGGAAACGCTTGACAGGGTAACGATTCTTCCCTTGATGCGTTTTTCTATCATCGGCATTACCAGTGGACGTAAAACATTGTAAAAACCGCCTAAATTAGTATTTAAAACATCATCCCATTCGCTGTCCTGCATTGCCGGAAATACATTGTCGCGGGAAATTCCTGCATTTACAACTATTCCGTAGTACATATCGTGTTTTGAAATATCGTCAAGAAGAACACGGCTGCATTCTTCTCTGTTTTGGACATCAAATTTTAACACACGTGCTTTTTGCCCGAGAGCTTCAATTTCTTTTTGTACATCAGCCGGAACTGTTCTGTTATAGTGCAGGACAATATCATAACCGTTTTGTGCAAGATATACGGCTGTTTCGCGTCCTATTCCGCGGCTTGAACCTGTAATCAATATCTGTTTGTTCATTTCACCTCTTCAAAATCTACGGTATCTTCCGGCATATATGCATTTACTATTGCATTTGCGCACTCTTCATCACCATTATAAATAAAACACTCAAAGGAAACAAGGTCAGAACCGCCATATACCTCTTTGGCTTTTACCGTGTAGGTTTTACCCTCTTCAAATTTTTCAAGTGTGTTTTTGTAAGATCTTGTGCCGAGTAAAAAACCTACTTTCGGGGTGCGTTCGTTGTTTTTAAAATATGAATAGCATCCGATAGTCTGCGCCATAAATTCTATCCCGACAAGCGGATTTACCCCGTCTTTGTCAAAAAAGATTTTGTCTTTTTTAATATCAACAGAGCAGACAATGTAGTGTTCCTGAAGATTAACTTCAAGAATGTCATCAATTAAAATCATCGGATATTTATGCGGCAGAACTTTTTCAAGATTGTATTTCATTATTTCTTTTTCCCTATAATTATAACGGCGTTAGTCCCGCCAAAACCAAACGAATTTGACATACAGATATTGAGTTTGTCGGAGCGGGAATTTTTGCCTGCGAGTTTGATTTCAGGCAGCGTTTCATCATAAACCCCGTCATAGATATGCGGGAGAAGTTTATGTTCAGGGTTGTCAGAGAGCATCCGGCAGCACATAGCAATCTCAACACTTGCTGCTGCTCCGAGGCAGTGCCCTGTAAGTGGTTTTGTGGAACTTGCATACACTTTATTTCCGAATACTTTGCTTATTGCATTTGCCTCCATAATATCGTTGCTGACAGTTCCTGTACCGTGCATGTTTATATAATCAATATCTTCAGGTTTCAGCCCGCCCTGCTTAAGCGCTATTTCAATTGCACGGGCTGCCTGTTCTCCGTCAGGGTCGGGAGTTGCTGCGTGATAAGCATCTGAGGTCTCGCCAAGCCCGAGAATTTCTAACCCGTCACAGGACGCCTCTTTTTCCAGAAGAAAAAGCGCTCCACCCTCGCCAATATTCATACCTTTTCGGTTTTTGCTCATAGGGTTTGTAAGTTTGTCAGACAAAACCTCGAGCGCGCCGAATCCGTATATTGGTAAATCCGCCATAGGCTCTGTACCGCCTGCGATAACTGCATCACAAATTCCGCTGTTCAATAGTTTCATTGCCGTAGAAAATACCTTAACACCGGAGGTGCAGGCTGTTGAGACAGATGCATAAAAGTTTGTGAACCCGAAATATTTAGCCAGAAATTCCGCTGGGTTGCCGAATTGTACGTATTTAAGTTTTCCGGTTTCCTCAAACTCTTGAATGCCCGAGTTTGTTGTACCTATTACGATACCGATACGGTCTTTTCCGTATTTTTTGATTAAATTATCAATTTCAGGACGCATACTGTTTACGCAGTGAAGTAGAATTTGATTGCAGCGCAAATTATAGTCGGGGTCTGAAATTTGAGGCAAATCCGCCGTTATTTTATGCTCACGCAGGACACCGTCCAGCGCGTTTTTGAAAATCTTCCCGATATCTTGACCAAGACAGCATATTGCTGATGTTTTTGTAATGAAAATTTTTCCCATAACTTTATTTTTACCAACGACTATATTATTATAGTATCATGAATGAGTTTAATAAGACATTCTATATATACAAATCTTCATACATTAAAGACGACATTCCGGATGTAGGTTTTTTGCCGATGCTCACCCGCAGAAAACTGAGCCATATCGGGAAAGCCGCCATTTATACAATGAATGAAGTTTATGACGGCGGCGATGTAAATCTTGTATATGCCTCAAATTACGGGGAAATTGAACGTGTTAAAAAGCTGCTTGAGCAGAAAAATACAGAGGGAGAAATGTCTCCGACGGGGTTTAGTTTTTCCGTGCATAATTCCTCTGTGGGGCTTTTTTCGCTTCTGCACAAGATTAATGCACCTTATAATTCAATCTCTGCCGGTGAAAATAGTCTTCCTGCCGGAATTTTGGAAAGTATAATTACAGACGGAGATGTGCTCTTTTGTTTTGCAGAATCTGTCGGCGGGCTTAAAAGTTGTGCATGTGTATTCGGTGGGACGCCAAGAGATGGTGCAATAAAAGCAGAGCTGCTCCCGAATAATGCTAAATATCCGGAAAACAGCAGTTTTGAAGCTTTTATAGACTTTTTGAACGGAAAAAATGAATATGTAACTGATTTTTACATACTGAGGAAACTCTGATGATAAGATTTTTCAGGATAATATCTGTTTTAATATGTGTTACAATTTTCGGGCTGGGTTCTTGCGGCTTGAGTTTCATAGTATTTCCGCTAGGGGCTGTTTTTGTGCCTGAAAAATACCGCAGAAAATATTACACTGCTATAGTGCATTATTCTTGGAAAATTTTTACATCTTTAATCCAAATTGCAGGCTGTGTAAGGGTTAAAACTTCCGGCAGCTTTGAGGATATTCACGGGAAAATCATTGTTGCTTCTCATCCTAGCCTTATTGATATTGTGCTTTTGATAGGTAAAATTCCGAATTCCGTATGTATAGCCAAACAGGGGCTGATGAAAAATTTTATTATGCGCAATATCGTAAAACACGCCTATATCCTGAACGGAGGCGACAGCGAACAGTTTATATTAGAGGCAAAACAACTGCTGCAAGAGGGGTTTAATATTGTTATATTCCCGACAGGCACGCGTACTAAAAAAGGTGAGGATATAAAAATCCATAAAGGCGCAGCACAGCTTGCTATTGCCTCTGGAGTTGATATTATTCCAATCAAAATTGACTGTGATTATGAATTTTTGCAAAAAAATAAATCAATGCTTGACGCGGGAGACCATATAGTCAATTATATTCTGGAAATTCAGCCGACCATAAGCCTCAAAGACTTTGATACAGAGAATCTTACCGAAATCAAACTCAGAAACCACATCTCAGAAAAGATTAAGAGCGCAATAACTCAATAAATTGACTTTAATATTTTATCAGGTTAAAATTTTATAGACACAGGAATTAGGGATATAAAAAATTATGAGTTTAGAAGAAGATATTAAAAAATTGATTATAAAATCGTTGGAGCTGGAAGATATAAGCGTTGACGATATAAAAGATGAAGAGCCGCTTTTTAACGAGGGACTGGGGCTGGATTCTATTGACGCGCTCGAACTCGGTATGGCATTAAAAAAGAAGTATAATTTGACTTTGAGTTCTGATAAGGACGAAAATTCTGAACTTTTCTATTCCGTAAAAACGCTTGCAGATTATATAAGGGGGCAGGGTATTGGCTAAACAATTTACAAGAGAAGAAATCAGCAATAAATTAACCGAAATTTTGACTGACGATTTTGAAATAGATGAAGCAAAAATCCATCCTCAAGCAAGTCTTTTTGATGATTTGGAGCTCGACAGTATTGACGCGGTTGATTTAGCCGTCAAATTGCAATATTTTACCGACAAAAAAATTGCGCCGGAAAATTTTAAGCAGATTAAAACCGTTGATGATGTGGTTAACGCTATAGAAGATTTGTTGAAATGAAATTAAGATTTTTATTACCTATATCTTTTACTTTAATGGTAATTTTTTTGTTCTGGTATACCAGAATTTTCGCATTTAAACTTTATCCGGTCATAATGGATTTTTCATTTTTTGCGGTATTCTTTTCTTCGCTTTTTATGAAAGAAACTGTTATACAAAAAATTGCGAGAATGATGGAGGGCGGGGAGCTCAGCGATTTTTCAAAAAAATATACCAGAAATTTGACATACATCTGGTGTGTTTTTCTGTTTGTGAATTTTCTAATCGCACTTTTAACAGTGTTTATGGCTGACAAAATCTGGATGATTTATAACGGCTGTATATCTTATCTGGCGGTCGGCACTTTCTTTATCATTGAATATATTATCCGCATAATAATGAAGAAAAAATACGAATGAATTTTATAGATTTTTTTACAAAAAATGAATATGATAACCAGCCGTTTTTGAGAAAAAACGGTCACGAATTTACGCTCAAAGAAATTAAAAAATTTGTTGCGTTTCAGAGAGAAAATTTTTTAAAATCCGATAAAGAAAATGTTGTGCTTTTCGGTGATTCAAATTTTGATTTTATGATTAATTTTTTTGGTGCCGTTTTTGCTGAAAAAAATATATTTTTGCTGACTGATAAAGCGAGACTGAAACAGCTGGATATTGATTATATTCTGCCGGAAAATTTTGAAGAATTTGATGTAGAAAATTACAAATTTCCGACAGTAAATCCAAAAGAAATTTCTATAATTTTATTTACTTCCGGTTCAACATCTTCTCCCAAAAAATTCAAAAAAAGTTTGTATAATATTATTGCAGAAAGCAATGATATTTATGAGCAATTTTATAAGGATTATCCGCAGGGAACGACCGTTGCTGCTACCACAAATCCTGCGCACATGTTTAGTTTAACTTTTTATTTCATTCTGCCGTTTGCTTTCCGTTTTATTATTGATACAGACAGGGTGAATTTTCCTGAAGAGTTGGATTTAAGAGAGAATTATATTTTGATTTCCACTCCGGCATTTCTTGACAGAATTATTGATTACAAAATGAAAAATTATCCTGAAATAATTTTTACGGCAGGTTCAAAATTGAAGAAAAAAACTTTTGAAATTTTTGAAAAAAATTCGAAAGTTGTTGACATTTACGGCAGCACAGAAACTTCTACAATTGCGTACAGAACAGACTCCAGCGAAGAAAAACTGACTCTCGTAAATCATGTAAAACTTGATACTTCCGCAGATATAATAACAGTAAGTTCAGAATATTTTTTGGAAGATTTTCTCACAATTGCAGATGCCTATGAAATGGTCGGTGAAAATCAATTTGTTCTAAAAAATCGTACTGACAGAATCGTAAAAATTATGGAAAAAAGAGTCCTTTTGAGTGAGATAGAATCCATTTTAAATAAACACGAATTTGTAAAAGAAAATTACTGTTTGAAATATGGAGATAATCTTGCATCAGCTGTCGTCCTGACACAAAAAGGGATGGAATTTTTTATAAAAAACGGCAAGTTGAAAATTGTTCAGGAAATTAAAAATTTCGGCAAAAATTTCTCGGAAATTTTACCGAAAAAGTGGAAATTTATACCGGAAATTCCAACAACACAAACCGGAAAAATTGATAAAGAAAAAATAGAAAAATTATTCGATTTAAATTTATCTTTTCCGTTAATCACTTCAAAAAAAATTGACAAAAATTCGCTTGAGTTAAAAATGATTTTTTATAAAAATTCCAACTTTTTCAACGGACATTTTGAAAACTTTCCGATTGTTCCCGGGGTCGTACAATTATTTTTTGCTGACTTTTTTACGGAGAATTTTCTCGGTATAAAATTGCCGTTGACTGAGGCTAAAAAAGTTAAATTTTCTAATATAATTTCACCGGATAAAGAGGTCACTCTTATGATAAAAGAAAAAGAAAATTCGGTTGAATATACCTACCTGTCGGATGACAAAATTTATTCATCGGGTATATTCGTAAAATAAGCAAAATTATTAAAACAAAATAGAGGTTTTACAATGGTTAAATTTGAATCTTCATTAGTACTGGAAATACCGTTTTATGATTTGGATCCGATGAATGTTGTATGGCACGGGAATTATGTCAAATATCTGGAGGCTGCAAGATGCGAAATGTTCAGGCAACTCAGATACACTTATGAAGATATGAAAAACGACGGGGTTGCATATCCTGTTGCTAAAATGGATTTAAAATTCATAAAATCCTGCAGGTTCGGGCAAAAAATTATAGTAACGACCTTGCTGGAAGAAATAGAACCGTGTATAATAATAAAGTATATAATTACTGATGCATCAACAGGAGAAAAACTCTTGAAAGCCCGCAGTATGCAAATCTGTATTGACGCACACAGCGGGGAAAGTATCCATAGTGCACCGGTCAGACTTAAGGAAATTTTTGAGGAGTGTAAGATATAAAAATTATGAAAAAGATTTTGTTAATTTTGCTGGTTTTATCCATCAGCATAAACACGGCATCAGCATTTGGAAGTAAGAAAAATGCAAAAGAAATTGCAGAACAAATTCCGGAACTAAAAAATGTTTCCTGCACATTTACGCAGAAAAAAACTCGTGATGACCTTGAATTAAATTCCGGCGGAAATTTTCAATTTATAGAGAACAAAGGGGTTATTTTTGAGACAATGTACCCGATACACATGATTACGGGCTATGAATCCCCGAGAACAAAACATATTAATGATATTATTCTTGCGGTGGCAAAAAAAGATTACTCATATCTTGATAAAAATTTTGATTTAAATTTCACAAAACTGGATGATAAATGGCAGCTGGTTTTGAATCCGAAAAGAGATGTAATTAAAAAACATTTGAACAGTGTAACCATTGACGGCAGCAAGGATATTGACAGAATTTTTATAGACACGGTTAACAGTGGTGAAACTGAAATTTTATTTGAATGCGGGAAAGAATAATGAAAAAATTTTTAAGAATTTTATACATCGGATTATTTCTTTTGCTTGCATTTTTTGCACTGAAAAATCCGGCAATAACAGAGACAAATATTTTGCGCATGGTAGTTCCGCAGAAGCAGTCAAATCTTCTTGATTTGAGCAACATGTATTCTGCTAAAATTAACGTTTTGATAGAGGGTGAAGAACCTGAAGAAGTGAGCGATACAGCTGACAAATTTGAGGAACTTGCTCTCAAAAATAATTTGAAATCTATATCTGTTGACGGTAACAAAATTCTTGAAATATATAAAACTTCCCGCGGTGGTTTGTTGTCAAAAAATACAGCAGAACTTTTAGAGAAAAATGATTATAAAAAAGTTAAAGAAAATACCATAGAAATGATTTATAATCCGTTGGGATTTTCTCTTTTAGAGCCGGAGGAAGATCCGTTTTTGCTGTTCACTGATTATATTATGAATCTCGGAGACAACATTAATCCTGACAGCATTATTAACCACAATGATAAATACTATAGAATTTTGAATTATGAATTTGATAAAAATATAGCTCTCTCCCCGTCACTTTTAAACAAACAGGTTAAAAAAATAATTCAACTGCAGAAAAGTTTATCCGAAAACGGCGTGGAAGTTTATCTGACAGGTACGCCGGTTCACTCGTATTATGCAAGCAGCAGGTCTATGGTTGAGATAAATATTATCGGGATAATTTCAGCACTTTTTGTTTTATTTTTATGTCTGAATTATTTCAAAAAACCGACGATTCTCCTCCCGATTGCGACAAGTATAATATTAGGCGCGCTTGCGGGATATTTTGTAACGGCGCTGATGTTTCCTGCAATACACGTTTTGACATTTGTTTTTTCAACAACATTAATTGGTATTTCGGTTGACTATTCTCTGCATTATTTTGTTTGCAAAACAGAGGACAAAAGCGGTGATGATGTTATCAAAGAAATTTTCAAAAGTTTATCCGTAAGTCTGCTTACGACAATTTCGGCATTTCTTGTATTGTACTTTTCACACACGGAACTTTTGAGACAAATAGCGGTGTTTACTATCACGGGACTTATTACGGTTTATTTGTTTGTCGTACTTTTTTATCCTCTAATAAGTAAAAAAATTGACTTAAATAATACAAATCCGGGCGTCAGATGGAATTTTAATTTTGCACCGCGAATTGCAAAAAATATTCTTATAGTAATGGCAATAGTTGCATTGAGCGGGATGTTTTTTGTGAGGACAAATGATGACATAAGAAGTATGTACAAGCCGTCTGAAAAGTTATCAAATGCAGAGAAAATTTTTGCAGACGTTGCCGGTATAAATCCAAAAACTTCTTTTGTTGTGGTGGAGGGAAAAAATCTGCAGGAGGTTCTGGAAAAAGAAGAGCAGGTTGCAAAACTTCTCGGTGACACCAAATATCAGGCTATCAGCAAATATATTCCGTCTATAAAAACACAGGAAAAAAACAGAGCCCTGATGCAGAGATTGTACGAGACAGAAATTTCTCCGTATACAACAGCGCTTAAGGCAAGTTCAAAAGTTCCTGCCGGAGATTATCTTGAATTTGATAAAGAAACTTTTCCGTTTTTAGAAAACTTTTTCCTCGGGGCTAATAAATCACTTATGATTTTGTATGATTTTAACAATCCAGATGTGATAA
The DNA here is from genome assembly GCA_944324135.1 of Candidatus Gastranaerophilales bacterium. Classification (GTDB taxonomy): domain Bacteria; phylum Cyanobacteriota; class Vampirovibrionia; order Gastranaerophilales; family Gastranaerophilaceae; genus CALUVN01. The sequence continues at coordinate 45,847 of CALUVE010000001.1, read as the reverse complement.
AACAGGTTGGCGGTGCTGAATTTTACAATGTGCGTGAGGACATTTCAAATCTTGTCAAGGAATGCCGTATTAATTGTGCAAAACTTTTAATTCCTGTATTTTTGCTTTTATATGCACTGCTTGCTGTTATTTACAAGCCTAAAAATGCGGCGAGAATTATTTTGCCGTCACTTTGTGCGTGCATCTTTACTACCGGGCTTTTAGGACTTTTACATATCGGGCTGAATTTGTTTCATGTAATCGCTATGTTTTTGATAATCGGTTTCAGCCTTGATTATTCAATATTCAGATTCAACGGAGAAAAACTTGTCAAAGATGCAGTGTTTATGTCCTGTATGACCAGCGTATTTTCGTTCTTCCTGCTGTCTTTAACCGGGTTTAAACTTATCAGTTCACTCGGGTTTGTATTGACAACAGGACTTTTGAGTTCATATATTCTAAGCCTGCTTTTGATTCCTAAAGAGGAATAACTTTTCACGGCGAGCATAAAATTATTCACCCTGAAAACAGCCGTTGATTTTGCCGGCAGCTGGAGCTTTATACCGGCTTCGTATTCTGTCCAGAATCTGTAGAAATATTCATCCGTAGGATTTTTGATATTTAGATTGTAATATTTGAAAATTTCTTCAAATTTTCTCGGTTTCATAAACTCAATATCAACCCCGACGGGATGGTCATCGAACGCCGCAAGGATTATATTTTTTGAATGTGAAATGCTGAAATTTATGTCGGAATACTTAAATTTCGGTTTTTTGTTTACAATTTCAATCTCCGGATTTTTAACCCCGTATTGATTAATTCCGGTGTATTTTACGAGAAATCTTCCGAGACAAAACTGTAATTTTTGTTTTTCCGATTTAAAAGATTTATCTTCAAGAAATGAATCAAGAGATTTAATGTCAATATTATTCAAAAAGGTATCTGAATTAATGTAGAAAATTTCCATGTTATAATTTTAATATCATGAGCAAAGAAAATGCAACAAAATTAAGATACAGAAGAGAAAGAAAAGGGGAATCTTCACGTATAGAAGCACTAACAAAAGCGCAGGAAATAGCTTTTGCCCCGTTTACATTTCAGGTTGTCGGCACGCTTCTGGACACAGGAATTTTAAAATTCATTGATGAAACTCCCTCAACAGTTGAAGAAATTTCCAAACATTGTGGGGTTACGGAATATTGTGCGGCGACTCTTTTTGATGCTGCTGAGCATGCAGGGCTTGTCAGATGTGATGATGACAAATACACAACGACAAAACTTTCCCAGTCTTTTCTGTATGATGAGATGACACGGGTAAACTTTAATTTTATGAAAGATGTTTGTTATCTTGGCGCATCAGAGCTTTCGGACTCTTTCAAGACGTCAGAACCTTCAGGACTGCACAAGTTTATAGGAGATTATCCGACTATTTATCCGGCGCTTGCCAGACTGCCTGAAAAAATCCAGAAAAGCTGGTATGAATTTGACCATTTTTACTCAGACGGGTGCTTTGAAGAGGCTTTAGGTATAATTTTTAAAGATAAACCCGAGGAAATTTTTGATATTGGCGGGAATACCGGAAAGTTTGAAAAAGCCTGCCTTGCATACAACGAAGAGTGCAAAATAACAATGCTTGACCTGCCGGAAAATTTGGAGAGGGCTCAACAGAATATCAATTCTTCAAGATGCAAATTTTACGGTATAAATGTTGTTGACAAAAAATATGCATACCCGCATTTTAAAGGTGCTGTTTTTATGAGTCAGTTTCTTGACTGTTTTTCAAAAGAACAGATTGAATACATCCTCACAAATATCCGTCTGAATATGGAAGATAATACTAAAATATACATCCTAGAACCGTTTACTGATAATCAGCTTTTTGAGGGCGCGGCGTATTCACTGGTCCACATTTCGCTGTATTTTACCTGTATGGCTAACGGAAAAAGCAAAATGTATAAAAAATCCGATATGGAAAAAATAATTACAAAGTCAGGGCTGAAAGTTGTCTGTGAATACAGAATCGGCTCTCATGACTATACCCTGCTGGAGTGTGAAAAAGCATGAAATGGTATCAGGTAAAAGAGCAGGCAGCCGGCATTAAAAGACTTATGCTGATGTATTATATACACAAATTTTTCGGAAGAGGAGCAGTAAAGTTTGTAACCTTTTTTGTGACATTTTTTGCGTTTATTTTTGCACCTGAAGTAAGGGGATATTCTAAAAAATATCTTGCGGTTGTTGGAGTAAAACCGTCTTTACAAAATCAATTCCGTCATTTTTTGTCATACTCGGATATTCTCATTGATAATATGGAAACTTTTATTGACAAATTTAACCCGCGTAATATAACCTTTTGCGATGAAGAAACAAAAAAAGAATTTTTTAATATTGTTTTACAGAAAAAAGGCGGTTTTTTCATAAGTTCGCATCTTGGTAATATTCATGTTCTGCGTTCTTTTTTGAGTGCTGAATACAACAAATATAATGTACACGTAAATATATTTTTAAGCGAAAGTCAATGCAAAATATTCAATGAATTTATTAGAAGAATTATGTTACCGCAGGCAGATGTTACGACCTATCCGGTTGAACAAATCGGCATCGGCACACCTATAGAGATAAAACAAAAACTTGATAACGGCGAACTTGTATTTATCGCAGGAGACAGAGTATCAGAAACCGGCTCTACCGTGTTTAAGACGGAATTTTTAGGAAAAACTGTCGAATTTCCGCTCGGGACATTTACCTTTGCAAGGCTGATGGACTGCCCGACATTTTTTATTGTGCTTGTAAAAAATCAAAAAGGGAAATATGTTGTCTATCTTGAAAAAGCACCTGCAAACCCGCAAGATGTTCAGGGCGCATACGTAAAATTTCTTGAAAACCTAACCCGCCGCTATCCGCTGCAATTTTACCATTTTTATGATATATTTGCTGAGGATACAACAGGAGAAAAATAATGAACTGCATTGATTTGGTTATTGATGAAAATAAATGTACACACTGCGGATTATGTGTAAAAGACTGTTCGGCAAAAGTTTTGGAACAAAACGAAAACGAAGTTCCTCACCTTGCAGAAAACGGTGAAAACAGATGTATAAAATGCCAGCATTGTCTTGCGATATGCCCGACAGGCGCGCTTTCAATTTTTGGTAAAAATCCTCAGGATTCCGACTCTATCAAAAAAACTGACAGCGAGGCAGTCTTGAATTTGATAAAAAGCCGCAGAAGCATAAGACATTACAAAAGTGAAAATCTGGATAAAGAAACCCTTGAAAAGCTAAAAAATATGCTGAACTGGGTTCCGACCGGCTGCAACAATCACCGTCTGCACTTTGCCTTTATTGATGATATTGCGGTTATGAACGATTTTCGCGGGTATGTAACCAGTACACTCATAAAAATTCTCACAAAAACTCCAATCAAACCGATTGTAGAAAAATTCGGCAAATACAAAGAAGCTTTCTTAAACGGAGAGGATATTATATTCAGGGGTGCTCCGCATTTAATAGTAGCGTGTTCTCCGATAGATGCGCCGTGTGCGGATATTGACCCTGTAATTGCACTTAGTTACTTTGAACTTTATGCGCAAAGTCTCGGTGTCGGTACAGTCTGGTGCGGTTTTGCTGAAATTTGTCTCAAAATGTTTCCTGAACTCTGCCGCCAGCTGCAAATCCCTGACGGGTATAAAGCGTCTTACGTAATGCTCTTCGGGCCTCAGGATATTAAATATTCAAGAACAACCCAGCCTGAACCTTATACAATTTCTGTTGCGCAAAAGGGCGGCAGAAAAGATATGAGTATTCTTGATAAAGCTAAACGTTATTTTTGGAATTTTATAAGATAAAAGGTATAAAAAATGAATAAAAATGTAGAAGTAATTCAATATGAAACCAGCGGCACTTGCAGCAGAATGATTCAGGCTGCAATAGATGAGGACGGACGGATAGTAGACGCCGGTTTTCTCGGCGGCTGCAACGGTAATTTGAAAGGTATCGTAAGCCTAGTTAGAGGAATGAAAATTGATGATGTAATTGAAAAACTAAAAGGGATTACCTGCGGGGATAAACCGACCTCTTGCCCTGACCAGCTCGCCAGATGCCTTATTGAATATAAAAATAAAATAAAAGCTAAAGTGAAAAATGATTAAATCTTTATTTAACCAAACAAAAAATTCTCTATTTAAAATTTTTATAGAAGTATTTATTCCAAACAAGCGCATCAGGCGTATTGTAAAAGGTGATTACGCCCAAAAATACCTCAAGAAATATGTAAAAATTGTGCGGAAAAAAAGTACACCTCAAACACCGCTGCAGCCGGCACCCCCGATAATCTGGCAATACTGGGAACAGGGTGCTGAAAACGCTCCGCCGCTTGTAAAAACATGTCTTGATAGTGTTGAAAAATTTTCCGGCGGGCGGGAAAGAATTATCATAACTCCGCAAAATATTGAAAATTATACTGATATTCCCGGTTTTATCTATGATTTAAAAAATAAAGGTATAATAAAAACCGCACATTTTTCTGATATTTTGCGGACAAATCTGCTAATCAAAAACGGCGGAACCTGGGTTGATGCAACAGTACTTTTTACTGACGAAATGCCTGATTACATCACAAATTCTGACCTGTTTGTATTCCAAAATGACCCGAAAGCCGACCTTGACGGTTTGAATATGGCAAGCTATTTTATTCATTCCAAACCGAACCATAAAATTTTGAAAGATACGCAGGAAGTTCTATACGAGTACTGGCGCGATAATCGTTTTCTTGTTAATTATTTTACATTCCTGCATGCCTTTACAATGGTGACGTCAGCTGATGAAGAAAATCAAAGATTATGGCAGAAAGTGCCGTTTTTCAGCTTTTTCCCTGTGCAGCAAATGCAGAATGAACTGTTGAACACATACAGCGAAAAACGATTTGACGAGCTGAAAAAAATGTCCTCTATACATAAACTTACACATAAGATGAAAGTTTTGAGCAAATCAAAAAATATTAATTTAACAAACACATTATACGAAAAACTGGCAGGCGGGAATTATGAAAAATAAGATTACAATATGTTATGCACCGGATGACAAATATATGAACCAGACAATTGTCTCAATGACGGGTGCTGCCGCCAATAATCCGCATATATGTTTTGTCATACTGTATTCGGAGCTAAATGACGAAAGTCTTTTTAAGCTGGAAAAGTTTAAAACCGAAACACTCTGTACAATCAGAATGATAAAAGTTGACCCCTCGGAATTTGACAATTTTCCTATGTCAAAATGGGTTACAAAAGAGGCCTGGTTCAGAGTAAAACTTCCTGACGTCTGTCCTGATTTGGACAGAATACTTTATCTTGATTGTGACACACTTGTCGCAGGTGATTTGAATGAATTGTGGGAAACCGATTTGGAGGGGAAATTCCTCGGTGCTGTAGAAGACGTCTGGGATGTCCAAAAACACATTCAACGGCTTGACCTTAAGCAGCCAACCTATTTCAATTCCGGCGTTATCCTTTTTAACTGTAAATATTGCAGGGAAAATAACTTTTTTGAACTGATAAAAACTTATGCAACATCTACAGATAAAAAAATTGAATTTTGTGATCAGGATGTCTTGAATGTGGTGACAGACGGGAAAAAAGTTCTTATAAATCCCAAATACAATTACCTAAACACCTGGTGGCGGAATTTCTATTGTGAATACGAGGGAGAAACCGAAAAAGAATATCTTCAGGCTGCAAAAAATCCTGTTATTATCCATTATACCGGGCTTAAACCTTGTTTTAAAGGCTGCGCTCATCCTTTGAAAGATTTGTGGTGGAAATACGCGGAAAAATCAGTAGTATTTGATATTGTAAAATCAGATTACGAAAAATCTCTGCCGCCAAAAACTGTATCATTTACCCAGAAACTATTTTCTGTAAAAAATGTTTTCAGCCCCAAAAAGAAAATCAAAACGCTGACAATTTTAGGGCTGCAAATTCCAATCAGCGGCAACCTTTACCGTCAAGCATAATGTTTTGTATCAGCATAAGTGAGTTAGTGTTTACTCATCCAGCTTTAAAACATCAACAAGATCAACATTTTTAGTGGATCGGAATTCTTTTACGGAAATTGCAGCAGAATTTTGAATTTTATCTATTTTGTCATGAATTTTTGTATTAGACATTAACAAATCTTTGTCGCCGAGTTCTTTTCCAAAACCAAGATTTCGGAAATATTTTTTGGCTTTTTCAGTCATTCTTTCCGGTTGAATTTGGGCGTATACATCTATTTGTCTTTTAATATTTTTTAGAGCCTGAAGCAAGAGCGCCTTGCGTCCTGTGTTACGGTTGTTATCCTGAAACATATAGAATGTATGCAGGTCTATATCTCCGCGTTCTCTGCAATCCAAAATTCCAAGGATTTTCTTTTTATTTTCAATCGCAATTAAAAGGCTGTCAGAATAACGTTTTTTAGGAGAAAAAACATGTTGCAACGAATCTTTTACAGATGTTTTGGCATCTTTTTCGCCTATCATAAGAGTATCTTCCGGCAACGCGTGCCCTTTTATAACCTCAGACATTCTGTTTATAAAAACTTTGTCTCTTGAATCCAGTGAATAAACATCTACTACTGTTTCTAAGCCTTGTTTTGTTTTTGATATAACACGAGAAAGATTTCTTGCCTGAAATGCAGGTTTATATTGCGGGGTATTATTAATTTCCATATTATTCTATCATCCTTTTCTTTTGTTTTTTGTCCGGTAATCTTATAAAACACGCGCATATTTTTTTTTGCTATGGTATTATTATTATATGAAAAAAATCTTTATTTTTATTGTTGTTTTTTGCCTTTTTGCAGTTAAAAGCAGTGCAATGAACGAAATTGACAGGGATGAGCTTAAGTGTATCAATGAAACAAGCAGTTACAAAGAAATGATGGCTTGTACAAATAAAGCGCGTACTCTCTGGGAAGTGGAAATAGAAAAATACTATCAAATGCTCCTTGCAGAATTGCCTGATAAACAGGTGAGAAATCTCACAGCCTCCCAAAACCGCTGGACAAAATATAAGGAGACGGAATTCAAAATGATAGACGAACTTTTAAAAAGAAAGGTTAATATTGAGGGTAAAAATATTGCCTGCGGATTGAAAAAAGACATAGTTAAATCCCGCGCTATATATCTCAAAGATTACCACGAATTATTCCACGAAGAATAACCGCAAAAAAATTTTTTCTCGTTTTTTATCAATAGAAAAGAGGTCTCAATTATGACATTGAAAATTAATCCTGTTAGTTTTAAATCAAACCCGCCGCAGCTATTGCCGCCATATATGTTTATGCCGTCACAGGATAAGCAGCCGTCGCAGAAAAACAATGATTGTTCCAAAATTATAGCAGGTTTGTCATTTGCCGGTGTCATTGGTTTGAGTGTTGTAACTGTTTCCCAGAGAAAGACCCTCAAAAATTTGCAAAAAGCTCTGGCTGAATCTGTACAAAAAGCTAATGAAAATATAACCCAAACCGTATCTGAGAGTCAGCAGCAGCTTGAAGAAAAAATTATTCCTTATACGGTTAAAAAATTTGAAGAAACCTCTCTGTATAAAACATTTCAGGAAAGCAAGCAGAATTTTATAGATTTTCTATCCGGCGTGCATCAGCCGGAAAAAGTTAAGGAGTTTTTATTCGGGATAACATCTGACGAGAAAGCCGGCGCTGATTTTATAAAAGAAGTGACAGATAATCCGAGAGAAAGCTTTAAAAACACAAAAATTCTGATGAATGCCATCGGCGGCGAGAAAAATCTTCTTGATTGGCTTCACGCACCGGCCGGATACAATGCCGCTTATGAAAAATATCTGACAAAAGTTATCAATAAACCGGAAACAACCCTGAATGATTTAATTAATATTTCGCCAAACTGGCATCTGTTCAAACTTATGGACAAAACAAGCCCGATTGTAAACGGACAAAAAACTTTTAGTTTTGAAAATGTTCGTTTTGGCGAAATACCGAAAGAGATAGAAGAGCTCGGAGATTTTAATCATTTTGTAAACTGGCTGTTTGAAAGACCGGCAGCAGAGGTTGTAGAATACAGCGGGAAATATATGAAAGTGCATCCGCTCAAAGCCGGTATGTCCGGCAAAGCCCCGCTCAAGGTGCAATTCTGTACTCCTGACGGAAAACCATTAAATCACTCTTATATAATTAAAAAAGAACCGGTTCCCGCAGGACAAAATAACCATATAAATCAGGCTTATCATTCAGATTCAGTTTTTTTGAACGCTCAGATAGATTATTATCTGAGCCGTCATAACTGTGAAAATGCTCCTCGATTTTACTATTATGATTGTCCGTCCAACACAGCCGTGTATGAGTTTATAGAGGGTGAACCGTATACAGGAACTACAAATATTATTGAAATCAATAAAGCTATGAAAGATTTAAACTCTCTCGGGATATTTTATAATGATTGCAAAAGTCACGGAAATATTCTGATGCAAGACGGTGTAATGAAAATTATAGACAGTGGAGAATCTTATTTCCATGATATACTGCGTCCGCCGTGCGAAAATTTGCATGTTGAACTCCCGAACTGGTGTGGAAACAGGATTGAAAATCTTACGTTGAATAAACTTTTTGGGGACGTTTAATGTCGGAAATTTTTTAGAAGCAGGTTAAACTTTCAGTCCAACAATATCCTAAAACGGCCCCGGGGCGTTTTTCAGGTTTGAAAAATTCGTTTTATATCTGTAACCCCATCTGTCAGCATTTGCTTTCCAAAAGTCATTTATACTTTTTGCGGCTGCTCCGTTTTTGTAGATTTGGGTTTCCAATAGTGCTATCTGTTTTACAAGCCGTTCTCTTTTCAACAGACTTTTCCCTTCTTCTATAACTTTTTTTCCGGATAATATTTCATTACTGATTTGTGCGTGCATCATTTTATTTACGCTTTCTCTGAGAGGTGCAGGGAAAAATTTTGCCCACATTTTTGAAAATTTGTCCACTGCTGTGACTGCTGTTCCTATTCTGGCAGCGCTTTCAAAAAATTCTTCTACTTTTGCGGGCAGATAGTTATAAAATTTCTTTTCGATTTTTTCTTCCAGTATTGAAAATTCTCCATCTTTATTAAAGGCAACCATGTTTTTGATTTTGTTGCCGACCTGTACCAGAAAATCGGTAATACTGACAGGCATGGCTTCTCCGTATACCTCAGGATGTCCGTGGAAAAATGTACTGCCGGCTACTTTTTTGTTAGCGATATATTTTTTTAAATCAACACTGTTGAAACTCCCGTTAATTTCTCCTAAAACAACATTTTTCTTTATTAAAATCCCTCTTTCAAACGGTGATGAATTATTCAAGGCTTGCAGAACTCTTTTTTTAGCATAAGCCTGTGCTGCCTGCGGAGATTGAAAGCTTATTGTTGTGTCCGGCCTAATCCAACCCAGTTCTGTGGGGTTAAGATTTTTTAGATTAATATTTTGGTTGAAAATTCTTGGGGCTGAAATTGAATTAAATCTCAACATTGAATAATATACTCCTGTTATGGACGGTTTAAAAATCCTGAAAGATAAATTTTGCTGTTTCCAATTTGAGATTTAACATATTTTAACAAACTTGTGCTACAGAATATCAAGCGGGTCGACATCTACAGCCATTCTTATATCTTTTGGAACGGTCATTTTGCTCAAGAAACTTGAGATAAACTGATGCCCTTTTTCTTCCAGTTTGTTTTTGATAATGATTTGAAACCTGTAGAGTCCGTTTATCCGTTCAATAACGCAAGGGGTTGGACCTAGCACTTCCAGCCGCTCAGAGATTCCGTATTTTTCAATCATCGTGCACAGGCGCAGTGCGATTTCCTGTGCGGATTTTTCTGCGCGGAAGTTATTTTCGCAGCTTAAGATTATCCTGATAATCTGGCTGAACGGCGGGTAGTCAAATTCTTCGCGGGCAACGATTTCTGTATCATAGAATTCGCGGTAATTTTGGGATTTAGCACTTGCAAGCGCGTAATAATCAGGGTTATAAGTTTGGAAAAAGACTTTTCCGCTGAATTCACCGCGTCCTGCACGTCCTGCAACCTGTGTCAACAATTGGAATCCGCGTTCAGAAGCTCTAAAATCCGGCAGGTTAAAACTTGCATCAGCAGAGATTACTCCGACCAGAGTAACATTAGGGTTATCCAGCCCTTTGGCAATCATTTGGGTGCCCACAAGGATGTCGATATCCCCCTGTTGAAATCGTTCCAAAAGCCTGATGTGTTCCCCTTTTTTTACCATAACATCACTATCAACACGTTCTACGTTATAGTCCGGATATAATTCTTTTATGTAAGTTTCAATTTTTTGAGTTCCTGTTCCGCTGTTTTTGAGAGCATCGGAGCCGCAGTCAGGGCAAAAATCAGGGAAAGATTCTTCGTGGTTGCAATAGTGACATTTAAGTTTCTGGTCTTTTGTGTGCCATATCATCGGGATAGCGCAGTTTGGGCAGCCAATTACATATCCGCATGCCTGACACTGGGTAAAGGTTGAAAATCCGCGGCGGTTTATCAGCAAAATTACCTGCTGCCCTTTATCAAGTGTTGCCTGAATTTCAGTTTGGAGTGGTTTTGAGATGATATTTTTGTAAGCGGCGCGTCCGTATTCCTGCATATTGATTACTGTTACCGGCGGAACTTTTGCATCGTTGTAGCGTTTTGTAAGTTCAAACAGGTTTCCGGAATTAAGAGCCCTGTAGTAAACGGAAATATCAGGGGTGGCAGAACCTAAGATAAGCGGGCAGTTGTGAAATTCAGAGAGTTTTTTCGCAACAACTTTAGCATCATATCTGGGGGCGGGAGAGGTTTGTTTATATGCACTTTCGTGTTCTTCATCAATAATAATCAAACCGATATTCTGTAATGGGGCAAACACGGCGGAACGCGCTCCTGCAAGTATTTTAATTTCATTTTTGTATAATTTCTGCCATACATCATAGCGTTCTCCGTCAGAGATACTGCTGTGCCAGATGGCGACATCTTTGGTGCCGAATTTTTTTGCAAGCCGTTTGGTAAGCTGTGAAGCAAGTGCAATTTCCGGGGCAAGAAACAGAACATTTTTGCCTGCTTTGATTGTGTCATCAATGAGTTTGAAATAGACTTCTGTTTTACCTGATGCAGTGACTCCGTGGAGAAGTATCGGCTCCGGTAAAAATGTTTTTTGCGAAAGTTCATTATCTTTTTGAGGAGAAGTACCCCTCTCCGAAATCAAAGATTTCGACTCTCCCGCAAGGGGAGAGTAATTTAATGTTTGTAATATTACGTTGAGGACGGTTTCAATGTTATTAAATATTTCATTATTCCAAAATCGCAATATTTTAAATCCTTGATTTTTGAGATGATTTTCTCTAATTTTGTCATTCTCTATTTGAATATCTTGATTGTGATGTCCACCATCCAGTTCAATTATAAGTTTTTTTTCATAACATACAAAATCTACAATGTAGTTATCTATAGCTTCCTGGCGTCTGAATTTAAAATTTCCGAGTTGTTTATTTTTTAAGTAGTACCATAAAATATTTTCTGCATCTGTCATATTTTTACGTAATTTTTTTGAATATTCCAGTGCTGTTTCAGAATAAAAATGCCGGGCTTGCTCCCTCTCCCCTTGCGGGAGAGGGTCGGGGTGAGGGGTGGCTGTGCCGTTGATTTTTGCTTTTATCCCCTCATAAACTTTTTGCTGTTCCGGCGAAAGTTCAAAAAGCGGCTCGGTTTCTGTTATCCGTAAAATATCAAGCGGGTTGCGGTACAACTCTTCTGACGTAAGTTTTAAACACCCGAGTTCTGCAAGTTTTTTTATTGTAGCACGGGTTGTTTTTGCCATTTTTTCGAAAATTATGACAGGGGTTTTCCCCATTTCTTTCAAAACTTCAAGAACTTCAATCTGCCTTTTTGTAGCCCCGTTAAAGGTGACAAATTCAACAATCTGTTCTGTTTTGGAGGCTTTTTCAATTAATTTTAAAGGAATAGCAGCGTTCAGAACAGTCACCAAGTCGCAGCAGTAATAATTTGCGACCCATTCCAGCAGTTTAAGATAATCAATAGAAAAAAGCGGGGTTTCATCAAGAATCCTGCTCACTTTTTTTGCCTTGATTTCCGGCGGCAGATAATCTGAAAACCCCACGCAAAACGCATTAATAAGCCCCTGCCGTCCAAACGGAACAAGGATTGCCTGTCCGATTTGAATTTTGTCTCTCATTTCATCAGGTATAAGGTAACTGTAGGTTTTGACCCCGAGCCCCTTAATGTTCACCAGAGCAAGAGCGTATTTGTATTTTTGTGTTTCTTCATTGAACAAATTCAAGACACCAGCCCGATATTAACTATTCAGCCATAAATTCTTTTTTTGCTTCTTCAATAGCTTCTGAAAGGATATCAAGCTGCTCAGGTGCAAAAGTTACACCCTTTTTAGTTGGGAGCCATGTAGCACCGTCATCTGTTGTGTAGAAAATTCTCAGGTTAAAATAGCTTTTACCCTTGTATTCGCTGACTGAAATCTGAAGCTGTTCAGTGTCGTTTCTTTGAATTGTAGCCAAAATTTTGGAATCTGCCATTCTCAATCTCCTTATAATAAAACTTAGTACAAATAAATGATATCACAGATATCCCAAATAAAGAAATTTTATGGTAAAATGAACTTATGATAGACAGATACTCACGCGAAGAAATGAAAAATATTTGGTCTCTGCAGTCCAAGTTTGAATACTACCTTAAAGTAGAAATTGCAGTATGTGAAGCTTATGCACAAATCGGCACTATTCCTCAGGAGGATGTCGAACAAATTAAAAAACTTGCCAAGTTTGACGTTAACAGAATTGATGAAATTGAACGTGAAGTCCGACATGATTTGATTGCATTTTTAACAAATGTCAATGAAAGCCTCGGGGATTTAGGGCGTCATGTTCACGTTGGTTTGACGAGTTCTGATGTTATAGACACCGCTTTTGCAATGCAAATTCAGGATAGCGGCGCAATAATTCTTGAAGATTTAGACAGAGTCATATATTCTATCCGTGAGCTTGCTAAAAAACACAAATATACTGTCTGTATCGGTCGTTCACACGGTGTGCATGCCGAGATTATGACTTTCGGGGTAAAATTATGCAGCTGGATAGATATTCTTGAACGTCAGAGAGATAACTTTACACATGCGCTCGAGCAGGTTCGTGTCGGACAAATTTCAGGGCCTGTCGGAACTTACAGCAATATTTCGCCTGATGTGGAACAAATTACCTGCAAAAATCTCGGACTTAAGCCGGCAAGGATTTCAACACAGATTATTGCAAGAGATTATCACGCATATTTTATGCAGTCTCTGGCTTTGATTGCGAGCGTACTGGAGCAGTTTGCGACAGAGATAAGACACCTCCAGAGAACAGAGGTTCTGGAAGTGGAAGAGGGGTTTGCAAAAGGTCAAAAAGGTTCAAGCGCTATGCCGCATAAGAAAAATCCTGTCTTGAGCGAAAATCTCTGCGGGCTTGCCAGAGTTGTCAGAGCAAATTCTGTTGTTGCTATGGAAAATATTCCGCTCTGGCATGAACGAGATATTTCCCACAGTTCCGCAGAACGTATTATTTTCCCTGACAGCTTGACTCTTGTTGACTTTATGCTCGACAGATTCAACGGAATTGTGGAAAATCTTGTTGTACACGAAGAGAATATGCTTAAAAATACCGAAAAATTCGGCGGAATTATATTCTCTCAAAAAGTTCTGCTTGAACTTGTTAACAAAGGACTTTCCCGCGATGATGCTTACAAAATTGTACAGCGGAATGCATTGGATGCTTTTGAGAATAACGGTGACTTTAAAGCTAATCTTCTCTCTGACGAGGAGGTGCTCTCTTATCTTTCTCCGGATGAGATTGAAGCTGTCTTTGACAAGGAACAGTTTCTCCAGAATATAGAAACTATCTACAACAGAATTTTATAAAAATCTTGCTTTATATTATAAGATAAGCTAAAATTTTGATATAAACAGGTAATTGAGGAAATTATGGCAAAATTAAATATATCTGTATGTATGGGAAGTTCTTGTTTTGCGCGCGGAAACAACGAGAATCTTGAATTTATAGAAAAATATATAAAAGACAATCATCTGGAAGCAGAAATTGATATAACCGGTACACGATGCGAGGGCAGATGTGCAACCGGTCCTAATATTGTCGTTAACGGAATTGAATACAGCGAAGTAGACATTGATAAACTTAAAAACATCCTTGCCGAAGCCGCTCAAATTAAATAAATTTTAAAAATTTAATATTAATCAGGAGTTTATATGAATAAACAAAATGCGGTCTACACATTAATAAACGAATGCCACGATTGTTATAAATGCGTACGGGAATGCCACGTCAAGGCAATTAAAATTGAAAACGGACACGCCTCGGTTATTCCGGAACGCTGCATAGCCTGCGGTGCCTGTGTAAAAGCTTGTCCCGCCAATGCAAAACGCGTCAGAAGTGATGTTGACAAGGCTAAAAATCTTATTCTTGCACAAAAAGATGTATATGTTTCGCTTGCTCCGTCCTGGAAAGGGGTTTTTGAATATTCTGAAGATAAAATGATTTCACTCCTGAAAGAATTGGGATTCAAAGGGGTTTCAGAAACAGCCCTCGGCGCGCAGGAGGTTTCCATAAAAACCGCAGAAATCCTTAATGCTTCTGAAAAAGGATTGTTTATTTCAAGTGCCTGTCCGGTTGTGGTTGATTATATAAGGCTTTATCAGCCTAAATATGCCAAATATATTACCCCTATAGGTTCTCCGGCAATGACTCATGCGCAGATGCTCAAGAATACTTTCGGAGAAGATATTTCAATAGTATTCATCGGGCCGTGTATCGGAAAGAAAAACGAAGCTGCAAAAAGTCATCTTATAGATGTTGCTTTGACTTTTGAAGAATTGAAAGTCTGGATGCACGATGCAATTGATGACAGTTCGGAAGTAAAAGTTAATTCCGACAATCATTTTGTTCCGAACAACGCTTACGAGGGCGCTTTATACCCGATAGACGGAGGAATGAACGAAACAATCCGCCGGATTGGAATTAAAAAAGATGTTCAGCTTTTGAATATATGCGGGCTGCCGACTATTGAAAAAGCTCTGACAAATCTTGACCCTGAAAAACTTGACAAACCTCTGTTTGTAGAAACTCTTGCCTGTGAGGGCGGTTGTGTTGCAGGGCCTGCTATTTCAACCGACAAGGCCGGTATAAGTGTTATTTCTGACGTTCTCAGTCACATCAGAAACAGAGAATTTATTCCGAAAAAGCCGGCTGTGGTTGTTGATATGGAGGTAAACCCGTCGGAAGTTACTTACAAAGAATATCCGCTTGAAGATATCCTGAAAGCTTTGAAAAAAATCGGCAAGCACTCTGTAGATGATGAATTAAACTGCGGCGGCTGCGGATATCCGACCTGCCGCGATATGGCAGTGGCTCTTCTTAACGGAGATGCAGAGACTTCGATGTGCGTATCTTATATGAGAAAGATTGCCATGAGAAAAGCCGCAGCACTCGTCAGATGTATGCCGGCTGCTGTTGTTATGGTGGATAACAACTTAAATATTATTGAGGCAAATGAAAGCTTTATGAGGATGTTTACAGGTGATATGTACGAAATCTTTAAAGCCCGTCCTGACGGTATGGAAGGTGCCGCTATTGAAAGAATCGTAGATTTTGCCGAAATCTTCAAAACAATTCTTAAATCAGGAAAAGACCTCCATAAAGAACGTTATCCGAGCAATAACAGGCTCTATGATATAAGCGCGTTCACTATTGAAGAAAATGAAATAGTCGGCGCTGTTATCACGGATGTTACGCAATCGGAAACTAACCGTGAAAAAATTTCCCAGAAAGCACACGAGGTTATCTCTAAAAACATTTCTATTGTTCAGGAAATCGCTTGTCTTTTAGGGGAACATATGGTAGAAACGGAAACACTTTTGAGTTCTATCGCAAACGACTTTGACGACAAGGACGCGGATGAAAAGAGTGAGTAAAACTAAATGTTTATAGATATTGACTGCAGCCAGTTAAAAAAATATAACCAAAATGCCTACGGGGATTACTTTGTATCAAAAAGGTACCCTGATGAATCCCGTCTGATTGCGGTGCTATCCGACGGTCTCGGCAGCGGTATTAAAGCAAATATTCTCTCCTGTATGACTGCCACTATGCTTTTGAGATTTATAGAAAGCGAACAAATTTCAATCAGAAAAGCTGCAGAAATTATTATGAACTCTCTTCCTGTCTGTAAAGTCAGACGCATAAGCTATTCTACATTTTCTGCCATAGACTGCTATGATGACGGTTTTGCCAAGATTGTAGAAGAGGGCAACCCGCAGTTTTTATGGATTCGGAATAACGAAGTTCTTGAACCGGAATATGAATCTATTCAGTCAAAAACATTCAAAAACAGATGTATGAAAGTTTATAAAATCCGTCCGAAACTCGGCGACCGTCTTGTATTTTGTTCTGACGGGGTTACTCAGGCCGGACTCGGGGGCGGAAGATTAAAACTCGGGCTCAGACGCGACGGGCTTATTGTTCTTGTAAAAGATAAACTCGCAGAACATCCCGATATCTCAAGTTCCGAACTTTCACAGTATATTGTTCAACAGGCAAGAAACATTGAAACAGACAGACTCCCTAAAGATGATATTTCCGCCTGCGTGTTGTATTTCCGTGAACCTCGTGAATCCTTAGTTTTCACCGGCCCGCCGTACCATCAGCAAAAAGATGCACAGTATGCCCAGATGTTTGCAAACTTTAAAGGCAAAAAAGCTATCTGCGGCGGAACTACCGCAAACTTAATATCAAGAGAACTTAACCGTCCGATTACTATGGATACGACAATCAGTATCGGTAAACTTCCGGCATGTTCATATATGGACGGAGTCGACCTCGTGACAGAGGGTGTACTTACTCTCACAAAAACTCTGGAATATCTTGAGGCTAATACCTATGATGTTGACAATGCTGCCGGAAAGCTGGTAAAATTTTTGTTAGATAGTGATTGCATTAATTTTATGGTTGGTGCAAAATTAAATCAGGCACATTATGATCCCGCCTTGCCAATTGAAATTGAAATCAGAAAAAATATTATCAAAAAAATGGCGGACATACTTCAAACCAAATATTTCAAAAAAGTAAACGTACAATTTATTTGAGGAAACCCTCAGGAAGGTAAGATGATGATGGAAAAGAAAATTAGTGTCAAAGTTTGTTTAGGTACAACATGTTTTGTAATGGGTTCTGCAAATTTACAGGAATTGATAGACACAGTTCCGGCAAAATACGGTGACAAAGTAGAAGTTTCCGGAGTACCTTGCCTAGGGCTTTGTTCTATTGACTGGGAATTCTCAAAAGCTCCGTACGTAAAGGTTGACGATGATGTTATCAAAGAAGCAACCGTTGAAAAAGTTTTAAAAGCTATTGATGCTAAATTGAATAAATAACACTAATAACTAAAAAACCGGAAAGTTGGAGGAAAATGGCAATAAACACCCCTAAACAAACATCACATTTAAAACGTGAAATTCTCGTAAGATTGATAAAAGCTTTTTTAAGCGATAATTTTGAAGAAAATACACGCTTAATCCCTTTTGATATGCGTCCGAAAGGCTGCGAAGTTCCTTACAGATGCTGTATTCATAAGGAAAGAGCAATTTTGAAAGATAGAGCTGTAGCAGGTCTTGGTATGGCTATTGAGGATGTTGAGGATTCAACACTTCTGTCTACACTGGCTGAAAAGGCTCTGGAAAGAACTGAACCGGAAACTAATCCGTTGACAGTTCTTACAACTGCCTGCAAGGGTTGTGTACCTGCAAGAATATACGTAACGGATTTGTGTCAGGGATGTGTTGCAAGACCTTGTGTAAATACCTGCAAATTTGGTGCAATCAGTGTCATCAACGGAAAATCAGTTATTGACCCTGCAAAATGTAAAAATTGCGGTATGTGCGCTCAGGTTTGTCCATATCAAGCAATTACAAAAATCATCGTACCTTGCGAAAATGCCTGCCCTGTCGGCGCTATTGCTAAAGATGAGGACGGACACGCAAAAATTGATTTTGAAAAATGTATTTCCTGCGGCAAATGCGTAAGCGCCTGTCCGTTTGGTGCAGTACATGAAAAATCACAAATTATTGACGTTTTGAAAAATATTAAAGCCGGCAAAGAAGTTGTAGCAATGCTTGCTCCTGCAATTATGGGTCAATTGCCTTGCACACCGGAACAGCTCAGAAAAGCTATTCTTGATTTGGGCTTTAAAGATGTTGTAGAAGTGGCTCAGGGTGCTGATGTTACTACCAAAACAGAGGCGGCTGAATTTGAAGAAAGACTTCTCCACGGTGCCGAATTTATGACAACATCTTGCTGTGCCGGATACAATGAGCTGGTTGACAAGCATATCCCTGATATGAAACCTTTCCGCTCTGATACAAAAACTCCTTTGTATTACACTGCAGAAATTGTTAAAAAAGCTCATCCGGATGCTATTACAGTATTCTTTAGCCCGTGTGTCGCAAAAAGAAAAGAAGCAATGAAAAATCCTAACGTTGACTTTGTATTAAACTATGAAGAATTAGGCGCATGGTTTATTGCTGTCGGAACTCAGGTTGACAAATGCGAAAGCTCTGAATTTGAAGTTCAGGCGTCAAAAGAGGGAAGAAATTTTGCAGTCACAGGCGGTGTAGCAAAAGCTGTACAGACACTTTTGCCGGAGGATTTGCCTACATACCCTGTAGTGATTAACGGTTTGGATAAACAATCTATCCGTGACCTGAAAAAATACGCTAAAAACGGAGTTTGTGAACTCGGCAACCTTATTGAAGTTATGGCTTGCCCTGGCGGCTGCCTTGGCGGCAATGCTACGGTTAACAGCTACAAGGCTGCTCTGAAACAGCTCACAGGTTATGTTGAAAAAAGCGAAACCATTAAAGAGCAAATTGAACATCATTAATTAAATATTCAATAAAAAACGCTGCTGATTTCGGTTAGCGGCGTTTTTTTGTGTAAAATTTTATCTTATATCTTTGCGGCGGAGAGACAATCATACTCCATTATATAATCATCCATAACAAATCCGCTGCCGATATCTGTAACAATCGCGTCAATTGTGGACAGCCCCCATTTTTCGTAAGCTTTTATTGTATTTGAGTTATATTTGTTGACGGTTAAACGGATTTTATTGAGACCGGCTTTTGAGGTAAGAGTTTTTATCTCTTCAAACGCCTGACGTCCTATGCCGTGATTACGGAAATCTTTTTTCAAATACAATTTAGACAGGAATAAATATCCGTCTTTCGGGCAAATTCCGAAGTAGCCTGCAGTGGTGTTATCTTGCAAAATGAAATAGTAAGAGTAACCCTCTTTGGCAATTTGTTCCCTTATCGAGTGTTCTGATTGAAAATTCTCCACCATATAATCAATTTGTTCAGGTGAGAGAAGTTTCTGCCAGTATTCATGCCAAATTTCAGATGCGAGTACTGCAAGAGACGGTATCTGTTCTTCTTTTACAAACTCAAATTTAATCATTTTTACTTTTGGTCAGTTACTTTAATCAAATGCCAGCCAAAATCTGTCAGAACAGGTTCTGAAACTGTGCCGACAGGGAGTTCAAAAGCTGCATCTTCAAACTCTTTCACCATCTGACCGCGGCCGAAATATCCGAGGTCGCCCCCTCTTTGACCTGACGGGCAGAGTGAATATTTTTGTGCATATTCTTCAAAACTTCCGCCGTTTTCAATGTCTTTTTTAATCTGGACGGCTTCGTTTCTGTTTTTAACCAGAATATGACTTGCTCTTACTGTTGTAAATTCCTGTGCAATTGCAATACCGCAAGTTAGTATCATAACTGACATCAATTTTATTAATTTCTTCATCATAACAAGTTTATATTACTATAACCGGCAATCAAATACAATTGTCTTTTCAGGTAATGTAAAAATTTTATACTGGTCTTATTGTGTTTTTAAACGCATTTATTAAAAAGTGCAGAATAAAAGTTATCAAAAAGGAGACAGACAAATGACATTTAATCCGTTAAAAGAAAAGGGTATCGCGCTGGACAAACAAATCAGAACCTGGCGGGATATTGTAAAAAGACCGTTCAACAAAACAGAAGTTGACTGTTACACAAGAACCAGACAAATTCTTATGAACGGTATAGAAACAGAAGCCTGGGGGTATAAGCATTGTATGGCAAGATTATGCGATGATTTGGATTTGAGACAACTGCTCGCCCGCATAAGACGAATAGAAGATATGCAGCAGACTACGGTAAACTGGTTTGGACCTGCTGATCAGTCTGTTTTAAACACCACTCTCGGTTACGAACAGGTTGCTGTAGATTTAACGGCATGGCTTGCGCAGAATGAACCTGATGAATATGTACGGGAAACCTTTAACTTTGGGCTGCTTGAAGATTTTGACCACCTGTACAGATACAGTCAGTGGCAATATATGATAGAGGGGCAAGACCCCAATGATATTTTGCAGGGGATGACAGATGTTGTTATAGGCCGACCAACCCAGAATCATCATAATGATAATACAATAAGACTTAGAAAATCGTACGATAAGGAAACCGCCTCCCCGCAGACAAAAGTAAACATCCTGACACTTGTTTCAGGCGAACAGCAAACCCATAACTACTATGCAGAACACGGGTTTATGTACGGCAATGACGATTTGAGAAGAACTTATGCTGAAATTTGCGATGTTGAAGAAGAGCACGTCACAATGTATGAATCTCTGATTGATCCGACAGAATCCAAGTTTGAAAAACTTCTTGTACACGAATTTACAGAGGTCTGCAACTACTACAACTGCTATAAGGATGAATCAGACCTGAAACTTAAACAGGTCTGGGAAGAATTTTTAGGTTTTGAACTTGAGCACCTCAAAATTGCTGCTGACCTGTTCAAAAAATACGAAAAACGCGACCCTGAAGAGGTTATCGGAGAAAAAGTATATGAGCCGTGTCACTTTGAATCTCAGAAAGAATATGTAACAAATATTCTTGAAAATGAGATAGATAAACGTCTCGGCGAAAATCAGGATTACCTCAAAATATCGGAGCTGCCTGACGATTGGGCAAGTTATAAAATTCAGGAAAAAGTCAGTGAAGAGGGAGCACCTACAGAAAAAACCATCCAGCTGATAACAACTTCCGTGTATAGAGATATTGTCTCGGCTGATGACAAATTAATCAAAAAACAACCGTCTCTGCTCCGCCGCGGTTTGGAGGAGGAGGCGCAAGCGCCTGATACAGTGACCCCTGAAGAGTACGAAGAAATGAATGAAAATGATATTGTAGAACTTTAAATCTTTAAAATATAGAAAAAAGACCTGCCAACTTTTTATTTTCAGCAGGTCTTTTTTTAATGTATATTCATTTTTAGAATTTTCTCAAAAATCTCATAACATTTTTTGACCATTCTTTGCCGACGGATTTGTCGCAGTATTTGCCGGAGACGCCCAGCTGGTATACATCTTTAATATTTTCATTTTTTCTTTTCTGTAGAGTTTTTGCCATTACATCTATACAATCATCGACGTTTGAAAAAGTTCTTAGCCCTTTTCTTCCCATAATTCCGCCGACATTCTTTTTGACTCTTGCTGCATAAGATGTGCCGCGTCCAGATTCAAACATTGCAATAGATGCAAGTACAGCCGGATTTACGCCGTATTTTTCACCTTTTGCTATAAATACTTCCCCTTTGTTATAAAGAGGATTTTTAACGGCTTCGGCGCCTTTTTCTTTAAGGAGTGAACTAATAACCTGATTCATTTCGCCGGCAGTTTTGTTATAAGTCCCGCCGAGCATATTAGATACAGCATTCAGGCTGCTCACACGGATTTTTTTAATTGCCGGATTTTTTGTAGCGTGTTCCAAGCCTGTTGCAATATGTCCTGAGAAAGAATCTCCGCTTTTCATAATAATATTTTTTGCTACATTCATTCTGTTGATTTCTTGAATTTGGACAGGGTGCATAAATGCTTCAGCCATAAGAAGTACACCCGGAAGAACTTTTCTGTTTAAAGTTTTTTCAGCTGTAGATAGCAATGTATGTGAAACCGGTGCTGTTTTTTTTGAAATTTTATATGCCGTAATATTCATTACACGCCCTATGCGTCTGGGGCTTACCTGGGGTATTCTCATAATTTCACGTCCTTAGTTTTTATCCGACGTAATTTTATTTTAAAAAAATTTAAAATGCAATAGCTAATCGGTAACGTGTGTAATTTTCAATTTTAAATTATCAATTTAAGATTAATTTCAGGAGAAGATTATGAAAGTAAACAGAATTACATACTACCCCGCGCAGGTTATACCCCCTGCACAAAAAAACACTCTGCCGTTTTGTGCAAACCCTGCAAAAGTTAAAAATACTCTTGTAAACTGCGGAATGCTTGCAGCTATAGTCGGAATAGGTGTCTGGCTTGAAAAACTTTTCAGAGAATATCCGCAGAGTGACTCTATTTTTTTAAATGACGGAACCTATTTGGGTGAAGTGCACGAGCTGAATGAATTAATGTAGAGGGTGCTCTGCCCAGTATAATCTGATGAAGAAACACGCCACGTGTTGTATGGAATCTACTCTGACCCATTGGCGTGTAGCTTTGAAACGAATTGAGTGAGCAGATTTTTCAGGGTTTGGATGTGCATAGGTGCATTCTTCACAATTGAATAGTGAAAACTGGCTTTTTGCTGCTCTTTTGCAGGCAGAAAGCAGTTCTGATGCGAGTTCGGATTTTCCGAGTTTTTCTGCCAGATAGTAGCCTGAAATCAGTCCCTCGGAACGAGCTCCGTCAGGGAAATAATGGTCGCCGTAGTTATAATAAAATCCGCCCTCATAGTCCAGATAAGGATTATCAGTATCTGTGTACATTTTTTCAACCATAGTGTTGGCATCTGTAAGGACAAAGTTTATGTAATCATCTTTTTTGAACCCGTCTATATCAACCCAGGTATCAATTGCCTGCATTAGCCAGGCATCTGACGGCAGTGCCGTAAACTGGTCGCCGTAAATTTTCGGGCGTTCGTTTACAATCCAGTCGAGTGCTCTGTGGCAGTTTGATTTTACATCTTCGACAAGCGCGTTATCCCCGTCAAAATCTTTTACAAACAAGGCAAGTCCAAAAAGTGCCTCTCCCGGATAATAGAAAGAGAATGTTTCTTTACGTTCTTTTTCAGACATATTAATAAGCGGTTTGCCGTTCTGGTATGACGGGTGGATATAGTATCCGAGCATCTCGCCTGATTCTGTAATTCTGCTTACAAGGTGGCGTGCAAACCCTTTGATATAATTGTCATAAGATTTGTCACCTGTAACTGTTCTATACTGCATCATCATAATCAATGCAAGACCTGTTCCGCCGAGTTTGCCCTTGGTATTGTAATGAGCATATATGGCTGTCTGACCGTTAACATCGTGTTCTTTTACAATTGTTGTTGTCCAATCAATAGCGCGTTTTGCGGCGTTCAGATATTTTTTGTCTCCTGTTTGCAAATATGTTTTGATAAGTGTAATTGCACCGCCGCAGTGGCGCAGGTCGTTATAATAAAGGTTATCTTCTTTTCTGTTAGGGTGTTCGTGGTCTTTTCGGCTGTCTGTTGCCGCGTCATAGTAGTACAGAAATCTTCCGTCCTCATACATTGTGTCAACAAGCCAGTCTGATGTTTTTATAAACTGGTCAAGCAGAGTTTCATAGCTGAATTCGGGATAGAGAACATTTCCTCTGTAAAGCGGTACGCATCTGTCATTGTACGTTACAAAAGCCCGGCTTTTTAGTAAAAACAGCTCATATTCGCCGGAGGTTTTAAGAATACGAATTCTTTCCGGCACGCGGGTTGTGAGTTTTCCTATAGGAGATTTTCTGAGCAGTGATTTTATAACTGCGTTAAGTCCCAGATGACTCTGCAGAACTGCATCTGTCGGCATATAATACCACGAAAGATTGCCCTGCTTGAGTTCTAAACCATTTATGCCGATTTCAAAACGGTTTTCGTTAAATTTTGTCTGCTGCAAATCCTCATATTTTACAGGATGTTTTTCAGAAACATATTCCAGCATTATTCTGCATTTTGTTTCATCAGCGAGGTCAAACTTGCTAAAATCCTTATTCTCGCGGATTTTTTCCAGATTGCGGTCAATAGTGGAGGCCAAATCTTTTTTTCTGCTGCCCCAGCGGACAGGTTTTAAAAACTCCTGAAAAAGAGTTATATAAGTAAAAGACAGAGACGGCACATAATCAAAAATTCCATCAAGATTGATGCCTGAGATATCAACATTTCCGCCTGATATCAAAGCTTGTCTGATGCGTTTCAAAAGTTCCGCCATCGGAGTAAAATCCTGATTGTAGTATTTTTTTTCTACATAATTTTCGATTTTAAAATTAAGTTTTTCCATAACCATTCCTCGCTATAGTAACAATAATACCATAAAACGCGGTTTGTATATCAACAAAAAGGTTTATTTTTCCCATTTTTTGGCGTCAAAACGTAAATCTGATACTTTTATTTTTAATGATTCAAGATATGGCTGGAATTTTACAAGAAGCTGAGTTTTTTTTAACATTAATTCCTGTGCAACTATCGCATTTTCGCAGGCAATGACCATCACTCCGCCTATCATGGAATAAGGTTTTGACTTTTCGGCAAACTTTGCGCCGGCAACTTTTTTCCAGAATTTATACAGGTTGGATCTGGTCATTGCTTTTTTGAACTCCTTTTTCTCAAGCAGTTCCTCTATCATAGACCCGATTTCCACAAAATCCGTGTATAAAACTTTTTTCACTATTTTTGTAACCCCGATTTTTTATGATATAATCAGAAAATGGATTGCTCTAAATTAAATGATATCATAAAATCATCCAAAAACATATTGATTATTTCCCATATAAATCCGGACGGAGACACTCTCGGGTCAATGTTGGGGCTTGCCGGAGCTATTAAAGAAAATTTTAAGAAGAAATGTGACACTCTTCTTGTTTCAAATTTGCCAAAAATTTACGAATTTCTTCCGGAAGTTAAAGACTCCAAAACTATTGATACTATTGACAAATCCAGAGAATATGACCTTGTGATAAATGTTGATGTCGCGGCAATTGACAGAATTGCTGACGGACAGATTTTGTTTGATAAAGCAAAATATACCGTCAACATTGACCATCACAAAACAAATAACGCATACGCGGACTTGAATATTATAAATCCGGACGCAAGCTCCACCGGCGAAATTCTCTACGGGATAATGAAACAACTCGGGTGGGAAATATCTTATGAAACAGCTGTTTGTTTGTATACGGCAATTCTCACGGATACAGGCTCTTTCAGATTTAACAATACAACGGTGAAAGCTCTTGAGGCTGCCTCTGAATTGGTCAAAATCGGAGTAAAGCCGCCGGAGATATACAAATACTGTTATGAATCCAACCCGAAAAGTCTTGTGCTCCTGCAGGCTTATTGTGTTGAAAAAGCAGTATTTTCCGAGGATAACAAAATTGTTTATACAACAGTCTACAAAAAAGATATTGAAAAATTTTGTGCCGGCGAGGACTGCACAGAGGGGTTGACCGAAAAATTACGTGCCATCGCCACTACAGAAGTTGCTTTTGTAGTAAAACAGTCCGGCCACAATATTTCAAAAGTATCAATGCGCAGCAACGGAATTGATGTAGCTGCTGTTTGTGCTGTATTTGGCGGCGGCGGTCACGCACTCGCTGCCGGATGTGTTGTAAAAGCTTCTGTTGAAGAAACTGTTAGGAAAATTCTAGATGAAGTTAATAAGAAAATGTATTAAAACAGTCAAATGTAATAAATTTCTTTGCGGCTTTTTCAAAAGCGTCACTAGGATAATTTTGTCCATAATCAGGAACGATTTTTACGGAATGGCTGCAGAAATGGGGTTTATGACGGTAATCGGAATATTTCCTTTTATGTTATTTTTAACAGCCGTGTTCGGCTGGCTGGGCAACAAATCTCTGATGGACCCGCTTTTGCATGTACTTGCAACCGTAATGCCCCAGCAGGCTATGGATTTAATCCGTACAGTGCTTTCGGAAGCAATGATATTTTCACACGGAAAACTAATGGCATACATAGGGGTCGGTATAACAATTATCCTTTCAACAAACGCTATGGCAGTTATTCTGAAAGGATTAAACAGAGCGTACAAAGTCGAAGAGACACGCAGTTTTGTCTATACAAGACTTTTATCGCTCGTGATGGTTTTTGTTATGACCATGATGACATTTTTGAGTGTGAACCTCATTGTATTCGGTAAAGTAATTGTTAATTTCTTAGTGAACCATTTTCATATGTCAAACAAAATTGCAATCGTACTGTTGACATTACGCTGGCCGGTTGCATTTTTGGCGTTATATTTTATGGCGTTTTTAATTTATTACATCCTGCCGGATTTGCGCGGAAACGAACGGTTCAAAAGGACAAGTGCGCTCCCAGGAACTTTATTTTTCTGTATTTTTTGGTTATTTGGTTCGTGGGGATTTTCGGTTTATATAAACAACCTCAAAACGTATAACTTTGTATACGGGACAATCGGTGCTTTTGCAGTATTGATGGTGTGGCTGTATTATACATCGGTTCTGGTTTTAATCGGCGGCGAAATTAATTCTCAGGTCTATAACAAGCTTGAGGCAAAAGCCAACGAAATCCGGAACGATTTTGCAAGGCTGGAAAAATTTAACAAAAAAGAGTAATTTAAGTTTCTCCGAAAGACCAGAGTAAGTCGGCCAATGTAAAAATTTTGTTTTGCCTGTTAAATAAAATTGTTTAACAGGAGGAATTTTTATGTTTTTTAATGTTTTGAAAGCCAAAGATATTGTGAATTTAGATGATACAAAATTTCAAAAGGAAACGCTGTTAGAAAATAACTACAGCAGTTTTAATATCATCGCTTTGAAAAAAGAAGAAATAATAGACACACACACATCTGCGGAAGATGCTGCTGTGTATGTACTTGACGGTGAGATTGAACTCCATTTTGATGCTGAAAAATTTTCGGTAGAGAAAGGTGAAATTCTTATGTTTAAAAAAGACACCCAGCATAAAGTTTTCGCCAAAAAAGACAGCAAGTTCTTTTTGATTAAAATTTAATAACAGCGCTGTGGCGGTTTGTAGTGGCATTTTCTTTGCGATAAGAGAAAAACATATCGTTGTCGCAAACCGTACAATACGGACAAATATCTATATTCTTAACGCCAATCTCTTCAAGCTGGCGGGCGTTGATAGACTTCAGGTCAACATAGATTTTTCCGCCGCGCTCCTGAAACAGTCCTGTAAAATCGCTCACAGTCTGCCTTAAGGCTTCAAAAACTTCCATACCGACATCATAACAGCAGACAGAAATTGCAGGCCCGATGGCAGCTGTTATATTTTCCGGTTTAGAGCCGAATTCAGTACACATTTTTTTAACGGTTTTAGGTGCAATTGACTTTGCGGTACCGCGCCAGCCTGCGTGAGCGATGGCAGCGATGTTTTTTACTCTGTCATATAAAATAACAGGGGTGCAGTCTGCAAAATTCAGATAAATCCCCTGAATTTTATTTGTAAGAATAAGGGCATCCGTATCCGGATAAAGAGTTTTTCCAACCTCTGCAATTTCAATGTTATCAGTATGAGTTTGAGACGGGTGGATAAAATTTTCCGGCTGAATATGAAGATATTCTATGATTTCAGCTTTATTTTGTTCAGCAATTTTTTCAAATTCAGGCTCTTTTGTTTTTATGACAGTTTCGCGGGTTGTGAAAAGGTGGGTTAGTCCGGAAAGTTCATCAGATTTTAGTATTTTTTTACCGTTTAATTCATCAAAATAGAACATACGATTAATATACAATAAATAAAATAATAAAACACTTGCAGGATAAAAAAGATATAAACAACTGGTAAAATCAAATTGTAAAACAAGTAAAGGAGATTTATATGAACAGTTTGAAAAAGTATCTGGTAGAGTTTATCGGAACATTTTTTCTGGTATTCACGGTAGGCTGCACAGCTTATTTTGCGCATCCCGGTGTAATCGCACCGATTGCTATCGGCGCAGCGCTAATGGTTATGGTTTATGCAGGCGGGCATATTTCCGGCGGGCATTACAACCCTGCTGTATCCCTTGCAGCGGCTATGCGTGGAAGTCTTGAGTGGAAACATTTCCTCCCGTACATTATCGCACAATTTCTCGGGGCAACAGCTGCTGCTTTGACTGTTATATTTTCAAGCGGAGCAAGAGCAGAAGTTCCGGGCTGCCCGTTCGGGGTCGGAACTATGATTATTGCTGAGTTTATAGTAACATTTGCGCTCTGTTATGTTGTTCTTTTATGCGCAACTTCAGAACGCACTGCCGGTAATTCTTATTACGGGCTTGCAATAGGCAGTACTGTTATGGTCGGTGCTTTTGCTGTCGGCGGAGTCCTCTGCTACGGCGCATTTAACCCTGCGGTTGCTCTCGGGCTGGGAACACTTGGTGCTTCCTGCTGGTCTTTCATTTTCATAACTATGGGGGCTAATATTCTCGCCGGTGTTATCGCCGCTCTTGTTTATAAGCTTGTGGAAGCAAGAGACTAATTAAATTGTCAAAATAAAATGCGGGTGTTGTTTTTTAATACCCGCATTTTTGTGTTTTTATTATAAAATATTTTATATATAAATAGGAGAGAAGAAAAATGGATTTTGAAAAAGGTGCGCTGTTTGATCCGGGTTTTATGCAGCATATACAGGTGTTTTCGCAGAATGTGGATTACGCATATTATACAATCGAAAGATACAGAAATTTTAATCAGCGGAAAAACTGCTACAAAATGTGTTTCCCTAAAATTAATGCGCTTTTGAAAGACACAATAGGGTTTTATCTCGGCTGTCTTTTGTGGGCAATATATATAAAAAACAAAGGTTCTATGCCGTTATTAAACAACTTCTGCTATGGCGGAGACTACTCTCACGATATCACAATGGAGGAGATTGTTTATATCGAGAACTATTTTGAAAGAGTAAAAAAAGATTCAAAATATTATCTTGGAAAAGAAGAAGCCGCAGACCCTGAATTATACAAAATTCTTGAACAGTACAAAGAATTTCTCGCAGAAAATGAGGGATTTACAAAGGCACAGAAAACAGATGACATAAAAATTCCGTCTACTCTTAAAACTCCGTCTAAAGAAGATTTGGAACTTATTCTGGAGAAGATAGAAGAGGTTGTAAAAACAGGTAAATTTTCGGAATTTTTACCGTTCTATAAAAAGGTTTCATAAATGCTATCAGGAAAAGAAAAATTATACCAGATGTTCATCCTCGGTTTAGATGGCGGAGGGTATGAAGAGGCTTTGAAAAACGGCTTGGGCGGGATAATCTTTTTTACAAAAGATATTCAGACCCCCAGCCAGTTAAAAGCTCTGACAGCTCACCTCAAAGAGATTTCCAAACTACCGCCTTTTTTGAGTATAGATGAGGAGGGTGGCAGGGTCGAGCGGACAGAAAACATTCACGGCGGGAAAAAATACCTCTCCGCAAAATTTGCGTTTGAAAAAGGAGAAGATTTTCTTAAAAACCAGACAGCAGAAATAGCAAAAGAATTAAAAAGCTACGGGCTGAACCTTAACTTTGCCCCCTGTATCGACACAAATACAAATCCCGAAAACCCGATAATCGGAGAACGCGCTTTTTCCTCAAATCCTGAGGAGGTTATTAAAGCAGAAAAAATTGTGTCTGATGAGTATTTGAAAAACGGGATTCTGCCATGCGTTAAACATTATCCGGGACACGGTGATGCAGACTCTGACAGCCACCTGACGCTGCCTGAGATTAACCTGCCGCTTGATGAAATGGAAAAAACTCATATAAAACCGTTTAAAGCATCAGTTGAAAACGGAATTAAAATGATTATGGCAGCACATCTTCACTGTACATGCTTTGACAAAGATGTGATTCCGGCTTCATTGAGCAAAAATGCGCTGTCTTACTTGAGGAATACTCTGAACTTTGACGGGGTAATAATTTCCGATGATATGGAAATGAAAGGTGTTGCGGCATACGGGCTTGCGGATGCTTTTGAAAAGGGAATACTCGCAGGGCTTGATATGTTTATTATGAGGAATTCCGCACCAGAAACAATCAATGCGATTGAAGAGGTTTATAAAAAATCTCTTAAGAATTCCGAACTATCAGAAAAAATAGAAAATTCCTATAACAGAATTTTAAAATTAAAAAAAGAGGTTATGATAAAATAAAATTATGGAAAAGAAAAAAATAAGCATAATCGGCTCAACAGGCTCTATAGGCACTCAAGCTTTAGAAGTTATAGAAAAACTTAAGGATAAGTTTGAAATTCTGGCACTTGCCGGCGGTTCAAATACAGAATTATTAAAAAAACAGGCTGAGAAATTTAAGCCGAAATATATTTGTCATAACTCAACCTCTCAGCTTACTGTCAGCGGTGCAAAAATTCTGCACGGCTCTGACGGTCTGGAAGAGATTTGTTCAAATAAAGAAAATGATATAATTCTGGTTGCCTGCTCCGGCAAAATAGGGCTTAAGCCGACTCTTACCGCAATAAAAAATAATATAAACATAGCGCTCGCCAATAAAGAAACTCTTGTGATGGCAGGGGATATCGTAATGAGCGAAGCCCGCAAACACGGGGTGAAAATTCTGCCTGTAGACAGCGAACACAGCGCTATACATCAGTGTATAAAAGACATAAACTTTGTGGATAAACTCATAATAACAGCCTCCGGCGGTCCTTTTCTGCATAAAACAATTGATGATATAAAAAACGCAACGGTAGAAGAGGCTCTTCACCATCCGCGCTGGAATATGGGTAAAAAAATTACGGTAGACAGTGCAACCCTTATGAATAAGGGGCTTGAAATAATAGAAGCTCATCATCTTTTCGGATTTGATTACGACGATATAGAAGTGGTTATCCACCCGCAAAGCATTGTCCACTCCGCCGTGGAATACAAAGACGGAAGCGTCATAGCGCAGCTCGGACTCCCGAGTATGCATATTCCGATACAATATGCGATTACGTATCCGGAAAGACTTGAGGGTATTAAGTCAAAAAGCTTTAGTTTTGCAGAAATTGCGCGGCTTGATTTTGAAAAACCTGATTTTGAAAAATTCCCTTGCATCAAGCTCGCATACCATGCCGGCAGAACAGGCGGGACTTCAACCGTATGCCTGAACGCCGCAAATGAAGAGGCAGTATTTGCATTTTTAGACGGAAAAATTAAACTCTACGATATATATACAATTGTAGAAAAAATGATGTCCTCCCACAAAGTCATACAAAATCCGACTATAGATGAGATTTTTTCAGTCGATGCTGCTATCCGTGAGCAGACTAAAAATATAATTAAACAAATGATATAGTGAAGCGTGAGAAAGCGTTTATATTTACAATCTGTCATTCTGAACCCGATTAAACATTCAGGAGGGGAAGAATCTCTGTAAATTATTAGATTCTTCGCTACGCCTAGAATGACAACATAGCAAGCATAATACAGGAGGGTTGAATAATTTTATTCAACCCTCCTGTATTTTTTATTTTTTTATTAGTAACTTATTATTTTAAAGCAAAAGTCATATCAGCTTCAACGCAAATTTTGCCGTCAACTTTGCCGACACCGTGAGCTTTGCAAACAGGGCCTTTGATTTTGATAAGTTCAACTTCCATATCAAATCTGTCGCCGGGTCTCACAATATTTTTAAATCTAACGCCGTCAACTCCTGCGTACAAAGTCAATTTACTTTCAAATTCAGGCATAGACATTAAAATAGGTGCTGAGCATTGAGCCATAGCCTCCAGCTGCAAAACGCCCGGCATAATAGGATTGTTCGGGAAATGTCCCTGGAAGAACTGTTCGTTCATAGTCATGTTTTTGTATCCCTTAGCATATTTGCCCGGAACACATTCTGTGATTCTGTCTACCAAAAGGAATGGATATCTGTGCGGTATCATTTCCATAATCTGCATTGTGTCAAGCGTAAACGCTTCTTGTTTAGTTTCTTCTGTCATCTTCTCTCCTTACTTTTTATATTCTATTAACTTATCTTTTAGCATTTTAGCTGTTTTAATATGTACTGCATGTCCTGCTTCTTTGGCAAGAATTTGAGCTTTGAGGTG
Organism: Candidatus Gastranaerophilales bacterium; assembly: GCA_944324135.1. Classification (GTDB taxonomy): domain Bacteria; phylum Cyanobacteriota; class Vampirovibrionia; order Gastranaerophilales; family Gastranaerophilaceae; genus CALUVN01. Next base: position 13,704 of record CALUVE010000001.1, on the reverse strand, counting down.
GAGCGGGTTAACACCGGTCAGATATAAATCGCCTATCAAATCAAGCATTTTATGCTTAACAGGTTCATACTGACTTCTCAATTTTGTGGTGTAGCCGCTGGTTTCAAGCCCGACAGTGTTTTCAAACGTAACACCTTGAGCAAACCCGAGCATCTGGAATTTTTTGAGGTCTTTATAGTATCCGAAAGTTCTCGCCTCTATAATTTCCTCTTTATTTTTCGGGTTAAAGTTTACCCAGCGATTGGATAAATCCGGATGGTCATAGTTTACTGCGTATGAAATAAACAACTCATCATCAGGCAAAATTACAAGACTTGTCTTGCCGTTCAGGTAATAAACAGGCTCTGAAACTGTGTAATATTTTGTTTTTTGGAGGAGCGGTTTATCAATGCCGGCTTTTTTAAAAAGCTCAACCCACTGTTTGGAGCTGCCGTCAAGTGCAGGAACTTCCATTTCTGTCATGCAGATGTCCACAGAATCAATTTCGCAGAAAGCAAGTGCTGCAGAAAGATGTTCTGTGAGCATTGCTTTTGCGTCTTTGTTTCCCATAGTCACGCAGTGGTCTGTTGAATACACATTGTCGACATCAGCCGTGAAAGCTTCCGCACCATTCACAAAATATCTGATTTTCCCCTCTTTTGACGGGAAAAATGTAACAGTACAGGGCTTGTTTTTCATCAAGCCGTTTCCTGATATTGAAATTTCTTTTTTTATTGTAATCATTATTGATGAGCTTCCTCAAACGCATTCAACATAGGTTCATATTTTCTGAATTTAGCAAAGATTTCCTGAGCGTCTTTCATTGTTTTCAGCTGTTTGATAAATTCTTTTCTCGGAACAGCCGGAATACCGACAATGATAGATTTTTCAGGGAAAGATTTTGTAACACCTGCTTTTGCCGTAATAATTGTGTCAGAACCGATTTCGATATGGTCAGCAAGACCGGCCTGACCTGCAATTACAACTCTGTCACCAATTACGCAGCTTCCGGCAATACCAACCTGTGAAACAATCAGACAGCCTTTTCCTACACGGCAGTTATGACCAATCATAACAAGGTTATCAATTTTTGTATCATCGCCGATTTCGGTGTCTTCAATAGTGCCGCGGTCTATTGTAGAATTAGCGCCGATTTCAACATTATTTCCGATTTTTACTGAGCCGATTGACGGAATTTTGAAAATAACGTGTTTGGCATTTTCTTCTTTAATAGAACCATCTTTTCTTGCCTGTTCAATATTGTCAGGGTTTTCTGTAACAAAACTGAATCCGTCCGCACCGAGAGAAACGCCGTGATGAAGAATAACATCATTACCGACTTTTACTCTGTCTCCGATATTTACACCTGGGTGGAAGAAACAATTTCTGCCTATTTTTGCACCACCGCCAATGTATGAATTAGCAAGGATTTTAGTATTGTCACCGATTTCGGCATCGTGTGAAATTACAACATTAGGTCCGATTTGAACATTTTGACCGAGTTTGGCTGTTTCGTGAACAACTGCAGTCGGGTGGATACCCTGATTAACCTCAGGTGCAACATAGAACAAATTCAACAATTTCATCATAGCAAGTCTTGGTCTTTCAACTTCAATAGTTGTCAAGCCGTCGATTTGAACGCCTAAAGGAACAAGAGCGGCTTTTGCTTTTGATTTTGCAAGGTTTGCAATTTCTTCTTCTCCGAGTGCAAGTGCAAGGGTATTTTCATCAGACAAAAGCGGAGGCGCTATTTGTGAAATTTTTGCATCCTGAACTTTGGTAAGCATACCGCCTACAATTTGTGTAATTTCTTCTACCGAAAAAGTTTTCATTTTTTTCTCCTTTATATTCACAACTCACTGTTCACTATTCACTTTATTAATTATCCCCGTCGTCGACTTTCCCTCTACAAACTCGATAAATTCAACACGAGTTCCGTTTTTGCGCATAATATCTGCCTCAGGCAGGGTTTCCATTGTATAATCGGCACCTTTTGTATAAACATCAGGTTTAATTTCATCCAGAAGATTCCGCGGGCTTGTTTCATCAAACATGACAACATAATCAACACAGCTCAATGCACATAAAATTTCCGCACGATCATTCTCATTATTTATAGGGCGGTTTTCACCTTTTATAGCACGGACTGATTTGTCAGAGTTCAAAAGTACTATCAGGTAATCCGCAAAAGTCTTTGTTTTTTGCAAATATCGTACGTGTCCGACATGCAGAATATCAAAGCAGCCGTTTGTCACAACAACGGTTTTCCCGCTCCTGTGCAGATTTTCGACAAATTTAGCTACATTTTCTCTTCTTAGTACCTGTCCCATAAATCCCTATAATATTTACAAGCTTTATTTTAGCAGAAAAACACGGTTTAAGCCCCGTTTTTTAACAAAAAGTAATATTGCTGCTGTTAATTTATAAAACAATTTGTGTTCCGAGAATAATCCGGTGGCTGTCCTCAGTGTTTTCGTTCTGGCAGAATACATAATTCAGGATTAATCTGAGTGCCTGACCTTTAATAAAGTAGTTAAGCCCTGCTGTATATTCTCTTTTTAAATCGCCGGAGATGTCTCTGTTCGGGTCAAACTGGTCAAATCTTGCAAGGATATGGAGTTTCTGGGTAATTCTGTAGGAAAGAGTTGTATAAAACCCGCTTGCTTTATCAGTGCTTGTAATTCGTCCGTTGTATCCGTCCGCGATTGAATATTCAAAATTAGCTGCAAACTTTTTGTAGGAATAACCGACATACGCACCTCCGACAACGTAATCAGTGTTATTATGCCCTGCGTTCAAGCCTCCGCCTATAACAAAATTGCCGTATTTTCCGTCAGTTTTGCCGAGCGGCTTTAAGTTTACCCAGCCGGTAAATTCAGGGCCTGCAAAAAATGTTCTGAAAAATCTGTCAGAAGTGTTTAATGCCAAACTGTAGTCCACAAGGTCGTAATTTCCGACAACACGAAGCCCTAAAGCTCTTGTGTTACCGAAATTTCTGGCTATCTGTGAGCGAAACGCAAACGGCAGAGTGTAGGTGCTCGCACCGCCGTCAACTCCGACCTGGTTTCTGGAATTACCGACAATTATTTTGTGGTGCGGAATATATGTGTTCATAATATAAGCATCTGTCACAAGTCCCTGTAAAAATGTGTAGTATTCCGAATTTTTAAAATTTAACTGCATTTTAAAATCAGTGTTTTTATCTTTAAAATCACCGATAACACCGGCTTCCAGAACATTCAAATCATACTCGGTATCGTAATCCGACGGGGTGAACAAGCTGTTGAAATTTCCCTGAAATGCACCGTAAAATTGAACTTTGTCCACAGGACCTTTTTTATATTTAAAAGTCAGTTCGTCCTGCAAAAGATATGACGGTATCGAAGTTCTGGTTAATTCTTTTTTGTAAATCCGTCCGAATAAAGATTCTTCTTCTATCTTAAAAGGGTGCTCGCTGTCTTTATCTTTATCTATGAGGTTGTCAAACATAGAAAACTCGACATCTACGTTGTCCAGAGCACGGTCATTTTCATACGGATTATTATGTTTGGTGTCAGATTTGGAGATGTCAAGTTCAACAACTTCCTGAGTTTTTTCAGGAAGTTCAACCGCTTTAATCTTACCCCCTTTGGAGATGGCAAATGCCGGCGGGGCAAGCAATAACGCCAAAATTATTATAGCTATTCCAAAAATACGGTTCACAAATATTAACTATATCATAAAAGTACTTGAAATTCATAATTTTTTTATTGTATATTATAATTATGACAAGTGTAACAAGAACAATAACTAAAAGAAAACAGTCAACAAAAGTTGCTGCCCCAATAGTAGAAGCCCTGAAAAAAGCTTACGAAAACCCTACCTATCAGTTCCATATCCCTGGACATACAAAAGGTAACGGTGCGCTGCCGGAATTTAGAAACCTGATAGGCCGTAAGGCGCTTTGTGTTGATACAACGGATGAATTTGACAACCTTGGTACACTTCATCCTGCGACGGGTCCTATAAAAGAAGCGCAGGAGCTTGCTGCAAAAGCTTTTGGCGCAAAGAAAACTTTCTTTCTTCTAAACGGCTCTACTGCCGGCAACCTTGCGCTTGCAATGGGTTTGACAAAGAAAGGTCAAAAAATTATTACTAACCGCAATTGCCACCGTTCTGTTCTGACCGGTATGATTATCTCCGGTGCCGAACCGCTCTGGCTTATCCCAAATCGTTTTGAGGATTGGGGCATCTGGGGGAATGTAAACCCTGAATCTGTTGAAGAAATGCTCAAAACCCATGATGATGTTTCTATGGTATGGATTACAAACCCGACTTATGAGGGTGTTGTGTCGGATATCAGAGCTATTTCTGCAATATGTAAAAAATACGGCGTACCTCTGATAGTCGATGAGGCTCACGCTTGTCTGTGGAATTTTAACGAGCATCTTCCGACATCCGCTCTTCATCTGGGAGCTGATGCGGTTGTACATTCACTCCACAAAACCGGCGGCTCTATGAGTCAGAGCTCTATGCTCCATATCGCGCATGGTTCAATGCTTGATGCTGATGCGGTTGAAAAAGCGTTAAAACTTTTGCATACAACAAGTCCGTCTTTGATGCTTCTGGCAAGCCTTGATGCTGCCCGTGCAAATCTTGAAAGCCCGCGCGGCAAAAAACAACTCGCACGCGCTGTATCTAACGCTAAGTTTCTCCGCCGTGAAATCGACAAAATGGAACATATCCACCACCTTAAACCGGACTTTGGCTATAAAACTGATATTACAAAAGTATTCATAAAAGCTGACGGTTTGTCAGGCAAAAGACTTGAATCCATTCTGGAAATTGATTTTAATATAGAGGTTGAAAGTGCATCAGATGCGGGTTTGTTGCTTTTATCAAATATCGGCAACAAACGTTCTGATATACAATATCTTGTAGACAGCTTGAAAACTATTGATAAAACACATTATTCTGACATTTGTCATCTTGAGAATAAAAAACATATGCCTATGCTCACTCCGATTATAGAGATGAGTTTGAGAGAAGCTTTTTATTCTGAAAAAGAGACAATTCCAAAATCACAGGCTATCGGCAGAATTTCTGCAGAAGTTATCGCAGAATGTCCTCCGGGGATTGCAATTCTGCTTCCGGGAGAACTGATTACGGAAGCTCATATGCCGTATCTCAATGATTACGAGTTTATTGAAGTTATAAAGAAATAAACTTCTTCCGGATTGGTAATTTAACACCATTACGGAGCAGGAGTTCCTGTGCCGCGTCCGGTACGTTTAAACAGATTTGAGATTTTTGTGCCGAGGTTTTTTAAACATGCAGGCATTTTTATTTTAAACCCTGCAACCCGTCCGATTACATATAACAATGCAGCCGCGATTGTTCCGCCAAACAGCCATTTTTTCCAGGAAGCATTTTTTACTATTTCGTTATCTTTTTTATCGGTGTTTATAAATTCATCTGTATGAGGTGTAACATTAAACGGTGACATCTGAGGCATGTCCGGCACAAACGGAACATTCATCGGATTTCCTGTATAGCGCGGTTTTGTACCCTGAACGTATGCTGCTGCATCAAAGTCCAGCACACCCGCCATTGCAAGATAATCTAAATCTGATATCCAAGACATAACCATACCTGTTTTCTTTTCTACACATGTATTTAAAGTTAATTTTTTAGAAAAAATTGCGTTTTTATTAAATGTTTGTTACATTTTATTAATATGAACAAAATTTTTGAAAATAAATATTTGATTATATTGTGTATCTTAACCCTTGCTGCTGTGTGCGTATTTGCGGGGCATTACCATGAAATTCTGCTTGATTTCGGGCGGGAGGTTTATTATCCGGAAAGAATTCTGGAGGGGAAAGTTCTGTATAGAGATTTGTTTAATATTTACGGGCCTTTTTCTTATCTTTGGAATGCTCTTTTATATAAAGTTTTCGGGGTATCGCTTTTGACTTTATACGGGGCGGGGGCTGTATGTTCTGTCCTTGCTGTTTGCGGAGTTTATTTTATTGCCCGCAAATATCTTTCTGATATTTTGAGTTTTGCTCTAGGGGTGTTTACAATTGCCTCAGGTGTTTGTGCGGTTAATTTATTTTCTTATACGTTCCCGTATTCCTGGGGAATGATGTACGGACTTGTAGCATTTTTGTATTCGTTTTTATTCCTCATAAAGTATGTAAAAGAGGGAGAGAACAGCGTTTTTTTGTATTTGAGTGCCTTTTTAGGGGGGCTTGCTGCTGCAAGCAAGTATGATTTTATCCCTTATCTTGTTTTGATAATTTTTGCAGCTTCAAGGGGGAAAGATTGGAAACAAATCCTGAAAACTATTGGCGCAATGCTTGCCGTTCCTGTTTTTTGTACGGGGATTTTGTTTGTTCAGGGGATGAGGATTTCTGATTTTGCAAATTATCTCCTTACTGTTAAAAAGATGGCAGGGAGTGAAACTTTAAGGTATTTTTATATGACGCAGGGGGTTTATTTTAATAAAAATGCCATAGCTGTCTGGATTATCAGTTTAATCAAAACAGGTTTAACTCTCGGCGGGGTTATATGGGGTGCATCGCTGTTTGAAAAAAGAAAAATCCTTTCGGAAACTATTGTTGCGCTTTCAATATGTCTGGGATTTTCGTTTATGTCGCCTGCATCGTTTTCTTTTTTCGTAATTTTAACGGCAGGTTTGTTGCTGTTCAGGTTGAAAGATTTTAATCTGTTAATCCTTGGTGCCGGAGCAGTGCTGGTTAGTATAAAAGCTTTCTGGGGGCTTTCTTATATGAATTATGGGAATTATTACCTGCCTGTTGTTCTTGCAGCATTTTTTGCGTTGTTGTTTTCTTTTGTGCCGAAGAATTTCCAGAAAATTACTGCGTTTTATGTTTTTGTTATTGCTTTTGCCGTTTTTTACGGGAATGTTCAGGCGCTCAAACCTCTTGAGTATAAAATTTCTACCCCGAAAGGAACAATTTTTACCAATAAAAATCTTTCGGAATCCGTAAATGCTCTAATCGGTTATGCTGATAAAAAATTTGCCAAAGGGGCTGATTTTGTCATTTTTCCTGAGGGATTAATCGTGAATTTTCTTGCTGATAGAGAATCTGAGGATTTTTACAACTCGATGCTTCCTCTGTATGTGGAAACTTTCGGAGAAGATAATATCGTTGCGTATCTACGTCGAAATAAACCTGACTATATAATTTTCAACAATAAAAATATGAAAGATTATTATTTTGAATATATATGTAAGGATTACGCACTGGGGATTTGCGGATTTGTCCAGGAGAATTATTCACAGGAAAAATCTATTGTGAACGGGAATAACTTCTTAATTTTCAAGAAAAATTAGCTGTAGAGCTGTCCTTTTTTAGTTTTGTCCATAATATCCCAGAGAATATTGTCTAACAAAGCTAATTCCTCCTGCTTTTCAGGAGTTTGAGCAGCTTTCCATTCAGCAAGTTCTTTTCTGAAAATATCGCCGTCAATCAAACAGTTGCCTGTCCCTACGCTGTCTGCATATTTTTTCGTAAACTGTTTGTTGAAATCTGCATAGATATCAGTGATGAGATTGGAGGCGTTGACAGCATTTCTTAAAATAACCTGCATATCCGCTTCCAGCGCGGCTTTTCTCATCGGGGATATTTGCTGGTCAGACGGGTCAATGTGTATTTTGCCGGTATGTTTGCCAAGACCCATTTCTGTTATCATAGCTTCTGCCAGATCAGTTGCATTTTGCAAATCAATGCTGATACCGTATGAACCGTCTATATCGTAGAAATTGTGTTCGGCTGAATGTCCGCCGTAAGAGCATACAATATTGGAGAATAATTTTTCAAATGAATTTTGTGAGTTTTTGTCCTGATGGTGATACATTGCTCCCCCGTAGACTCCGCGCGGGTCAAGGGTTATAAAGTTTACTTTGTCAGGTATATGCCAAGGTTTGCCAAGTTTTTTAATCATATTGTTCATAACTTCAATGTTTACGGCGTGCCCGCATTCATGTGATGTTATGATTAATTTTTCGTGCGGTTCAATATGATTATTTGCCGGTCTGCCGGTTGAAATCTGTAGGTAAGCTTCTGTAAAGTCATCTTTGCCGACTGATTTGTGTCCGCGTTCCAGTGCTACTGCCTGTGCACGTTTTACAAAGTTTTTCAGATATGTAAACGGAAAACCTGTAGTGGTCATAGCTATTGATTGGATTATGTTTTCGCGTTCTTCTTTTGATTTGGCAGCAAGTTTAATTTTGTTTTCTTTAAGGGCGTTCTGTATAACTTCTGCACGCTCTTTGCTGCTGAAAGCAGGAGTTGTAACCTCCAGACGGTCGACAAATTTGACGGAGTTTCTGGCGGCCTCTACTGCGAGTTGTGCTCTTGAAATTGAACCTGCAACAAGGATGTTAAATCCTGATTTCTCGGCTTTTTCCATTTCGCTTATCAGTTGTGCCATTGCACGCTGGTGGAATCTGTTCAGGTATTCGCCGAGGATAAAGTTGTCAAATTTGTCAATAAAAAGTACCGCGGCTTTATTAGGGTTTGCTTCGGCCTGTGTTGTCAGGAGAGAGAAAACTTTTTTGATAGCTGCTTCCGGTGTAAGCGCTGAAGTCTCGCCGAAAATGTTAACGTTTTCGGAACCGAAATAATTGGCATCAAGTTCAACGTAAGGTACTTTTGCTTCTCCTGCTATTGCTTGAGCCGTGAATTTTCTGCCGCTGCCTGCCATCGGGTCTAAAGAATATAAAATTATCCCTTTTGTTCCCATTTTGTTTGACCTAATTTGGCGGACTATAGACATGGCTTCTTTTTTAGTTGCTTCCTTGCCTATAATGTCTTTGATTCTTTTACCGGTATCAAAAATTATATCTACAGAGCTGTCATCGTTTGTCTTTTTGAACAGGTCTTTTGCTTCTTTAACGTATTCAGTAACATCTTTTTCGTTAATTTCCCGTTTATCAATGTAGTAGCTTACGATTTTTTTCATCAGGCGTTGTGTTTTGTCCGGAAAAATCCCGTCAAGCATTGCAGAAGCTTTGACTGTTTTTTCCAGAGCACCTTTTGTAAACGTTTTTTTGATGTCTTTTGTGAGTAGGGGTTGTTCTTTAAACTCTTTTATCACATCTTCAGTACTCAATACCGGAATAGAAGCTTCTTCAAAGTTCTGGTACATATTCTGAATTACCGGATTTTGGAGTTGTCTGTAAAGGTTATCTTTTGTATCAAACATTATAAATTTAATATTAGACGGCGGGTTTTTCATCAGGTTTACATATTCTGATGAAAATGCCAGAATTCCGCTGCTTGTCTCCTCAAGAGATGCCGAATTCATAAGCATATTGGCAGGATACATCAAGATTATATGGGTTTTTGTTTTGTCTTGTGCAAGACGTTTTACTTTTTCCTGCAAGTAGCTGTCCTTTATAGACGTATTTATTTCTACAATATGTGTATTTTCCGGTTTAAGACGCCCGAATCCGTTGTTTTCTTCCTGCAAAACATGGTAAATACTCGGTATAAAATACTGCGGGGTTGTCTTTTGTGGTTCAAATGTCACATACATATTTGTTCCGAGCGAAAGGTTTTTCCATATATTACGTGCTTTGTCATCATATTTCCTGAAATGAGGACGATTTTTTAAAGGACTATTCTCCTGCATCAGGATGTCGTTAAGTTCGTATATTACAGAGTGTGCAAATTTTCTTACGTCATCTTTGTTTCTCGGATGAATAGCTGCGTTTACAATATTGAAATTTTCTATTCTCTCATCACTGCTCTGACGGTATGCAAGAATATCGCTTATCAGTCCTATAGATAATGTATGGTCAGTATGCGGGTTTATTTTTTCTTTTGGCAGTTTTTTGATTATGCCGTTAACTTCACGCAATTTTTTCTGAAGTACTTTTTTTACTTTTTTTCTGGATGCAGGGTCTTTGAACATTTCGCCTGTTGTATAACCCTCAAAAAGTCCGATGATATTATTTCTGTCCAGTGAATCGTAATCTACCAGTTCTTCATCAAGGGATTTTATTACGGCTGCTGCTTCAATAAGTGCAGCTTTCATGACGTGGTAGTGGTTTATTTCATTTTGACCGGAAGAGTTTGCTATTTCTTTTGTCTTATTTATAAAATCAATAGCAGTGTCTGTTGCATAGTATTTTATTATATCTTCTTTGTTTGTGGATTTGTTTACGGACAGCTCTTCTTGTCCTTTGAAACTCAGGGCATAACTTTTATATGAGTTGGCAAAATCCTTATCCATTAAAGGATTTTGGACATAAGTTTTAGTATTGCCCTGCGGGGTAGAGTTTTGTTTTTTAAAGTCTTGCTGCGCAGGTTTTATATTATATTGAGGTATTATTTTATTTATCAAAGTTGACTCCTTGGTCTAAGGTATAAAATTTTATTTATTCTATTAAACCGCTAAAATAATTTTTTTTGTTAATTATGTAATAAATCGTTACAAGAAAAGAGTTTAACATAAAAAGAAAGTTACCACCCTCCGGATAACTTTCTTTTTAGTATATTTTTGCCATTTGTGAGGGCAAAGCCCGAAAGGAACAAAAAGGTGTTTATCCCTAGTGTCCGTAAATTCTTTGCTGCTGCGGTTTTTGACCGTTAAATGCCTGTAATCCGAGATATTTGGCAGCAGCTCCGAGTTTCTGCTCAATCCGTAACAGCTGGTTATACTTGGCAATTCTGTCAGAACGAGACATTGAACCGGTTTTTATTTGTCCGCTGTTTACAGCAACGGCTAAATCTGCAATAAAGGAATCTTCTGTCTCTCCTGAGCGGTGTGAGATTATTGAAGTATAACCGGCAGCATGCGCCATTGATACAGCATCAAGTGTTTCGGATAATGTTCCTATCTGGTTGACTTTTATCAGGATAGAGTTGGCAACTTTGCGGCGTATACCGTCTGCAAGGCGTCTGGTGTTGGTTACAAACAAGTCATCTCCGACAAGCTGGCAATATGCTCCTATTTCTCTTGTCAAAAGTTCCCAGCCGTCCCAATCCTGTTCTGCCATGCCATCTTCTATTGAAATTATAGGATATTTGTTTACCCACTCTTTTAAGAATTCTGCCATTTCGGGACTTGTGAATTCTTTATTTTCACCTTTGAGTTTGTAAATACCGTCTTCAAAGAACTCGCTGGAGGCGACATCAAGGCAGATTTTTATCTGGTCGGTTGTATAGCCGGCTTTTTGGATAGCATCTATAATAACTTCAACACCTTCAGAATTTGATGAAAGGTTAGGAGCAAAACCGCCTTCATCTCCTACAGAAGTAGCAAGCCCTTTTGATTTAAGAATTGATTTAAGCGTATGGAAAACTTCTGAACCCATCTGGATAGCGTGATGGAAGTTTTCTGCTCCTACAGGTGCTATCATAAATTCCTGAAAATCTATATTGTTGTCGGCATGCGCGCCGCCGTTCAGAATATTCATCATCGGAACAGGCAGGGTCAGTGCATTTATCCCGCCGAGATATCTGTATAATGACATGTCATAAGCCATTGAGGCAGCTTTTGCTACCGCTAAAGAAACACCTAATATAGCATTTGCACCGAGTTTTGACTTGTTTTCAGTGCCGTCCATATCTATCATAAATGTATCTATTTCTTTCTGATGGGTTGCTTTTTCGCCGATAAGTTCAGGGGCTATGATGTTATTAATGTTATTTACGGCTTTCATAACACTTTTTCCGCCGTAAACACGTTTGTCTCCATCACGGAGTTCCAATGCCTCAAAAATCCCTGTAGATGCTCCTGACGGTACAGCTGCTCTGCCTATCACCCCGCCGGAAAGCTTTACATCGACTTCTACTGTCGGATTACCGCGTGAATCCAGTATCTGGCGTGCAACAATGTCTTCAATAAATGCTGACATATTTCTCTCCTTTTACCATTAGTACCCGTGTTTTTTACCTATGTGAATTTTGACATAAATTTTCAATCTTGGCAAGTAATTAACTGTGTAATTTTGCTCTGACTTTGTACAAAATGTGTTTGATGCTTCCGAAATATCCGAAAAACATGATAGAAGATGCGCTGACCCAGGCTATCGGGCCTGAATAAAACATACCGATATAGCCGAATTTTACAGCTAAATATACCGCAGCAAAGGAGCGGACAAGAAGTTCTGCGATACAGGCAAGCAGCGGGAATACGGTTTCCCCCATACCTTGGAGTGCATTTCTGTATATGAAAATCTGACCTAAGAAAAAGTAAAAAATAGTGCTTATCAAAAGATAGCTGTGTGCTATGTCAATGATTTCCTTGGTAGCGGAGCCGATAAATGCAGAAATAATATTTGTCCCCCAGAACCGCATTATAAAAGCCATTAAAACACTTAAAATTACATTTATTGTAGAGGTTTTAATAACCCCGAGCCGTATCCGTTTAAATTTTCTCGCCCCGAAGTTTTGCGCAACATACGCAGCAAGTGCAACTCCGAAAGACATCATAGGCATGGTCGCTATCTGCTCTATTCGAAGTGCTGCTGTCACCGCTGCAATTACGTTTGAACCAAAGGTGTTGCAGACGCTCTGGATTATTATTATACCAATTCCTATAATCGAAAATTGTACTGCCATTGGAAAACCGATACGCCAGTGCTCATACACGGAATCAAAGAATTTTTTGTCAAATTTAATGAGCCAGTCCTGTTTTTTCAGATGCAAAATAGGGAGGCTGCGTTTGATAAAATAAAGACACAGTATAACGGAAATAGTCTGGGAAAATACAACAGCTACGGCAGAGCCCGGAACTCCCCAGTGGAATACTTGAATAAAAATAAGCGCAAAAACAATGTTTACAACAGATGCAATAATAAGGATATAGAGAGGGGTTTTGCTGTCCCCTAGAGCCCTGATAATACTAGCCAGCAGGTTGTAGAAAGTATTTGTAATCAAACCGATAATAATTATTTCAATATACCAGAAAGCATTATGAAAAATATTATCCGGAACATTGAGCCAGTGCAGAATAGGATTCATTAAAGAAGCACATAGCACCGTGCAAAACAGTGTTACAATGGTGCTGAGAATTGTAGAGATAACAACGGAATCTCTGACGCCGAGATAATCTTTTGCCCCGAATCTTTGACCTGTTACAACGGCAAAACCGTTTGTAAAACCTACGATGATAAAAGTTATAAGAAAGAATAAAGGAGCGACTGCACCAACGGCAGCAAAAGATTCTACCCCCAAAAGCCGCCCTACGATTACCAGGTCAGCGATATTGTAAAGCTGTTGAAATATATTTCCTACCAGCAGCGGGACAGAAAAAATTAGAATATGCCTGAGCGGGCTCCCTTTCGTCATATCAGTAATCATAATAAGATTATACAAAAAAATAACATAAATAAAAAATCGGGAACTTATTTAGAGAATTCCGCTAAAAATTTTCAAAACTACGTCATACTGAGCACTCTGCCGCACAAAACGATTAAGTATCGTTTCGTGAGAGGTTGAAGTATCTGAATAAAAAAGATTCTTCGGGTTAAAACCCTCAGAATGACGGACTTTTTATAGTATCCTGCAGAATTTACTATATAAGCCATATAAAAAAGTGCTTGAAATTTAAAATCTTTTATGCGAAGATAAAACCTGTCGATTATATGGCAAGGTAGCTTCTGTAAGCGAAGCGAACAAGGCAAAAAAATTGTGAGAGCAACGCTCGAAGCAACTGAGCCGGTGAAAATTGAATAAAGATAAAAAATTTATGGCAAGGTAGCTC